>NZ_QEZI01000008.1:0-768558 GCF_003993525.1 Xanthomonas sp. BRIP62411
GCCTGGAGCGCCCGCTCCGCGCCCCGGCCCGCGCTTGCAGCGGGCGCTCCAGGCCACGCGCGCCAGTGGCGCGCAGGCCGTGCCTTGGCGCCCTGCAGGAGAGGGGTTTGCCAGTGCCGTCGCTGCCGTGGCTGCACATTTCCGCCACCCACTCGACAACCACATCACCCATCGGCCGCAACGAACCCGCCGGTCTGCCGCGCCCACAGGCGTGCGTACAGCCCGCCCTGCGCGATCAGCTGCGCATGCGTACCGGTCTCGACGATGCGTCCGGCGTCCATCACCACCAGCCGGTCCATGCGCGCGATGGTGGACAGGCGGTGCGCGATCGCGATGACGGTCTTGTTGCCCATCAATGCGTCCAGGCTGTCCTGGATCGCCGCTTCCACTTCCGAATCCAGCGCCGAGGTGGCCTCGTCCAGGATCAGGATCGGCGCATCCTTCAGCAGCACCCGCGCGATGGCGATGCGCTGCCGTTGACCGCCCGACAGCTTGACCCCGCGCTCGCCCACGTACGCATCGTATCCGCGCCGGCCTTCGCCATCGACCAGCGTGTCGATGAAGCTTTCCGCGCGCGCCTTGCGCACCGCTTCCAGCATCTGCGCGTCGCTGGCCTGTGGCCGGCCATACAGCAGGTTGTCGCGGATCGAACGGTGCAAGAGCGAGGTGTCCTGGGTCACCAGGCCGATCTGCCCGCGCAGGCTTTCCTGGGTAACCTGGGCGATGTCCTGCCCATCGATGAGGATGCGTCCCTGCTCCAGGTCGTACAGACGCAGCAACACGTTGACCAGGGTCGACTTGCCCGCACCCGATGGGCCGACCAGGCCGATCTTCTCGCCGGCACGCACCTGCAGATCCAGCCCGGCGATCACCCCGCCGCGCTTGCCGTAATGGAAATGGATGTGCTCGAACTGCACCTGGCCCTGGGTCACCTGCAACGGCACTGCGTCGGGCGCGTCCTGCACCAGCACGGGCTGCGAGATGGTCTGCATGCCGTCCTGCACGCTGCCGATGTCTTCGAAGATGCCGTTGACCGTCCACATGATCCAGCCGGACATGTTGTGGATGCGGATCACCAGGCCGGTCGCCAGCGTGATCGCGCCCACGCTGATCTGGCCGCGGCTCCACAGCCACAACGCCAGCCCGCACGTACCGACGATCAGAAAGCCGTTGGCCACCGCAATGGCGGTATCCATGGTGGTGGTCACGCGGGTCTGCCCGCGATGTTTCACCGCCAGCTCGTCGATCGCATCGCGCACATAGGCCTGTTCGCGGCCGGCATGAGCAAACAGCTTCAACGTGGAGATATTGGTGTAGCCGTCGACGATGCGCCCGGTGGCCTTGGAGCGCGCATCCGATGCGATCCACGCGCGCGCCTTCATGCGTGGCACGAAGAACGCCATCAACGCGACGTACACCACCAGCCAGATCAGCAGCGGCAGCATCAGCCACGGGTCGGCCTGCGCAAACAACCACAGCGCGCTGCCGGTGTAGACCACGATGTACCAGAGCGCATCGACCATCTGCACCGCCGATTCGCGCAGCGAGGTCCCGGTCTGCATCACCCGGTTGGCGATCCGGCCGGCGAAATCGTTGTTGAAGAAGCCCAGGCTCTGCCGCACCACGTAGTTGTGCATCAGCCAGCGCGAGCGGTTGCTCAGCCCCGGCACGATCGCCTGGTTGACCAACAGGTTGTGCAGGCCGGTGAACAATGGCCGCGCCACCAGCGTGATCGCCGCCATCCAGGTCAACTCGCCGGCATGCCGGCGGAAGAAGTCCGCTCCCGGTCGCTCGGCCAGCATGTCGACGATGCGCCCGAGGAAGTCGAACATCGCCACCTCCACCAGGGCCAGCAGCAACCCGGCGATCAGCGTGGCCAGCAGGATCGGCCACAACGGCCGCAGGTAATGCAGGTAGAACCGCCACACGCTACGTGGCGGCATGTCCCGCTCGATGGGCGGGAAGACATCGATCAGGGATTCGAACCAGCGGAACATCGCAGACACTTTCGGGAAAAACCGGGGGCTCAGGCTAGCTGATCGCGCGTCAAGCTGCAGTGGCGCCGGTGCCGGCGCCTGCATCCACAGACGCAAGCCAGGCATGGGCTGCACGCGCCGAACAACCGGCTCCCTTGCATCGCTTGCGGCTGCCTGCGCCAGGCATGGCCCGGTGACCATCACAGGTCATGGGATGTCAGCCATTGGCCGCACCGTGCTGACCAGCGCGCGTCGGGATCACGCTGGCCAACGTCCTGCGCAGTGGCGCTCACTCACGAACACGCGCGAGCAGGCGGTTGACCTCGGCCGGATCGAAATGGCCCGGCTCCAGGCGCCCGCCCAAAGTGGCCAGTTCCTGCACATGCTGGGCATGATCCGGGTCGGCGATGATCTGCAGCAATGCCTGGTAGTGGTCGATCCCTTCGCTGTTTTCCGGCGGGCAGGCGTTGGCGCCGTCCACGCAACGGGCCACACGCAAGCCCGCGTCCGGCGGCAGGATCGCCTCGACCTGGACGCGGTGCTGCCAGCCGGCGCGGGCACCATAGAAATAGTCGAAGCGCTCCAGCTCGCCCACCGCGCTTTCGATGGTGACGCGCGCGGCGTGCTTGAGCCGCGAGCGGTCCGGCACGTCCAGCCCGGACTCGCCATAGCGGCCGCCGCCCAGGTCGAATTCGTACGGATGCGCGCCGTGCCAGCCCATCACCGGTTGCAGCACGCGATGCAGCGTGGCCAGGCGCAGCGCCCCCGCCACCAGCACGCGGCGCCAGATCAACGGCGCGCTCTCCACCAGCGAAACATGCAGCTGATACACCGGCGCAGGCGCGGGCACCGCCTGCTGTGCAGCTTTCTTCTTGGCCTTGCTCATCGTGTCTTGGCTACCTGTTTGCGCTGCAAGTATGCAGCGCCGCGCCACTGGCTGCATCGCTGCGCCGCCGGTGCCGCAAGCTGCACCCTGCCGCTATCGTCCTGCAGGCGCGCGCACGCACCTGCAACGGACCGGCCACACACGCCGGGATGATGACTCCGCCGCCGCACGGTGCCGGGATGCTGCACGGATGCCCGCAAGCCGCGCGACGCCAGCGCACACCAGCGCGCGGGGCGCCGTGTATCGCAGCAGGCATCGAGGCGCCTGGATGCGACCACCATCGCGGCGCAGGCGTCAGGCGACAGCAGCGCCTGCCCGCATCGGTGGAATCGATGGCAGCGCCTCAGCGCTGCTGCAGGCTCGGCACCGCATCGGTCACGTTGCGATGGCGTCGCATGATCCAGTTGAACAGCGGCGTGGCCATCAGGGTCGAGAGGATCGCCATCAGCACCAGCACCGAGAACAGGCCTTGTTCGATCACCCCGGCCTGCAGGCCGATGTTGATGATGATCAGCTCCATCAGGCCACGTGCATTCATCAGCGAGCCGATCGCCATCGCATCGCGGTTGTTCTCGCCGGTGGCACGCGCCGCGGCCCAGCAGGCCACGCCCTTGCCGATGAACGATGCGGCCAGGATCGCCACGCCTGCCAGCATGATCTGCGGCTGCAGCAGCACGCTGAGCTGGGTCTTGAGGCCGGAATAGGTGAAGAACAGCGGCAGCAGCAATACCACCACGAACGGCTGCAGCATCTCGCGCAGTTTTTCGGTCAACGCCCCCCTGGGCAGGCAGACGCCCAGCAGGAAGCCGCCAAACACGGCGTGGATGCCGATCGCATCCATTGCCCACGCGCTGAGGCAGAACAGCATCAATACCACCGCGAGCACACCGTTGCCGAGCGGCTGGTTCGGTACCACGTAGGCGTCCAGGCGGCGCAGCAGATGCCGGCCGACAAAGATCATGAACAATGCATAGGCCACCCCGCCGCCGATGGCCAGATAGGCACTGCCCCAACTGCCGCCGAAGCTGGCCAGGACCACGGCAAGAATGCACCACGCCGCCGCATCGTCGAACGCACCTGCAGTCAGTGCCAGCGTGCCCAACGGGCTATTGGTCAGACCGCGCTCGTGGATGATGCGCGCCAGCATCGGGAACGCGGTGATCGCGATGGCCGCCCCCAGAAACAGCGAGGCCTCCATCAACTTGGCCTTTTCCGAAAACAGGCCGCCGACGTTGATCAACCACGGGCACAGGGCAAAGGCCAACGCGAACGGCACCGCGATGCCCGCCATCGACACGCTCATCGCACTGCGATAGCGCGCGCGGAAATGGTCCCCGCGGAAGTCGGTACCGACCAGGAACATGTACAGGCCCACGCCGAACTGCGCGAACACGTACAGCACATCCATGGTCTGCCTGGGAAACAGGGCTGCCTGCGTCGCAGGTGCCAGCACGCCGAACAGCGACGGCCCCAACATCACCCCGGCGATCATCTCGCCCACCACCTGCGGCTGGCCGATCCGCCTGGCCAGCAGCCCCACCAGACGACAGACCAGCAGGATCGCGGCGGCCTGCAGGAAGAAGTACACCGACATCTGCGGAGTGGTCATGCGTTCGGCGACATCCCTGAGAAGTGCGCGGATCATAACGAGCCGTGTCGGTGGGCGATAGCCATCGTGCAGCTGGCGCGCAGGCCTTGGCGGAGCGAGGCTGGAGTCATCGTCACGGTTGGCCCGGACGACACGTGGCCGATGCGCCGAGCCCGGTTGCGCAAGTCCGCACTGATCGGCCCATGCGCGGTGTGCGGCTGCGGCGCCGATGGCGCCCCACCGCCAGGCCATCGGTGCGCACGGCGCCGACGCTGCAGCACAGGCAGCCGGCCACCGCACGCTCGGTGCAGTGGCGGTGGCCGCCGCAAGGATCAGCGAGGCATCACTTCTGCGTCGGCTGCGCTGCCGCCACCGGCGTCAACACCAGATCCTGGAAATCGAAGCTGAAATCGGTCAGCGGCGACACCGCCTCCATCCGCATCTCGCGCACCGCGCCATCCGGGGTCAGCGCGAAATTGACGAAGGCATCGGCATTCAGGGAGCGGTCGTCCCAGCGCACGATGAAGCTGTCGTGCTGCCAATGCTCCAGCGTGCCGATCAATTGCGCGGTCTTGGAAAACTGCAGACGCAGGCGCTTGCCGTCCTGACGGATCACCACATCGCCGTACCACGGGTCGCGATAGGTCGCCGCATAGCTGCGCAACGGCAGCGACGGCGTGGAGCGCGCTGCACGTGCGTCCAGATGCATCTTCCAGCTGGTGTCCGCATCGCCATCGGCCTTGGCCACGGCCTTGGCATAGGCGGCGGTCCAATCGGTGGCCGGCACCTGCAGGAACGCATCCAGCACCTGCAGGGTCACTGCATTGAAGGCCGCGCCGACTTCCTGGTTGGTCAACACCACCACGCCCAGTTGCTGGTCGGGCACCAGCGTCAGCCGCGACACCATGCCCGGCCAGCCGCCGGTATGCCAGACCAGCCGATGGCCGCGGTAATCGCTCAGGCTCCAGCCTTCGCCGTAGCCGGAAAAATTGGGCCGTGCTGCCGCCAGCTCCGGCACGGCCGGTTCGGCAATCGCGATCGGCGTGATCATCGACCACATGTCCTGCTGCCGCCTGGCACTGAACAGCCGGCTGCCATCCGGCAGCACGCCGCCGGCCAGTTGCACCTTCATCCACAGCGCCATGTCGTGCGCGCTGGCATAGATGCCGCCGGCACCGGAATTGTTGGACCAGGTCAGTGGCGCGACGGTGCGCAGCTCGGTGAAGTCGTACTTGGCATGGCCCACCGCCGCATTGTCGCCCGGCTGCAGATGGTCGGCATTGAAGCGCGTGCCGCGCATGCCGACCGGGGCGAAGATGCGTTGCTGCAGGAACGCCGCATAGCTCTGCCCGGAGACCTGCTCGATCACCTTCTGCGCCACCGCGTACAAGATGTTGTCGTAGGCGTAGCGATCGCGGAAACCGCCCTTCAACGGCACCTTGGACAGGCGCTGCACCACATCGTCGGTGCTGTAGCTGGTGGTCGGCCAGAACAGCAGGTCGCCCGCGCCCAGGCTCAAGCCGCTGCGGTGCGCGAGCAGATCGCGCAGGCGCATCTCGCCACTGACGTACGGGTCGGACATGCGGAACCACGGCAGGTGATCGACGACCTTGTCATCGAGCGAGAGCTTGCCCTCGTCGGCCAGGATCGACAGCGACGCGGCAGTGAAGGCCTTGGTGTTGGAAGCGATTGCGAAGAGCGTATCGGCCTGCACCGGCGCAGGCTTGCCGATCTCGCGCACGCCGTAGCCGCGCTCCAGCACCACCTGCCCATTCTTGACGATGGCCACCGCAATGCCGGGCACATCAAACTGCTCGCGCACGCGCTCCATCTGCGCGTCGAACTGCTGCATGCCGGCGGGAAGCTCGGCCGCCTGCGTCGTCGCCACCACGCTTGCCAGCATCAGCACGCCTCCACTCAGCCATCGGTTCACGGTCACTGTCCCAGATCCTCGCATGTCGCTTAAATCGATCCGCCCGCACTGTCCAGCGACAGTGGCAGCGGTGCCACCAACACGCCGTTGCCATCGGCATACAGCCAATGGCCGGGCACGAAGGCCACGCCGGCAAAATTCACCGGCACATCCACATCGCCCAGATCGCGCCGCTCGGTGCGGCGCGGGCAGGCGCCCAGCGCCAGCACGCCCAGCGGCAGCGTGGCCAGGACCTCCACATCGCGCACGCAGCCGTGGATCAACACGCCGGCCCAGCCATTGGCGACCGCCTGTGCGGCGATCTGGTCGCCGAGCAGGGCATGTTTCAACGAGCCCTGCCCGTCCACCACCAGCACCCGTCCGTCGCCGGGCGTGGCGGCCAGTTCGCGCACGCGCGAGTTGTCCTCGAAACAGCGCACGGTGACGATCGGCCCGGAGAATGCCCCACGTGCGCCGTAGGAGCGGAACACCGGTTCGGCGATGCTCACCTCGGGAAAGCGGTCACACAGATCGGGCGTGGTCCAGGTCATCGCTGCGGTCCGGAAGTGGCGAGCTGCGATGGTAGCGGCATGGCCGCGTCCGCGTAAGCCGCCGAGGAGGCCGCCGATCGCCGCGCCGCTTGGCTGGCTGCGCCTGGATCGCTGTCCATCCCTTGCCTGCAGATGGTCCCGGGCAACGGCCGCGCCTGCCTGGGCGTGCGCGCGGACGCTGCGGCAAACGCGGGGCGTCACGGCGAAGCCGGCGGGGCTATCATCGGGGCGGCCTGCCACAGGTGCGTGCACCGGACATGCCAGGCACGCGCTCACGCCAACGTGGAATCCCTCATGACCGATCTGTTCGCCGCCACCCCGCCCGCGCTCGATGGCATCCACGTCGGTATCGGCGGCTGGGTGTATGCGCCGTGGCGAGCGGGGATGTTCTATCCGGAAGGGCTGGTACAACGCCGCGAGCTGGAATACGCAAGCCGCCACCTCACCGCCATCGAGATCAACGGCACCTACTACGGGGCACAGAAACCGGCCACCTACGCGAAGTGGCGCGAGCAGGTGCCGCCCGGGTTCGTGTTCTCGGCCAAGGCACCGCGCCGCATCACCCAGTCGCGCAAACTGGCCGCCACCCAGGCGCAGGTGGACGACTTCATCGGCGGCATTGTCGAGCTCGGCGACACGCTGGGGCCGCTGGTGTGGCAGTTCGAACAGGGGCACCGGCTGCAGGCCGACGACCTGGACGCGTTCCTGTCGTTGCTGCCCAAGCGCGCCGGCAAGCGCGTGCTGCGCCATGTGCTGGAAATCCGCGACCACGACGCGGTGGATGCCTCGCTGCTGGCACTGGTGCGCCGGCATGGGGTGGCCACGGTGTTCACCGACTCGGACGCGCATCCGTCCTTTGCCGATCTGTCCACCGACTTCGTCTATGCGCGCCTGATGCGCAGCCAGGCACGCCTGCATGCCGGTTACCCTGCGCCGGCACTGGCGCGCTGGGCCGAGCGCATCCAGGCCTGGCGGCGCGGCGACGATCCGGAGGACCTGCCGCATGTCGCGGCGGCGACGCAGGTCGCCCCCACACCGCGCGAGGTGTTCGTGTTTTTCATCAGCGCCGCCAAGGAGCGCAATCCGGCGGCGGCAATGGCATTGCTGCAGGCGTTGGGGGCGCACTAGGCAGCGGCGTTGCGGCGCGTCTTGCGCGACAATGGCGCATGGCCATGACCGACCTGCGCAAGGCGCAACTGCAAATCCATTTCTGCGTCCTGCTCTGGGGCATCACCGCGATCCTGGGCAAGCTGATCACGCTGCCGGCGTTGCCGTTGGTGTGGTGGCGCATGTTGATCGTGGTGGTGGCACTGGCGCTGTTGCCGCGGGTATGGCGCGGGCTGCGCGGCCTGTCCGCGCGCGTGGTGCTGGGCTACTGCGGCATCGGCGCGTTGGTGGCCCTGCACTGGCTGACCTTCTACGGCGCGATCAAGCTGGCCAATGCCTCGGTGGCGGCGACCTGCATCGCGCTGGCGCCGGTGTTCACTGCAGTGATCGAGCCATGGGTGACGCAGCGCCCCTTCCGCCCGCGCGAATTGCTGTTCGGCCTGGCGGTACTGCCCGGGGTGGCACTGGTGGTCGGCGGGGTGCCCGATGGCATGCGTGCCGGGGTGGTGGTCGGCGCGATTTCTGCGGTGTTCGTGGGCCTGTTCGGCTCGCTCAACAAGCGCATGGTCGCGCATGCCGACCCGCTCACCGTCACCGCACTGGAACTCGGTGCCGGCACGCTGACCTTGACCGTGCTGGCACCGGCCATGCCGTTGGTGCTGCCGTCGCTGCATGGCGATCTGCTGATCGTTCCCGGCCTGCACGACGGCATCCTGCTGCTGGTGCTGTCGCTGGCCTGCACCCTGCTGCCGTTTGCGCTGGCGCTGGTGGCGCTGCGCCATCTCAGCGCCTACTCGGTGCAGCTGGTGACCAATCTCGAACCGGTCTACGCCATCGTGCTGGCGATCGCCCTGCTCGGCGAGCAACGCGAGTTGACCGTGCAGTTCTATCTCGGCGTGGCGATCATTCTCGGCGCGGTGTTCCTGCATCCGGTGCTGGAACGCCGACGCACGATCGTGCATCCGGAACTGCTCGGCACCGCCGAGGCGAAGAACATCGTCGACTGACGGCACCGCACAAACAACAACCGTCGTCGTAGGAGCGGCCCAGGCCGCGACAGGCCCTATCGATGACGCACTCGCGTGCGGACACCCCTACCCCAACGCCACCACCTGGTCGCGCCCGCCCCGCTTGGCCGCATACAGGGCCTGGTCGGCGCGCTTGATCACCGCGTCCGCGCTTTCCTGCGGATGCAGCGTGGCCACGCCGATACTCACCGTCACCGGCAGCGCGATCGTCATCACTGCCACGCTCTGGCGCAGGTATTCGCACTGCACGCGTGCCTGCAGCAGATCCACATCGGGCAGCAGCAGCACGAATTCCTCGCCGCCGTAACGCGCGATGGTGCCGGCACCGGCCACATGCGCGCGCAGCAACGCCGACAGCTCGCGCAGCACCACATCGCCCTGATCGTGCCCGTGCACGTCGTTGACGGTCTTGAAGTGGTCCACGTCCAGCAACGCCACCGATAACGGCTGGCCCGCCGCACGCGTCTGTTCCATGGCCACGCCCAGGGCCGCCGCAAACGCACGTCGATTGGGCAGGCCGGTCAGCGGATCGGTGCGGGTCTGCTCGACCAGATCGGCGTTCAAGGCATCCATTTGCGCGTAGTAACTTGCCAGCTGCTGTTCGTACCATTGGCGCTCATGCAGTTGCTGGCGCAGGCGCTTGCCGGCCAGGCGCAGTTCCAGCAGATGTGCAGCCTGCCGCGACAATGCCTGCAGCGCCTGCCGCTGCTCTTCGCGCAGATGCGCCGGGGTCTGGTCGAACACGCACAGCGAGCCCAGCGCCATGCCGCCGCTGGTCACCAACGGCGCGCCGGCATAGAAGCGCACCGCAGAGCTGCCGGTCACCATCGGATTGTCGTGGAAGCGCGGGTCGAGCAAGGTGTCATCGACCATCATCACTTCGTCCGGGCGCAGGATCGCATGCGCGCAGAACGAGATATCGCGCGACGCTTCGCTACGCGGCGCGCCATGTGCGGACTTGAACCATTGCCGCTGCTCGTCCACCAGCACCACCGCCGCCATCTGCGTCTGGCACAACGTGGACGCGATCATGGTGAGGTCGTCGAAGGCACGCTCGGGCGGCGAATCCAGCACCTCGTACTGACGCAGCGCGGCCAGTCGTTCGGCTTCGTTGTCCGGCAATGTCGGTTTGATCACGCTGCCTGCTCCCCCAGCTGGCTGTCAGCGGCGCAAGTATGACCGAGCCGGTCATGCGCGGCCATCGGGCTGCACATGCGCAGCCGGCGCACCGTGCCGCTATGTGCGGCCGATCGCGCCGGGCCCCATCACCAATCGGTGCGTTGCGGCAGCAATCCGCGCAATTCCGCATCACTGAGATTGCGCCACTGCCCGGGCTTGAGCGCGGCCAGCTTGATGTTGTCGATGCGCACACGGCGCAGCTGGGTCACGCGGTAGCCGAATTCGGCGGACATCAGGCGGATCTGCCGGTTCAAGCCCTGCTCCAGCACGATGCGGAAGCCGAACTTGGCGATGCGCGCGGTGCGGCACGGCAACGTGGTCTCGTTGTGGATGCGCACGCCGCGCGCCATGCCACGCAGGAATTCGTCGGTGACCGGCTTGTTGACCGCCACCAGATATTCCTTCTGGTGGCGATTTTCCGCGCGCAGGATCTCGTTGACGATGTTGCCGTTGCTGGTCATCAGGATCAGCCCCTCGGACTCCTTGTCGAGCCGGCCGACCGGAAAGATGCGCTGCTCGTGGCCGACGAATTCGACGATGTTGCCCTTGACCGAACTTTCGGTGGTGCAGGTGATGCCCACCGGCTTGTTGAGCGCGATGTAGACATGCTTGCGCCCACCGGGCTTGCTGGCGGCGCGCGTGCGCAGTGGCTGGCCGTCCACCAGCACGGTGTCGTCCTCGCCCACCACCGCACCGGTGCCGGCGGCCACGCCATTGACGGTGACCCGGCGTTCGCCGATCAGGCGATCGGCCTCGCGGCGGGAGCAGAAGCCGGTTTCGGCGATGTATTTGTTGAGTCGGGTCGTCATCGGCCGATTATCGGCGATTTGCAGCGCCACGCGTGCACCCATGTGCGATCAGGACAACGCCAGCAGCGGCTGCCCGGCGTGCAGCAACTCGTCGAGCGGGCATGGACGATGCAGGCTGAAACCCTGCACCTGGCCCACTCCGGCCTCGTGCAGGCCGGGAATGTCCGCCTCCGACTCCACGCCCTCGGCCACCACTTCGATGCCCAGCGCCAGGCCCACCTGCGCGATCGAATGCACCGCCGCACGGTCCACCGCGTCGTGTGCGTAGTTGCGTACGAAGCCGCAATCGATCTTGAGGACATCCACGGTGAACTGCTTGAGATAGCCGAACGAGGCCAGGCCGCTGCCGAAATCGTCCAGCGCCACATGGCAGCCGCGCGCACGCACGCTCTGCACGAAGCGCCGCGCGTGCTCCAGATCGCCAATGACGGCGGTCTCGGTGATCTCCATGCACAGCTTGGGCACCAGGCTCGGATAGCGCTCGAACAGGGCGCACACGAAATCGAGAAAATCCGCTTGCGCGATCGACTGCGCAGACAGGTTGACGTGGCACAGATCCAGATTAGCCAGGTGCAGCGGATTGGCCGCCAGCTGCGCGCACAGCGTTTCCAGCACATGCACATCGACCATGCGCCCCAGGCCGTAGCGTTCCACCGCAGGCAGGAATTCGCCCGGACTCAGCACCCGCCCGTCACCCGCGCGCATGCGCACCAGCACTTCGTACTGCAGGCGTCCCGGATCGCGCAACACCTGGATCTTCTGCGCATACAGCAGCAGGCGGTCCTCGGCGATGGCCTGCTGCACCGCGCTGATCCAGCCGCCGTCGTGGCGGCGCCGCGCCAGCGCCAGATCGTTTTCGCCGAAACAGCGAATCCGGTTGCGCCCCTCTTCCTTGGCTGCGTAACAGGCCAGGTCGGCGGCGGTCATCAAGGCATTGACGTCGCTGGCGCCCTGGCGGATTTCCACCACGCCGAAGCTGCAACCGGGCGTCAGCGGCCGCCCGCCCTGGTGGCTCCATGGCTGACCCAGCACCGCGTGCATGCGCTCGAGCACGGTTTGCGCCTGCGCCAGGTCGGTATTGGCCAGCAGGATCGCGAACTCGTCGCCACCCAGCCGCCCCAGCCAGTCGCCGGGGCGCAGCTGCATGGTGATCACATCGGCGAAGTGGCACAGGAACTTGTCGCCCACCGCATGCCCGAAGGTGTCGTTGACCAGCTTGAAGTGATCCAGGTCGACGAAGCACAGCGCATGGCGGAGCTGCGGCGATTGCAGCGGCTCGATCAGGCGCAGCAGCCGGCGTTCGATCTCGCGGCGGTTGATCAGGCCGGTCAGGGCATCGTGGCGCGCATGGAAGGCGACTTCGTCGGCCAGCTCGTGTGCGTGCGAGACATCCTCGATCACCGCCAGCACCAGGGTCGGCTCTTCCGGGCCGGGTTCCACCAGCGAGGCACTCCAGCGCCCCCACATCACCCCGCCATCGGCGCGCAGGAAGCGTCGCTCGCCGGACTGCAGCAGGGTCGGCCAGTCGACCATGCCGCGGCTGTCCAGCGCGATGTCGTCCGGATGCATCACCTCGGCCAGCGTGCAGGCCTGCAGCTCTTCGGGCCGGTAGCGCAGGATGTTGGCCATCGAGGCATTGGCATCGAGCACGCGGCCGCGCAGGTCGAACTTGACCATGCCCAGCGCCGCCTGTTGGAACGCGGTGCGAAAGCGGCCTTCGTGCGAGAGCAGGTAATCGCCGATGCGGCGCATCGCCAGCACGCAGGTGGTCAGCACCAGCAGCAAGGTCGCCAGGCTGCAGATCACCATCATGTCGTGCAGCAGCCGCGCGCAGCGGACCAGCAGCGCCTGGAACTGCGCCGTATCGCTGCGCATGCGGCCATCGAGCAGATGCAGCTCGTCGCGCAGGGCCTGCAGCGCGCGCGGATCCGGGCGGCTGGCGGCCTGCACCGAGGCGGCCCGGTCGGCCAGCGCGCTCAGCTGCAACAGGTCGGCATCGGTGTGTTTCCACATCGCGACGGCGTCGCCCAGATACGGAAAGACATGGCCGTAGCGATACAGCCGCACCATTTGCGGCATGTCCTCAGGGGCATTGCGGCCGGCCGCCAGCCCGGCATGGACCGCGCTCCAGTCGATCACCGGTTGCTCGACCGCCTCGCGGGCCGCGCGGTCGCCGAGCGGCACTTCCAGCGCGCGGCAGGCGGCCTGCAGGTCGGCCGGATCGCCGCTCCCCAGGTAGCGCTCCAGCCAGTACACCGACTCCTGCTGGGCATTGGACCAGTGGCTCTGGCCGACGATCCAGGCCGTCGCTCCGGACTGGATCTCGATCATCAGCGCAGAGAGCACCGCCATGCTGATGGCCATGCCGATCAACAAGGCCAAGGGAAGCGTCAGCCAGCCGCGCATCAGATGCATGGTCTGCCTACCGCCGGTACCGCCCGCCATCTGCGCCATTGTCACCCTCGAACCCTGCCGCCGCCCCATGCGATTCAGGCGCCCAGTGGGCGCCTGAAGGCAGTAGCGGCCGCAATGGCGCAGTCTGTATGGCAGCGCCTGCTTGACCACGGTCGACGCAGGCACTTCGCCTGGCCGGCAGGACGCTGCCGGCAATCCCCGAGGCGTCAGCGCGTGACGCCTGCAGTCCGATATGCATCAACCAACATAACGACCACGGCGCCCCGCAGCGTCGGCAGGACCGCCGCACGCTGCCGGGTCCTCAGCGGCGCTTACTCGCCGCGGGGCTTGGGCGGACCCTTGCGATGCGGCGCACCGGCACGGTCCATCGGACGGTTCGGACCGTTCGGGCGGCCGGACGGCTTGCCGCCGCGCGGGAAGCGCGGCCTGGACGGCGCTGCAGCCGCCTCGCCGTCTTCCAGCTTGCGCATGTTGAGCTGCTGGCCGGACACCCAGACCTTCTTCAGGTGCGTCAGCAGCTCGCGCGGCATGTCGGCCGGCAGGTCCAGGATCGAATAGTCGTCCTGGATGTCGATACGGCCGATGTAGCGGCTTTCCAGGCCGGCTTCGTTGGCGATCGCGCCGACGATATTGGCCGGCTTCACGCCGTGGGTGTGGCCCACTTCGATGCGGTAGCTCTCCATGCCGAATTCCGGCTCGCCACGCGGCGCAACCGGGTCGCGGCGCGGACGCTCGGCACCGGCGCCATCATCGGCGAAGGCCGGACGTTCCGCACGCGGCGGGCGTGCCGCGCGCTCACCATCGGCACGCGGGCCACGCTCGAACTTCGGCTCGAAGCGCGGACGCTCGCCGCGATCACCGCGATCGTTGCGCTCGCGCGGGGCGAACTCCTCGCGTGCGCCACGCACCGGCGGGGTCAGCAGGAACGGCGCATCGCCCTGCAGCAACTTGGCCATCGCCGCGGCGATATCGATCGCCGGCACGTTGTTCTCGCTCTCGTAGCGCTGCAGCAGATCGCGATACATCTCGATCTGGCCGCCGGCCAGGGTCTCGGTGATGCGGGTCATGAACCGTGCCACGCGGGTGTCGTTGACCGCATCCACGCTCGGCAGCTGCATCTCTTCGATCGGCTGGCGGGTGGCGCGCTCGATCGAACGCAGCATGCCCTTCTCGCGCGGGGTGACGAACAGGATCGCGTCGCCGTTGCGGCCGGCACGGCCGGTACGGCCGATGCGGTGCACGTAGCTTTCGGTGTCGTACGGGATGTCGTAGTTCAGCACATGGCTGACGCGCTCCACGTCCAGGCCGCGCGCGGCCACGTCGGTGGCGACCAGGATGTCGAGCTTGCCGTCCTTGAGCTGGGCGATGGTCTTCTCGCGGGCGGCCTGCTGCATGTCGCCGTTGATGGCCGCCGCGGCCATGCCGCGTGCCTGCAGCTTCTGCGCCAGCTCTTCTGTGGCGGCCTTGGTGCGGGCGAAGATGATCATGCCGTCGAACGGCTCGACCTCCAGGATGCGGGTCAGCGCGTCCAGCTTGTGCAGGCCGCTCACCCACCAGTAGCGCTGGCGGATATTGGCCGAGGTGGTGGTCTTGGCCGCGATGGTGACTTCGGCCGGGTCCTTCAGATAGGTCTGCGCGATGCGGCGGATCGCCGGCGGCATGGTTGCCGAGAACAGCGCCACCTGGCGTTTCTCCGGCAACTTCTTCAGCACCGCTTCGACGTCGTCGATGAAGCCCATGCGCAGCATTTCGTCGGCTTCGTCCAGCACCAGCGTCTTGAGCTGGGACAGGTCCAGCGTGCCGCGATCCAGGTGATCGATCACCCGGCCGGGAGTGCCGACCACCACATGCACGCCGCGCTTGAGCGCGCTCAGCTGCTGCGCATAGGGCTGGCCGCCGTAGACCGGCAGCACGCGGAAGCCGGGAATGGCTTCGGCATATTTCTGGAACGCCTCGGCGACCTGGATGGCCAGCTCGCGGGTCGGGGCCAGCACCAGCGCCTGCGGCTTGAGCTGGTTGAGGTCGGCGTTGGACAGCACCGGCAGCGCGAACGCGGCGGTCTTGCCGGTGCCGGTCTGCGCCTGGCCGAGCACGTCGCGGCCGGCCAGCAGCGCGGGAATGGTGGCGGCCTGGATCGGCGACGGCGACTCGTAGCCGACGGCGGCAACCGCCTTCATCACAGCGTCTGAGAGGCCGAGGTCTGCAAACAGCAGCGGCGCGGGAGATTCTTGGGTCATTGGGTAACTCCGGAGGCGCCGCACGGAGCCGGCAGGCGCAAAGCAGCATAGTGTGCGCCCTCAGGCCCCCCGCTGTCGAAATTTCCGTGACAGTCCGTTCAGCTTGTGAGGATTCGCCCGCTGCGGCGAATCATCTCCTCGACCCTTGTCATCCACCCACCCAGCCGGAGCCATGTCCCTGGAAACAGACCTGCACACTCGCTTCAGCGCCTTGCTGCAGCAGCACCGCGGCATCGTCCTGAAGGTCGCGGCCAGCTATTGCTGGAACCCGGACGACCGCGCCGAGCTGGCGCAAGACATCACCGTGCAGTTATGGCGCGCGTTCCCCGGCTACGATGCCGGCCGGCGCTTTTCCACCTGGATGTACCGCATCGCCTTGAACGTGGCGATCAGCGATCTGCGCGGCCGCAGCCGCGCACCGCAGGACCCGCTCCCGCTGGAGGCGGTGGCCGACAGCATCGCCGGTCCGCTGGCGCGCGACCCGGCACACGCGCAGCAGGTCGCCGCGCTCCACGGCTTCATCGCCCACCTGCCACCGCTGGAACGCGCCTTGATGCTGCTGTACCTGGACGCGCACAGCTACCGCGAGATCGGCGAGGTGCTCGGCATCAGCGAGACCAATGTCGCCACGAAACTCAGCCGCCTCAAGGCGCGCATCCGCGCCGAACTCTGACCACCCACTTCGCCCAAGGAACATTCGATGGAACTCGACGACATGCAACGCGCCTGGCACGCGATGGAACACCGCCTGGACCAGCACGGCACGCAGATCGGCCACATCCTCGGCCAGGTGCGTGGCCATGCGGCGCGCACCAGCCTGCGCCCGCTGTGGCTGAGCCAGTCCGCGCAATTGCTGTGCGCCGTGGCGCTGCACATCGTGATCGCGCGCAGCTGGCTTGCCCATACCGATCAGGTTGCGGCGATCATCGGCGGCGTGCTGCTGCAGCTGTGGAGCATTGCGCTGGCGATCTCCGCACTACGGCAGCTGCAGCTGCTGGCGCAACTGGACTTTGCCGGACCGCTGCTGCCGACGCAGCGCGCGCTCGCGCAGTTGCGGCGCTGGCGCACGCGGGTGGCCCCGTGGCTGGGCGTGGCGTTCTGGGTGCTGTGGGTGGCCGTGGCGGACGCCGGCTGGCGCGGGCTGACCGGCCTGCCCCTGCCGCACGACTGGCTGCTGCTCAATCTGCTGGTGGGCGTGCTCGGCGGCATCGGCACCTGGCTCGGCTATCGACGGCTGCAGCGCAAACGCCATCCGTGGCTGGAGCGCATCGACAACGCGCATGCCGGACCCGGCATCGTGCGCGCCGAAAGCATGCTGGATGAGATTGCACGCTTTCGATGCGAATAAGCTTGCCGACGCCGCACCGCGACGCTGGCACCGTGCACGCCGCTGGCGTGCCTGCGTCGCGCTGCCATCACGACTCCACCTGCCGGCGCTGCATTCGGCACGGTGGTGTTGTCGGCTGCGACAGGCGGATAATCGCCGTCTTCCTGTCACCGAGCGCACCATGCAATTTCTGGAATTCGACCTGGACGGCGAGTACATCGAACTCAACCAGTTGCTCAAGCTGGCGGGTATTGCCGACAGCGGTGGGCAGGGCAAGGCGATCGTCGCCAGTGGCGCGGTCAGCGTCGATGGCGTGCAGGAACTGCGCAAGACCGCCAAGATCCGCCCCGGCCAGTGCGTGCAACTGGACGATGTGGAGATCCGCGTGCTGGCGCTGGACCCCGATGCGGAGCCGGCAGAATGAGCGTGGTGCAGGTCGGCTGGCGCAACAATGCGCCCTCGGCGGACGATCCGGACCACGATGTCTATATTTTCTCGATCGACGTCGATTCACCCACGCCGTTCTGGTTCGAGCAGTCGATCCGTGGCGGTCACGCCGAGCGCGGCGGTTGCAGCATGCTGGCCTTGCACGAGCTGGAAGCCTGGCCCGGCGGCTGGCGCGCAGACGTGACCAAGGCCGGCTGCGCCTGGGTGATTCCACTGCTGGAACAGGCCTTGCGCAGCGGCGATGCGCGCACCGCGATCGATGCGATTCTTGCGCGGGTCGATGCGCTGGCCTGATGGCTGCGTCCTGATGGCCGCGTCCTGACTGCGGCGCGCCTGATGACAGCACTGATGACAGCCGAGCTGACCGAGCCCGCACGATTGCCGCACCAGCACCCGCGAACGGGCCGCTGACCGCATTGCCCGCCCGCGCGTCGAACACCGTTGCAGGCCGCTGCGCATGAGGACCACAGCGCAGCACTGCACGCACTGCGCCTCCCCGCTCCCACGTCGATACCTCAGACGCTGCGCTGGGTCAGATGCGCCGCAATCGCCTGCTTGAACGGCGCCACCGCATGCGCCGCACGCAAGGCACCACGTCGCAGCAGGCGGGCCGGCGCACGGTCGTCGGTGTACAGCGCGGCCAGCGCATTGGTCGCTTCATACAGCGGCCGCGTCGCCAGCCGGTGCGCCCGCTCGTAGCCCTGCAGCAGGGCCGCAACCCCGATGTCGCGCCCGGCTGCAGCAGCGGCACGCACACGCTCGGCCAGGCGCGCCTGGCTCTGCAGTCCGAAATTGAAGCCATGCGCGGTGACCGGGTGCATGCCCACCGCCGCATCGCCGATCAACGCGGCACGCTCGGCGATAAAGCGTTGTGCATAGGCGGCCACCAGCGGATAGGCATGCCGGCTGCCGTCCTGCTGCATCGGCCCGAGCCGATGCTCGAACGCTTCGGTCACCGCCGCACTGAAGTCCGCCGCCTCCATCGCCAGCAAGGCCTCCACCTGTCGCGGCGGCAGGGTCAGCACCGCGCCAGCGCGGTTGCCCTGCAGCGGCAGCAACGCCAGCGTCTTGCCGTAGCCAAACCACTCCCAGGCGGCATGCCGGTGCGGCAGCGCATGGCGCATCCGGCACACCAGCATGGTCTTGCCGAAATCACGCAGCTGCGCGCCGATGCCGAGCAGGCGCCGGGTACTGGAAAATCGGCTGTCGGCCGCCACCAGCAGGCGCGCCGACACCGTTTCCCCATCGGACAACTGCAGCACCACGCGGTCGCGCTCCTGCTGCACGGCCTGCAGCGTGCAGGCGCAGCGCATCTCCAACGCAGCTTGCGCCTGCACCGCCTGCCAGGCCGCGCGACGGATCAGATGATTGGGCACCAGCCAGCCCAGATCGCCGGCACCACGCGCCGAGGCAGCGAAAGTCAGCGCGAAGTGCGAATGCCCGTCCATGACGCGGGCGTCGCGCAGCGGCGAGATCGCATCGGCGGGAAATTGCTGCCAGATGCCCAGTTGCTCCAGCAGTGCACGCGAGGCATGGGTCAGCGCGATCTCGCGTCCGTCGAAGGCCGGCTCGGCCAGCTGGGCGCGTGGCTGCTGGTCGACCAGCATCACCGACAGGCCACTGCCGGCCAGGGAGCGCGCAAAACTCAGGCCAACCGGCCCGGCACCAATGACTGCGATATCCACCGATTGCATGCCGCGCTCCTTTACCACCGAAATCCAGAGAAGCTAACAAGACCTTGCGTGCCGTAGTCAGGTGGATGCGGTCGGTGCAGCGCAATCGGCATGTATGCGTGGCACATGCAGCATCGAGCACGCACGCCTGGCGGTGGGCGCAGCCGTCTTGGTAGCGGCTCTCAGTTTACGGCAGTAGTGCTGGCCGGACTTGATCAGGATCAAGCAGCAACCGAACAGTCGCGGGCGCGCGACTTATTGCTGCGTTTTCTCGGTCACTGTGCCACCGGCTGCGCGCACACCACCTGGCCTGCGTCACCAGCCCAGCAACGCCCGCACCAGTTTGACGATGCCCCAGAACGACACCACCCAGATTGCGCTGCGCAGGTAGGGAATCCCCGCCGCATACGCCGGCACATAGGCCACGCGCGCCCACAGGTATAGCTGCACGCCCAGTGCGGTGTCTGCACTGGTACGGCCGGCAACGCTCACCGCCAGGACGGCGGCCGCGAAGATCGGGAAGGTCTCCAGATAGTTGCGGAATGCACGATCCAGCCGCGCCGCAATGCCGGTCAACGGCTTGGCGTCGCCATCGCGTGCGCTGGCATTCCACTTGGTCCCGCGCTGGGCGGTCATGCTGGCCGAGGCGGCCAGCAGTTGCACCAGGCCTAGCACCATGGCCCAGCCCAGCATCTGTAGTTCGATAGTCAGTTCCACGCGGGTCTCCCGATGCGCTGCAAGATCACTTGATCGACGCGCGCAGGCTGTAACCGGCGAGCCGCCAGGTCTTGTCCTCGTCCAGACGGAACGACACCAGCTCGCGCACCGGCTGCTGGGCCTTGGCAAAGCGGGTCGGGAAGCTGACGTTGACGTACAGGCCTTCGGGCACCTGCGCGCCGGCGGCGTATTTGACCCGCGTCACCGAGCCCTGCCCGCGTCCGACCACCGCCCCCAGGCGCGCACGTTCGGCACCGATCTGGCTCACGAAGGCATCGCGCTTGACCGCGGTCTTGGCGACGCTGGAGGCGCCATCCCACAGCGAGGCCACCTGGTTGGCATCGACCATCTGCGCCACCCGCAATGCCGCCTGGGTCATCTCGGTGTTCTGTTTGACCAGCTGCGCCTGCTGCGCCGGGTTGACCGCGGGCGCCGCCGTCGACGCAGCGGCAGCCGGACGTGCAGCGGTCTGCGGCTGTTGGGCCAGGACCAGCGAGGGAGCCAACAGCAGTGCGGCAAGCAGACGAGGATGGAACATGGGGCAGATTGACCTTGTACGGAGCGAACGAATGGGAGCCAACACGGGTGCGTGGCGGGTGCGGCAGTTTAAGACCTGCGCTGCCTGCCGCGGTGAGTGCGCGACGATCGCAGGAGCCGGGTGCGGGCAATCCGCGCCAGCCCCGGCAACATCAGACTTCGCCGCCGGGCGGAACCGCCGCGACGCCGCGCGGCCGCCATAGCCGCCAGCTGATCCACAGCGCGCGGGCGATGGCCGCGATCAGCGCCACCAGGCTCAGCCACACTGCCAGCGTGGCCGGCCACTGCACCCGGCTGGCCGCAGCAATCACCTGCAGGAGCTCGGCCACGCCGAATCCGGCCAGCACCAGCAACGCCGATGGCAGATACGCCAGCGCAACACCTTTTGTCTTTCCGAGCATGGCGCCCCCGGCTCCGTGATATGCCGCGACCATAGGCAGCCGGCAGTGCGGTACGCGTGAAGCTCAGCCGTCGCCCTGGGCCGGGCCCGGCGCAGGCTCGGCGGCGGCCGCCGCGTCCGGTACCTCGGTTGGCGCGGCGGTCGATGCGGCCGGCGCTGTGTCGGCCGCCGCCGCGGCCTCCGGTGCGGCGGTTGCCGGCAGCGCGGCGGCATCGGTTTCGGCCAGCGGGCTTTCTTCCGGGCAGGCCGCATCGGGAAACCCGAAGCGCTGCTTCAAGGCCAGGCCACAGGCGTTGACCGCCTCCAGATCGGCGCCCTCGCCCTTGCACTTGTGATCGAAGGCAACCAGGAACGCGTCCTTGCGGCGCACGAAGGCGTCACCGCACTTGCGCATCTGGCGGATGCGCTCCAGATCGTCCTGCACCGCGTTGGTGCCATCCAGCCCGTACTCGCGCAGCTCGTCCATCGTCAGCAGGCGCAGGCTGCGATTGGGCACGGTCATCATCAGGTCGGCCACCGCCACCGCCACGCCGTTGCGCTCCAGATAATCCTTGACGTTGCCGTAGACCTCGCGCAATTCGCGGTTGAGTTCCGCGCGCGAGGTGGCCTTGGAACTGATCCGCATCATGCGGTGGATGCCGACCTTGCCGGCCACCAGCCGGTTGTCGCCGGCGGCCAGCACGAACACGCAGGCGCTGTGGCAGATCGAGCCTTCGCGCACCCAGATGGTCCAGTTGGATTCGCCGATCACGTCGCCGGCGCGGATCGCCGCTTCCACCTGCCCGCCGCTGGAATCCAGGTCCAGGATGCGATGCGGCAACTGCAATTGCCCGGCCACCGTGGCCAGCCGCCACACCAACGCTGCGAAGCCGGCGTTGATCTTGCCGGCATAGCGCACCCGCAGCAGGCCGGTGTCGCGACATGGCGCCAGCGCCGCCTCCACGCTGGCGCGGTCCAGCGCCGGCAGCAGCGTGCCGTCGCCGGCGTCGCTGCTGTAATCGGTGGCGCAACTGATCCAGGCCTTGCCCGCGTCCAGCTCCGCCTGCGGCCAGCCGGCCTCGCCCGCCTGCGCGCGTGGCCGCGGCGGCGGCGCTGCCGGCTCGGGCGTGTCCACCGACACCATGTGGTCGCCATCGCCCTGCCCCGCGCCGCCCTGTTGCGTGGCGGCGGCATCGGCCGAGGTACCGGTGCGGTCACAGGCCACCAGCGCCAGCAGGCAGGAAAGGGACAGGCAGAGCAGTTTCAGCATGATGTCAGGCAACAGACCGCGACGGAGATCACCCTCAGTCTATGGCTGAACGGGCCCACCGTTTGACCCTGCCATGAACACACAGGCGCGGTGCAACCCTGTCCGAAAACGGCCAGCCGCGGCTGGAGTGAGCGCATAGACTGGCGCCATGCAGACCGCCACGCCCGACCGACTCCAATGCGACCGCGCCCGCCTGGCGCGCGATGCGCGCTTCGACGGGCTGTTCTTCACCGCGGTGCGCAGCACCGGCATCTACTGCCGCCCGGTGTGCCCGGCACCGCCGCCCAAGCCGGGCAACATCAGCTATTACCCCAGCGCGGCGGCAGCCAGTGCCGCCGGCTACCGGCCGTGCCTGCGCTGCCGCCCCGAGCTGTCGCCGCAGGCGCAGCAGTACCTGGGCGAAGAGAGTGTGCAACGCGCATTGGCGATGATTGCCGACGGCGCCCTGCAGGAGCAGCCGGTGCAGACCCTGGCCGATGCGGTGGGCCTGAGCGCGCGCCAGCTGCAGCGGCAGTTCGTGCAGCAGCTCGGTGCCACCCCGATCCAGGTGCACGGCACGCGCCGGCTGCTGCTGGCCAAGCAGCTGCTGACCGAGACCGCATTGCCGGTGACCGAGGTCGCACTGGCGGCCGGGTTCAACAGCCTGCGTCGCTTCAATGCAGCCTTCCTGGAAGGCTGCGGGATGCCGCCATCGGCGCTGCGCAAGCAGCGTGCCGAGGTGCCGGGTGGCGCGTTGACCCTGCGCCTGGGCTATCGCCCGCCGCTGGATCTGCAGGCGATGCTGGCGTTTCTGCAGCGCCGCGCGATTCCCGGTATCGAGCAGGTCGACGCCAGCGGCTACCGGCGCGTGATCGGCACCCCGGGCAACGCGACGCTGATCGAGGTCAGCGCGGCGCCGCAGCGTGCGGAGTTGCTGCTGCGCATCGGCGCGACCGACCCACGCCAGATCCCGCAGATCGTGCGGCGGGTGCGCCGGCTGTTCGATCTGGATGCAGACCTGCAGGCGGTGCACGCCACGCTGGCGGCCGAGCCGCTGCTGGCCGAGGCGATCGCGCGCCGCCCCGGCCTGCGCGTACCGGGTGGCTGGGACGGCTTCGAAGTGGCCGTGCGCGCCGTGCTGGGCCAGCAGATCAGCGTGGCCGGCGCGGCGACGCTGGCGGCGCGGCTGGTCGATCGGCATGGCGGCCATCACGTGGAGATGCCGCCCGGCCTGGACCGCATCTTTCCGACTCCGGCACAGCTGGCCGAGGCGCCGCTGGAACAGCTCGGCCTGCCGCGTGCTCGCGCCGCCACGTTGCGGGCGCTGGCCTCGGCGTGTGCGCAAGGGCGGCTGCATTTCGGCGCCGGCCAGCGCCTGCCCGAGTTCGTCGCCGCCTGCACGGCCTTGCCCGGCATCGGGCCGTGGACTGCGCACTACATCGCCATGCGTGCGCTCTCGCATCCGGATGCGTTTCCGGCCGGCGACCTGATCCTGCAGCAGGTGCTCGGCACCCCCGAGCGCCTGAGCGAGCGTGCCACCGAAGCGCGCTCGCAGGCCTGGCGACCCTGGCGCGCCTACGCCGTGTTGCACCTTTGGCATCTCGCTGTCGATCGCAAGGACACCTGTTCATGAGCACACTGCAGTACGACACCTTTCCCTCGCCGATCGGCGCACTCAGCGTGGCCGCCGATGCTGCCGGCGTGCACCACATCCTGTTCGCGCAGAACCGCTACGACGCGATCGGCCGCGCGCGCTGGCAGCATGCCCCGGATGCGCCGCTGGTGCGCGAGGCGCGCGAGCAATTGCTCGATTACCTGCATGGCGGGCGGCGCAGCTTCGACCTGCCGTTGGCACCGACCGGCACGCCGTTCCAGCTGCAGGTCTGGCACACGCTGGCGCAGATTCCGTTCGGGCAGACCTGGAGCTATGCGCAACTCGCGCACGCGGTGGGACGCCCGGCCGCCAGCCGCGCGGTCGGTGCCGCCAATGGACGCAATCCACTCCCGATCGTGCTGCCCTGCCATCGCGTGATCGGCGCCAATGGTGCGCTGACCGGCTTCGGCGGCGGCCTGCCGACCAAGCAGGCACTGTTGCAGCTGGAGGGCTGGTCACCGCGCCGGAGCGCGGCGGCCGACGACCTGTTCGCCGCATCCGCCACCGGCACGCGCTGACTTCGCGACGTCATTGCCAGGCCGTAAACTGGGGCGATGATCGATCGACGTCTTGTGTTTGCCGCGCTTGCGCTGCTCGCGGCCTGTACCTCCCCTTCGCGTCACGCGCCAGCGCCCGTCGCCGCGGCGCACGCACCGCGCAACGATGCGCCGCACAGCGTGCTGCTGATCTCCATCGACGGCCTGCGCGCGGACATGCTCGATCGCGGCATCACACCGCATCTGTCGCAGCTGGCGCACGACGGCGTGCGTGCGCGCTGGATGACGCCGTCGTACCCGTCGCTGACCTTTCCCAATCACTACACGCTGGTCACCGGCCTGCGCCCGGACCACCACGGCATCGTGCACAACAGCATGCGCGATGCGACGCTGGGCGGCTTCTGGCTGAGCAAGCAGGACGCGGTCGGCGATGCGCGCTGGTGGGGCGGCGAGCCGCTGTGGGTCGGCGCCGAAACGCACGGCCTGCATGCCGCGACCTGGTCGTGGCCCGGCAGCGAGGCGGCGATCGGCGGTGTGCGCCCCTCGCGGTGGCGCCACTACGAAGAAGGCACCAGCCTGGACGCGCGCGTGGACGAGGTGCTGGGGTGGCTGGCCGCGTCCGGCGCGGACCGCAATCGCCTGGTCACGCTGTATTTCGAACACGTGGACGAAGCCGGCCACGACCACGGCCCGGAATCGCGCCAATACGCCGACAGCGTGCGTGCGGTGGATGGCGCGATCGGCCGGCTGCTGGCCGGCATGCAGCGCGACGGCACGCGCGAGCGCACCAACATCGTCGTGGTGTCCGACCACGGCATGGCCGAGGTGCCGCCCGGGCATGCGATCAGCGTGGAAGACATGGCGCGCCCGGACATCGCCACTGCCGTGACCGACGGGCAGGTGATCGGCTTTGCGCCATTGCCGGGACAGCAGGCCCGCGCCGAAGCCGGCCTGCTCGGTGCGCATGCGCAGTACGACTGCTGGCGCAAGACGGAGCTGCCGGCACGCTGGCACTACGGCACGCATCCGCGCATTCCGCCGATCGTGTGCCAGATGCACGAAGGCTGGGATGCACTGTTCCCGGACAAGCTGGCCAAGCGCCCGCGCGATCAGATGCGCGGCTCGCACGGTTTCGATCCGGCGCTGCCGTCGATGCGCGCGGTGTTCCTGGCGCAGGGCCCGGATCTGGCGCAGGGCAAGAGCTTGCCGGGCTTCGACAACGTCGATGTGTATGCGCTGATGACCCGGCTGCTGGGCATTCCCGCCGCGCCCAATGATGGAAATCCCGGCACGCTGCTGCCGGCCCTGCGCGTGCCGCCGGCCGCCGGCCGCTGAGTGACGCGTCGCGGCCGCGCGGCGCGGATGCGACAATGGCGCCATGTCTGCTCCTGATCCCTCGCCGCGCCGGCTTCGGCTGCGGCCGTTGTTGTCCAGCGAAGGCTGGCGTCGCCGCGCCGCACTGTGGGGTGGCGCCATTGCAGTAGCACTGGTGGCGATCGTGTTCGCCAAGGCCAGCGACGCCGCCTTCCAGGTGTTCCAGCGCATCACCGCGCATTCGATCTGGTGGGCGCTGCTGCTGACGCCGGGCATCTTCGCCCTGCTGGCCTGGCTCACCTCCGGCGCGATGCGGCCCACGCGTGGCAGCGGCATTCCGCAGGTCATCGCGGCGCTGGAACATGACGACGCGGCATTCCGCCAGAGCAATCTGTCGCTGCGGGTGTCGATCGGCAAGCTTGCCCTGACCACCTTGTCGCTGCTCGGTGGCGCCTCGGTCGGACGCGAAGGCCCCACCGTGCATGTCGGCGCCAGCCTGATGCATGTGTTCGGGCGCTGGTTCGGGTTTCGCGATCCGCGCGAGCTCTCGCATTTCCTGCTGGCCGGCGGCGCTGCCGGTATCGCCGCGGCGTTCAACACGCCGCTGGCCGGGGTGGTGTTTGCGATCGAGGAATTGAGCGGGCGCTTCGAACACCGCTTCTCAGGCACCCTGCTGACCGCGGTGATCGTCGGCGGCGTGGTGTCGCTGGGCCTGTTGGGCAACTACACCTACTTCGGCAAGGTGGCGGTGGCCTTGCCGCTGGGCCAGGCCTGGCTGGCGATCGCGCTCTGCGGCTGCGTGGCCGGCCTGCTCGGCGGCATCTTCGCGCGCCTGGTGCTGGCCAGCGTCGGCGGCAAGCCACGCTGGCTGGCAACGCTGCGCCAGCGCCATCCGGTGCTGCTGGCCGCGCTGTGCGGCGTGGCCCTGGTCGGGCTGGCGCTGGTGTTCGGGCAGGGCGCGTTCGGCACCGGCTATGAGCAGGCGCGCAGCCTGGTGCAGGGCCACGCGGTGGTCGGCCACGAATTCGGGCTGATGAAGCTGCTGGCCAACCTGGTCTCGTACCTGGCCGGCATTCCGGGCGGCCTGTTCTCGCCGGCGCTGGCGGTGGGTGCCGGCATCGGCCACAACCTGTCGGTGCTGATGCCGGGCGTGGACCCGCGCACCTTCGTGCTGCTGGGCATGTGCGCGTATCTGACCGGCGTGACCCAGGCGCCGTTGACCTCGGCGGTGATCTCGCTGGAACTGACCGACACCAGCCAGATGCTGCTGCCGATCCTGGCCACCGTGCTGATTGCGCGTGCCATGTCCGCGCTGGTGTGCAGAACGCCGATCTATCGCGGCCTGGCCGAACAGCTGCTGGCACCGACGCCGACACGCCCACCGCAGGCTGCGGCAGCGCCGCACTAAACCAGCGGCGTCGATGCGGGACATAAAAAAACGCGGCGCAAGCGCCGCGTTCTGGTGTCGCGAAGCGGGCTAGGGATCAGCCGGCCTTGGCAACGGTCTTCTTGGCAACAGCCTTCTTGGCCGGAGCCTTGACCACGCCCTTCTTGGCAACCGGGGCAGCTGCACCCACGACGACCTTGCTCACCGCGTGCGAACGCGAATTGCCGTAGCTGGAATTGTAGCGCTTGCCCTTGGCGGTCTTGCGGTCACCCTTACCCATGTTCGTCGACTCCTGAATGTGAATACTGAATACAAATCCCCGCGCTGAACACGGGTCTGGCGAGGTTTACGCCGGCGGCGCCCTCGCGCAAGGCCGGCAAGCCTACCACGTAGGCCCCTGCCCGCGCAGCCCGGGCTAGTGGACGCAGCTGGCGTCGTGGACGTGGGCGTGCCCGTGATTCAGACGCAGATTAACCAGGTGGGCGATGCCGACCAGCGCGCCGCCGAGCGTCATCACCACGGCATGCGGCAGCACCGCGTGATGCAGCGGGTCGTACAGCAGGCCGGCCCACAGCAACAACAGGCCAGGCAGCAGCAGCGCCAGCGCATGCAGCGCCTTGTGCCGGCGATAGCCCAGCACCAGGCTGAACAGGCCCAGCAGCGTCACGAACACCACGATGGCCCGTTCGACCCCGTCGCCCAGCCAGAACGACAGGCCCAGGGACGGGGCCAGGGCCAGCACCAGCGGCAGCACCGCGCAATGCACGGCGCACAGCAGCGAACCGGTCGCACCAAAGCGGTCGAGCACATGGCGAAGAGACGGTAGAGGCATGACTTCCAGCAGGGGCTCGCGGCGATGTGGAATAATATAACATCTTCCTTGTTCCAGGCCCGCACCACTGCATCGCGCAGCTGAGCGGGTCCCCGCCGTCGGCGCAGTGGCCAAGCTGCGCCTTATCGTTGATATAAAGTAACAACCACAGAGTCCGGCCCGCCATGCACCCTCGCCCCGTTTTCTCGCTTCGTCGCTCCACCCTCTCGCTGGCCCTGACCAGCCTGCTGACGCCCGCCCTGGCCATGGCCGCGGACGCACCGGCGGTTGCCGACCCGCAGACCCCGCCCAGCTCGGACACGCGCCACGACGCCACCACTTCCAGTGGCCGCCACATCAAGGACCTGGACAAGGTCGTCGTCACCGCCAGCCCGCTGCGCGATGCGGCCGGCGAGCTGAGCCGCCCGGTCGAAGTGCTGGCCGGCGAACGCCTGGACGAAGTGCGCAGTTCCAGCCTGGGCGAAACCGTGGCCAGCCTGCCCGGCGTGCAGAGTTCCAACTTCGGCCCCGGCGTCGGCCGGCCGATCATCCGTGGCCTGGATGGCCCGCGCGTGGCGGTGCTGCGCGACGGCCTGTCCACCCAGGACGTGTCCACGGTCAGCCAGGATCACTCGCCGGCGATCGAGCCGTTCCTGGCCAACCAGATCGAAGTGCTCAAGGGTCCGTCCACGCTGCTGTACGGCTCCGGCGCGATCGGCGGCGTGGTCAACGTGGTCGACGGACGCATTGCCGAAACCCCGGTGGACGGCTTCAGCGGCCGCGCCGAAGTGCGCTTCGACGGCGGCGACAAGGACGGCAACACCGACATGTTCCGCGTCGATGCCGGCAACGGCAGCGGGCTGTCGATCCATGCCGACGGCGTGTACCGCAACCAGAACGATTACGACACCCCGCAAGGACGCCAGGCCAATTCCTGGATCGACTCCAAGGTCGGATCGGTCGGCGCCTCGCTGTCCGGCGACTGGGGCTTCGTCGGCCTGTCGGCCTCGCGCTTCCGCGACAACTACGGCAACCCCGGCGAGCCGGGCGATCTGTCGATCGGCGAGCGCGGGGTGTCGTTGAAGCTGCAGCAGGACCGCTACGACCTCAAGGGCGGGCTGACCGACCCGTGGGGCGAAGGCAGCGCGCTGCGCTACAGCTTCGGTCATACCGATTACGCGCATACCGAATTCGAAGGCGAAGAAGTCGGCACCGTGTTCACCAAGCGCGCCAACGAAGGCCGCGTGGAGGCCTCCTTCACCTTCGGCGGCGGCTGGCAGACCGCATTCGGCCTGCAGGGCAGCGACACCACCTTCCAGGCAGTGGGCGAAGAATCCTTCGTCCCCAAGACCGACACCCGCTCGCTGGGCGTGTTCGGCGTTGCGCGCAACAGCTGGGACCGCGTCACCGCCGAAATCGGCGCGCGCGTGGACAAGGTCAAGTACACCACCGACATCGGCGTGGACCGCGACTTCACCCCGACCAGCTTCTCGGCCAGCGGCGGTTTCCGCTTCAACGAACAGTGGCGCCTGACCGCCAACCTCGACCATGCCGAGCGCGCGCCGGCCGAGGAGGAGCTGTTCGCCAACGGCCCGCATATCGCCACCCTCGCCTACGAGATCGGCGATGCGGACCTGAAGACCGAGAAGGCCAACCAGGCCGAGCTGGGGCTGAACTTCCAGAACACCTGGGTGGATGCCAAGATCGCTGCGTACTACAACCGCTACAACGACTTCGTCTACATCGTCGATACCGGCGGCCAGTGGTTCAACGAAGAGGACAACGACTTCCTGCCGATCCGCCAGTGGACGCAGAACGATGCGGTTTTTCACGGTTTCGAAGGCGAGGCCACCTTCCATCTGGCCGACAACGACACCGGCGCGTGGGACCTGCGCGTGTTCGGCGACACCGTGCGTGCGCGCCTGAAGGATGGCGGCAACCTGCCGCGCATCGCCCCGGGCCGTGTCGGCGCGCAGATGCGCTGGAATGCCGATGCATGGCGCGCCTCGCTCGGTGCCACCCGCACCATGAAGCAGGACAAGGTGGCAGTGAACGAAACCCCGACCGACGGCTACACGTTCGTCGATGCGCATCTGGCTTACCACGTGGACCGCGGCAGCAATGCGTGGGAAGTGTTCCTGGACGGCAACAACCTGACCAACCAGGACGCACGCGTGCACACCTCCTTCCTCAAGGACGATGTGATGCTTCCCGGCCGCAGCGCCTCGTTCGGCGTGCGCATGTTCTTCTGACGGTACCTCTCTCCCGCCGTCATAAGCGAGGCCGCCTTCGGGCGGCCTCGTCATGTGTCAGCTTGCGCAGCCGGCTGGTGGTCGCACGGCAGAAAACAGCTGCATGTGCAGACGGTACGTGATGCGCTTGGCACCGGTTGCGATCGGGCAGGACGCCTTCGTTCCTGGTCCGTGCACCGCTGCGGAGGGCCGGCACCTGCGTTGCCTGGCTGCCGACCAGCCCGCCATCGCGGTCTGCCGCTGATGCGGCGCACAACAGCTTTTGCCACGGCTTCCATTAGAACGGCAACACGCACTGCATGCGCGCGTTGCCGTTCCGGCGCGCTCCTGTGCGGCACATCACCTTTCCGGCGCCCGCCCGTGTTTTGCGGGGCTTGCGTCGATCGCTGCGATTGAAGGAGAGCACGCATGACCTCGTCCCTGTCCCGCCACGCCCTGTCATTGACCATCATCGCCCTGCTCAGCCCTGTCGCCTACGCGCAAACCGCCCCTGCGGCACCGCCACAACAGGACGCCACCACGCTGGATTCGGTGATCGTCAGCGGCACCGCGCGCTTCAAGGGCCTGGCCAAGCGCGATGCCAGCTTTTCGATCACCACCGCCAGCCCGGAGCAGATCCAGCAGGCCGTCCCGCAGAGCACCGCGGACCTGTTGAAGATCGTGCCGGGCGTATGGGCCGAGCCCAGCGGTGGCGGCACCGGTGCCAACATCTTCGTGCGCGGCATGCCGTCCGAAGGCGATGCGCCATTCGTGACCATGCAACTGGATGGCTCGCCGCTGTTTCCGCCGCCAAGCCTGTCGTTTCTGGAAAATTCCACGCTGTTCCGAGTCGACGACACGGTCGAGCGCATGGAGGTTTTGCGTGGCGGTTCCAGCCCGATCTTCTCCAACGGGCAGCCGGGGCTGACGGTCAATTTCATCCAGAAAAAGGGCCAGGACGAACCGGAAGGCAGCGTGCGCCTGACCGGCGGCAACAACGCCCTGCGCCGCATCGATGTGTTCAACAGCGGGCCGATGGGCAATGGCTGGTACTACAGCGTGGGAGGGTTCTTCCGCGAAACCGATGGCGTGCGCGACCCGCGGTTCGCCGCCGACAAGGGCGCCCAGTTCAGCGCCACGCTGAGCAAGCGCTGGGACAGCGGCGAGGTGTCGTTCTACGCGCGGCATACCGACGACAACAACGCCTTCTACACTGCCATTCCGCTGCTGTCGCGCAACAACGGCAACGACCTGTCCAGTTTCCCCGGCTTGAATGCGCAGACCGGCACCCTGCTCGGCCGCGATTTCCGCAATGTCGATCTGCTGGTCGGGCCGAACGGGCAGACCATCCAGCGCGATCTGGCCGATGGGCGCGGCGTCAACATCGATGTGTTCGGCGGCGAATTGAACTGGGAGCGCGGCGACTGGACCATCGCCGACCGCTTCAACGTGATGAGCGGCAGCGCGCCGACCTATGCCCTGTTCACCGGGGATGCGCCGCAGCGGCTGGGCGACTTCATCGCCGGCTATGGCAGCGCTGGCAGCGGCCGCTTCACCAACGGCGGCGACGCGGTGGATCCGAACCAGCAGGTGCTCGAAGCCGGCTGGTGGTCGGTGGACAAGCGCCTGAACTCGGTCACCAACGACCTGCGCCTGAGCCGCGAACTGTTTGCCGGCAATACGCTCACCGTAGGCACGTACTACGCCAGGTATTCCTCTGCGGATACCTGGTACCTGGGCAACACCATGCTGCTCACCGCGCAGAACAACGCGCGCCGCATCGACGTGGATCTGGCTGACGGGCGCCAGGCCACGCGGCAGGGCTTCACCAGCACCGCGTTCTTCAACCTGCGCGCGAACTACGACGGCGAGAACATCGCCGCCTTCGTCGCCGACGAATGGGAAATCAACGACCAGCTGCGTCTGGACCTGGGCGCACGCTACGAGCGCCAGAGCGTCACCGGTGACGTGCACGACACCACCACGGTGGACCTGGACGGCAACCCGGCCACGCTGTACGACAACGCCACCTCGCTGGCGCTGGCCAGCACGCGCCGCATCGACCAGGACGACGAGGCGTTCTCGTGGACGGCGGGCCTGAACTTCAAGCTCAACGACAGCAACAGCCTGTTCGCCCGCGTCAACTCGGGGGTGAAGTTCCCCGGCTTCGACAATCTGCGCGATGGCCAGAATCGCGTGCAGGACGTGGATCAGTACGAACTCGGGCTCAAGTCCGGCGCCAGCAGCTACGACCTGTATCTCACTGCGTTCTACAACACCTTCAAGAACTCGCCATTCCAGGCGTTTCTGGCCAATGGCGAGAACTTCACCACCGTTGGGGATTCGCGCGCGCGCGGTCTGGAGGTGGAAGGCGCCATCCGCCCGTTCGGCGGCTTCGAGCTGGCCGGCACCGGGGTGTGGCTGGATGCGAAATACCGCAACTACCGCGAGTTCACCGGCAACCAGGTGATGCGCCAGCCCAAGCGGCAGTTCCGCGTGACGCCCAGCTACTACTGGATGCTGCCGTTCGGCGACCTCAAGCTGTTCGCCACCTATTCCTACATCGGCGATCGCTTCGCCGACCTGGCCAACAGCCAGCGCCTGCCGTCCTACGACATGGTGGATATCGGCGCCAACCTGCATGTGGGCGAGCATTGGGAAGTGACCGCCAGCGGCAGCAACGTCACCGATACGCTGGGGCTGACCGAAGGCAATGTGCGCGTGCCCGGTGCGGCCACCGGCGGCGTGTTCATGGGCCGGCCGATTGCCGGGCGGCAGTACCAGATGTCGGTGGCGTATCGCTGGTGATCCGCGCAGAAGGCGTGCACCTGTCGCTGCCCACGCCGCAGCGTGTGCCCACCAGCCCGCGCGTGGTGCTGGCGTTTGCCGGTGGCACGCGGGCGGCCACCATGTCTACACCGGCAGCGGGCTGCGCTCTGCAAAATGCCCGCGCCAGTACGGGTAGTACGGATACGGCGGCTCCACCGCGCTAACCGCCTCCAGGCGCGTGCGCTGCTCGGCCGTCAGCGACCAGCCCACCGCACCCAGGTTCTGGCGCAGCTGGGTTTCGTCGCGCGCGCCGATCAGCACCGTGCTGACGGTGGGCCGCTGCAGCAGCCAGTTGATGGCGATCTGCGGCACGCTGCGCCCGGTCTCCTCGGCAATGGCGTCCAGCACATCGACAATGTCGAACAGGCGCTCATCGCTGATCGCCGGGCCCGCGGCGGCCGTCGCGTGCAGGCGGCTGGTGTCCGGCAGCGGTTGGCCGCGGCGCAGCTTGCCGGTCAGGCGGCCCCACCCCAGCGGACTCCACACCACTGCGCCCACGCCCTGGTCGATGCCCAGCGGCATCAGCTCCCATTCGTAGTCGCGCCCGGCCAGCGAGTAGTAGGTCTGGTTGGCCACGAAGCGGCTCCAGCCATGCGCGTCCGCCACAGATAACGACTTCATCAACTGCCAGCCGGCGTAGTTCGACGCGCCCAGATAACGCACCTTTCCTGCACGCACCAGCTCATCCAGCGTGGACAGGGTTTCCTCCATCGGGGTCATCGCATCGAAGGCATGCAGCTGCAGCAGATCGATATGGTCGGTGCGCAGGCGCCGCAACGAGGCATCCACCGCACGCAACAGGCGGAAGCGCGAGGCACCAGCATCGTTGGGCCCATCGCCCAGGCGCAGGCCGGTCTTGGTCGACAGGATCACCTGATCGCGGCGCCCCTGCAGCGCCTGGCCGAGAATCTCTTCGGAGGCACCGTCCGAATACACATCGGCGGTGTCGAACAGGTTCAGGCCCGCCTCCAGGCACAGATCGATCATGCGCTGCGCCTGCGCCACATCGGTCGCGCCCCAGGCAGAAAACAGCGGCCCCTTGCCGCCGAAGGTGCCGGCACCCAGACCGAGCACCGGCACCTTGAAACCGGACCGGCCGAGAAAACGTGTGTCCATCGCACTACTCCCTGAAATCGAAAGAAAATCCACGCGCAGTGCCGGAAGATCGGCCACTGCGCGACGCCAGCCGCGACGATCCGCTCGCCGGCGACCTGCGCCGATGGCGCCGATCGCGCAGGTCTGCCGGTTGCGCAAGTACTGCGCGCTGCGCCCGCAGGACCGAATCAACCCGCCTGCACGCAGACGCCCGGCGCAGCGGCACGCCGGCGTTGCAGCTGCACGCTCCACAACGCGATCCCCAGGCCCATCGCGCTCAACAACGCGGCAACCCACGGCGTGGCAACCAGGCCGGCATGGGTGGCGATCACCACACCGCCCAGCCAGGCGCCCACGGCATTGCCCAGATTGAACGCGGCGATATTGAGACTGGAGGCCAGGTTCTGGCCGGCACCACGCGCATGCTCGAGCACGCGCAGTTGCAGCGGCGCCACGGTGGCGAAGGCGGCCACGCCCAGCAGCCCGACGAACACCACCATCGCGGTCTTGTTGTGCAGGACCAGGCCCATCGCAGCGAGCACCACCACCAATGCCGCCAGGCTGCCCAGCAAGGCGGCGGTGGGACGCCGGTCGGCCAGACGCCCGCCGAGCAGATTGCCCACGATCATGCCGACGCCGAAGACCAGCAACACCGGCGACACCGCGGTCTGCGCAAAACCGGTCACCTCCACCAGCAACGGCTGGATATAGGTGAACACCGCGAACACGCCGGCATAGCCCACCACCGTCATCGCCAGCGCCAGCACCACCTGCCCGCGCCCCAGCACTGCCACTTCCTGCCGCCATGACACCGCTGCGGCCGCGCCTGCGTTCGCCGGTACCCACAGCGCCACCGCGGCCGTGGCCAGCACGCCGACGATCGCAACCGCCCAGAACGTCGCCCGCCAGCCCAGCTGCAGGCCCAGCCAGGCGCCGGCCGGCACCCCCAGCAGGGTGGCCACGGTCAGCCCGGCAAACATCAGCGAGATTGCCGAAGCGCGGCGCTCGGCCGGGACCAGCGAGGTCGCCACCACCGCGCCCACGCCGAAGAAGGTGCCGTGCGCCAGCGAGGTCAGCACGCGCGCAACCATCAGGCTGGCGTAGTCCGGCGCCAGCGCGCAGGCCACGTTGCCGAAAGTGAAGATCGCCATCAACCCGACCAGCACCGCCTTGCGCGGCAAGCGCGCACTGGCCAGCGTCAGCACCGGCGCCCCGACGAACACGCCCAGCGCATAGCCGCTGATCAGCAGGCCGGCGGCGCTGAGCGACACGCCCAGGTCGGTGGCCACCTGCTGCAGCAGGCCCATGATCACGAACTCGGTGGTGCCGATGCCGAAGGCACCGATGGTCAGCGCCAGCAGCGCTGGCGGAAAGCGGGAAGAACGCACGGAAGCGGACATGGGCAGGGACCAGGGAAGACGACCCACAGCCTGCGCTCCGGCGTCCTAAGCAAAAACCCCTGCTATCCTGATTCACTATCAACCAATCATTGAGAATCGCATGGACCGCCTCGGCGACATCGCGCTGTTCCTGCGCGTGCTCGATTCCGGCTCGATCACCGCCGGTGCGCGCAGCCTGGACCTGTCGCTGGCGGTCGCCAGCCAGCGCCTGAAGCGGCTGGAACGCGAGCTGGGCGTGCGCCTGCTGCACCGGACCACGCGCCGGCTGCACCCCACACCCGAGGGCCAGCGTCTGGCCGAGCGCGGCCGCGTGCTGGTGCAGGATCTGGACGCGCTGGCCGACGACCTGCGCGAGAGCGCACACGCGGTCGGCGGCATCCTGCGCATGACCCTGTCGGCCTCGTTCGGGCGGCAATACGTGTCGCCGCTGCTGCCGGAATTCCAGGCCCGGCATCCGCGCGTGCACATCAGCGCGCATCTGAGCGACGACCTGGTGGACCTGGTCAAGCAAGGCTTCGATCTGGCGATCCGCATCGGCCCGCTGAACGACTCCGGGCTGGTGGCGCGGCGCATCGCCGACAACCGCCGCACCCTCGCCGCCTCGCCCGAGTATCTGCGGCGCCACGGCACCCCGCGCACGCCGGACGACCTGGCCGGGCATGCCGGCGTGCTGCTGATGGGCCGCGACGGCCGTCAGGACGTGTGGCGGTTGCAAACGCCGGAGGGCGGCCTGGTACGCGTGCGCATGCAAAGCCGCTTCGAAAGCAATTTCGGTGAGTTGATCCGCGACGCGGCCGTCGCCGGCCAAGGCATCGCGTTGCATTCGTACTGGCACATTGCCGAGGAACTGCGCGACGGCCGGTTGGTCGAGGTCCTCCCCGACTACCCGCCACCGACCACGCAGATCAACGCGGTGATGCCGGCCCGCCAGCTGCAGCCACCGCGCGTGCGCGCATTCGTGGAGTTTCTGCTGGAACGCCTGGGCGAGGTGCCGCCGTGGGAGCGTGTCGGTTGAACGCAAGTTTGGTGCTTGCGTCGGCCAGTGCTGGCTGGACGCGGAGCGATGCGTGGCTGCGACGTGACGTCTTGGAGAGGAGCCAATCTACGGCTTTGCGGATGGATCAGCTGTAGAGCGGGTGATCTGTGGCTTTACTGCATGCCCCTCGCCCACCCACCATCGCAGGACACGCCGCAAGTACGCCCGTGTAGGTTCTGGCGCGGCATCCATGCCGCTCACGGTCCCGCGACGGTGGCGGGCAAGGACCTGTCGGGATGGTCGGTGTGCAGGTGCAAGCAGTGCACGACGCGCGTTGTTCGAAAATCAGGTTGTCCGATACTGATGCGCCGGCTCAACGTCGCAACATTTGATGCACATCCGACGACAAGCGGCCTTTGATGCGATAACCGACCAACTTTCTAGTGCGGTGCCTCGCCGCTTGCGGGACCCTGGGCGGCATGGATGCCGCCCAGGAGCCTCCAGGGACGGATTCACGGCGTGTCCCGCAAGTGGCGAGGGCACCGCGCACTCGACTCACCGATCAACAAGGCACGCGTGACCAACACGTTGCCGCTGCCGATATAGAGTTTTGTCGCCGCTCTTAGCCCCCTGCACGCACCAAGCGCTTGTGCAAGCCGCGCCGCTGCGCCTCGCTGAGCAGATGCCCATGCGTGTTCAACAATCCCAGGATCTGCTGATGCGCTTGCGCTGTGCGACGCGCAAGTTCGGCCGTGGCGGCGGCCTCGAGCGCCTTCCAGTCGGCGGGGCGCGTCGGCGTGGGGATGGTCGAACGTTTTGCGGGCATGGGCGAGGCGATCACGGAAACAGACGCCCATGATACGGCGCGCGCGTGAGCGCCCTATCAGATCATGGCAGGCCTGTCGTGTTGAGGCGCTGGGCGTGCAAGCGCCTGAACGCGCGTGTCGGCGCCAACCGGCGCTGCCGTGGCCTGCCGCTGCTGCGGACCTGCCGGCTCTATGACATCCGGTCTTGTACGATCGACGGCATCGCGGCCAGGCCGCCTGGTGCCACTGCCGAGTCCTGCATGTCCGCCTTGACCGAGATGACCGAGATCCTGCTGCGCCACGCCCCTGGCGATGGCATGCACGCCACCCGGATTGCCGGGCTGCAGATCATGCGCAGCGCCTCGCCGACGGTGTCGGTGCCCACGGTCTATACGCCGATGCTGTGCCTGGTGGCGCAAGGCCGCAAGCAGGCGATGCTGGGCGCGGCGGCGTATCTCTATCACCCGCAGATGTATCTGGTGGCCTCGGTGGATCTGCCGATCGTCGGTTCGGTGATCGAGGCCAGCGCCGCGCAGCCGTATCTGTGTTTCTGCCTGGATCTGGACACCGCCGTGCTGAGCGACCTGGCCGTCAGTCACCCGGAGCTGGTCGAGCCGCAACGCGATGCGGCGCAGGCCGGGTTGTTGCTCAACCACAGCACGCCGCCATTGCAGGACGCTGCAGTGCGGCTGGCGCGTCTGCTCGATCAACCCCAGGAGATTGCCGCGCTGGCACCGCTGGTGCTGCGCGAAGTGCTCTATCGCCTGATGGCCGATCCGGCCAATGCGGTGGTGCGCCAGATGGCCATTGCCGACAGCCGACTCAACCAGATTTCCAAAGCCATTGTCTGGCTGCGCGAGCATTACGCACAGCGCTTCCGTATCGAGCAGATTGCCGATCTGTCGGCAATGAGCCGCTCCACCTTTCATGCGCATTTCAAGGCGGTCACCTCGATGACGCCGCTGGAATATCGCTCGCATCTGCGCGTGCACGAAGCGCGCCGGCTGATGCTGGCCGAAGCGCTGAATGCCGCTGATGCCGGCTTCCGCGTCGGCTACGAGAGCGCCTCGCAATTCAGTCGCGACTACGCGCGCATTCTCGGCGCGCCGCCCGCACGTGACGCACAACGGTTGCGTGCCGGGGCACAGGCTGCGACACAAGCGGCGTAAGCCTGTCCGCGCGCAGTGGAGCGCAGTCACGCGCCCGCACCAAGCGACATGTATCACCGACGATGACGCGGCAGACCGCACCAGGTCATCGTTGAGCACCGTTCACTCGTCCGCGTACTGCGCCTCGCTGACCTGCTCCAGCCAGGTCACCGGCGAGCCATCCTGCGCTTCGGCGATGGCGATGTGCGACATCGCCACGGTCGCGTTGGCGCCGTGCCAGTGCTTGACGCCCGGCGGAATCCACACGATGTCGCCCGGGCGGATCTGCTGCGCCGGCTTGCCCCATTCCTGCACACGCCCGGCGCCGGCGGTGACGATCAGCGTCTGCCCCAACGGATGGGTGTGCCAGGCGGTGCGCGCGCCCGGCTCGAAGGTGACGGTGGCACCGCCCACCCGCGCCGGCGCATCGGCCTGGAAAGGCGCGTCGATGCGCACGGTGCCGGTGAAATAGTCGGCCGGGCCGGCTGCAGATGCGGCGCCGCCGGCCTTGCTCACCCTGATCGCGTGTCGCTCTTCACCTGCGGGCGTGACGGCAGCCATCATCGACAGCGACATCGCAGTTGCAAACAGATTCATGGCCGTGCTCCTCGATTCAAGTGACTGCACTGTAGCGTGCAGGCGCATCGGCATTACCCAGGCAGCAGCGCATGCACCTAGAAACACAGCGCATCAATGCGGCCACGACCCGCCGGGTGTGGAGCCATCACGCACCATCGCGCATGATGCAGCCGCATGAATGGCATGCGGTGGAGTCGGCATTCGCAACCAATGGCGCGGGAAAACCTCAACGATCTGCAGGCCTTCGTCGCCGTGGCGCGCGAAGGCAGCTTCACCCGCGCCGCCGCGCAGCTTGGCGTCTCGCAATCGGCGCTGAGCCATACCGTGCGCGCACTGGAAGCACGTCTGGGCATCCGCCTGTTGACCCGCACCACGCGCAGCGTGTCGATGACCGAAGCCGGCGCACGCCTGTTCGACACCGTGGCTCCGCGGCTGCAGGAGATCGACCACGAACTGTCCGCGCTCACCGAATTCCGCGACACGCCGGCCGGCACCATCCGTATCACCACTACCGGCCACGCCGCCGACGCCTACATCTGGCCAGCGTTGTCGCAGGTGCTGCCCGACTATCCTGACCTCAGGATCGAGATCACCGTCGATTACGGGCTGGCCGATATCGTTGCCCAGCGCTACGACATCGGCATCCGGCTGGGCGATCAGGTCGCCAAGGACATGGTCGCGGTGCCGATCAGCCCGATGCAGCGCATGGCGGTGGTGGCGGTGCCGGGCTACTTCGTGCACCACACCATCCCTGCTGCCCCGGCCGACCTGGCCAGGCACAACTGCATCGGCCTGCGCCTGCCCACCCACGGCGGCTTGCTGGTCTGGGACTTCGAAAAGGACGGGCACGAGGTCAAGGTCCGCGTGGACGGGCAATGGACCTTCAACGGCAGCAGCGCGGTGCTGCGTGCCGCACTGGCCGGCGGCGGACTCGCGTTCTTGCCGGAAACCATGGTGCTGGAGCACCTCGCCGCCGGCCGGCTACGCCGCGTGCTGGAGGACTGGTGCGCCCCATTCGACGGCTATTACGCCTATTACCCCAGCCGCCGCCAAACCTCGAGCGCACTCAAGGTCGTGATCGACGCATTGCGGCACGATCCGGCGCGCTGACGCGTCCGTGTAGGAGCGTGCCTGCGCGCGACAGGGCTTTATCGGTAAGGCACCGTCGCGCGCGGGCACGCTCCTACAACCGCGTCGGTTGGCGGCAGGTTTGAGGCTGGTGACCGACGTACTGCGGCAAGCTCTGGTGCGCTGACATGCGTGTGTAGGAGCGTGCCTGCGCGCGACGGGGCTTTCTCGGTAAAGCTCCATCGCGCGCGGGCACGCTCCTACAACAGCGTCGGTTGGCGGCAGGTTTGAGGCTGGTGACCGACGTACTGCGGCACGCTCTGGTGCGTTGGAATGCTCGTGTAGGAGCGTGCCTGCGCGCGACGGGGCCTTATCGGTAAAGCCCCATCGCGCGCGGGCACGCTCCTACAACAGCGTCGGTTGGCGGCAGGTTTGAGGCTGGTGACCGACGCGTTGCGGCACGCTCTGGTGCGTTGGAATGCTCGTGTAGGAGCGTGCCTGCGCGCGACGGGGCTTTATCGGTAAAGCTCCATCGCGCGCGGGCACGCTCCTACAACTACGTCGGTTGGCGGTCAGGATCGCCGGGGTTATTTACCGACCAGCTTCTGCCGCTCCGGGCGGTAACGCTCGCCGACAATCGCCACCGCATCTAGTGCCTGCTGGATCCGCGCAAGATCCTCGCTGTTCAAGGTCAATGCGGCGCCGCCCAGATTTTCTTCCAGGCGATGCCGCTTGGTGGTGCCGGGAAAGTGCAGAGCGAACACCTTGCGCGCGGTCGCCGGCCCTAACCATAGCTCAGGCCCATGCAGCCCAGGCCCAGCGCGGACACCACCGCCCTCCCATCCATCACGCTGCCTGCCGCCGCTAGAACCCGCTCGGCACCCCGCGCTTGCCTGCCGTGGTCACCGCTGGCGATTGCGGCCGATACGCGCGCAGGAACAGCGCCACCGCACTGGCGACATACGCGTGCGGCGTGGCGGCCGGTGCCTGCAATGGGTCGCCACGCAGCGCCGCATTGGCCGGCATCCCGGTCATCAATCCGAAGAAATGCACCGAGGCATCCGGCAGATTGTCGATGACCAGGCTGCCCTGCTCCACTTCGCGCGCCAGCACCGCACGCATCGTGGTGTCGTAGCGTTCGAAGCCCAGCGTCCACATCTCCTCGCGCATCTGGCCGGGCAGTGCCGGCGGCCGCACCAGTCCATATGCGGCATCGCCCAGTGCATTGCTGGCCGCCATGCGCACGACCGCATCGGCGATGGCGAGCAGACGCACGGGCAACGGCCCGCGCATGTTCAACAGCGCCTCCCAGGGATTGGGCGATTGGTGCGCCAGCGCCTCCAGGGTGGTGCGGAACAGCACCTCTTTGGAGGCGAAATGCGCATACACCGTGGCCTTGGACACCATCGCGCGCTCGGCGATGCTGTCCATGCTGGTCCTGTCGAAGCCCTGGCGTGGAAACAGCTCGCCTGCCGCGCGCAGAATCGCACCACGTTTGTCGTGCGGTGCATGCCTGGGTGCTGGCGGTTCGGCAGCGGCGTCATCCACGTGGCTGCCCCGTCGCAGTCGTTGCCACCGCCGGCTCGGCCGATTGCAGCCAACCACCACCCATCGCCTTGTAGAACGTCGCCAGATTGGTGAAGCGCGACAGCTGCGTGGTGATCAAGCTCTGCTGCGCGCTGTACAGCGAGCGCTGCGCATCCAGCGCCTGCAGGTAGCTGTCCACGCCGCGTTCGAAGCGCGCCTGCGACAGCCGGTAGCTGTCGGCGGTGGCATCGACCAGGGCCTGTTGCGCCTGCAATTGCCGGCCCAGGGTCTCGCGTTGCGCGAGCGCATCGGAAACCTCGCGGAACGCGCTCTGAATCGCCTTTTCGTATTGCGCCACCTCGATATCGCGGTTGGCCTTGGCCATGGCAAGGTTGGCCCGGTTACGCCCGGCGTTGAAGATCGGCAGCGTCAGCGTGGGCACGAAGCTCCAGGCGCGGGTGCCGGAATCGAACAGGTTGGACAGGCTACTGCTGGACGAGCCGGTCGATGCGGTCAGGCTGATACTGGGGAAGAACGCCGCGCGCGCCGCACCGATGTTGGCATTGGCCGCACGCAGGTTGCGCTCGGCCTCGAGGATATCCGGGCGACGCTGCAGCAACTGCGACGGCAAGCCGGCCGGCACGCTGGCCAGCACGTTGCCGTCCACGCTGGCGCCATCGGGCAAGGCCCGCGGCAACAGCTCCGCCGGCAGCTGCGTGCCGACCAGCAGCACCAGGGCGTTGCGGTCCTGCGCCACCTGCGCGGTGTAGCGCTCCACGTCCACGCGTGCGGTTTCCACCGTGGTCTGCGCCTGGCGCAAGGTGAGCTGCGAAGCCACACCCAGCTCGAAACTGCGTTGCTGCAGGCGATAACTGTCGCCCTGGCTGCTCAAGGTGGACTGCGCCAGCTGCAGCAACTGCTGATCGGCCGCCAGCGTCAGATAGGCGGTGGCCACTTCGGCCACCAGGCTGATATGGGCGCTGCGGCGTGCCTCGGCGGTGGACAGGAACTGTTGCAGCGCCTGTTCCTTGAGGCTGCGCACGCGCCCGAACAGATCCAGCTCGTACGCACTGACGCCGATGTTGGCGCTGTAGGTCCGGAACACCTGCGGCTGGCCTGGAATGGCCAGCTCCGACGGCGTGCGCGCGTTATTGGCGGTGCCGGTGCCCTGCACGGCGGGCAGCAGCGCAGCGCGCTCCACCCGGTACTGCGCACGTGCCACCTCGATGTTGAGCGCGGCCACGCGCAGGTCGCGATTGTTCTCCAATGCCAGCGCGATCACCTGCTGTAGCGCCGGGTCGGTGAACACCTGCCGCCAGCCGATGCTGGCGATATCGACCGCCGGCTCGGGGCTGGCGGTAGCGGTGGTATTGGATGCCGTCGAGAGCTCGGTGCCGGCAAAACGCTCGGGCACCGGTGCGTCGGGCCGTGCATAGCGCGGCATCAGCGTGCATCCGGACAGCACGCCGGCCACCGCCATCGCGGTCAATGTCATGCGGATCGGTGTCATCTCAGTGTCCTGCCGGTTGCGGTGCGGGCGAAGTGGGCTGTGCGCGGCGCTTGAACAAGCCGCTGATCAGCACGAAGAACAGCGGCACGAAGAAGATCGCCAGGATCGTGCCGGACAACATGCCGCCGATCACCGCGGTGCCCAAGGCATGCTGTGCACCGGCACCGGCACCACTGCCGAGCACCAGCGGCACCACGCCCAGGATGAAGGCCAGCGATGTCATCAGGATCGGCCGCAGGCGCATGCGCGCCGCTTCCAGTGCCGCTGCGACCAGGCTCTTGCCGCTTTCGTGCAGTTCCTTGGCAAATTCCACGATCAGGATCGCGTTTTTCGATGCCAGGCCAATCGTGGTGAGCAGGCCTACCTGGAAGTACACATCGTTCATTTTCCAGGTCAGCATTGCGCCCAGCAGCGTGCCGAATACGCCCAGCGGCACCACCAGGATCACCGAGAACGGAATCGCCCAGCTTTCGTACAACGCGGCCAGACACAGGAACACGATCAGGATCGACAGCCCGTACAACAGCCCGGTCTGGCCGGTCGAGGATTTTTCCTGCCGCGACAACCCGGTCCACTCGTAGCCGATGCCCGGCGGCAACTTGGCCGCCGCCGCTTCCACGATCTGCATCGCCTCGCCGCTGGAGGCCGCACCGGGCATCGCCATGCCCAGGATCTCCACCGACGGCACGCTGTTGTAACGCTCCAACCGCGGCGAGCCCGATTGCCAGCTGGCAGTGGCGAAGGCGTTGAACGGCACCATCGTGCCGGCGCTGTTGCGCACGAACCAGCGGTCGATGTCCTGCGGATTCATGCGGTACACCGCATCGGCCTGCAGCATCACCTTCTTGACGCGGCCCTTGTCGATGAAGTCGTTGACGTAGGTGCTGCCCCAGGCGCTGGAGAAGGTGTTGTTGATATCGGCGATCGACACGCCCATGGCCTGCGCCTTGTGCGAATCGATCTCCAGCTTGAACTCGGGCGTGTCTTCCTGCCCATTCGGGCGCACCGCCACCAGCCGCTTGTCCTGCGACAGCTCGGCCAGCAGTTGATCGCGTGCCTGCATCAGGGCCGCGTGGCCAAGGTTGGCGCGGTCCTGCAGCATCAGGTCGAAGCCGGTCGCATTGCCCAGCTCGGACACCGCCGGCGGTGCGAACGCAAACACCTTGGCATCGCGAATGGTGCTGAAGAACGCACCTGCCTTGCCCGCCACGTCGGTGACGCTCTGGCCCTTGCCGGTGCGCTCGTCCCACGGCCGCAACTTGACGAAGGCAAAGCCCACGTTCTGGCCGGTACCGGCAAAGCTGAAACCGGAGACCGCAAAGATGCCGGCGACCGAGTCCTTCTGATCGACCAGGAAGTGATGCTCCACCTGCTTGAGCACCTCGCCGGTGCGCGCATCGGTGGCACCGGGCGGCAACTGCACCAGCACGAACAGCGTGCCCTGGTCCTCGTCCGGCAGGAAGCCCACCGGCAGCTTCATGAAGCCGAACACCACCAGCGCCAGCAACACCGCATAGGCCAGCATGTAGCGCCAGCCCTTGCCCAGCATGTGCCGCACCACGCCCTGGTAGCCGGTGTTGCCGCGATCGAACAGGCGGTTGAACCAGCCGAAGAAGCCGGTGGTCGCCAGACCATGGCCCTTCTCCACCGGCTTGAGCAAGGTGGCGCACAAGGCCGGGGTCAGGATCATCGCCACCAGTACCGACAAGGTCATGGCAGAAACAATCGTGATCGAGAACTGCCGGTAGATCACACCGGTGGAACCGCCGAAGAACGCCATCGGCACGAACACCGCGGCCAGTACCAGGGCCACGCCGACCAGCGCGCCGGAGATCTGGTCCATCGACTTGCGCGTGGCGTCCCTGGGCGACAACTGCTCCTCGCCCATCACGCGTTCGACGTTTTCCACCACTACGATGGCATCGTCCACCAGCAGGCCGATCGCCAGCACCATCGCGAACATGGTCAGCGTGTTGATGGTGAAACCGAACGCCGCCAGCACGCCGAAGGTGCCGAGCAACACCACCGGCACCGCGATGGTCGGTATCAGGGTCGCGCGAAAATTCTGCAGGAACAGGTACATCACCAGAAACACCAGCACCACCGCTTCGATCAGCGTATGCACCACCTGCTCGATGGAGATGCGCACGAACGGCGTGGTGTCGTACGGCTTTTGCACCTTCATGCCGGGCGGGAAGAATTTCTCCTGCTCCTCCAGGCTCTTGTCGATCGCGCGCACCGTATCCAGCGCATTGGCGCCGGTGGCCAGCTTGATCGCCAGACCGGCGGCCGGCTTGCCGTTGTAGCGGCCCACCGTGTTGTAGCTCTCGCTGCCCAGCTCGATGCGCGCCACATCGCGCAGGCGCACCTGCGAGCCATCGGACTGCGTGCGCAGCAGGATGTTCTCGAACTCCTCGGCGGTCTTCAGCCGGGTCTGCGCGGTGATGGTGGCATTGAGCTGCTGGTTGGGCACCGCCGGCAACGCGCCCAGCTGGCCGGCCGACACCTGCGCGTTCTGCGCCTGGATCGCGGTGCGCACATCCACCGGGGTCAAGCTGAAGTTGTTCAACTTGTTCGGGTCCATCCATACCCGCATCGCGTACTGCGAGCCGAACAAGGTGGTGTCGCCCACGCCTTCGACGCGGCTGATGGTTTCCTGCACGTTGGCAGCCACGTAATCGGACAGGTCCGAATCGCTCATGCTGCCGTCTTCGGAAGTGAAGGCCAGCACGTTGAGGAAGTTGGTGGCCGACTTGGTCACCGTCACGCCCTGCTGCTGCACTTCCTGCGGCAACAACGGCGTGGCCAGCGACAACTTGTTCTGCACCTGCACCTGCGCGGTGTCCGGGTCGGTGCCGTTGTCGAAGGTCAGCGTGATGGTCACCGCACCGCTGGATTCGCTGGTGGATGCCATGTAGCTGAGGTGATCCAGCCCCTTCATCTTCTGCTCGATGACCTGGGTGACGGTGTCTTCCAGGGTCTGCGCCGAGGCGCCCGGATAGTTGGCGGTGATGGCGACGGCGGGCGGCGCGATGCTGGGGTATTGCGCAATCGGCAAGGTGGCGATGGACAGGATGCCGGCCAGCATCACGATGATGGCCAGCACCCAGGCGAAGATCGGACGATCGATGAAGAAGCGTGCCATGACGTGTGATCCCGCCTCAGTTGGCCGCACGCGGTGCGGTCGGGGCGGAAGGCGTGCCGGCAGCATTGCCAGCACCGGCGGCGGGCTTGCCCTTGGGCTGCCACGGCACGGTCTTGACCTCGATGCCGTCGCGGGCGCGCGAGACGCCCTCGACCACCAGTTGCTCGCCGGCCTTCAGGCCGCTGCGCACCAGCCACTGGTCGCCGACTTCGCGGTCGGTTTCCAGTACGCGCAGTTGCAGCTTGTGATCGGCACCGACCACGAACGCGGTCGGCTTGCCGGCGCCATTGCGCGAGACCGCCTGCTGCGGCACCAGCACGCCCTGCTCCTTGATGCCCTCCTGCAGCACCGCGCGCACATACATGCCCGGCAACAACTCCGCCTTCGGGTTCGGGAACACCGCGCGCAGGGTGATCGAGCCGGTGTTCTGGTCGACGGTGACATCGGAAAACGCCAGGTGGCCCTGCAGCGGATAGGTGCTGCCGTCTTCCAGCAGCAGCGACACCTTGGCCGCATCGTCGCCGGCCTTCTCCAACTCGCCGCGCGCCATCGCCTGCTTCAGGCGTAGCAAGGCCGCGCTGGGCTGGGTGACGTCGATGTAGATCGGGTCCAGTTGCTGGATGGTGGTCAACGCGGTGGCCTGGTTGGCGGTCACCAAGGCACCCGGGGTGACGCTGGAGCGGCCGATGCGGCCGGAGATCGGCGCGTCCAGGCGCGCGAAGGCCAGGTTGATGCGCGCGGTTTCCACGCTGGCCTTGCCGGCCGCCACGTCGGCCTCGGCCTGGCCCAGCGCGGCGGCGGTGTCGTCGCCGTCCTGCTGGCTGATCGCCTTGATCTGCACCAGTTCGGTGTAGCGCTCGGCCTTGAGCCTGGCGGTGCGCAGGTTGGCCTGCGCCTTGGCCAGGGTGGCCTGGGCGCTGGCATAGCTGGCGCGGTAGGTCGCCGGATCGATCTGGTACAGCGTCTGCCCGGCCTTGACGTCGCCGCCCTCGGTGAACTGGCGCGACTGCACGATGCCGCCCACCTGTGGGCGAACTTCGGCGATCAGGTAGGGAACCGTGCGCCCGGGGAGCTCGGTGGTCAGGGTCACCGGCTGCGGCCTGACGGTCAGCACGCCCATTTCGGGCATGCCCTCCTCCGGCGGCGGTCCACCCGGAGGGCTGCCGCAGGCACTGAGCAGGAGGGTGGCTGCAACGGCAGCAGCAAGCAGGGGCAGGCGAAACGAAGCATGAGGACGCACGGGAGGTCTCCGACGGAACGCAGGATGGTTAAATCTAAACGGTACGGTTCGGTATCCTAATGAGCGCATCCGTAGACGTCAAGCATTCCTGCCCAGTCGGTATACTTAACTGCCCAAGGGAGTCAGTTGATGCGGGTCAGAACCGAAGGAAAACGCGACGCCATCGTGCAGGCGGCCAGCGAGGTGTTCCTCGAACTGGGCTTCGAAGGCGCCTCGATGTCGCAGATCGCCGCCCGCGTCGGTGGCTCCAAGCGCACGCTCTACGGCTATTTCCCGTCCAAGGATGAGCTGTTTGTGGCGTTTGCCAAGGACATGTCCGACCGCTACATCGACCCGCTGCTGGACGCGCTTTCGCAGAGCAACGGCCCGGTCGCCGAGACCCTGCAGCGCTTCGGCGAGGACATCCTCAGCTTCCTGTGCGCGCCCAGCTCGATCACCATCTGGCAGACCATCATCGGCGTGTCGGGGCGGTCGGACGTGGGCGCGTTGTTCTTCAATTCCGGCCCGGAAGAAGGTGTGCAGCGCATGGCCGACTATCTGCAGACGCAGATGGATCGCGGCGTGATCCGCTGCGCCGACGTCCTGATCGCGGCCAGGCAGTTCGGTGGGCTACTGGAGGCGGAAACCCTGATGCCCTGCCTGTTCGGCGCACTCAAGAACCCCTCGCCCGCGTATCTGCGCGGGGCGACGCAGCGCGCGGTCGCCCTGTTTCTGGCGGGCTATGGCAGCAAGACCGACGCCGCGGCGTGATGCGCGGTGGTGTCTGATACCTGAGTTAAGCGATGCGTCGCTAGCGACCTCACTGATACGCGTGCATGGCACTCGCACGTCGGGTTTTGTCCGCCGCCCTAAGTGAACCGCCCTGCGTTTTGGCTGGCGATCCTTACTCGGCCACCGCGCACTTGGCGCACAGGCCGTGCACTTCCAGGGTCTGCGCCTGCGGCTGGAAGCCCAGCGCCTTGGCGCGCGCTTCCAGTTGCGCCACCACTTCGCGGTCTTCCAGCTCCACCGCGCTGTGGCAGCGGTCGCAGATCAGGAACGGCACCGAGTGCTGGGCGCTGTTGGGGTGGTGGCAGGCGACGAAGGCATTGACCGATTCGAGCTTGTGCACGAAGCCGTTGGCCATCAGGAAATCCAGCGCGCGGTACACCGTGGGCGGGGCGTCGGCACCGACGCCCTTGCCTTCGCGCACCCAGTCCAGCAACTCGTAGGCCTTGACCGGCTTGCCGGCGTCGGCAATCAGCCGCAGCACATTGGCGCGGATCGGCGTCAGCCGCAGGCCGCGCTCGCTGCAGGCACGCTCCACCGCGCGCACGAAGCCATTAGCATCGTCGACATGGTGATGCGGGGCTGTGCAGGCATGTTCCTGATCGTGCGTCTGGGTGTGCGTATGCTTGGTCATACAGGCTCCGGCGGTCAGCCCGCCCCTATCTTGATGAGTGCGGCATCGATGCGTTTCAAGGCGCCCTCGCGTCCGGCCAGGTACACGGTCTGCGAAATGTCCGGGCTGACCTGGGTGCCGGTGATGGCCACGCGCAGCGGCTGGGCCACCTTGCCCATGCCCAGCTCCAGCGCGGCGGCCGCGTCGTGCAGCGCGGCCGAGACGGTCTCCACGCTCCATTCGCTCTGTGCCGCCAGCAGTTCGCGCGCCTTGCCCAGCGGCACTTCCGCGCCCAGCTTGAGGTGCTTCATCACCGCCGCCTCGTCGTAGGTTTCCAGCGGCTGGTACCAGACCACGGCTTTTTCGGCCATGTCCTTCAAGGTCTGCACGCGCTCGCGCAGTGCCACCACCACGTCGGCGGCGGCCGGGCCGGCGGCCACATCGATGCCGAGCCGGGCGAGCTGGTATTCCAGCTGCGGGGCGATGCTGGCCGGGTCGTCGGTCTTGAGGTAATGCTGGTTGACCCAGCCCAGCTTGGCCATGTCCAGGCGCGCGGCCTTGGAATTGACGTCCTTGACGTCGAACAGGTCGAGCAATTCCTGCCGGCTGAACAACTCCTGGTCGCCGTGCGACCAACCCAGACGTGCCAGGTAGTTGATCAGCGCATGCGGCAGGTAGCCGGCGTCCTTGTACTGCATCACGTCGGCCGCGCCGGTGCGCTTGGACAGCTTGGCGCCCTGCTCGTCCAGGATCATCGGCATGTGCGCGAACTTCGGCACCGGTGCACCCAGCGCCTCATAGATGTTGATCTGGCGCGGGGTATTGTTGATGTGGTCATCGCCGCGGATCACCTCGGTGATGCCCATGTCCCAATCGTCCACCACCACCGCGAAGTTGTAGGTGGGGAAGCCGTCCGGGCGGAAGATCACCATGTCGTCGAGCTCGCTGTTGGCAATCTCGATGACGCCCTTGATCAGGTCGTCGAACACCACCGTGCCGCCGACCGGGTTCTTGAAGCGGATGACCCGGTTGGGGTCGTCGCGGTACGGCAGGTTCTGCTCGCGGGCGGCGCCGTTGTAGCGCGGCTTTTCCTGCCGGGCCATGGCGGCCTCGCGCATGGCGTCGAGTTCTTCGCGGGTTTCGTAGGCGTAATAGGCCTTGCCCTGCGCCAGCAGTTGCTCGGCCACCTCCTGGTAGCGGGCCACGCGCTGGGTCTGGTAGATCGGGCCTTCGTCATAGTCCAGGCCCAGCCAGTCCATCGCCTCCAGGATGGCGTCGATCGCGGCCTGGGTGCTGCGCTCACGGTCGGTGTCTTCGATGCGCAGCACGAACTGCCCGCCGCGACGGCGCGCCTCCAGCCAGCAATACAGCGCGGTGCGGGCGCCGCCGATGTGCAGGTAACCGGTGGGGCTGGGGGCAAAGCGGGTGCGGCAGGTCATGGAGCGCTCGGCGAAACGGGGATCGGCCGATTTTACCTTGACCAGCACGGACCTGCCCGCGCGCGGCTCAGCGGTTGCGCAACAGGTCGCCGTAGACCACGTCATCGCCGCCGCTGCGCGCCGGGCCGGGCGCGTCGTACAGCACCAGCCAGCTGGGGGTGTCGCCGGCCAGGTGCCCGGGAAGATTGCAGATCGCCTCGGCGCGGTCGCTGTCGGTGCCGTGCGGCAACACCGCCGATTCCAGCAACTCGTGCTGAAAGCGCACCGGTGCCTGGTTGGCGGCCAGCACGGTACGTGCGTCCGGCCATTTGAACAGGCGGATTTCGCCATTCAACACCATGGTCGGGCCGGCCAGCAGGTACAGGTCGTCGCCGGAATAGTGCAGGTCGCGGATGCCCAGCCCGCCCAATTGCAGGAAGTGCTTGCGCAGCAGTGTGCCGTCCTCGTCCAGCGGCGCCAGCCGCAGGTGGTCGCCATGCGCCTGCACCCGGATCTCCAGCAGCGCCGACCAGCCGCGCAGCACCGGCCCGCGCAGGCCCAGCAGCAGGCGCTCGCCGTCCACCACGATGCCTTCGATGTCGAAGCCGTTGTCCTTGCCGGGAATCTTCATGAACGGGCCAAAATGCGGGTCGTCGGCCAGCAGCTCGGTGAGCTGGTTGTGCCTGGCATCGCCCTTGAGCCGCAGCGCGCGACGGCCATCGGCGGCTTGGCGCACCAGGCGCGGGGTGCCGTCGGCATCGCGCTCGATCGGCAGGCAGGCCAGCAGGCGGCGGTTGGCGTCGAGCTTGAGCTTGGTCAGGCGTTTGGCGTTGTCGGCATCGTCGCGACTGCGCTTGGCGTTGTTGCGCTTGAGCCCATGCGAGCCGACCACCCACAGGTAGCCGTCCGACAGCGCCATGCCTTCCAGGTCCGCCTCCTCGGCCGCCTCGCCCGGCAGGTCCAGCAGCTCGGCCAGCGCAAAACTCTGCCCCTGGCCGAAGCGCAGCGTCTCGCGCTGCACCGGCTCGAGCCTGCGCAGGCGATCCACCGCGCAGGCTTCGTCGCCGGCCACCCACAGCCAGTCGTCGGTAAACGCCGCGCCGGACAGATTGCTGTGCACCAGCGCGCCGGGCGCGAACTCGAGACGGACGCTGTGTGGAATCAGGGTTTTCTTGGCCATGGGAACCTGGTGGGCGGTGCGGGTGACGAATCAGGGAACAGCAGAACGCTCGAAGCGTACGCGAGCCGGTCACGGGCAACGGCGGCGCTCGCGCGGCGATGCACGCCGCAGTGGCTGGATGGCCGCGCGTGTCAGTCGAAGGAGGCCAGCGTGGCACGCGCGAGGTGAGCGCCCGATTGACCGACCCAATCGCGGTCGTTGGCGACCTGGGCCTGCGCGCGGCTGGCCTCGAAGGCGGCGAAATCCAGCTCCGCATACGCCCACACGGTACTGCCCTGGGTCTGCGCCAGCACGCCATCGGCCGGGAAGCCGACATCCATCGGGGCGAACACCGCCGCTTCGCCGGTATTGACGTCCAGCGCCGGGCTCCACGGCGCTTGCCCGGCCGTGACCGATTGCGCGACGAATACGCGGTTTTCCAGCGCGCGCGCCAGGCAGCCGACGCGCACCCGCATCGCGCCGGCGGCGGTGTCGGTGCAGCTGGGCACGATCAGCAGCCGCGCGCCGGCTTCATACTGCGCGCGTACCGGCAGCGGGAACTCGCTGTCGTAGCAGATCGCGATCGCTGCACGCACGCCATCCAGCTCGAACACCTTCACCGCTTCGCCCGGCTCGATCAGCCCGGTGGCCTTTTCGAAGCCGGTCAGCTGCAGCTTGTCCTGCCAGCCGTGCCGGCCGTCGGGCGTGAACCAGTCGCTGCGATTGCGGTAACGGCCCTGCCCCAGATCCAGCAGGAAGCTGCCGGCGACCAGATGCAGCTGATGCCGGCGCGCCAGGCCGGCAAACAGCTCCAGCCACGGCGCACGCAGCGCCTGGATCGCCGCCAGCGACTCGGGCAAGCCGGCAGAAATCTGCGTACCGAAGGTCGCGCCCAGCTCCAGCGACAGGTATTCCGGCAGCACCAGCAGGCGCGCGCCGGCGGCGGCCGCCTCGCCCACCAGCGCGGACTGGCGTGCGGCAAAGGCGGCGAAGTCGGCGGGTTTGCCGATCGGGTATTTGGCGACGGCAATTTTCATCTGGCGGCCTGGTTGCGATGGATCGATGACGTAGGAAGCGAATCGGTCACGGCGGCAATGCCCGCGTCCACACCCGCAGACTGTGGTCGATCTCGCCGTGTTGCAACTCCGCCCACGCCAGCTGCACGCGCATGTCCGCTTGCGGTGCATAGCCGCGCTTGCGCCAGAACCCATCGTTGGGTCGGTAGTCGGCAGGTTTGCGCGGATCGTCTTGCGCACGTTCCACCGAGCAGAACGCAGTGAGCGCGAAGCGCCCCAGTGCACGCGCATGCGCCTCGCGCCGGTCGAAGAAGGCGTGGCCGATCCCCTGGCCGCGATACGCCGGCAGCAGCACCGATTCGCCGAAATAGAACACGCTGGCCGGATCGATGCCGGCCGCGCGGAACGGCGCATGGAAGGCGTCGCTGTCGTCGAGCAGCGGCAGCCCGGTGGAGGCGCCGATCACCGCATCGCCATCGCGTGCCAGCACGAACACGCTGTCCGGCGAGGCCGCATACGCGGCCAGGTAGCCGCGCTCGTAATCGGCATCGCCGTCATACAGGTACGGCCAGGCGCGGAACACCGCGATGCGCAGTTGCGCCACCGCAGCCAAATGCGGCAGCACCTGCGTGCCGCGCACCGTTTCGACGATCAGGGAGGAGCCGCTCATGCCGGCCATGGTAAGCCAGCCTGGCGCCGCGGCGCTGCCGTGGGTCAGCGCAGCCAGCGGCCGTTGACCGCGGCCGGAGCCACCGACTGCTGCCACAACAACCACACCGCCGCCTCCTCGCTGGCCAGCAGCACGCCGCGCAGTGCATCGGTGCTGCGCGCCCAGTAGCTGCCGTTGTTCAACCGCTGCCATGGCCCGTAGCAACGCTGAAGCGCGCTGTCTGCCGGCACGTCCTGCCGCTGTGCCGCCTGCAGGAATCGGCTGCCATCCAGGCGCAGTGCCTGCGCGGTGCCTGGATGCAGGCGCAGGCCGATCACCCCGCGACGTCCGTCGCGGTGCAAGGGCAAGGCCGACAACGGCGAAGCTTCCCAGGCCTGCGGCAGCGCTGCGGGAAGCAGCGCCACCGTGTCGATCCCGGCGGGCAGCAAGCGCTGCGCCCGCCGGTGCAGCCGTGCATGAGCGAACATGCCGGCCTCAGCGCAGGCTGTTGCCAAGCTCGTACCAATCGAGCTTGCGCGTCACCCACATGATGCTGGCCAGGATGCCGAACAGCAGCAGCGATCCCATCAGCAGCGCGTTGTCTTCGGAGATCAACAGGCTGTAGAGCACCCCGTACAACGCAGTGAGCATCACCGAGAACCCGGCTGCGCGCGCCCAGCTGCGCAACACCCCGGACAGGTAGAAGAACTGCAGGCCGATACATGCCGCGGCCGACACCAGGTACGCCTGCCAGAACGCGATGTGCTCGGAAAGGCTCAGCAGCAGCAGGAAGAAGATCGCCAGCGCCAGCCCCACCAGCAGATACTGCAGGGGATGGATCGGCAGACGCTTGATCAGCTCGAACAGCACGAACGCCACGAAGGTCAGCACCACGAACAGGATGCCGTACTTGCTGGCCCGGTCGGCCTGGGTGTACACGTCCACCGGGTCGACCAGCTGCACTTGCAGCGTATCCAGCGACGACTGGCTGGACTGCAGCTGGGTCTGCGCACCGGTGGCCAGCGAGGACAACGACCAGCTCGCATCGAAACCACGCGCGCCGATGGTCGGCGCATTGGGCAGGAAGCGCCCGCCGAACAGCGGATGCGGCCAGGCCGAGCGCAGCGCGATGTCGTTGTTGTCGGCAATCGGCGCGATCGCCAGGCTGCGGGTGCCGTCCAGCACGAAGGACATCTCCACCAGATTGCCCTCGCCCAGTGTGCCGGCCAGCGCATCGCCCAGCGGCTGCAGATCGGCGTGGATACCGGCCGAGCGCGCCGCCAGGCCGCCTGCCCCGCTCTCCAGCGGCAGTGTGCGCCCGTCCACGCGCAGGCTCGGCGTGCCGACCAGGCCACGCACATCGGAAATACCCACCGCCAGATGCGGCTGGCCATAGCGACGGCCGTCCACGGCCGGATAGGCGAACGGGTCAAACTCGGCCTTGAGCCTGGCCTTCCACGCATACACCTGCACGCGGAACAGGCCGATCTTGCGCTCGGACGGGGTCAACTCGCCGCTCAGGCTGAGCGTGCGCGGGGTCTGCAGCAACTGGCCGTCGCGCTTGCGCCAGACCTTGCGCGGATTGCCCTGCTCGTCGGGCTCGGTGACCTGCACATCCTCGGTAAACGGCAGCACCCGCACCGGCGCGATGAACTGCTGCTCGCCGGCCTTGCTCTGCGCCACCCGCTCCACCGCCTCGTCGCGGTAACGCGCACGGTCCTGCACGGTGCCGCGGATCAACAGCAACGGAATCAGCAGCAACAGGATCAATCCGCCAATGGTGGCGAAGCGCAACAACAGTTTCAGGGATTTCATCGACCATCCTCATTCGGGGAGGTGGCCAGGGTGCGATGCGCCGGTGTCGGGGGTTTGAGGCGAATTTGAAGCGAATGTGAAGTGGGCGATCGGCAGGATCGGCGACGGGCACTGTGACCCAGTTAGGAAATGCAGTGTTCGCCCTGCAAAACTGCAACCAAGGCCCAGGACGTGCTTCCGTTGCATCGCCAAGGTTTCGCATCACCGGCGCGCGCCTGGCCGCCAGGCGCAACGATGCGCGTGCAGTTGCGCATCACGGGGCCATCGCTTTTTTTCGAGTCTGTATTGATCACGGCGTTCCAGTGCCGTCGTTTCGCCGCGTCCTCCTTCAACTTGCGCGCCGCATCGGCGGTGTCGCACGCGTATGCCCGCCGGCCGGCCGTGGTTGCAGAAGTGCGCACCACTGCATTCCTCTTTCGCCTGGAGTTTGCCTTCCATGAACAAGCAACGTTCACTCAGCCTCTGCCTGCTCGCTGCCCTGAGCCTGTCCTCCGCCGCCGCACAGGCGGCAATGCACGGGATGGGTCTGAAACCCTCGTCATTGATGCAGCCGGTCACGCCCTTGTTCGGCATTGCCAGCGCCGCCAGGCCCCTGCCCGCCACGGTGGACCTGACTGCCTGGGCCATCGCGCCAGGCGACCAGGGCCAGGTGGGATCATGTGCGTCATGGGCAACCGCCCACACCCTGACCGGTTGGTACGCCAACGCCAGCAAGCAGGCGCAAACCCGCTTCGCCCCGATGTATCTCTACAGCCAGGTCAACAACGGCGTCGATGAGGGTTCCACGCTGGAAGCGCCGCTGGACGTCGCGCTGGCCCAGGGCATCGATACCGAGCAGCATTACTCGTGGGGCAACTACAACTGGAAGAATCCGCCCACCGCAGCCGACCGCGCCAACGCTGCCAAGAACCCCACGCCGTACCGCAAGTACACCGTGCTGTACTCGGGCGACGGCAATGGCGGGCGGGCCCTGATCGAACAGATCAAACTCGCGCTGGCCTCGTCCACGCCGGTGGTCATCGGCTTCTATGTCCGCCAGGGGTTTGAAGACCTCACGCCGAAGAACCAGGTCGACTACGACATCAAGACGCCGATCCTGGGCGGGCACGCGGTGGTCGCGCTGGGGTACGACAGCGACGGGCTGATCGTCGAAAACAGCTGGGGCACCGAATGGGGCAACAAGGGCTTTGGCAAGCTGTCCTGGTCGGTGGTCGCCAAGGACGTCATGGTGGCCGACGTGGTGCACTAGCACACAGCGGCTGCGCACCGTGATGCGCGGCCGACACGGAGGCGGCATGTGCCCTGGCGCATGCCGCTTCAGTGCACCGCGATGCGGGCGCCCTTGGCTCCGGCCTGTGCACATCTGGCATGCAATGCGGTCCAGAGCTGCCTACTGCGTAGCCGCCAGGCGGGCGCGGACGGCGCGCGGAATCTTCGCGTACCACTGGTCCACTCCGGTTGCTCCGCGCCGTCCGCACCCACCTGACGACTGCTCGCTACGGATTGTCAGCCGCGCCTAGCCGATGGGCAGGCGCAGCGTCGCGATCGCACCGCCACCGTCCCGATTGTCCAGTGTCGCCTCGCCGCCGTGCAGGCGCGCGACTTCGCGTACGAACGGCAGGCCGAGGCCGGAACTGCGTTGTCCGGTCTGCGGGCGGGCCAGCGAATAGAACCGCTCGAACACCCGTTCCAGTGCGTAGTCCGGCACGCCGCTGCCGCGGTCCTGCACCACCAGCTGCACCTGCCCCTTCAGCACCTGCGCACGCAACTGGATGGTGCTGCCCTGCGGTGAAAACGCGATGGCGTTTTCCAGCAGGTTGATCAGCGCCTGGCGCAGCAGGAACCCATCACCGAGCACATACTGCCCGCGCGCCGTGTCGGAGCCGGCATCGCTGTCCAGCCGCACGCCGGCCGCTGCCGCGCGCGGCAACACGGCGTCCATTGCCGCCTGCAGCAGGCCAGCCACCGCGACGCGCTCGCGCGTCTGCAACCAGCCGTGCTGCTCCACCTCGGCCAGCGCCAGCAGCTTGTCGATGGTTTCGGTCAGGCGCAGCTCCTGGGCGCGGATGCTGGCGACGAAGTGCTGGCGATCGGCTTCCGGCAGTGGCTCGCTCAACAGTTCGGACGCACCGCGGATCGCCGCCAGCGGGCTCTTCATCTCGTGTGTCAGCGACTGCACGTACTGCTCCACGTAGGCCTTGCCTTCGAGCTTGCGCCGCATGCGTTCCAGCGCCTGGCCCAGGTCGCCGATTTCATCGCCGCGCGGTTTTGGCGGCGGCACCGGAAGGCCCGCGCTCACCGCCTGTGCGTAGCGATTGAGCCGGCCGATCCCGCGCATCAGCCACCAGGTCATCCCGATGCCGATCAGCGCGGAAATGCCGATCAGCCAGGCCCCGCGCTGCAGGATGTTGCGCTGGCTGGCCTCGATGAAGGGGTCGATGCTGCGATTGGGCTGCGCCAGCGTCAGCACGCCGATCAACTTGGCCGGGTCATCTGGCGCATAGATCGGTGCGGCCACATGCATCACCGTGGCGGTCGGGTCGCCATCGACCTCGGGGCTGGAACGCGCGCCGTACTCGCCGCGCAAGGTGCGATAGACATCGTTCCAGCGCGAATTGTCGCGGCCCACGTCACGGCCCAGCGAGTCGAATACCACCACCCCGCGCGCGTCGGTCACGGTGACGCGGTAGGCCACATCGTTCTTGCGGAACCGCCACACCCAGGCCTTCGGGTCGCGCCGCTGCGCCTGCGCCACGTTGCGCGCAAAGCTGCCGCTGGCGATGCTGCCGGCAGCCAGCTCGCCGCTGGCCATTTCCGCCAGTACGTTGGCCGCGTCCACCAGCGTGGATTCCATCGCCTGGCGCACGCCCGGCTTGACCTCGTTGACGAACACCCGCATCACGAAGAACGCGGCCAGCCCGACGATCAGAAAGAAGCCCAGGAACAGCTTGAGACCCAGCCGCATCTCAGGCCCCGGCCTGCATAACAGCACGCCTGCACTTGCCCATGGCTACAGCTCCAGCGCGTAGCCGAGGCCACGATGGGTGCGGATCGGGTCGGCCGGCACGCCCGCCTGGCGCAGCTTGCCGCGCAGCGTCTTGATATGAGTGTCCACGGTGCGGTCGGCGCTGTCGGCGCTGGCGTCCCAGCCGCGGTCCATCAGCTGCGCGCGGCTCAGGATCGCGCCGGGGCGCTGCAACAGCGCCGACAGCAGCGCGTACTCGTAGCGGGTCAGCGGCAGCAGCGCATCGCCGTAGCGGATGCGGCTGCCCTCCCGATCGATCGCAAACGCGCCATGCGGCTGCCAGCCCGGCTCCACCACGGCGGCCTGGTTGCGGCGACGCAGCCGCGCGCGCACCCGCGCCACCAGCTCGCGCGGGGAGAACGGCTTGGCCATGTAGTCGTCGGCGCCCAGTTCCAGGCCGAGCACGCGGTCGATCTCGTCATTGCGCGCGGTCAGGAAGATCACCGGCACATCGCTGAAACCGCGCAGCGTGCGGCACACCTCGAAGCCGTTGATGTCCGGCAGGCCCACGTCCAGCACCACCACATCGGCCGGGTCGGCACGCAGCCGCGCCAACGCGTCGCGGCCCAGCAGGCAGTGCTCGGGCGCATAGCCTTCGCTGCGCAGTGCGTACAGCACGGTATCGGCAATGGCGGCTTCGTCTTCGACGACGAGCACGCGGGCGGGGGACTCGGACATGGCGCGCAGCATAGCCGCATGCTGGCGCGGCCCGTACACTGCCGCGATGAACTATCGCCACGCCTTCCATGCCGGCAACCATGCCGACGTGCTCAAGCACATCGCCTTGCTGGCGCTGATCGACACCCTCAAGCGCAAGGACACCCCGTTCTTCGTGCTCGATACCCACGCCGGACGCGGGCGCTACCAGCTCGGCGGCGAAGAGAGCCGCAAGACCAACGAGGCCGATGCCGGGGTGATGCGGCTGATGGCCGAGTCGACCCTGCCCGAGGTGGTGGAACGCTATCTGCGCGCGGTGCAGGCCGACAACCAGACCATCGCCCGCCCGGCCACGCCCGGCCAGAAGCCGGCGCGCGCCACCGCCGGCATCCAGATCAACCACTATCCCGGCTCGCCGCTGCTGGCGGCGCAGGCACTGCGCGAGCAGGACCGCATGGCGTTCTGCGAATTGCAGCCGGAGGAGGCCGAGGCGCTCAAGCGCCTGTTCGCCAGGGACAGCCGCGTGCGCGTGCATGCCGGCGATGGCTACGAGGCGATCCGTGCCTTCGTGCCGCCGCGCGCGGGCGAGACCAGGATCGGCCGCGGGCTGGTGCTGATCGACCCGCCGTACGAATCGCAGGACGCCGAGTACCCGCAGGTCATCCACAGCGTGCGCGAGACCCTGGCGCGCTGGCCGCAGGCGATCTGCATGGTGTGGTACCCGATCAAGCTCCGCCGCAGCCTGCAGCCCTTCATGCGCAAGGCTGCCACGCTGCCGGCCAAGTCGGTGCTGGTGGCCGAGCTGCAGGTGCGCCCGGACGACTCGCCGCTGCGCCTGACCGGCAGCGGGCTGTTGATCGTCAATGCGCCGTGGCAGTTCGACCAGATGCTGGCGCCCGCGCTGCCGGTGCTGAAGCAGCATCTCGGCGAGGCCGGTGCTTCGACCCGGCTGGAGTGGCTGCGCCAGGACGCCTGATTCGCCGGCGCCAGACGCCTCCTCGCGCTGGCAAACGCGGCCGCATACTCACGACTGGATCACGGTATCGCTCGGTACAGTGATGAGGGAAGCACTGCCACCCCCTGACGGCCCCCAGCGGCGCACCGGATTCATTCACGGTTGTGCGCTGGGCGGGTGCCAGAATCTTCCGATCTTTAAGGAACACCGGTCATGGCCATTCGCAATCGCATGCCTCCCTGGCATGAAAACTTCAGTCTGCCCAATGGCCGCACGCTTCTGCTCCGCCCGATCCGTCCAGAGGACGGCCCGCCGCTGCAGGGCGCTTTCAGCCTGTTGGGACCGGAGGAAATCCGCGCACGTTTCGTGCGTTCCTCCGCCGAAATCACCCCGGAGATGGTGCAGCGCCTGACCCATCCCAATCCCAAGAGCGAAATCGTGCTGGTGGCCGCCGAGCAGCTGCCGCCGGGTGAAGCCCTGGTGGGCGCGGTGGCGCGTGCGGCGCTGGTGCCGGGCACCCGCCAGGCCGAGTACACCATCCTGGTCAGCAGCTTCGTCGCCGGCCAGGGACTGGGACGGCAGCTGATGCGCAAGCTGGTCAAGTGGGCACGGCGCAAATACCTGGATTGCCTGTTCGGCGACGTGCTGCAAAGCAATGTGCCGATGCTGCAGCTGGCCGAGTCGCTGGGCTTCAAGCCGCAGCCGCATCCGGATTCGCCGGAGTTGGTGCGGATGGTTCTCGAGCTGGATGCCTGAGGGGCTGGGATTCGGGATTCGGGATTGGGGATTCGTGAAGCGGCTTGGGCGGTTGGTCTGCGACTTGGTTGCAGGGCACTTGCCCGCCCACCCTCACGGGACACGCCGCAAGTACGTCCTTGTAGGCTCTTACGCGGCATCCATGCCGCGTAAGGTCCCGCGACGGTGAGCGGGCAAGGACCCGTCGAGATGGCCGGTGTGTTTGGTAAGAGCAGGCACCGTGGTCTGCTGTTCCGACAAGGAAGCGTTCCCCTAACGCTGACCGATCAACGGATACGCCTTTTAAGCAACCAACCAGCCAACTGTCTGGTGCGGTGCCCTCGCCGGTTGCGGGACCGTGTGGCGGCATGGATGCCGCCACCGAGCCTCCACGGACGGATTCACGGCGTGTCCCGCGAGCGGTGAGGACGCCGCGCCCTCGACTCGCCCGGCTTTGATTGTTGATCTGTCACTTGGCTGCAGGGCCCTTGCCCGCCCACCATCGCGGGACACGCCGCAAGTACGTCCCTGTAGGCTCTTACGCGGCATCCATGCCGCGTAAGGTCCCGCGACGGTGAGCGGGCAAGGACCTGTCGAGATGGCCGGTGTGTTTGGTAAGAGCAGGCACCGTGGTCTGCTGTTCCGACAAGGAAGCGTTCCCCTAACGCTGACCGATCAACGGATACGCCTTTTAAGCAACCAACCAGCCAACTGTCTGGTGCGGTGCCCTCACCGATTGCGGGACCGTGTGGCGGCATGGATGCCGCCACCGAGCCCCCAGGGATGGGTTCACGGCGTGTCCCGCAAGCGGTGAGGGCACCGCACCCTCGACCGACTGGGCTTTTGACTGGGTTTTCGATTGGGCTTTTGACTGCGCTTGCGACTGCAACTGGTCCACCGGCGTGCTGGCCCAGGCGGTGCCCGGTACGAGCAAGTCGATAGCTAAAGCAGGACCGTGCAGCGCGCTTCTGCGCAGGTGGCCCGACGCCGGCTTTCACACCGGATGGACCGGGCGTGGTGGGTGCTCTGATAAAATTGCCGGCTGATGCCGTCGCCAACCACCTTCCCCTCTCCGCCGCTGCCCAAGTCCGGCCAGCTCCGCGCCTATTGGCGCGCTCCGTCTTCGCCGACTACGCTGGCCTGGTCGATCGCAAGGGCTGCCGAGGCGCATGCCGGCCCGCTGCTGGTGATCGCACGCGACAACCAGAGCGCGCATCAGATCGAGGCGGATCTGCACGCCTTGCTCGGCGAGCACGCCACGTTGCCGGTGGTGCCGTTTCCCGATTGGGAGACCCTGCCCTACGACCAGTTCAGCCCGCACCCGGAAATCATCAGCCAGCGCCTGGCGGCGCTGCATCGGCTGCCCGCGCTGACCCGTGGGGTGGTGATCGTGCCGGTGCAGACGCTGATGCAGCAGCTGGCACCGCTGAGCTATATCGTCGGCGGCAGTTTCGATCTGAAGGTCGGCCAGCGGCTGGACCTGGATGCGGAAAAACGCCGGCTGGAAAGCGCCGGTTACCGTAACGTGCCGCAGGTGATGGACCCGGGCGATTTCGCGGTGCGCGGCGGCTTGCTGGATGTGTTTCCGATGGGCGAAGCCACGCCGTTGCGGATCGAGTTGCTGGACGAGGATATCGACTCCATCCGCGCCTTCGACCCGGAATCGCAGCGCTCGCTGGACAAGGTCGAGGCCGTCAAGCTGCTGCCCGGCCGCGAAGTGCCGATGGACGATGCCAGCGTGGAGCGCGTGCTGGCCTGCCTGCGCGAGCGTTTCGACGTGGACACCCGGCGCAGCGCGCTGTACCAGGACCTGAAATCGGGTCTGGCGCCGTCGGGCGTCGAGTATTACCTGCCGATGTTCTTCAGCAAGACCGCCACCTTGTTCGATTATCTGGACAAGCGCGTGTTGCCGCTGGTCGCCACCGGTGTCTCCAATGCGGCCGATACGTTCTGGGCGCAGGCACAGGACCGCTACGAACAGCGCCGCCACGACGTGGAACGCCCGCTGCTGACGCCGGACGAGCTGTATCAATCGCCGGATGCCTTGCGCGAGCGGCTCAACAAGCTGGCGCGCATCGAAGTCTGGGCCAGCGATCATCCGCGCATCGACGAGGCCGCCGCGCTGGGCGACCAGCCCTTGCCGCCGCTGCCGGTGGCGGCAAAGGACGCGCCGGCCGGCCAGGCGCTGTCCTCGTTCCTGGGCCATTACCCCGGCCGCGTGCTGGTGGCCGCCGATACCGCCGGCCGGCGCGAGGCCTTGATGGAAGTGCTGGCCGCCGCGCAGCTGAAGCCGGAGGTCGTCGCCGACCTGCCCGCCTTCCTGGCTGCCACCAAGCTGCGCTTCGGTATCACCGTGGCGCCGCTGGAAGACGGCTTTGCGCTGGACACCCCGCAGATTGCGGTCCTGACCGAGCGCCAGCTGTTTCCCGAGCGCGCCAACCAGCCGCGGCGCAGCCGCCGGGTCGGGCGCGAACCGGAAGCGATCATCCGCGACCTGGGCGAGCTGTCCGAAGGCGCGCCGATCGTGCACGAAGACCACGGTGTGGGCCGCTACCGCGGGCTGATCGTGCTCGATGCCGGTGGCATGCCCGGCGAGTTCCTGGAGATCGAATACGCCAAGGGCGACCGCCTGTACGTGCCGGTGGCGCAGCTGCATCTGATCAGCCGCTATTCCGGCGCCTCGGCCGAGACCGCGCCGCTGCATTCGCTGGGCGGCGAGCAGTGGACCAAGGCCAAGCGCAAGGCGGCCGAAAAGGTCCGCGACGTGGCGGCCGAATTGCTGGAGATCCAGGCGCGCCGGCGTGCCCGCGCCGGGCTGGCCTTGCAGGTGGACCGGGCGATGTACGAGCCGTTCGCGGCCGGCTTTCCGTTCGAGGAAACCGGCGACCAGCTGGCCGCCATCGATGCGACCCTGCGCGACCTGGGCAGCAGCCAGCCGATGGACCGCGTGGTCTGCGGCGATGTCGGCTTCGGCAAGACCGAGGTCGCGGTGCGCGCCGCCTTTGCCGCCGCCAGCGCCGGCAAGCAGGTTGCCGTGCTGGTGCCGACAACGCTGCTGGCCGAGCAGCATTACCGCAATTTCCGCGACCGCTTCGCCGACTACCCGATGAAGGTGGAAGTGCTGTCGCGCTTCAAGAGCACCAAGGAAATCAAGGCCGAGCTGGAGAAGGTGGCCAGCGGCGAGATCGACGTGATCATCGGCACGCACCGGCTGCTGCAGCCGGACGTCAAGTTCAAGGACCTGGGCCTGGTCGTGGTCGACGAAGAGCAGCGCTTCGGCGTGCGGCAGAAGGAAGCACTCAAGGCGATGCGCGCCAACGTGCATCTGCTCACGCTCACCGCAACCCCCATCCCGCGCACGCTCAACATGGCCATGGCCGGGCTGCGCGACCTGTCGATCATCGCCACCCCGCCACCGAACCGGCTGGCGGTGCAGACCTTCATCACTGCCTGGGACAATGCGCTGCTGCGCGAGGCCTTCCAGCGCGAACTCAGTCGCGGCGGGCAGCTGTACTTCCTGCACAACGATGTGGAAAGCATCGTGCGCATGCAGCGCGAGCTGTCCGAACTGGTGCCGGAAGCGCGCATCGGCATCGCCCACGGGCAGATGCCCGAGCGCGAGCTGGAGCGGGTGATGCTGGATTTCCAGAAGCAGCGCTTCAACGTGTTGCTGTCGACCACGATCATCGAGTCGGGCATCGACATTCCCAACGCCAACACCATCATCATCAACCGCGCCGACCGCTTCGGCCTGGCCCAGCTGCACCAGCTGCGCGGCCGCGTCGGCCGCTCGCATCACCGCGCCTACGCGTATCTGGTGGTGCCGGATCGGCGCTCGATGACCTCCGATGCGGCCAAACGCCTGGAAGCGATCGCCTCCATGGACGAGCTCGGCGCCGGCTTCACCCTGGCCACGCACGATCTGGAAATCCGCGGCGCCGGCGAGCTGCTGGGCGAAGACCAGAGCGGGCAGATGGCCGAGGTCGGTTTCAGCCTGTACACCGAGCTGCTGGAACGCGCGGTACGCAGCATCCGCCAGGGCAAGCTGCCGGATCTGGATGCCGGCGAGGAAGTCCGCGGTGCCGAGGTCGAGCTGCATGTGGCCTCGCTGATTCCCGAGGATTACCTGCCGGACGTGCATACGCGGCTGACGCTGTACAAGCGCATCTCCAGCGCACGCGATGCCGATGCATTGCGCGAATTGCAGGTGGAGATGATCGACCGCTTCGGCCTGCTGCCGGACCCGGTCAAGCACCTGTTCGCCATTGCCGAACTCAAGCTGCAGGCCAATGCGCTGGGCGTGCGCAAGCTGGACCTGGGCGAGAACGGCGGCCGGCTGGTCTTCGAGGCAAAACCGGCGATCGACCCGGTGGCGGTGATCCAGATGATCCAGAAGCAGCCGAAGATCTACACGATGGACGGCCCGGACAAGCTGCGCATCAAGCTGCCGCTGCCGGAAGGCGCGGACCGCTTCAACGCCGCGCGCGGCCTGCTGACGATGCTGGCGCCAAGATGAGACCGCGCTGCGGTCGGCTGCGCCTGCCTTGGGCGCCGCGCCCGGCCTGATGACGCCAGCACGCGCCGACCGCGTTGCAGGCACTGCGCACAGTGCCGCCGATCCAATGCGGCAGTTCCGCTAAAGCCATGCCCCTTGCGCTGCCGGTACAGGAGGCAGGCGACCTGTCTGGTGCGTCGTTGCTGCGGCCACCGTGCACCGCCTCACGCCGCAGGCACTCAAGAAGCCGACGGGAACGCGGCGATCTGTCCTGCGGGACTGTCCAGGACATTGGTGTCCTGAGCCTGCTTGCGACAAAGCTGAGCAATTAATGCCCAGGCAGTGATGGCCTTCTCAAATTCGTCACTGCACTGAATTTGGCCTAAATATTCCTGTCACGCGCCGATACCTGCATGGACCGGCGTGATCTCCGTGTGCAGCACTGCCCACGCAAGCCCACGCCGGAGCGACCTTCTTCCGCGTCATGGCACGCAACCGTGCGCCATCGCATCGCTTGAGGCATCAATGAACACGCCACTGTCCGATCTACCCGCGCCGCTGACGCTTGCCCTGGAAGGCGAGATGACCATCCGTCGCGCTGCCGAACTCAAGCCGCTGCTGCAGCCGGCCTTGCTGCATCCGGGCGGGCTGCATCTGGACCTGGGGGCGGTCAGCGAGATCGACACCACCGGCCTGCAGTTGCTGCTGGCGACCAAGCAGGCGATCCAGGCCGATGGCCGGCCGTTCTCGCTGACCGATTCCAGCCGCGCGGTGGTCGATGTGATCGAACTGCTCGGCCTGCTCGAAGCGCTGTACCCGCATGCGGTTGCGGGTCTCGGCGAACGCATTCACTAAGGGACCGGCGACACGCATGGACATGAACCAGCTGATGCAGACCTTCCTGGCCGAAAGCCGGGACCTGCTCGAAGACATGGAACGTCACCTGCTCGAAGCCGAGCGTGGCGAATCCTCGCCCGATGCGGTCAATGCGATCTTCCGTGCGGCGCACACCATCAAGGGCTCGGGTGGATTGTTCGATCTGCCGCAGCTGGTCGGTTTCACCCACGTCGTGGAAAGCGTGCTGGACCTGGTACGCGACGATGCACTGACGCTGAGCTCGGAACTGATCGCGCTGCTGCTGGTGTGCTGCGACCACATCCACGCCCTGGTGGAAACCGCGGCCGATCCCGCTCACGCCGATGCCGACGCCCTGACTGCAGAGGCCGAGCCCCTGCTGGCGCAACTGCAGACCTACCTGCAGGTCAGCGCCTGCGGTGTCACTGCCACGGCCGTCCAGCACAACACCCCGGAGAAACAGAGCGGTTACTGGCGCATCACGCTGAAATTGTTCGCCGATGCGCTGCGCTACGGCAATTCGCCGCTCAAGCTGATTCGCAACTTGCGCGGGCTGGGCTCGGTCGAGTCGATCAATACCGATGTCAGCGGGCTGCCGAGCTTCGAAGCGCTGGATCCGGAAGCCAATTACCTGGGCTTCCGGATCCTGCTGCGCAGTGATGCCGACCGTGCCGCGATCGAGGACGTGTTCGAGTTCGTACGCGAGGACTGCGACCTGGAGATCATCTCGGTACCGGCACCGATGGACGCCAGCGCCGTGCTTGCAGACGAGCCGGTCGTGGCTGCGGCCGCGCCGGTTAGCGGCGTGCTGGCGGCCGTGCCGGCCGCAGCGTCGGCACGTCCGCAGCAGGACACCGGCGCACGCAACGCCGACGCGCGCTCGATCCGCGTGGATGCCGACAAGCTCGATCGCATGATCGACCTGGTGGGCGAACTCATCATCGCGGTGGCCGGCACCAACGCCAACGCGCAGCGCACCGGCGATGCACAGCTGCTGGAATCGGCCTCGATCCTGGCCGGCCTGGTGGAAGAGGTGCGCGAAAGTGCCCTGCAACTGCGCATGGTCAAGATCGGCGGCACCTTCAGCCGCTTCCAGCGCGTGGTGCACGACGTGGCGCGCGAACTCGGCAAGGACATCGCGCTGGTCGTGGCCGGCGAAGACACCGAACTGGACAAGTCGGTGGTGGAAAAGATCGGCGACCCGCTCACCCATCTGGTGCGCAACGCCATGGATCACGGCATCGAACCGGCGGAGGTGCGCGTGGCACGCGGCAAGCCCGCACGCGGCACCGTGGGCCTGAATGCCTATCACGACTCCGGCAGCATCGTCATCCAGATCACCGACGACGGTGGCGGTCTGAATCGCGACCGCATCCTGGCCAAGGCGCTGGAACGCGGGCTGATCGAGCCGGGCCGCCAGCTCAGCGACCGCGAGGTATTCGCGATGATCTTCGAGCCGGGGTTTTCCACCGCCGAAAAGGTCACCAACCTGTCCGGCCGCGGCGTGGGCATGGACGTGGTCAAGCGCAACATCACCGCGCTGCGCGGCACCGTGGAGATCGACAGCACCGCAGGCCTGGGCACCACCATTTCGGTGCGGCTGCCGCTGACGCTGGCCATCATCAACGGCTTCCAGGTCGGCGTCGGTAAATCGGTGTTCGTGGTGCCGCTGGACGTGGTGGAGGAATGCGTGGAATTCACGCCCGACTACAGCAGCGACTACATCGACCTGCGTGGCAGCGTGCTGCCGTATGTACGCCTGCGCGAGCTGTTCGCGCTCGGCGGCAAGACGCCTGCGCGCGAGAGCATCGTGGTGATCCGCCAGGGTACCCAGCGCTTCGGCCTGGTCGTGGACACCTTGCTGGGCGAATGGCAGACCGTGATCAAGCCGTTGTCCAGGGTCTTCGCACAGGTCAAGGGCATCAGCGGTTCGAGCATCCTGGGCAGCGGCGATGTCGCGCTGATTCTCGACGTACCCAGCCTGCTGCAGCAATTGCATCCAAACCAGGACGCCCTGGCGGCCTGAGTCACCACACAAGCACTCCCCACATCACCGCCTCGTTCGTTGTTCCCTGACCCCAGGAAGCTGCCGCCATGTCACACCGTCTTCCGATCGCCACGCAGTTGTGGTTCACCGCCGCCCTCGCCCTTGCCTTGCCTGTCGTGGTGGTGGTCGCCGGCTTTGCGCTGACGCTGTCACACGGCGCCCTGCTCGCCGCCAGCGTCTTGGCCGCACTCGTCAGCGGTGCGTTGCTGCTCCATGCGATCCGCATCGCGACCGGCTCGCTGGAGCTTGCCACCACCACGCTGGATGCATTCGCGCGTGGCAACTTCGCCGTCGCCCTGCCGCAGCTGCGCGACGAGCAGGCCTGCGAGGTGCTGCGTGCGCTGCGCAAGGTGCAAGGCAACATCGCCCACGTCAACGAGGAGATCAACCGCGTCTCGCAGGAACACGATGCCGGCGAGATCGATGCACGCATCGACGTGGCGCGTTTCGACGGCGACTTCCGCACCATGGGCGAAGGCATCAACCGCATGGTCGCCAGCCACATCGCGGTCAAGAAGCAGGCAATGGCGTGCGTGGCCGAGTTTGGCCGCGGCAACTTCTCCGCCGAGCTGGAACGCCTGCCGGGCAAGAAGGCCTTCATCAACGAGATCGTCGAGCAGATCCGGGGCAACCTCACCGGCATGGTCGCCGAGGTCAACCGCATGGCGGCCGAGCACGACGCCGGCGATATCGACGTGGTCATCGACACCCAGCGTTTCAGCGGCGATTTCCGCCGCATGGCCGAAGGCATCAATGCGATGGTGGCCAGCCACATCGCGGTCAAGAAGCAGGCCATCGCCTGCGTGGCCGAGTTCGGCCACGGCAACTTCACCGCGCAGCTGCCGTTGCTGCCGGGCAAGAAGCGCTTCATCAACGAAACCCTGGAACAGGTGCGCGGTAACCTCACCGGCCTGATCGCCGAGATCAACCACATGTCGGCCGAGCACGAGGCCGGCGACATCGACGTGGTGATCGACAGCAGTCGCTTCGACGGCGATTTCCGCAGCATGGCCACCGGCATCAACCAGATGGTGGGCGCGCATATCGCAGTCAAGAAACTGGCGATGGGCGTGGTGGCCGAGTTCGGCCGCGGCAACTTCGAGGCACCGCTGGCGCAGCTGCCGGGCAAGAAGGCCTTCATCAACGACACCGTGGAGCGCGCGCGCGGCAACCTGCGCAGCATTTCCGAAGTGATCCAGGTGATGGGCGCAATGGCCGACGGCGACCTCACCCACACCGTGGAAGGCCGCTACGAAGGCGCGTTCGCCGACATGCAGCGCTACGTCAACACCACCATGAGCCGGCTGACCGAGATCGTCGATGAGGTCAACCGCAACGCCGAGAACCTGGCCAGCGCCTCCGAACAGGTCAGCGCCACCGCCCAGGCGCTGGCCCAGGCCGCCAGCGAACAGGCTGCCGGCGTGGAAGAGACCAGCGCCTCGCTGGAACAGATGACCGCCTCCATCGCGCAGAACACCGAGAACGCGCGCGTCACCGACAGCATGGCCGCCAAGGCCGCCAGCGAAGCCGCCGACGGCGGCGACACCGTGCGCGCCACCGTGGTGGCGATGAAGGACATCGCCAAGAAGATCGGCATCATCGACGACATCGCCTACCAGACCAATCTGCTGGCGCTCAATGCCGCCATCGAGGCCGCGCGTGCCGGCGAACACGGCAAGGGCTTTGCGGTGGTGGCGGCGGAAGTGCGCAAGCTGGCCGAGCGCAGCCAGATCGCCGCGCAGGAGATCGGCGAGGTGGCCGGCTCCAGCGTGGACCTGGCCGAAAGCGCCGGCCGCGTGCTCGGCGAGATGGTGCCCTCGATCCGCCGCACCTCCGACCTGGTGCAGGAAATCGCCGCCGCCTCCGAGGAACAGACCGCCGGCGTCAGCCAGATCAACACCGCCGTCGGCCAGTTGAACCAGACCACGCAGTCGGCCGCGGCCAATGCCGAAGAACTGGCCGCCACCTCGGAGGAAATGAGCGCGCAGGCCGAACAGCTGCAGCAGTTGATGGGCTTCTTCCGGCTCGGCAACGGCTCGCGTGCGACGGCATCGCCCAGCAGCAAGCCTGGGCCGCGCCGGATCGCAACGCATGGCAGCAGCACCGCGGTCAGTGCACCGCCGCGTCGCAGCAACGTGCGCCAGATCAGCGCGGTGGCGACCACCGCCGATGCGATCGACGAATCGCAGTTCGCCAGCTTCTGAGGAAACGACGATGCAACCGCACAGCGCAGCCATCACCACCACACGCACCGTTGCGCCGTCATCGACGGCACCGCAGCAATACCTGACCTTTCTGCTGGGCACGGAGATGTTCGGCCTGGGCATCCTCGGCATCAAGGAAATCATCGAATACCGCGCGCCCACCGACGTGCCGATGATGCCGCCGGCCCTGCGCGGCGTGATCAACCTGCGCGGCGCGGTGGTGCCGGTGGTGGATCTGCAGCAACGCTTCGGCCGCAACGCCAGCGCGATCACCAAGCGCAGTTGCATCGTAATCGTGGAGATCGCCCATGGCCATACGCATCAGGTGCTCGGCCTGCTGGTGGACGCGGTGAGCGAAGTGCTGGAGATCGCACCCGACGCCATCGCCGGCGCCCCCAGTTTTGGCGCCGGCATCGCACGCGAATGCATCCATGCGATGGCCAGGATCGGCGAGCGCTTCGTGATCCTGCTCGATGCCGACGCGGTGCTGGGCAACGACGCACTCGCCCAGCTGCCTGTCGCCGAGCTGGCAGCCTGACATGTCCAGCATGCACGCAAGGACTCCCATGCGCCCCACCCTTCTCTCCTGCAGCTGCGCGCTGGACGGCCCCGTGTTGGTCGTCGACGACAGCGTGGTCCAGCGCGAACACGCGATGGCGCTGTGCCGCCAGCTCGGCGCCGTCGCGGTCGATGGCGCGGTCGACGGCCACGCCGCGCTGGCCTGGCTCGGCAGTGCGATTTCACCATCGCTGCTGCTGATCGATCTGGAAATGCCGGGCATGGACGGCGTGCAGCTGCTCGATGCGCTGGCACGCGGCAAGTACAGCGTGCCGGTGGTGGTGGTCTCGCAGCGCGGCGGCGCCTTGATCGATGCGGTGATGCAGCTCAGCCGCAGCGCCGGGGTGCGCGTGCTCGGCGGCATCGAAAAGCCGATGCATCTGCAGGACCTGGCCAATGTGCTGGAGTGCGAACCGGGGCTGGCCACGAACGCGCCTGCGTTTGCACAGCCGGCGATATCGCCGCTGATGTCCAGCGGTGGCGCGGCGGCATCGCGGCTGGACCGGGCCATGCGCCGCGGCGAAATCCGCGTGGCCTACCAACCCAAGCTCGATCTCAGGGATGGTCGCCTGCGCGGTGTGGAAGCACTCGCGCGCTGGCGCCGCCCGCAAGGCGACATGATTGGGCCGGAGCGCTTCATTCCGCTGGCCGAACGCGAAGGCCTGATCCATGCCTTGACCCAGCAGGTGATCGACATGGCGGTCGCGCAACTGGTGGACTGGCGCGCAGAAGGCCTGGAGCTGAGCCTGGCGCTGAACCTGTCGCCCAACCTGCTCGGCGAGCAGGGCTTTCTCGAACAGCTGTGCGGCAAGCTGGGCGACAACGGCCTGAGCCCTGCCGATCTGGTGCTGGAACTCACCGAAAGCGCCATCGTGGAGCCGGCCAATGCCTTGAGCATGCTGGCGCGCCTGCGCCTGCACGGCTTCGGCCTGTCGATCGACGACTACGGCACGGGGTTTTCCTCGCTGCAGCGCCTGGCCAGCATTCCCTTCACCGAACTCAAATTGGATCGCAGCTTCGTGCATGCCGCACATCGCAGCCGCAGTCAGCGCACCGTGCTCGAATCCACGCTGGAACTGGCCCACCGGCTCGAACTCACCGCCGTGGCCGAAGGGGTGGAAACGCCGGAGGACTGGCGCCTGCTGCGCGAGCTGGGCTGCGACCTGGCACAGGGCTACCTGATGGGCTCGCCGATGCCCGGGCCGATGCTGTCGGAATGGTGGCGCGAACACGCCGTGCGCATCGCACGCCTGTGCGGCAACGCACTGCCCAGCGATGCGGATGTCGCCTGACCATGAGCACAGCCACCGCCATCACCGAACAGGAGTTCGGCCGCTTCCAGCGCTTCATCTTCGAAGCGGCGGGCATCAGCATTTCCACCGGCAAGAAAGCCATGTTGTGCGGCCGGCTGGGCAAGCGCCTGCGCGAACACCAGTTCAGCACCTACACGCAGTACCTGCAGTTGCTGGAAAGCCGCCAGGACCGCGCCGAGATCCAGACCGCGATCGACCTGCTGACCACCAACGAAACCTACTTCTTCCGCGAGCCCAAGCACTTCGAGCTGCTGCGCAAGCTGGCCGGCGAACATCGCGGCGGCCTGCCGTTCCGCTGCTGGAGCGCGGCCAGCTCCAGCGGCGAAGAGGCTTACAGCATGGCGATGGTGCTGGACGACAGCTTGCAGGGACGGCCGTTCGAAGTGGTCGGCAGCGACATCAGCACCCGCGTGCTGGCCAAGGCGCGCACCGGGCATTACGCCCTGCAGCGCATCGACGGCATTCCGCAGCCCTATCTCAAGCGCTATTGCCTGCGTGGCCAGGGCGAATACGACGGCACCTTGCTGGTGGAACGCCGCCTGCGCGACCGGGTCAAGTTCGTGCATGCCAACCTCAATACGGCCTTGCCGATGCTGGGCAGCTTCGATGCGATCTTCCTGCGCAATGTGATGATCTATTTCAATGGCCAGACCAAGCGCGAGGTCATCCTGCGTGTGCTGTCCAACCTCAAATCGGGCGGCTATTTCTGCATCGGTCATTCGGAGAGCCTGAGCGAACTCGACATCGATCTGGTCCAGGTGGCACCCTCGATCTTCCGCAAGGCCTGAGCCAAGGATCCGCCGTGTCGACCGTCTTCAACCGCCCTGCCGCCAGCCCCATTGCCCGCACCGATGCCATCAAGGCCATGGTCGTCGACGACTCGGCGGTGGTGCGCCAGGTGCTGGTGGGCGTGCTCAACGACGCGCCCGACATCGAGGTCATCGCCACCGCGGCCGACCCGCTGCTGGCGATCGAGAAGATGCGCAAGCAATGGCCGGACGTGATCGTGCTGGATGTGGAAATGCCGCGCATGGACGGCATCACCTTCCTGCGCAAGATCATGAGCGAACGCCCCACCCCGGTGGTGATCTGTTCCACGCTCACCGAAAAAGGCGCACGCGTCACCATGGATGCCCTGGCCGCCGGTGCGGTGGCCGTGGTGACCAAACCGCGCCTGGGGCTGAAGCAGTTCCTCACCGACTCGGCCGACGAACTGGTCAATACCGTGCGCAGCGCCGCACGCGCCAACGTCAAGCGGCTGGCCGCGCGGGTTGCCGCAGCGCCGCTGGAAGCGGAGGTCAAGCACACCGCCGATGTGATCCTGCCGGCGCAAAGCGGGCGCGCGCTGGCGCAGACCACCGAGCGCATCGTCGCCATCGGCACCTCCACCGGGGGCACCCAGGCGCTTGAGGAAGTACTGACCGCGTTGCCGCGCGTCTGCCCCGGCATCGTGATCGTGCAGCACATGCCGGAGAAATTCACCGCCGCCTTCGCCGCGCGCCTGAATGGCTTGTGCCAGATCGCAGTGAAAGAGGCCGCCAACAACGACCGGGTGATGCCCGGCCGCGCGCTGATCGCGCCCGGCGGCAAGCATCTGCTGCTGCGCCGCAGTGGCGCGCAATATTTTGTCGAAGTGATGGAAGGCCCGCCGGTCAACCGGCACCGTCCGTCGGTGGATGTGCTGTTCCGCTCGGCCGCGCGCGCGGCCGGCAGCAACGCGCTGGGCATCATCATGACCGGCATGGGCGACGACGGCGCCGCCGGGCTGCTGGAAATGCGCCAGGCCGGCGCGCGCACGGTGGCGCAGGACGAACACACCAGCATCGTGTTCGGCATGCCCAAGGAAGCGATCAAACGCGGCGGCGCCGACCGCATCCTGCCGCTGGGCGCGATGGCGCGCGAGATCGTGACGCAGCTGCAGTAGCGCGCCGCACGCGCAAACGGTGCAATTACAACTGCGACTCCAACGGCAACCAGCCCATCACCGCCGCCGCGCCACGCCGCCACACGCTCGCGGCCGGCTCTTGCGACCACACCTCGGGCGGTTGCGCCGCATCGTCGTGCCAGCGCAGCGCGCCCTGCTCCAGGGTCACGCGGTAACTCACCGGCGCACCGATCTTGCGGTTGTAGACCTGCTCCAGCTGCGCGGCCACTGCGCGGTCGTTGAACAGCAGGCCCATCTCGGTATTGAGGTTCATCGAGCGCGGATCCAGATTGAACGAGCCGATGAAGCCGCTGCTGTCGTCCACCACGAACGCCTTGGTGTGCAGGCTGGCCCCGCTGGAGCCGAACAGGCTGCCGTCCGGCTTGCCCATCGGCTTGAGCTCGTGCAGGCGCACGCCTTGCATGAGCAGGGGCACCCGGTAATCGGTATAGCCGCTGTGCACGGCAACCACATCGTTTGCCGCCAGCGAGTTGGTCAACACGCTCACGCGCACATTGCGCCGACGCAACGCGCCGATCCAGCGCATGCCGTCCTCGCCCGGCACGAAATACGGCGAGATCACCTTCAGTTCGCGCTGCGCATGCGCCATTTCGCCGATCAACACCGGCGTCATCCAGTCCGCCTGCGGCGGTGCGCCCTCGGCCTTTTCCGGCGGGTCGGAAACGATGCGCGCCTGGTCCAGCCACTGCACCTGGCGCTGGCCCTGCGTCAACGCCTGCACGCTGGGCGACTGGCGCAGGCGCTGCACATACGGATGCGCGCGTGCCGACTCCAGGCCCGCATCCAGGCTGCCGCGCAAGGCATCCAGCGCCTGCGGCTTGGCGGTCACCAGCGCAGCCAGCGGCAGGGCATTGGGGCTGTTCCAGTACGCATCGAAGACCTGCTCGGCCTGGCCCACGGCCGGCCCCATCAGTGCCGCGTCCATGTCCATGAAATTGGTGTCGCGCGCCGCATCGAAGTATTCATCGCCCACATTGCGGCCACCCACCACCGCCATCCGGCCATCGGCAATCCAGGCCTTGTTGTGCATGCGCCGGTTGATGCTGAACATGCGCAGCACCATCTCCACCCCGCGCATCAGCGTGCCTTCGCGCGCACGGGTGGGATTGAACAGACGGATCTCGATCATCGGGTGGCTGTCCAGCGCCGCCAGCACCGAATCGCTGCCATGGATGTTCATGTCGTCCAGCAGCAGGCGCACGCGCACGCCGCGATCGGCCGCATGCAGCAGTTCGTTGTGCAGCAGGTTGCCGGTGAAGTCGGCATGCCAGATGTAGTACTGCAGATCCAGGCTGCGCCCGGCCGCACGCGCGGTGAGCGCACGCACCGCGAACGCATCGACATTGTCGGGCAGGATCACCATGCCGGTCTGACCGGCATGTGCCTGCTGCAGCGGCGCGACCACCTGATCGATCGGCGTGGCGATCGCCGTGGCAGGCAGCGCGTGGCTCACCGCACCACGCTGACGATCGGCAAAGCGTCCGTAGCCGTACAGCGACAGCACGCTGCCCAGCAGGAGCACCAGCGCACCGATGCCCACCCATTTGATGATTTTTCGCTTCGCCACTGCCGCCCCCGTGTTGCAGAGCGCGGCAGTCTAGACGCTGCACCTGCATGTCGATGTGCAGACGCAAGCGCACAAGCGAGCTCGACAAACGCGCAAAAACAGCGGGTTTCCCGGCGCGGACTGTCGCAACAGTCCGCGCCGGATGCGATGCCGCTTACCAGATCGCAACGCGATCCTTGTCGCCACGCACCATCGCATCGCCCGGCTTGCACTGGAACGCCTGCGCAAATGCCGGCATGTTCGACGGCGCACCATTGGCGCGGAAATTGGCCGGCGCATGCGGGTCGGTGTTCAGGCGCACGCGCAATTCGCCGTCGGTGAAGTTGCGGCGCCACACCGTGGCCCAGTTCATGAAGAAGCGCTGGTCCTGCGTATAACCGTCGATGTCCTTGTTGGCGCCGGGCTGTTCCTTCAATGCCATCTGCAGCGCGTCATAGGCCACGGTCAGGCCACCGAGATCGCCGATGTTCTCGCCCAGGGTCAGCTTGCCTTTGACGTTGACGCCAGGAATCGCCTCATAGCCGTCGAACTGCGCCACCAGCTGGTCGGTGCGCTGGGTGAACAGCTTGCGGTCCGCATCGGTCCACCAGGTATCGAAGTTGCCCTTGGCATCGAACTGGCTGCCCGAGTCGTCGTAGCCATGCATCATCTCGTGCCCGATCACCGCGCCGATCCCGCCGTAATTCAATGCCGGGTCGGCCTTGGGGTCGAAGAACGGCGGCTGCAGGATTGCCGCCGGGAACACGATCTCGTTGCGGGTGGCGTTGTAGTACGCATTGACCGTCTGCGGGGTCATATGCCACTCGCGCTTGTCGACCGGCTTGCCGATCTTGTCCAGCATGTAGCGATAGTTGAATGCCTGCGCGGCCTGCATGTTGGCCAGGAATCCGTCACCCCGGGTCTCCAGGCCCGACCAGTCGCGCCACTGATCCGGGTAGCCGATCTTGGGCGTGAAACTGGCCCACTTCTCCAGCGCGCGCTGCTTGGTTTCCGCGCTCATCCAGTCGAGCTGTTCCAGCCGCGCCTTGAGCGCCACCGAGAGGTTCTGCACCAGCTGCTGCATCTGCTGCTTGGACTCGGCCGGGAATGCGGACTGCACGTACAGCTGGCCCAGTGCCTCGCCCATCGCCTCGTTGACCGCATTCAAGGTGCGCTTCCAGCGCGGCAGCATGTCCTGCTGGCCACGCAGCGTCTTGGCATAGAAATCGAAGTTGGCCTGCTCGAACGGCTTGGCCAGATACGGTGCCGCCTCGTCCACACTGTGGAAACGCAGGTAGGCCTTCCAGGTTTCCACCGGCGTATCGGCCAGCATCGCATCGAGTTCGGCGAAGTAACCCGGCTGGCTCAGCGAGAACGTCCCCGCCGGCACCTTGAGTGCGCTGAAGAACGCCTGCCAGTCGAAATGCGGTGTCACCGCGTTGGCACCGGCCACATCGACCGGGTTGTAGCGCTTGGCCGGGTCGCGCAGTTCGATGCGCGACAGCGAGGCGGCGGCCAGGCGGGTTTCGAACGCCATCACCGCCTTGGCCTGCGTGGCCGCCTGCGCGGCGGGAATGCCGGACAACTCCAGCACGCGCGCGATGTAGGCCACGTACTGCTCACGGATCCTGGCCTGCGCCGGATCGGTGTAATAGCCCTTCTCGGGCAAGCCCAGACCGCCCTGGCCTGCGTAGGCGATCATCTGTTCGGAATGCTTGTAGTCGGCATTGGCGCCGAACGAGAACAGGAAGCCCTGGCCCTTGGCATAGCTGTCGCGCAACCACGCGGCGATGGACGGCGCATCGGTCAGCGCATCGATCGCCTTGAGCTGCGGCTGCAGCGGCGTGATGCCGGCCTTGTCGATCGCCGCTTCGTCCGAGCCGGTGCGCCACAGGTCGGCGATCTTGGCGTCCACCGAGCCGGCCGACAGGTTGCCGCGCGCCAGTTGCTCCACCAACGCGTGCTGGATGGTCAGCGAACGCTCGGCCAGCACCTCGAAACTGCCCCAGCTGGTGCGGTCCGACGGCACCGGGTTGGCCTTGAGCCACTTGGCGTTGACGAAGCCGTTGAGGTCCTGGCACGCGTTGATGGCCGGATCCAGGTCGTTGATGCCGAAGGCCACGATCGGCGCATCGAGCTTGGACACATCGACCCTGGTCGGCGCGGCCGGCGGTGCAGCCGGTGCCGGCCTGGCGGTGTCCTCGGAGCGGCCACACGCCGAGAGCGTCACCGCGATGGCCACCGCAAGCGACAGTGGCGCGAATTTGCTCAACATCTTTCCATTCTCCAAGGCATGCGACCGCGCCATGCGCAGTCAAAAAAGTAGGCAATCAGCGCAGACGCACCAACCACGTCATCATTGCAACGGCACCGCAACGTCCTGACGTCCGCTGCCGCGCCCTATCGAAGAGCACACGTCCCACAACGCGCTACGCGTGGCCTGGGCACATGCCACCGCTGTTGCCGCCGCAGAAACCGCCCCGGCAATCCGGCGCAGCAGCAGCGCCATCGACTGCGGTCATTTGCGCGCGTACAGCGGTGCCATCACCAGGTACACCGGATACGCCAGCACCATCAGCACCAGCGCGACCTCATGCCCGGACGCCGCCTCCGCCCAGGACTCCATCCGTCGCGACGGCCCCCAGAAACCGAACGCCAGCAGCGCCACACCCACGATGCCGACCAGCAGCGCCAGGCCCAGCGCCGAACCGGACACACTGCCCCGGGCCAGCAACGCGAACGCAGCGCCGCCACCGCCCAACAGCAGCCCCAACGTCACCAGATACGCGCGGCAGTAGGTGGCACTCATCTGTTGCCTTTTCCGCTTGCTGGACATCATGTCTCCCCTGCAAGAACCCGCGCATGCGCACCTGCCCGATCCACCAACAGGCGCGCACGCGTGTCAAATCCGCACGCGTCAATCGAGCGCGCGCCGCAAACTCCACGCCATGCTGCGCGCCATGCACGCAGCGTGGCCAGCGGATGCGGCGATTACTTCGCCTTGCCCTGATTGGCCACCGCGTCGGCGGCACGCTTGGCCGCTTCCGGGTCGCCCAGGTAGCGGAAGCTTTGCACCTGCAGGGTGTCGTCCAGCTCGAACAGCAACGGGATGCCGGTCGGGATGTTGAGCTCCAGGATCTGCTCGTTGGAGACCGCGTTGAGGTACTTGTACAGCGCACGCAGCGAGTTGCCGTGCGCGGTCACCAGCACGGTCTGCCCAGCCTTCAACTGCGGTGCGATCGCGTCGTGCCAGTACGGCAGCACGCGCACCAGCGTGGTCGCCAGCGACTCGGTACCCGGCAATGCATTGCGATCCAGCGTGGCGTAGCGACGATCGTGACACGGATGCCCCGGATCGTTGACGTCCATCGCCGGCGGCGGAATGTCGTAGGAACGGCGCCAGATCTTGACCTGCTCTTCGCCGTGCTTGGCCGCGGTTTCGGCCTTGTCCAGCCCCTGCAGGCCACCGTAGTGGCGCTCGTTGAGGCGCCAGCTCTTGGACACCGGCAACCAGTCCTGGTCCAGTTCCTTCAACGCACCCTGCAGCGTATGGATGGCGCGCTTGAGCACCGAGGTGTGCGCCACATCGAACTGCAGCCCTTCGTCCTTCATCAGCTTGCCGGCCGCAGCGGCTTCCTGGCGGCCTTGTTCGGTGAGTTCCACATCCACCCAGCCGGTGAAACGGTTGTCCAGGTTCCATTGGCTCTGGCCATGGCGCAGCAGTACGAGTTTACGGGTCACTACGGTTCTCCGATTGGGGCCGATCAGCCTGCGATTGTAACGGCAGCCAGCGCATCGCAGGCGTGCACGAGACCGCCACGGCCAGCGCGCGATGCTGCGGCCATGCAAACGATCGATCCCGTCTTCGCCGGTTGGGATGGCAGCGTCATCCAGGCGCGACAGTTGCAACAGCAACTGGCACACCGCGTGGTGCTGCAGGACCCGCTCGGCGCAACACCGCAACTGTTCGCCGGCTTCGACGTGGGCTTCGAAGACGACGGCCAGACCACGCGCGCGGCCGCGGTGCTGCTGGATGCAGACACGCTGATGCCGCTGGAAACGCACGTCGCGCGGGTGCCCACGTCGATGCCGTACGTGCCGGGCCTGCTCAGCTTTCGTGAGCTGCCGGCCTTGTTGCAGGCGCTGGCACTGTTGTCGCGCCCCCCGGATCTGGTCTTCATCGACGGCCAGGGCATCGCGCATCCGCGCAAGCTCGGCATCGCTGCGCACTTTGGCGTGGTGACCGGCCTGCCCAGCATCGGCGTGGCCAAGCAACGCCTGGCGGGCAGCTTCGTCGCGCCGGGGCCCGAGCGCGGCGACCACAGCCCGATCCTGCTGGGTGGCACGCAGATCGGCTGGGCGCTGCGCAGCAAGCCACGCTGCAATCCGCTGATCGTCTCGCCTGGCCACCGCGTCTCGATGCAGGGCGCGCTCGACTGGACGCTACGCACCCTGCGCGCCTATCGCCTGCCCGAGCCCACGCGCCTAGCCGATCGGCTGGCCTCGCGGCGCGGCGAAATCGCCCTGCACAGCGCCGCCTCCGGACAGCTGTTCTAGCGCGCGGCGGCCAATCGCGATCAACCGTGCGCGTGCCTGCCTCTGTCGTCTGCAACCGCCCATCTCGGCACGCTCGTTCAGGCCGCCAGCACGCCGCGCAGCGACTGTCTCCGGGACGATCCGTCTTGGTGAAGCGCTCGCCAGGCCGCGCGCGCACATGCAAAGCTGGTGTCCATTCGACTTGATCAGAGCCGCCGCCATGACCACCTTGATCGCTCCCCGCGTGCATGACATCGGCGGGCTGGAAGTGCGCCGCGCCGTGCCCACGCTGCAGGCGCGCAGCGTCGGCCCGTTCGTGTTCGTCGACCATATGGGCCCGGCAGTGCTGGAGCCCGATCACGGCATCGACGTGCGCCCACATCCGCATATCGGCCTGGCCACGGTGACCTTCCTGTGGTCCGGCGAGATCGGCCACCGCGACAGCCTGGGCTCTGACCAGGTGATCCGCCCCGGCGACGTCAACTGGATGACCGCCGGCCGCGGTATCGCCCATTCCGAGCGCACGCCGGCCCCCGAGCGCGCCCGCACGCATGCGCTGCACGGCATGCAGACCTGGATCGCGCTGCCGCGCTCGGCCGAAGAGACCGCGCCCGCCTTCCATCACCACGCCGCCGCCAGCCTGCCGCAGCAACGCCGCGCTGGTGTCTGGCTACGCGTGATCGCCGGCCGCGCGTACGGCGAGGAATCGCCGGTACAGGTGTTCAGCGGCACGCTCAACGTCGCGCTGGATCTGCAGCCGGAGGCGGAGATCGACCTGGACACCGGCCACGCCGAACGTGCGCTCTACATCCTGGAAGGCGAGGCGCAGCTGGATGGCACCGACGTGCCCGCGCGCCACCTGATCGTACCCTCGCCCGGCAGCCGCGGGCGCCTGCGCGCCAGGACGCCGCTCAAGGCGATGCTGCTCGGCGGCGAGCCGCTGGATGGGCCGCGCCACCTGTGGTGGAACTTCGTCTCCAGTTCCAGGGAGCGCATCGAGCAGGCCAAGGACGATTGGCAGGCCGGCCGCTTCGGCCGCATTCCCGGCGACGACAAGGAATTCATTCCACTGCCGCAAACCCCGGCGCCCAAGCCGGTCAACTACCCCTGACCGCAGCCGGCAGCCCGGCAGTGCCGCGCTGCCCACCCAGGTCTCGCAACGGGAGTGCCCGCGCGCACGACCGATTGCAGCCCAACCTGCGAATTGCGCTTGAGCTTGCAGCCCCACCTGTGGTAGTGATGTCGACATAGGTTGGGGACAGGTTGCGTGCGGGCACAGCCGGGCGGGGAGCGCACGGGCTGATGCCGCGACACGGTCAACAACGCTGTCCCTGCGCAGACATCCAACGCCGGGGAACACTTGAATGAAGTCCGCATCCTGCCTTGTCGGCCTGAGCCTGCTGTTGGCCGCCGCCACCGTTCACGCCCAAACCTCACCGGTCTGCCCACCGTTGCCGCCAGCCTCGGGGCTGCAGTGGAGCGAGCTTTCAGGTGCGGACTATCTGTTCTGCAAGGCCTTGACTGCAGACGGTCGCCAGGTGATGGGCGTGATGCTGACCACGCGCGACCCGGCAATGACGCTGGCGCGTGACCGCCGCGCGGAGAAGGGCCAGATCCAGCAGGAAGACTTTTACTGGTACAAGCTCGACTTGGGCGGCCGCGAGCTGCCGGGCATGGAATCGCGCCGCGTCACCGTGGTCGAGCTGGGCAAGAAACGCTATGCACAGCTCTGGATCGACGGCGCCAGCACCGAGGAGCTGGCCTCGATGCAATCGCTGGTGCAGAACATGGATCTGCAGCCCGCCAGCCTGGCCTTGCAGCGCTGACGCAACCGGTAGTGAAGCGCCAGGTCATGCCGACCTGATGCGGTCCGGCGCGCGCCAGCTGCGTACACGCCGTTGCATGCCCGGCGCGTCTGCGCTTGCACATGCCTGCTGCAACCCCCGACGCGTCGCCGTCACCCCGTAGTTGCCGTATCGGCGCGCACCTCGTCGGTGCGCAGCCGATGGAGCGGGCAGATGTCGGCCACCTCCAGCAGGCGGTCACTCACGCCGCTCTCGTACGCGTGGCGCGAGCGGCCGGTTAAAACCGGCCTTCCTGGAAGTCGACGAAGGCCTGCATCAATTCCTGCCTGGTGTTCATCACGAACGGGCCGTGCCGCATCACCGGCTCGTTGAGCGGGCGGCCCGCCACCAGGATCAGCTGCGCGCCGTCGGCACCGGCCCGTAGCGTCAGGCGCTCGCCACCGCCCAGCACCGCCAGTTCCTGCGCCGGCAGCGTACGCGCGGCATCGCCCTCGCCCACCGTCACCGCACCTTCAAAGGCGTAGGCAAACGTGTTGTGGCCGCTGGGCAGCACATAGTCCCAGGACGCCTCCGGTGCCAGTGCGATATCCAGGTACACCGGCTCGGTGGCCGGTTGCACGATCGGGCCGCGCACCTGGCCCACGGCTCCGGCGATCACCTTGACCGTGACACCGGGCGCCGGCTGCGCGACCGGGATGCTGTCCGGTGCGTACTCCTGATACCTGGGGTCGGTCATCTTGTCGCGCGCCGGCAGGTTCACCCACAGCTGGAAGCCGCGCATGCGCCCGGATTCCTGCTCCGGCATTTCCGAATGGATCAGCCCGCGGCCGGCGGTCATCCACTGCACGCTGCCCGGGGTCAGCAGGCCTTCGTTGCCGTGGTTGTCCTTGTGGCGCATGCGCCCGTCCAGCATGTAGGTCACCGTCTCGAAGCCGCGATGCGGGTGGCTTGGGAAACCGCCGATGTAGTCCTCGGCCTTTTCGGTGCCGAACTCGTCGAGCATCAGAAATGGGTCCAGATCCGGCAGCTGCTGGGTGCCGATGACGCGGGTCAGCTTGACGCCGGCGCCGTCGGAGGTCGGCATGCCGCGGATGGTGCGCAGCACATGCGCCGCTGTCGTGGTGGGGGTGATCATTGCGTGATCCCTGTGCAGTGGGTCGGTGCACCAATGATGGGTGCGCCTGCTGCAACGCCCAACCACGGCCGCTGCAACCGATCGTTCCAATCGTCGGCCTCCTATGGCGGGCGCTAGCGCATCGTGTACCCAAATACTCTACGACCAAAGTTTTACCCTGCCGCGGAACGCTGCCATTGACCGCAGCCTGGCACGGGGGGACCCTTGGGCGAATCGTTCCTGAGGGGCATGCATGAAAGGGTTCTCGAAGCTGGCCTGGGGCGCGCTGGCGCTGCTGGCCGCGTTCTGTCTGGGTACCGTAGCGCTGCGGCGTGGCGAGCACATCAATGCGCTATGGATCGTGGTGGCGGCGGTGTCGATCTATCTGATCGCCTACCGCTTCTACAGCCTGTTCATCGCCGACAAGGTGATGCAGCTGGACGTGACCCGCGCCACGCCGGCGGTGGCCAACAACGACGGCCTGGACTACGTGCCCACCAACAAGCACGTGCTGTTTGGCCACCATTTCGCCGCGATCGCCGGCGCCGGGCCCCTGGTCGGCCCGGTGCTCGCCGCACAGATGGGCTACCTGCCCGGCCTGCTGTGGCTGGTGGTCGGCGTGGTGTTCGCCGGCGCGGTGCAGGACTTCGTGGTGCTGTTCCTGTCCAGCCGCCGCAACGGCCGCTCGCTGGGCGATCTGGTGCGCGAGGAAATGGGCCAGGTGCCCGGCACCATCGCCCTGTTCGGCGCCTTCCTGATCATGATCATCATCCTGGCGGTGCTGGCGATGGTGGTGGTCAAGGCGCTGGCCGAAAGCCCATGGGGCATGTTCACCGTCATCGCCACGATGCCGATCGCGCTGATGATGGGCGTGTACATGCGCTACATCCGGGTCGGCAAGATCGGCGAGATTTCGGTGGTCGGCCTGATCCTGTTGCTGGGTGCGATCTGGCTGGGCGGCAAGGTCGCGGCAGATCCGAGCTGGGGCCCGGCATTCACCTTCACCGCCAAGCAGATCACCTGGATGCTGATCGGCTACGGCTTCGTCGCCTCGGTGTTGCCGGTGTGGCTGCTGCTGGCACCGCGCGATTACCTGTCCACCTTCCTCAAGATCGGCACGATCCTGGCACTGGCGATCGGCATTGTGGTGGTCATGCCGGACCTGAAGATGCCGGCACTGACCCAGTTCGCGTCCACCGGCGACGGCCCGGTGTGGAAAGGCGGCATCTTCCCGTTCCTGTTCATCACCATCGCCTGCGGCGCGGTCTCCGGTTTCCATGCGTTGATCGCCTCGGGCACCACGCCCAAGCTGCTCGCCAACGAAGGCCACATGCGCTACATCGGCTACGGCGGCATGCTGATGGAATCGTTCGTGGCGGTGATGGCGCTGGTGGCCGCATCGATCATCGAGCCGGGCATCTACTTCGCCATGAACAGCCCGGCCTCGCTGGTCGGCAGCGACACGGTGGCCGTTGCGGCCAAGGTGTCCGAGTGGGGCTTTGCGATCACGCCCGAGGTGCTGGAAGCCACGGCGCGCGACATCGGCGAGCACAGCATCCTGGCACGCGCCGGTGGTGCGCCCACCCTGGCGGTGGGCATCGCGCAGATCCTGCACCATCTGCTGCCGGGCGAAGACACCATGGCGTTCTGGTACCACTTCGCGATCCTGTTCGAAGCGCTGTTCATCCTGACCGCAGTGGATGCCGGCACACGTGCGGGCCGCTTCATGCTGCAGGATCTGCTGGGCAACTTCATCCCGGCACTGAAGAAGACCGAATCGTGGACCGCCAACATCATCGCCACGGCCGGCTGCGTGGCGCTGTGGGGCTATCTGCTCTACACCGGCGTAATCGATCCGTTCGGCGGCATCCAGACCCTGTGGCCGTTGTTCGGCATCTCCAACCAGATGCTGGCCGGGATCGCGCTGATGCTGGGCACGGTGGTGCTGTTCAAGATGAAGCGCGACCGCTACGCCTGGGTCACGCTGGTGCCGGCGTTGTGGCTGCTGATCTGCACCACGTATGCGGGGCTGATCAAGATCTTCGACAGCAACCCGGCGCAGGGCTTCCTGGCGCAGGCGCACAAGTACCAGGACGCCATCGCCGGCAACACCATCACCGCGCCGGCCAAGACGGTGGCGCAGATGCAGCAGATCGTCACCAATGCCTACGTCAACACCGGGCTGACGGTGCTGTTCCTGTTCGTGGTGGGATCGATCCTGGTCTACGCGGTCAGGACGATCGTGATTGCGCGCCGCAATCCGCAGCGCAGTGATCGCGAAACCCCGTACGTGGCCTTGCAGCCACACCAGATGGCGGACCTGTAATGGGCACCCAACTCGTTCTTGCCAGCCAGTACCAGGTGCATCGCCGCATCTGGCGGCGCCTGATACAGACCGCCCGCCTGTGCTGCGGCATTCCCGATTACGACAACTACGTGCGCCACATGCTGGAAAAACACCCCGATAAGCCGGTGATGGACTACCCCACCTTCTTCCGCGAGCGCCAGGACGCGCGTTACGGCGGCAAGAGCGGGTTTCGCTGCTGCTGACCGGATGACCGGGCAGGTGGCGAGTCGGAATGCAGCAGGGCGCGATGCAAATCGCGCCCTGCTGCGTTGATGGCTTGGGGTTGGCCGCAGGGAGTCCTCTCGCACTCACCAGCGCGGACACGCCGCAAGCACGGGCGGCCGATGGATGGCCTTGCCGATGGATCAGTTGTAGGGCGGGTGATCTGCGGCCTCGCTGCAGGGCCCTTGCCCGCCCGCCGCTGCGGGACACGCCGCAAGGCAGGGCGGATGATGGACGGCCTTGCCGATGGACCAGTTGGAGGGCGGGGTGATCTGCGGCCTGGCCGCCCGGCCTTGCCCGCCCGCCGCTGCGGGACACGCAGCAAGGCCGGGCGGCCGATGGACGGCCTTGCCGATGGACCAGTTGGAGGGCGGGGTGATCTGCGGCCTGGCCGCCCGGCCTTGCCCGCCCGCCGCTGCGGGACACGCAGCAAGGCCGGGCGGCCGATGGACGGCCTTGCGGATGGATCAGTTGTAGGGCGGGTGATCTGCGGCCTGGCTGCAGGGCCCTTGCCCGCCCACCATCGCGGGACACGCCGCAAGTACGTCCTTGTAGGCTCTGGCGCGGCATCCATGCCGCTCAAGGTCCCGCGACGGTGGGCGGGCAAGGACCAGTCAAGAGGGTCGGTGTGCGTGGTTGCGAGCGGGACATGACGTGCGTTGGTCGGATCAGGGGGCATCCGATCAGCTTTCAGGCGCACGCCGAGCAACAGCCAGACTTCAGTAGAGCAACCCAAGACTTCCCAGTGTCTTGAGGTAAGCCTGGCAACACGCAGGTTTGCAACCGACCACCGACCAAGCGTCTGGTGCGGTGTCCTCGCCGGTTGCGGGACCGTGTGGCGGCATGGATGCCGCCACCGAGCCTACATCGACGTACTTGCGGCGTGTCCCGCGAGCGGTGAGGACACCGCGCCCTCGACTCACCGAGCTGTTGACCTGGACTTTGACCTGAGCGTTTGACTGCACTCAAACCACGCTATGGCTCGACAGCTCTGTTATCACAAGTCGATTGCACGATCTGGCCGACTGCGGTTGAAGAACGAGCTGGCTGCAACTTCGCCGCCATCGACACCGCATTCAACATCTCTTGTCAGCAGCGCTCAGCCAGCGCGTTTTTGCGTGAGCCGCTCGAACAACGCCGGTAAATCGCGCATATCGTCGAACACCGCCAGCACGCCAAGCCGACGCAAGGTGTCGGCATGCCCCTGCGGGATATGGCTGGCCCCGGTAAAACCCAGCACCTGCATGCCGGCCGCCAATGCGGCAGTCGCACCGGTGGGGCTGTCTTCGATCACCAGGCAGCGCTCCGGCGCAACGCCCAGGGTGCGTGCAGCCAGTAGATAGACATCCGGCGCCGGCTTGGGACGCTCCACCATATCGGCAGCGAAGACATGCCCCGCCGCACGTGCGGTGAGCCCCACCCGTTCGACCGAGGCGATCACATTGTGGCGGCGGCTGTTGGAGGCCACCGCCAGCGGCAACGGTATCTGTTCCAATGCGTCGCGCACGCCGGCGATCGGCTGCACCTCGGCCTTGATCAAGGCTTCGCTACGCGCCTGGATCTGGGCCAGCAAGGTCTCCGGCAGCTGCACGGCGAAGTGTTCCTGTACGCGCAGCAATACCTCACGCGTGGTCTGCCCGAACGTTGTCCCGAGCAAATGCTCCAACGCCTCGGCCGGCACGAAGGCCGCCAGCGCCTCGCGCATCACCCGGTCGGCCAGTATCTCGCTGTCGACAAGCACGCCATCGCAGTCGCTGATCAGTAATTCGTAGACCATTGCACCCATCTGTTCGCAAAGCACCATTATGCCGGCCGCGTTGTGACCGTTGGCTGTTGTAGATTGCATCCGCGTGTGATGCCCATCCTGGTGCATCGGCACCATGCAGACACCACCCCGGCGAGCGGCCTCAACGGCCGACACCCAGGCGCCGGCGCATGTCACGAAATCTTACCGCGCGTCGTTTGGGCAGCTGGTAGGATCGGCCCGGCTGCGGAAGGACACACCGCAGTGCCACCAGGAATGCGATCAGGAGAAGGAGATTTCGATGCAACCGCGATTCCCCACCCTGCTCGTTCTTGCGACCTCGTTTTTCGCGGTCTCATGCACCGCCTCGCCCGGTGCCAAGGAGCAAACCACCATGTCAGCTACGCTGCACGATCACACCGTCGCCTTCCGCGACCCCGGCCTGAGCGATATCGCCAACGCCATTGCGCACGGTGACGTCGCCCGAATCGGCGCACTCGCACCGACAGTCGACCTCGCCGCACACGGCGATCAGAACGTCACCCTGCTCGAGTGGGCGATCTGGAATGAACAACCCCGCGCCCTGGCCGCATTGCTCGATGCAGGCGCAGACCCGTCGTTGCCGGGCATGGACCAGGAAACGGTCGTGCACATGGCCGCCATGGCGCAGGACGCGGAGTACCTGAAGATCCTGCTGCAGCACAAGGCGCCGATCGACGTGGTCAGCGCGCGCGCCGGCTGGACACCGTTGTTCCGCGCCGTGCAGAGCAAGCGCGATGCGCAGATCGCGCTGTTGATCGATGCCGGCGCCGATCTGCAGCGCGTCGACAACACCGGCAACAGCGTGCTGCACCTGGCCGCCCAAAGCGGCGCGGCAAGTCCGGCAGTGCTGCAATTGCTCAAGGCCGGCGTGGATCCGACGCTGCGCAACGCGCAACAGAAAACCTTCCAGGCGTATTTCTTCACCACCCCCGATCGCCTGCTCAATGCCGCTGGCCAGCAGGTCAGGGCGGACGTGCGCGCATGGTTGAGCGCCCACAACATTCCCGTGGAAAGCAGCCGCTAAGCGGGCTTTTCGCACGACGAACGCAAGGAGCCGCGCATGAGCCCGTCAGATTCCACCCACTCGTCCACGCCATTCGCAGAGTCGATGCGTGGACAGCAACCGCAGCCGGAAGACCGCCAGTTTCCGGCGGTGCTGCAAGACCTCTACGCCACTGCCTCGCAGCGACGCGAAGGCAGCGCTGAAACCTTCGCGCCCCTGCCCAATGGCTGGACGCGCATGGACGACAGCACGCTGCAGCGTGCCGGCATCGACCCCGGCCTGCTGCACGATGCCAAGAGCGGTTTCGATGCCGCGTTCTACCGCAACGACCAGGGCCAGGTGGTGCTCGGCTTCTGCGGCACCGACGAAGGCAAGGACTGGAAGCACAACCTCGGCCAGGGCCTGGGCTTCGACGACGCGCAGTACGCGTCCGCGATCCAGCTTGGCAGCCAGGCCAAGCAGGCGTTCGGCGACCAGGTGGTGATCTCCGGACACTCGCTCGGTGGCGGTCTGGCGGCGGCATCGGCGATGGTCAACGACATCCCCGCCGTGACCTACAACGCCGCCGGCGTCAACGACCGTACGCTGGAACGCCAGGGGCTGGATGCCTCGGCGGCCAAGGACTACGCCAGCAGCGAGTTGATCCGCGGCTACCACGTCCGCAACGAGATCCTCACCCACCTGCAGGAAGACAGCATCCCGCTGAAATGGGCGATGCCCAATGCGGCCGGCCATCAGATCGAGCTGCCGGAACCGGACCCGTTGTCGTTCGGGCAACGCCTGGTGCCGGGCATGATGCTGAAGCACCGCCTGGACCTGCACGGCATGGACTCGGTGATGAAGGCGCAGGACATGCAATCGCCCGGGCAGGCGCAAGGTACCGGCAGCCAGTTGTTCAACGATGCGGTGGTGCGGCTGGACGGCCAGCGCGAGCGCCTGGGCCTGCGCGACGACACCGCGTTTCTCAATACCGCCGCCAGCGTGGCCGCGCGTGCCAGCAGCGACGGTCTGCAGCGGATCGACCACCTGGTGCCCAACCGCGATGGCGACAGCCTGATTGCGGTGCAGGGCCGGATGGACGACCCGGCGCATCTGCGCAGCCATGTGCAGACCGCCTCGGCAGCCAGCGAGCCGGCGCACGGCAATGTCGATCAGTTGCAGCAGCACAACCAGCAGCAGTCGCAGCAGAGCACGCAGCAGGAAGCGCAGCGCCGCGGTCTTCAGCAGTAATCGTGGTCGGGCACCGGCGCTGCCGGTGCCCGACTCGATGTGGTGGTCGCCCCCGCTGGCGAAGGGTTGTCGCCTGGAGGCAGCGGGTGCATCCGGCACTGCGGCAGAGGCGTGGCAACGCCCGCGCGCGCCCGGCAACACGGTCCGACGGCGCGCCAGGCAGCGCCAGGTCCGGTCAGCCCGCGCCTGCCATCGCCCGCAGGGTGATGCCGACCAGATAGGCCAGATACGTGCCGGTGGCGTAGCCCATCGTGCCCAGCAGCACGCCGACCGGCGCCAGGGCCGGGTGGAACGCGGCGGCCACCACCGGCGCCGAGGCCGGTCCACCGATATTGGATTGCGAGCCGATCGCGAAATAAAAGAACGGCACCCGCAACAGGCGGCCCAGGCCCCATAGCAACCCGATATGCACCGCGATCCAGATCAGCCCGAGCAGGAACAGCCATGGCCGGTCCAGCAACGCCAGCAGATCCATCTGCATGCCGATACAGGCGATCAGGAAGTACAGCAGCAGCGAGCCGATCCTGGACGCGCCAGCGCCCTCCAGCGTCCGTGCGCGGGTGAAGCTCAGCAGCAGGCCGATGCTGGTCGCCAGCACCACCACCCAGACGAACGGCGTGTCCAGGCTGAACTGGCTGGACCAGCGCAGGTTGGCCTTGCACCACGCGGCCAGCGGCGAGGCCAGCGCATGCGCCAGCCCGACCCCGCCGAACGCCACCGCCACGATCACCATCAGATCGGCCAGGCTGGGAATGCGTGCGTGTTCGGCCTGGAACTGCGCCATGCGCGCCTGCAGCGCATCCAGCGCGCGGGTATCGGCTCCGCTGCGCGCATCGATGCTGCGTGCGCGCCCGGCCAGGAAGATCAGCGCCGCCATCCACACATAACCGACGCCCACATCCACCACCGCAAACTGCCCGAACGTGGTGGCGTCCACGTTGAAGACCTCGCGCATCGCCAGCATGTTGGCCCCGCCGCCGATCCAGCTGCCCGCCAGCGCGGCCATGCCGGCCCAGGTATCGCCGGCCACCGTGGCCGGATGCAGCCAGCCCATCACCCAGAACGCCACCACCGCCCCCAGCATGATGCTCAGCGATGCGCCCAGGTACATGGCGACCAGCTTGGGCCCCAGCCCCAGGATGGCGCGCAGGTCGACGCTCAAGGTGAGCAGGACCAGCGCGGCCGGCAGCAGCACGTCGCGCGCGATCGGGTTGTACAGGCGGGTATTGGCACCGTCGATCAGGCCAACGGTGTTGTAGATGCCTGGCAGCAGGTAACACAGCAGCAGCGCCGGGACGACGGCGTAGAAGCGGCGCCACGGCCCCTGCTCGCGCGAGGAGGTCCAGAACACCGCGCCCAAGGTGGCGGCGATCAGGCCGAAGACGACGATATCGTTTTGGATCAAGGCAGAACCGGCAACGTTCACTGGGGCGACACTCTCGACTGGGAGCCGCCAACGTGCGGATCCCAGCAAGAATGGCCGATCGCGTGCATCCAGTCGACTGGCCATCCTCGCAACCACGGGGTGCCTACAAAGTGGCCGGATTTACGCAACCGCAGGTTGCCGGGTGCGCGCGATCGCCCCCGCCTGCCCGGGCGGACGGTCAGCGCCGCCTTTCCCCTGCTTGCAGGGTGCCGGCCCGGTCAGCCGTAGCGACGCACCACGCGATCGCCTTCGGCGGTATGCAACACCACGCCGCTGGGCTGACCGGTGGTCAGGCAGTGCAGCTTGGCCATCAATTCGGCATTTTCCAGTGCGCCCTGCTCGCGCAGATAACGCAGCGGCGACCATTGCGGCCGGGTGACCCACCAACCGCCCTGTTCGGGATGAATACGGACAACATAGCGGGACTCGTCCATCAGGGCCTCCGGCCGGTAGATGCAGCGATCGAACGATTGAGGTGGGCAGCGCGGGGAGGCGCAGCGCACCGGCGCTGGGGGTGCCATGGTCCTGCCGGGGATGCCGGCGCGCCCTTACTCAAGGGGCCGCGGGAGAGTGGCCAGGGGCCCCGCGTCCGGCATAGCAAGAATGCTTCTTCGCTTATGCCAATACCGTCGGGCGGACACTGGCATGAAGGTAGGAAAATTCCTACGTGACACCGATCAGGGCGGGCGTTAGATTCGCGCTCGAGCGGCGAACCGACGTCGCAAGTGGCCGTCAACGGGCGCAGACGGCGCGAGGGAATTGGTCGCTCGTGGAAATGCCTCGGGGGAGGAGTCGCATGCATCTGCTCAGGAAGTTCGAGTTTCCGGTCAAGACCGCGATGGTGGTGGGCTATGTCCTGGTGATCAGGGAAGCGATCGTGCTGTGGTCCTGATGCAGCTCTGCCGCCAGGCTGCCGGATAGCGCGCAGCTGCACCCGTCACGGTGTCTCAATCCGCATCCACCCAGCCACGCTGTTGCGCTGCGAGCAGATCGGCGGGCGTGTCCACGTCCAGCGCAAGCGCCGGGGCGCTGACGCAGCCCAAGGTCTGCACGTCCAGGCCGGCGAACAAGCCACGCAGGCCGCTGTCGCCCTGCAGCGGCACGTCGGCCCAGGCCGCGTGCGTGACCACTGCGGGAATGCCGCGCACACCGGCATACCCGCTGGTGGAGCACCCAGAGGCGGCACGGTCGGCCTCTTCGAGCAAGGCGCGCAGATGCGGCGCATCCAGCGCGGGCTGATCGCACCCCAGGATCAGGCTGCGCCGCAGCGAGGTATCGTCCTGCACATGCTGGCGCAGCGCCGCCAGGCTGGAGCCCATGCCGGCGGCCCAGTCGGCGTGGCGCAACACCTCCACCTGCAGTCCCTGCAGGACATCGCTCAGCGCGTCGGCATCGGCGCCCAGCACCACCACGCAGCGGCGTGGCGCCGTCTGCAACGCGATGCGTGCAAAACGCCGCAACAACGGTTCACCGTCGCGCAGCAACAATTGTTTGGAACGCCCCAGCCGGCGTCCTGCACCTGCGGCGAGCAGCAGCGCGACGTGATCGCTGCTCATGCGTCAACTGCCATCGCACGAGGCGAACGATGGCGCGATGCCGGCGGCATTGGAGACCAGTCAAAACCGGCATCGCGCAAAGTCGCGGATAAAGGGCCGGCAATGACGGGCGGCGGCAATCGAGCTGCGTCGCAAGCGACGTCGTCATCGTGATCACGTAGTTCGGTCATGGCGACGTGGCGTGGTTTTGGAGATGCGCCAGCGTAGAGATTCAACTGTGCGCGCGGAGTGACTAAATGCAGCGCAGTCTCCGGCTCGCGCTGGATGGCGCCCCCTGCACCCGACCAATGGCGTGGCGGGCATTGCATTGCGATGTCAGCTCGACGATTGGGGAGACAAGGCCACGGCAGCGCTACGATAAACATCGCAGTGCGTAAGTGTCAGCGCGGGATAAGGCAGTTAATCGCGGCCGCGAGGAGCATGCAGTAAATACATACCCAAGGGCCTATCAACCATCAGCTTTCCACGGCGCCGCACCGCAGCAGAAAACCTCGGCTACGAGCAACAGACCAACGCGATGGCCCACCGCAGATCGAAATCAATGCAAATACGCGATTGCGCCTTGCTGCCCGCTCGCCTGACCGCAACAGCCTCAGCCGGCCAGCGCGGCGGCCTGCCCATCGGCCACCGCCTGGATGGCTTCGGCAATGATGCCCAATGCAATCGTGTGCGGTGAGGAGTGCCCCATGCGCCAGCCCGCCGGCAGCCGCAATCTGGCCAGGGCCGTATCGTCATACCCGAGCGCACGCAGTGCCTGCAGGCGTGCCTCACGCTTCTGGCGACTGCCCAGGATGCCGATGCAGGCGACCCCGGAGGCAAGTCCACGACAGGCGACCTGCAGATCGCTGTCGCCATCGTGCGCAAGGCTGTACAGCGCGGTGTCCGCATCCAGATGCAGATCTTGCAAAGCCTCGCCCAAGGCACGGCGATCGTAGTGGTCCGCAGCCAGTCCGGGCGGCGGTTCGCCGGGACCATGCGGCCGCAGCACGCGCACTTCGATGCCCATCTGGCTGGCGAGTGACACCAGCACCAGCAGCGCAGGATCGGCACCGACCAGCACCAGCCGCAGCGGGGGGCGATGGGTGCGCAGGAATTCGTCGGGACGCAGATCCTGCGTGCTCGCCGGGTAACGGACTGCACCGGTGGTCCGATCCAGCGCGACATGAAACGGGCGACGATGCTGGCGCGCATTGCGCCAGCGTGCCAGATGCTCGCCAAGATCCGGTACCGGCCAGACCAGCACGCCGATACGGCCGCCGCAACTGAGCTGGATATCCAGCACCTGGCTGCCTTCGCCGTAGTCCAGCCAGCGCGGGGTGCCGTCGCGCAAGGCGGCGATGGCTTCGTGCGCCACTGCCGCCTCCACGCACCCGCCCGAGACGTAGCCGGCCACCCGCCCATCGGCACTGATGGCCATCTCGCTTCCCAACGGGCGCGGCGAGGAGCCTTGCACGTCGATCAGCGTGGCGATGGCCACGCGCTGGCCCGCCCGATGCCAGGCGCTGAGCGTCGGCAACAGGTCATCGTGCAACGCGTAGCTTGGCCATGCCGGCCACGCCGGCTCGGCCGGCACCGCGTGCGTGACCGGGGCCACCATCGCACTCACGCGCGCAACAGCTCGGGCAGATGCGGAAGCAGCTTGTCCAGCGTGACCGGGTACTCGCGGACGCGCACGCCGGTGGCGTTGTAGACCGCATTGGCGATTGCTGCGGCCACGCCGCAGATGCCCAGCTCGCCGACACCCTTGGCCTTCATCGGCGACGACATCGGGTCGCTCTCTTCGAGAAAGATCACTTCCTGGTGCGGGATGTCTGCATGCACCGGCACTTCGTAACCGGCCAGATCGTGATTGACGAAAAAGCCCAGCCGCTTGTCGACCGCCAGCTCTTCCATCAGGGCCGCGCCCGCGCCCATCGTCATGCCGCCGATGACCTGGCTACGTGCAGACTTGGGATTGAGGATGCGTCCAGCCGCACACACCGCGAGCATGCGGCGGATGCGCACCTCGGCAGTGGCGATATCCACGCCGACTTCGACGAAGTGCGCGCCAAAGGTCGACAGCTGATGCGTCTTGGAGAGGTCGCCGAACTCGATCTTGTCCTCCACCACCAAGGCGCCATTGGCGGCCGCATCGCCCAGCGCGATGCGCTTGCCGCCGGCACGCACATGGCTGTCGGCAAATTCGGCCTTGGCCGGGTCCAGCCCCAGCTGCTTGGCGACGGCCTCGCGCAGCTTCACCGCTGCGGCGTAGACACCGGCGGTGGCGCTGTTCGCACCCCACTGCCCACCGGAACCGGCCGAGGCAGGAAAACTGGAATCGCCCAGCCGCACATCCACCCAGTCCAGCGGCACGCCCATCATTTCTGCGGCGGTCTGCGCAATGATGGTGTAGGAGCCGGTGCCGATATCGGTCATGTCGGTTTCCACCACCACGCGACCGCCTTGCTCCAGGCGCATGCGCGCGCCGGAGGTCATCACCGGCGCATTGCGGAACGCTGCCGCCACGCCCATGCCGACCAACCAGCGCCCATCGCGGTTGCTGGCCGGCTTGGCCTTGCGCTTGGACCAGTCGAAACGCTTTGCGCCATCTTCCAGGCACTTGACCAACTGACGCTGCGAGAACGGGCGCTGCGGGTTTTCCGGATCCACCTGGGTATCGTTGACGATCCGGAACTTGACCGGATCCATGTCCAGCTTCTCGGCCATTTCGTCCATGGCCACTTCCAGCGCCATCAACCCCGGCGCTTCGCCAGGCGCACGCATCGCATTGCCTTCGGGCAGATCGAGCACGGCCAGGCGTGTGGCAATCAGGCGGTTGGCACCGGCATACAGCAACTGCGTCTGCGCGGCCGCAATCTCGGGCCCGCCCTCGGGCAGGTCGCCGGACCAGCTCTCATGCGCAATCGCGGTGATCTTGCCATCGCGCTGTGCGCCGATACGGATACGCTGCACGGTGGCCGGGCGGTGCGTGGTGTTGTTGAAGATCAGCGGCCGCGGCAACATCACCTTGACCGGGCGTCCGACCTGGCGTGCGGCCAGCGAGGCCAGCACCGCATCGGCACGCAGGAAGAGCTTGCCGCCGAAGCCGCCACCGATATACGGCGACATCAGACGCACGTTTTCGCGCGGAATACCGAGCGTCCTGGCCAGATCGCCCGTGCTCCAGTCGATCATCTGATTGGAGGTCCACACGCTGAGCTTGTCGCCTTCCCACATGGCGATCGATGCGTGCGGCTCCATCATCGCGTGCGAATGGTCCGGCGTGGTGTATTCGGCATCCAGTTGCACCGGGGCTGCCGCGAAGGCGCTATCGAAATTGCCGACTGCGCTGTTCGGCGCCCCGCCCTCCTTGGTGACCTTGGCGCCATCGCGTGCCTTCTCCAGATCGTAGGCACCGACATGGCGGCCGTAGTCGACCTTGATCAGCTGGCCTGCGGCGCGTGCCTGCTCGAAGGTCTCGGCCACCACCACCGCAATGGCCTGGTGGTAATGCTGGATCTCCGGGCCGCCCAGCAACTTGGCGGTGTTGTATTTGCCTTTCTGCAGCTTGCCTGCATTCTGCGCGGTGACGATGCCGAGCACGCCCGGCGCATTGCGCGCAGCGCTCAGATCGATGCTGCGGATGCTGCCCTTGGAGATACCGGCACCGACGACATGGCCGTAGGCGGCACGTCCAGGCAGGTCGTGATGCTCGTAGGCATACGGCGCCTGCCCGGTGGTCTTGAGCGGACCGTCGATACGGTCGACCGGCTTGCCGACGACCTTGAGCTGGTCGATGGGGTTGGTACTGGCGGGAGTGTCGAATTTCATGTCAGGCCCTCGTGTCGGCCAGGATCGCGGTCAAGGTGCGCTCAACCAGCGGCAGCTTGAAGGCATTGTGTTCAGTGGGTTGTGCGCCATCGAGCAGCACGGAAGCAATCGCACGCGCGCCCTGGCGCGACTGCGCTTCGGCCGCCTCGCTGCGCCACGGCTTGTGGGCGACACCGCCGACGCCGACACGCACGCTGCCATCGCGTTGCACGACCGCCGCAACCGACACCAGGGCGAATGCGTACGAGGCGCGGTCGCGCACCTTGCGGTAGACATGCGTGCCGCCGAGCGGCTTGGGCAGGCTTACCGCGGTGATCAGTTCGCCGCGTTCCAGGACGGTTTCCAGGTGCGGCGTCTTGCCGGGCGCACGATAGAACTCGGACAGTGGCACCGCACGCGTCTGTCCATCCGGGCGCACGGTCTCGACAACCGCATCGAGGACGCGCATCGCAATGGCCATATCGCTGGGATGGGTGGCGATGCATTCCTCGCTCACGCCGATCACCGCCAACTGCCGGTTGAAGCCGCCGATGGCCGCGCACCCGCTGCCCGGCAGGCGCTTGTTGCACGGCTGATTGGTGTCGTAGAAATACGGGCAACGCGTACGTTGCAACAGGTTGCCCGCCGTGGTGGCGCGGTTGCGCAACTGCCCCGAGGCACCTGCCAGCAACGCACGTGACAGCACTGCGTAATCGCGACGCACGCGGGCGTCGGCTGCCAGATCGGTATTGCGCACCAGCGCACCGATGCGCAGGCCGCCGTCCGGCGTTTCCTCGATGGTGTCCAGGCTCAGCCCGTTGACGTCGATCAGGTGCGAGGGCGTTTCGATCTGCAGCTTCATCAGATCGAGCAGATTGGTGCCGCCTGCGATGAATTTGGCACCCGGCTGACGCGCCGCCTTGGCCGCTGCATCGGCGGGCGAGGTCGCGCGCTCGTAGCTAAACGCCTTCATGCGCGCTCTCCGGCAACTTCGTTGATCGCATCGACGATGTTGGAATACGCGCCGCAGCGGCAGATGTTGCCACTCATCCGCTCCTGCAATTCCGGCGTGGTGAGCCGGGTCTTGCCGGTGAGATCTTCGGTGACGTGGCTGGGAATGCCGCGCTTGACCTCGTCCAGCACCGCCACTGCCGAACAGATCTGCCCGGGCGTGCAATAGCCGCACTGGTATCCATCGTGCTTGACGAAGGCCGCCTGCATCGGATGCAGCTTGTCCGGCGTGCCAAGGCCTTCGATGGTGGTGATCTTGCCGCCCTGGTGCATCACCGCCAGCGACAGGCAGGAATTCATCCGCTGCCCATCGACGATCACGGTGCAGGCACCACATTGGCCGTGGTCGCAGCCTTTCTTGGTGCCGGTCAGCTGCAGGTGTTCGCGCAGGGCATCCAGCAAGGTGGTGCGATTGTCCAGGGTCAGCGTCACCGGCTTGCCGTTGACTTCGAACGCAACCTGGCTCGATGCATTGGCAGGCTCGACTGCCTGCCGCTGCGACATCGCAGAGGCGGCAGTTGCAGCCATCGATTGGGTTGCGGCAACGCTGGCTGCCGACGCCGTGCCAGCGATCAGTACCTCGCGACGGGTCATCTTGATATCTCTCATGGCTGGCATCTCCAACAATGCTGGCTTATACAGTTCTTAAATAATGTGCAGCGCGGCCGGTCACAATCGCGTGAGCATGCAGCGCGTGTGTGCGGGGGTGAATCGGCGGTATGCCTTGATTCTAGAGCCGCTGCAGGCAGGCATTGGCGGCATGGACGGCATGTGCCTATGAAACGCGCTCATCATTGTTGGCATGCGGTGCGCGCCGGCCTGCGCATCGATCAAGGCGCACCGACAGCGCGCGTGTGTGTGGACAGCGGGTTGCAGCGCTTGCGGTGATGCAAGATGTTTTCTCGACATGCTGGAAGGGATGCCCGCATCCCTGCCAGCTGCGTGGGCGACGACGATCAGAGCCTCTACGCGACGCGCGCTCCGTCATTTTCCGCTTCATCATGAGCGTCAGGCGCAGCCGGGCGCACTGTGTAGAGAACATCCAGGTAGAGAACATCCGGATGCGAACGATCAACTGCAGCGGCAACCCGCGCGTCGCGCGCAGTTGCCAGGCGCGCATGGACAGCGTGCAGGCCCTGGCGTCTCGGCGTGGTACATGCCGACTCGGCGCAGCGGCCGCGCCCGCCCGGTGGCAAGCGCGGCAGTCTGCAACTGCTCCTAGAACTCCAGCACGATCTTTCCAAGGTGGCCGCCTGCCTGCTGCAACGCAAACGCGTCGGCGATCTCGTCCAGCGCGAAGGCGCGATCGATCACCGGCCGCAGCGGCAAGGCGTCCAGCGCACGCACCAGTTGCTGCTGATGCGTGCGGCTGCCGACCACCAGCCCTTGCAGGCGCTGCTGCCGGACCATCATTTCCGCGGTCGGCACCGGACCGGCGGCACCGGTCAACACGCCGATCAAGGCGATATGCCCGCCCACCCGTCCAGCACGGATCGATTGCGCCAACGTGCCCGGCCCACCGACCTCGACCACGTGATCCACGCCGCGTCCGTTGGTGATCTCCCGCACCTGCGCCGACCACTCGGCATGCTGCCGGTAGTTGATCACGTGGTCTGCACCCAGCGCGCGCGCCTTGGCCAGCTTTTCGTCGGACGACGATGTCGCAATGACGGTGGCGCCCATCGCCTTGGCAAACTGCAATGCAAAGATCGACACACCGCCGGTACCGAGCACCAGCACGCTATCGCCGGCCTTGAGTCCGCCATTGACTACCAGAGCACGCCATGCCGTGACGCCGGCCGTGGTCAAGGTGGCCGCTTCGGCATGGCTGTAGCCGGCCGGCGCATGCGTGAACGCGTGCGCAGCGGCCAAGACTGCGGAACGCGCATACCCGTCCACGCCATCGCCAGGCGTGGTGGCAAAACCGGCACGTAGCGGCTCGCCATCCAGCCAGTCGGGAAAGAAGGTGGATTTACCACATGGTCGCCGACGGAGAACTCATCCACCTCCGGCCCGACGGCCTCGACCACACCGGCGCCGTCGGACATGGGGATGCGGCCATCAGCGGTCGGTGCCTGCCCCGACACCACGCCAAGGTCGTGGAAATTCAGCGAGCTTGCGTGCAGCCGCACTCTGATCTGACCGCGTGCCGGCTGCCCGGGGTCTGGCAGCGCAACGGCATGTAATGCGTTCAAACCTGCAGGATGAGCTAAACGAATGGCGCGCATACGGCACTCCCTGTTGTGATCGGCGTTCGGGATAACACGCCGGGCGTTAGCCGCATGCAGTCGAGCTGGCTTTTGGCGCTGCTGTCGGCTGCCGTGTTTCGTCGCATCGTCGAGCACGGTGACAACAGCAGGCTGGACAGCGGCGCGGTTGCACGCCAGGTGAGCGTTCCCGCAGCGCATGAGGCATCAATCACAGATCTGCATTGCACGCCGCGGCGCGAGCGATTCCACGCGGCGCCAACAGCTAGGCTGGCATGGCAATTGCAACCTCCTGCTGTCCAGACAGGTACCTTCCGTGACATCGACCAGCAAGCGACGGCGGCAACGTGCACAACGCATCGCGTTGCACTTTGTGCTGAGCATTTCGTGCCTGCTGCTGCTTGGTTCGGAGTACTGGTCCATCCATGACGAGCGCACCAGCGCGCTGCATGCCGCCGAAGCGCAGTCGTTGAATCTCGCCAATTCGCTGGCGCAGCATGCCAGCGACACCATGACCATCGCCGATGCCGTGCTGTCCGGGTTGGTGTCGCGGGTGGAGCACGACCAGGGCTCGGCCAGTGCGCGACTGGTCATGCATGACTTTCTGGTACATGAGGCGCGTCGCTCGGACCGGTTGCACGGCATCTTCATCTATGCGGCCGATGGCACCTGGATGAGTTCGTCACTGAGCAGCACGCCCAGGACACACAACAACGCCGATCGCGCCTATTTCAAATATCACCGCGACCATCGCGACGCCCTGTCGCTGGTCGGGCCGCCGGTCCAGAGCCGCTCCGATGGTAGCTGGGTGCTCACGTTGAGCCGGCGCCTCAACACGCCCGGCGGCGAATTTGCAGGCGTTGTCCTGGTCACGCTGCAACTGAAGTATTTCCAGAACTACTACAGTAGCTTCGAGGTCGGCCCGAACGGCACCATCGGCATGACCAATGACGATGGCATCGTGCTGGTGCGCCGGCCCGACAAGCCGGGCGTGATCGGCACCTCGATCGCCGGCACCTCGATCTACGTCACCATGCGCGCACGCAGGCACGGCACTGCGACCTATCGTTCGCCGATCGACGGCGTGGAGCGTATTTCCAGTTTCGCGCCGGCGCAGGCATATCCACTGACCGTCTTGACCGGCGTCTCGGTCGATGACGCATTGGCCAATTGGCGCCAATCCGCGCGCCAGCGGATCATGATCGCCACCTTGGGATGCGTGCTGCTGCTGGGCGTGGGCATCTGGCTGGATCTGCAATTGCGCCGCATGCACCGCAACGAGGAAAAGCTCAGCTCCGAAGCCTGGATAGATGCGCTCACCGGCATTGCCAACCGGCGTGCATTCGATCACCGGCTCTCGCGCGCCTTGCAGCAGGCGGTGCATCGACAAGCGCCATTGTCGGTACTGATGATCGATGTCGATCATTTCAAGCTCTATAACGACACCTACGGCCATGTAAATGGCGACGCCTGCCTGCGCCTGATCGCGGGCGCAATCGCCGGCTGCTCACGGCGCAGCGAAGACATTGCCGCGCGTTACGGCGGCGAAGAGTTCGGCATGATCCTGCCGCAGACAGATGCTGCCGGCGCGTTGCGACTGGCCGATGCCATCCGCAGCGCCGTCGCCGCGCTCGGCCTGATGCACATGTCCAGCCCGACCAGCGCGCACGTCACCGTCAGCGTCGGCGCAGCGACGTTCGAACCGGGCGAAGTGCCACTCAGCCCGGATGCCTTCGTGCATGACGCCGATTCGGCGCTGTATCGCGCCAAGCAGAATGGCCGGAATCGCACATCGGCCTAGTGCAGCGGACAGCACCACTGCGCTACGCCGGGTGGGCGCGTCTCGCGCCCGAATCGGCAGGTGCCAGGCGCACACACCCCTGCTGCGCGGCGCTTGCACCCGCCTGGCGATTGCTTGCGAGGGGGTGCCAGCCATGCCTGGTCGAGACTGGTCAGCGGCGCCGTCGTACCGGCCAGGTCAGCCTGCGCGTGCAGCCGCTTTGGAACCACCGGTGTGCAGCGATGCCGCCAATGGCCAGCACGCAGAAGGCCCGCACAAGGCGGGCCTTCCGGAATGACAAACAGGCTGGCTGCCGATCAGAACGGGATATCGTCGTCGGCAAAATCGTCCATCGGTGGTGCCGACTGCTGCTGGGCCGGCTGCTGACGACGCGGGGCATAGTCCTGACCGCCGCCCTGACCACCGCCGCCTTGCTGCTGGCGCGGCGCCTGGCTGCGCTGCGGGCGATCGCCGCCCATGCCACCACCACCACCGCCTTCGCCACGGCCGCCCAGCATCTGCATCTCGTTGGCGACGATGTCGGTGCTGTACTTCTCCACGCCGTCCTGGCCGGTGTACTTGTCGTAGCGCAGCTCGCCTTCGACGTACACCTGCGAACCCTTGCGCAGGTACTCGCCGGCGATCTCGCCCAGCTTGCCGAAGAACACCACGCGGTGCCACTCGGTGCGCTCCTGGTTGTTGCCCTCGCGGTCCTTGCGCATGCTGGTGGTGGCCAGACTCACGCGCGTGATCGCCATGCCGGCCTGGGTGTACTTGGTGTCGGGATCGTTGCCGAGGTTGCCGACGAGGATGACTTTGTTGATGCCGCGGGCCATAGATGCTTCCGAGATGGTGCGCCGGCGCCGATGGGGCGCGGCGGTGAATGTCTTGGCGCCAATGTTACCGCACCTGCCCTGCCCCGGTGCCTGTAGGTCCCCGCAGCGCCGGGCCGGGGAATGCCGCGCCGGCAGGTCGGAATCCGGGCACTCCCGAACCTGTCCGGCGCTGACGCTGCAAGGGTTTGCGGCTGCCGTGAAGACCTCCGGACACGGCCGACGGGACGGATCTGGCCCAGACACCTATAATCGGCGCACATCACGAACGCCTGCGCATGACCATCGCCGAAGACCTCCCCACCGTCCTGGGCCTGCCCCAGATCCAGTCCCTCGCCGCGCCCGACATGGCCGCGGTCGACGCGCTGATCCGCCGCCGCCTGGCCTCGGACGTCGTGCTGATCAACCAGATCGCCGATCACATCATCTCCGCCGGCGGCAAGCGCCTGCGTCCGATGCTGGTGATGCTGGCCGGTCACGCCGCTGGCGGCTCCGGCCCGGAGCACCACCAGTTGGCGGCGATCATCGAGTTCATCCACACCTCCACCTTGTTGCATGACGACGTGGTGGACGAATCGGACCTGCGCCGCGGGCGCAGCACCGCCAATGCGCTGTGGGGCAATGCACCCAGCGTGCTGGTCGGCGACTTCCTGTATTCGCGCAGCTTCCAGTTGATGGTGGAGCTGGATCGCATGGAAGTCATGCAGATCCTGGCCGACACCACCAACCGCATTGCCGAGGGCGAGGTGCTGCAGCTGCTGCACGTGCACAACCCCGACACCGACGAAGCCGCCTACCTGCGCGTGATCGAGCGCAAGACCGCGGTGCTGTTCGCCGCCGGCACCCGCCTGGGCGCGCTGGCCTCGGGCGCGGACGCGCAGGTGCAGCAGCGCCTGTACGACTACGGCATGCAGTTGGGCTTTGCCTTCCAGATTGCCGATGACGTACTCGACTACGCTGCCGACGCAGCCGACCTGGGCAAGAACCTGGGCGACGACCTGGCCGAAGGCAAGGCGACCCTGCCGCTGATCCACGCCATGGCGCACTCGGATGCGGGCACCCGGGAGCGGCTGCGCCAGATCGTCGAACAAGGCGATGCAGCCGCGATGCCGGAAGTATTGGCCGCCATCCACGCCACCGGCGGACTGGACTACAGCCGCCAGCGCGCCGCCGAATACGCAGCCGCCGCCGAACAGGCGCTGGACACCCTGCCTGCCAGCCCGGCGGTCGCCGCATTGCGCGGCCTGGCTCGCTACGCGGTGCAACGCACGCACTGATCCGGGGCTGGACGCCCCGGACGGAAGTGGGCATTTGGGATTGGGGATTCGCAAAAGCGGCTGCTTGTGCTTTCACGACTCCCGGCATGCGATGGCGCAACGACGCTCAGCCCAAAGCCCAGAGCACTAGCTCACAGGAAGATTCGAAGAACGGGACCACGCTGTTGCGAATCCCGAATCCCGAATCACCACTCCCTGCTATCGACCAAACCGCTCATCGAAGAAGTCGCCCAGCATGCGGTATGCACGCGTCGCCGCACGCGGGTTGTACAGGCAGCCCGGCGGGCTGTTGGCATCGGCTTCGGCAAAGCAATGCACGGCCCCACTGAAGTTGACGAACTGCCAGTCCGCGCCGGCCGCAGTCATCTCGGTTTCGAACGCGGCGATGTCCGCCTTGGTCACGCTCTTGTCGTCGGCGCCGTTGAGCACCAGCAGCGGTGTCCTGGCCGAACCGGCGGCCGCCGGGCTGGGTGTGGCGATACCGCCGTGCAGGCTGACCACACCGGCCAGCTGCGCGCCCGCGCGCACCAGTTCCAGCACCGTGGTGCCGCCGAAGCAGAAGCCCACCGCACCGATGCGCCATGCATCCAGCGGCGCCTTGCCGGCCTGCGTCTTGAGCACGTCCACTGCTTTCAGCGCGCGGGCGCGCAGCGTCTGCGGGTCCTTCTTCAGCGCACCGGCAAACTGCCCGGCCTCGCTGTCGTTGGCAGGACGCCGGCCCTTGCCGTAGACGTCGGCAACCAGCACCACGTAGTCGTCGCCGGCCAGTTGCCTGGCCTTGGTGACTGCCGAATCGTTGACCCCGCGCCAGTTCGGCACCATCACCAGGCCTGGGCGCCTGGCGGCACCGGCATCGTCGTAGACCAGCACGCCGCTGAAGGTGTCCTTGCCGATCGTCCATTCCAGCGGCTTGGCCTGCATCGCAGCGGCGGCGGGCAACGCCAGCAACGCCAGCGACGCCAGGACACCGAACACCCCAACGCCACGCCATCTCCATTGCTTGTGCATGTGCCTGCTCCCGGGAAGGTCCGGCGAGTGTAGGCGCTGTTGCCGTGCAGGCCGGGTCATCGCCGGCGACGGCAGAGCGGTTGCGTCGGCGGCCTGCAGCCGCGATCGAAAACTCGAGGCGAATGCCCGCCATCGACCAGCGCGGTCATTGCAGCGCTACTGCACGCCCAGGCCCGGAATCGCGCTGATCGCCGCCGGGTCGAACCCGGCCAGCTGCGCAAAATGGCGGCCGCGCGCGACGTAGTCGCTGTACGCGCCGAAGCTGGGCGCCCCCGGCGACAGCAGCACCACACCGCCCTGCTCGCCCAGCGCCTCGCGTGCCAGCCGCACGGCATGTTCCAGGTCGGCGGCCGCATGCAGGCCGAAACGGCCGCTCTCGGCCAGCGGGGCCAGCAACGCATGGATCCGCGGCCCGTTCGCTCCCATGGTGACGATTTCCAGCGGCGCTTTCTGCGCCATCTGCGCGGCAAACTCCTGCCAGTCCAGCCCACGATCGTGCCCACCCACCAGCAAGGCCACACGACGCTGCGCAAAGCAGGCCAGCGCCGCAAGTGACGCATGCGGCGTGGTGCTGATCGAGTCGTTGACGTAGCTGATGCCGTCCACGCTGCCAAGCAGCTGCAGGCGGTTCGGCAACGGGCGGAAGCTCGCTGCGGCCGGCGCCAGTGCCGCAGCGTCCAGGCCCAAGGCTTCCACCGCAGCCAGCACCGCGCACAGGTTGCGCCGATTGTGTTCGCCCGGCAGCGGCACGTTGGCGGTATCGAACACGGGCTGCTCGGCGCGATACACCACATCGCCGCGCAGGTGCCAGCCATCGGGATGGTTGAACCAGCGCACCTGGCTGTCGGGCAACTGCAGCTGGGTCAGGTGCGGGTCGGCCGCGTTGAGCAAGGCGATGCGCGGGCGGCCTTCGGTGACCAGCGCCAGCTTGTCGCGCACGTAGCGCGCCTCGTCGCCATGCCAGTCCAGATGCTCGGGAAACAGGTTCAGCACCAGCGCCAATTCCGGACGCGCGCCGCTGCGCCCCACTTCACCGGTCTGGTAGCTGGACAGCTCGATCGCCCAATAGCTCGGCGGCGGTTGCGGTGCCAGCACTTCCAGCAAGGGCTGGCCGATGTTGCCGACCAGCGCGGTGCGATGGCCGGCCGCACGCAACAGATGCGCCAGCAGCGCGGTGGTGGTGCTCTTGCCTTTGGTGCCGGTGACGCAGATGGCGCCAGGCACATAACCGTCAGGCTGCGCATGTTCGGCAAACCACAACGCGGTGCCGCCGATGAACTGCGTGCCGTGCACGGTTGCCGCGGTATGCGCCTCGGGGCGATACGGGCTGATGCCGGGCGATTTCACCACCACCTCGAACCGGCCCAGCGCCTGCGCGCTGGCCACGGTTTCCACATGCAACGCAGCATCGGCCAGCGTCTCGAGCTCGCGCGCTTCGTCGGCGTTGCAGAACACCGTCAGCGTTTGCGTCGGCAACGCGGCGCGCAGTGCACGATACGCGGCGCGTCCTTCGCGCCCCCAACCCCATAACGCAACCGCCTTGCCCTCAAGCTGCGAAATTCGCACGCACGCGCTCCCACAGCGCCGACGGAATCCGGTGCTCGCCGTCGATGGCCAGCAACGGCTCCAGCTGCAATTCCTGCTGGTCCAGCTGCGGCTGGATCTCGCGGATGAAACGCAGCACCAGCGCGTCTTCCTTCCATTCGGCACGGCCGGCCAGCACCGCCATTGCCGCGCGCGATTCGCGGCCTTCGCCCACGCATTCGAACGGCTTGTGGTCCTGGAATTCCAGCAGCGCATCGTAGCCGCCGGCCTGGCCTGCATCGTCGAGCAGATTGCGCCCGAAGATGTTGACCAGGCGCGTCTTGGGCATGAACGGTGCCAACGCCAGGAACACGAAATGGCACTTCGGGCAGACCCCGCACCAGCGATGCACCGGGCGCTCGCCCATGATGTGGAAGTTGCGGTTGCAGCTGGAAAAATGCGCGTCGTAGTGGTCGGTCTTGGCGAACTGGCGCGCCACCGCCAGCTCCGACAACGGCCGCAGCAACGAGTAATAGCGCAGGTCGGCCGCCACATGCCGCTGTACGTAGTCGCCGAATGCCTGCTCGAACGCCCAGCCCTTGGACCACTGGTGATTGACCTCGCCGGTGCCGGGAATCTGGCTGCCGTAACTGGCCGAACGCTCGTTGGAAAACACCACCTGGTCCACGCCATTGAGCAAGGCGGACAGCACCAGGATGGCCGAGTTCACCGCGGTGACCGGGATATGCCCGTTCCACGCGCCCTGGCGATTGAGCTCGAACAATTCCGGCGCCAGCACGCGGCCGATATTGAGCACCGGCAGACCGGTGCGCTCGGCGCAGGCACGGATCAGCTGCGAGCCGCCGATCCAGCTCACCGTCTGGTCGATGCCGGCATGCCGCAGGGCTTCGATGCTGACCAGCGAATCCTTGCCACCGCCGATCGCCACCAACGCATGCTCGCGCAGGCCCAGCGCCGGAGCATCGGCCGTTGCCGGTGCGGCCACCGGGAAGCGGATCCTGCCGTGCAGGTTCAAGCCATTGCGGTAGGCGAACTCGCCCAGACCGTGCAGGTAGACACTTTCCACCAGCGCGGCAGTGTCAGCGTCGATGGCGTAACCGTCGATCTGGATGGTCGGCGGTACCGCCGCCTTGAAATAGCTGACGCCGGCGATGAGGTGCAGCAGGCGCAGCGCCTGTTGCACCGCAGCGGCATGCGCGCCGTCCAGCGCGAAGGGTGCACCCGGCACCGCGACGGTCTCGACCAGTTCCGGCCCTTGGTCGAAGGCATACACCAGCGTCGCCACGCCGGTCTGTGCGTCGAGTGCGCAACGCACGAAACGGAAGGTGGAGATCTGGTGTTTGTCGAAAGCGCTCATGGACTACCTGCAGGAACACGTACGCGACGCAGATAACGCCGGCACAGGACATATTCAATCATGGAAAACGGCACCACGGCCCACAGCAACGGCAGGCAACCGAACAGCACCGCCAGCACCAGCACATCCGGGCGTGCGGCCGTCGCATCGCCGGACACCGCGAAGGCGACTGCGAGATACAGCGCCACCACAGGCACATAACTCAGCGCGCTCAACAGCACCGTGCGCACCGCCATCCCGCCACTGCGGCGTGCCGGAGCCCGCGCATCGCGTCGACGTTGCCAACGCCCGGCCAGCCATGCGCCGATACCGGCGGCGACCAACGCGGGCAGCGCCCATTTGAAGATGTCGCTCCACGGCATGCCCAGGCTCAGTTGCTGGAGCGCGGTGGCGAACACGATCGCTCCGCCACCGGCCAGCGTACTGAGCGCAACGAATTCAGCCTGCGGGCGCATCGATCACCTCTTCGCGCGGCAATTCGCGCTGGTTGTAAGTGCTGGCCATCGAGTAGCCGTAGGCACCGGCATCAGCCACCAGCATCACATCGCCCGGTGCGGTGGCGGCAGGCAGACGACGACGCTTGCCGAACACGTCGGAGGATTCGCAGATCGGCCCGACGATATCGAAGCTGCCATCGGCCGGCGCATCGAGCTGGCTGAGGTTCTCGATGTCGTGCCAGGCGTCGTACAAGGCGGGGCGGATCAGTGTGTTCATGCCCGCATCCAGGCCCACGCGCTGCACGCCATCCTTTTCGATCACCTGGGTTACCTGCGCCAGCAGCACGCCGGCTTCGGCCACCAGGTAGCGGCCCGGCTCGATCGCCAGGCGATAGCCCGGATGCACCGCCTTGACCTCGGCCAGGCCCTTGGCCCACACCTCCAGGTCGAACGGCTCGTCCTCGGCACTGTAGGGAATCGGCAGGCCGCCACCGATGTCGATGGTCTCCACCGTGCCGATGCGGCGCGCAAAGCCGGCCAGTTCGTCGTACATCATCCGCCAGTGTTCGCCGGTCTCCACGCCACTGCCCAGGTGCGCATGCACGCCGGTGATGGTGACCTCGAGCGTGCGCGCCACCTCCACGAACTCATCCACCCGCGTGGACGACAACCCGAACTTGGACGCCTTGCCGCCGGTGTTGACCTTCTCGTGATGCCCGTCGCCATGCCCCAGGTCGATGCGCAGCCACACGTTGCGGCCACGGAACACCTCCGGCCAGCGCCGCAATGCTTCGACGTTGTCTACGGTGACGGTCACGCCCAGCGCGAATCCGGCTTCGTATTCGGCCTTGGGCGCGAAGCTCGGCGTGAACAGCACGCGCCGCGGCGACAGCTCGGGCAAGGTGTCGAACACGCGGCGCAGCTCGCCGTGCGAGACGCATTCCAGGCCGAACCCGGCCTGTTCCAGCGCCATCAGGATCGCCGGATGCGCATTGGCCTTGATTGCGTAATAACGCTGATCCACCGCCGCGATCTGCGCCAGCGCCTGCGCGCGGGCGCGCACGGTGGGCAGGTGATAGACGTAACGCGGCGTGCCGGCCCTGGACAGCGTCAGCAGATGCGCGCGCTCGGCATGCCACCACGGCGTGGGCCGCGGGCGCACCGAACCGATGATCTGCCGCCAGCGCGGACCGAACACCTCGCCTTCGCTCACCGGCATCGCGCCGCTGTCGATCAATTCCGCATGCAGGATCGGCAGCAGGCCATCGGCATCGGCTTCGTCGATGACGAAGGTCAGATTCAGGTCGTTGGACGACTGCGAAATCATGTGCACGCGTTCCTGCCCGAACGTGGCCCACACATCGGAAAGCTTGTGCAGCAGCGAGCGCATGCCGCGCCCGACCAGGGTGATTGCCGCGCAGGGAACAATGATCTTGACCTTGCAGATCTGCGACAGATCGGCCGACAACGCGGCCAACACGTCGGTGTTGACCAGGTTCTCGGACGGGTCCAGCGAAACGGTGACATTGGTCTCGGCCGAACCGATCAGGTCCACCGACAGGCCGTGCTTCTTGAACAGCGTAAACACATCGGCCAGGAAGCCGACCTGCTGCCACATGCCGATGCCTTCCATCGACACCAGCACGATGCCGTTGCGGCGGCTGATCGCCTTGACGCCCGGCACCGGCTCGGCATTGCCGTCGATGCTGGTGCCCGGCAGATCGGGGCGCTCGGTATCCAGGATCGCCATCGGCACACCGGAATCGCGGCATGGCTTGATCGAGCGCGGGTGCAGCACCTTGGCGCCGGTGGTGGCGATTTCCTGCGCTTCGTAATAATCCAGGCGGGTCAGCAGCCGCGCGTCCGGCACTTCCTTGGGATTGGCGCTGAACATGCCGGGCACGTCGGTCCAGATTTCCACGCGGCTGGCGCCGAGCAGCGCACCGAAATACGCCGCCGAGGTATCCGAACCGCCACGCCCCAGGATCGCGGTGCCGCCATCGGCGTGCCGCGAAATGAAGCCCTGGGTGATCAACAGGCGGGTGGGCTGCGCATCGAAACGCGCGCGCCAGTCGGCGTCGGACTGCCATTGGCAGGACACCGACAGGCGCTTGGACCATTCGCTCTGATTGGGCTGCGGCGGCAGCGCCGACAGCCACTGGCGCGCATCCAGCCAGCCCATGTCCAGGCCGCTGGCATGCAGGTACGCCGCACCGATGGTGGAAGACAGCAACTCGCCCTGCCCCAGCACCTCGGCCTGCCAGTCCAGCGTACGCGCGGCCGCGCGCGCGTCGCCGACCAAGGCATGCAAGGCGGCCAGGCGCTCGCCCAGCACCGCATCTGCATCCAGCTCCAGCTCGGCCAGGAACTGGCGGTGACGCTGCTCCAGCGCGGCCACGCGCTGCGCGCTGTCGGCGGCGCCATCGGCGATCGCGGTGAGTTCGTTGGTCACGCCCGACAATGCAGACACCACCACCAGCACACGGCCACCGGTTTCCTCGGCCCGTTTGCCCGCCAGTTTTCCAATCGTGTCCCAGCGATGACGACGCGACACCGAGGTGCCGCCGAACTTGAGGACGATCCAACGATCGGTAGAGTGGGGAGCTGACATGGAGATAGGCGTTTAGGATGAGGGGGAAAACGCCCGGTACGCCGGGCGGAACCTCCGATTCTACTGCCAATGTCGCCCGCATGACCCCGCGTGCGGTCACAGCCTGCCGGCGGCCGCTTCCATCACCGCAACGGTTTGCGCTGCAACCATCCACGCGCCTTCCATCGACCGAGATCCATGCCCCATGAGCAAGCATCGCTACCTGCAACTGGATGTCTTCGGCGGCCAGCACGGCAACGGCAATCCGTTGGGCGTGGTCCTCAACGCGCAGGCGTTGTCGTCCGCGCAGATGCAGCAGATCGCCGCGTGGCTGAACCTGTCGGAGACGATCTTTTTCCTGCCGGTCAGCGCGCCCGATGTGGATTACCACATCCGCATCTTCACCCCGCGCGCCGAGTTGCCGTTTGCCGGCCACCCCAGCGTCGGCGCCGCATGGGCGGCGGCAACCCACGGGCTGGTGGCGTTCAAGCCGGACGGCCGGATGCGCCAGCAATGTGCGGCGGGCGTGCTGCCGGTGCAGGTGATCGACCGGCATGGCGCCCTGCTGGTGCGGCTGCAGGCACCGCGTGCGCAAGCGATCGAGACAGGCGCGATCCATGCCGCGGCGTTACGCGATGCCTGCGCGGGTCTGCGCGTGGCCGACCACCCGGCCGCCCTCTGGAACAACGGCCCCGGCTGGTGGCTGCTGGAACTGGCCGACGCGCAGGCGGTACGCCAGGCGATGCCCGATCTGTCTGCGATCACCCGCCTGACCCAGGCCAGCGCGGCCACCGGCCTGGCCATCTACGCGCCGCAGGCCAATGGCGACGCAGACCTGGTGGTACGCGCCTTCTGCCCCGGCGACGGCATTGCGGAAGATCCGGTCACCGGCAGCGCCAACGCCTGCATTGCCGCGCGCCTGCACGGCCAGGGCCGCGTGCCGGGCGAGGCGTCGCGCTATGTCGCCAGCCAGGGCCGCGAGGTCGGCCGCGACGGCCGCGTCCACGTGGAGGTGGATCACCAAGGCGAGGTCTGGATCGGCGGAACGACCAGGCAAGTGATCGAAGGCCGCATCGATTGGTAAGCTGCCGCGCCCTGTTCGCGGATCCGCCACCATGACCACCCGCCGCTTCCTGCAACTGGATGTGTTCTCCGCCCGCCCCGGCAGCGGCAACCCGCTGGCAGTGGTGCTGGATGCCGAAGGCCTGGACGATGCCGCGATGCAGGCCATCGCACGCTGGACCAAGCTGCCGGAAACCACCTTCGTGTTTGCGGCGCCGGACGCGCACAGCAGTTATCGGCTGCGGATGTTTTCGCCACAAAAGGAAGTGCCGTTTGCCGGCCACCCCAGCGTGGGCACCGCACATGCGGTGCTGGAGGCCGGCCTGGCCGCGCCCGACGACGGCGTGCTGATCCAGGACGGCATCGCCGGCCAGTTGCCGCTGCGCGTGGAGCAGATCGCAGGCCACCGCAGCATCGCCATCCGCACCCCGCGTGCACGCGTGGCCGAGCAGGTGCAGGCCGACGACCCGCGCCTGCGCGATGCATTGCGCGGCTGGCCCCTCGGCGGGCTGCCGCCCGCGCTGATGGACGGCGGCCGCACCTGGTGGGTGGTGGAACTGGCCAGCGAAGCGGCACTGCGCGGCCTGCAGCCGGATTGGGAGGCGATCGCCGCGCTGGCCGAATCCACCGGCAGCATGGGCGTGTTCGCCTATGCCGGCGCCGCAGCGCCCGGCGCCTACGATCTGGCGGTGCGCGCCTTCGTCGGCAATGGCCGGCGCTTCGAAGATGCCGCCTCCGGCGCGGCCAATGCGGTGCTTGCCGCCTGGCTGGACAGTCGCAACGCATTGCCCGGCAAGGAACGCCGTTATGTGGTCAGCCAGGGCCGCGAGATCAGCTTCGACGCCTTGCTGGAATTGCGCATCGATGCCAATGGCGACGTGTGGTCGGGCGGCCAGGTGCAGACGGTGATTCGCGGCACGCTGGATTGGGCGTGATCGCCGCCTGATCCTGCGGCTGACGCACGCCTGGGTCGAAACGAAAAACGCTGTGGCCTCCCACAGCGTTTTCGTCATTCAAGCGGCTGATGGAGATCGCCCGAGCACGGCGCGATGCTGCGGCGCTCAGTCGGGACGCACGTCTACGCGCACGCGGATGCGATCGCCCGGGTTGTAGTCGCTACGCGTGTGATAGGTGCGGCCCGCGTATTCGTACGTCACGTCGTAGCCATCGACTCGATCGCGCTCGCGGCGGTAGGACACCGGCTCGCAGACGCTGACATTGCCCTGGTAGTTGCGGTTATTGGCTTCGTAGATCGAGCGGCCTGCCGCGACGCCGGCCATGGTGCCGACGGCGGTACCGACCAGGCGGCCATTGCCGCCGCCGACCTGGCTGCCGAGCACCGCACCGGCGATTCCGCCGATCACGCTGGCCACCCCGCGATTGGACACGCCGGCCTGGCCGTAGCTGCCGCCATCGCGGTAATAGCCATCGTTGCTGGTGTAGTAGCCGTCGGCCGGACGGTTGTAGCAGCGTTCGCTGCTGCGCTCGTTGTACGCATCGGTGACGATGATCGGGTCCACGCGCACCACTCGCGCATATTCGTAGCGACCATCCTCGTAGTTGCCACGTCCGTTGTAGCCGCTGTCATAGCGCTGCGCAGTTGCATTGCCTGCAACGGCCAGACCCACCACCAGAGCACCAAGCACGAGAGTTTTCATTGCAGCAGCTTCACAGGGAGGACACGCAGCCGATGCTCGGCCTGCGCCAGTGAAACCGCCCTGAACCGAACCGCCCCTGCAAAGCCCTATTCAGGTCGCCGCCAGCTGCGTACGCCGGCCACCATCACCGGCGCACGCACAGGGATCACGCCTGGTTGGAAAACTCGCTTTCCAGGCTGATCGGCACCGCACTCAGCGCCTTGGACACCGGGCAGTTCTTCTTGGCGGCGTCGGCCAGCTCGCGGAACTTGGCTTCGTCGATCCCCGGCACCACGGCGGTGAGCTTGAGGCGGATCTGCGACAGCTGCGGGCCGCCTTCCATCGACAGGTCCACGTCTGCACGCGTGTCCAGCGAGGTCGGCGGAAAACCGGCTTCGCTCAGCTGAGCGGACAGCGCCATGGTGAAGCAGCCGGCATGCGCAGCGGCGATCAGTTCTTCCGGGTTGGTGCCCTTCTCGTCGCCGAAGCGGCTGCTGAAGGCGTAGCGGGTCTTGTCCATCAGCCCGCTCTGCGGTGTGCTGAGCTGGCCCTTGCCGGTCTTGAGGTCGCCTTCCCAGTGAGCGGTGGCGTGACGTGAAATACCCATTGCGATCTCCTGCGATGAAAGGAGCGGTCACGATAGGCGAGTGGATGTTATGGCGTGGTGCCTGGATTCGGGATTCGGGATTCGGGAATCGTAAGAGCAGGCTGCGCGCGCGTTCTGATGGCAAGGGCTTTGCGAGCGTCTGCGCGAAGACGCTCGGCCGGCGGCGACCGCGACCGCATTGTGGATGCGCGGTCGCGTCGCCGGGCTGGTTCAACCTAGCAGGGTTTCCAGTACGGCCATGCGTACCGCCACGCCGTTGGCGACCTGGCGCAGCACGCACGATTGCGCGCCGTCGGCGACTTCGTCGGTGATTTCCACACCGCGGTTGATCGGGCCCGGATGCAGCACGGCGGCGTCACGGCCGGCGCGTGCCAGGCGCTCGCGGGTGAGTCCGTAGTCGGCGTGATACTGCTCCAGCGACGGCACCAGGCCTTCTTCCATGCGCTCGCGCTGCAGGCGCAGCATCATCAAGGCGTCGGCGCCGTCCAGCATGGCGTCGAAGTCCTGGCCGACCACGCAACCGTCCAGCATGTCGTCGTCGGGCAGCAGGCTGGCCGGACCGCAGACGCGGATCTCGCCGGCACCCAGCGTGCGCAGTGCATGCAGGTCCGAGCGCGCCACGCGCGAGTGCTTCACGTCGCCGACAATCACCACCTTGAGCTTGGAGAAATCGGTGCCCTTGGCCTGGCGCAGGGTGAGCATGTCCAGCAGGCCCTGGGTGGGATGCGCACTGCGGCCGTCACCGGCATTGATCAGCGCGGTGCCCTCGCCTGCGGCCGCGGCCAGCGCTTCCACCGCACCGTCGTCGGGATGGCGCACCACAAAGCCGCGCACGCCCATCGCCTCGAGGTTCTTCAAGGTGTCGCGTGCGGTCTCGCCCTTGCGGGTCGAGGAGGTCGAGGCATCGAAATTGAGCACGTCCGCGCCCAGCCGCTGCGCAGCCAGGTGGAACGAGCTGCGCGTGCGCGTGGACGGTTCAAAGAACAGCGTGCACACCGCGGTGCCGGCGAGCACGCTGCGCTTGCCTACGCGCCCCACCGCCGCGTCGCGGATCTGGCCGGCACGATCGAGCAGTTGCAGCAGCGTGGTGCGCGGCAGTCCTTCCAGGGTGAGCAGGTGGCGCAGGCGTCCGTCCGAATCGAGTTGCATGGTGGTCATCGCAGGTCGGGAGTGTCAGGGAAGAAGGGTGGCTTGGTCGGGCGCGGCCAACCAGCGTTCGACGATCACCGCGGCCGCCATCGCGTCCAGCGCCTCGGCATCGCGGCGGCGCTTGCGCCCGTCGGCGCGCTCGCGCGCGAAGCGCTGCGCAGCTTCGACCGAACTGGAGCGCTCGTCGATCAGTACCACCGGCAGCGCATAGCGCTCGCGCAGTTGGCGGGCAAAGGCATGTGCGCGCTTGCGTGCGGGTTGATCCTTGTCGTCCAGGGTCAGCGGGTCGCCGACCACCAGGCCGTCGGGGCGCCATTCCTTGTGCACGCGGTCCAGCGCGACCCAGTCAGGGCCATTCGCATGCACAGGAATGACCGCCACTGCACGCGCACCGGCGCCCAATGCGGTACCGACCGCCACGCCGATCCGGCGCGACCCCACGTCGAAGCCCAGCACCGTGCCATCGGGGCGGATCGCGCCCGCCTCAGGCATGCCCGGAATAATCCGTCAGCCGGAACAGATCCACGCCGATGCGCCCGGCAGCGGTCTGCCAGCGATCTTCCAGCGCGGTGGCGAACAGCACATTGGCATCCGACGGCGCGGTCAGCCAGCTGTTCTCGCCCAGTTCGAATTCCAGTTGCCCCGCGCCCCAGCCGGCACAGCCCAGCGCCACCAGCGCATTGCGCGGGCCTTCGCCGGCCGCCATGGCTTCGAGAATGTCGCGCGAGGTGGTCAGGTACACGCCCTGCCCCACTTCCAGGCTGGAATCCCAGTTGCGCGCATCGTCGTGGATGACGAAACCGCGTTCCGGGTGCACCGGCCCGCCGCTGAGCACGACCTGCTCACGCAGGTGGTCGTCGACGGTGTCGATGCCCATCTGCGACAGGACCTCGCCCAGGGTGTACTCGGAGGGCCGGTTGACCAGCACGCCCATGGCGCCGTTCTCGTCATGCTGGCAGATCAGCGCGACGCTACGCGAAAAGGTGGGATCGGACAGCGCCGGAAGCGCGATCAGCAGTTGGTTGGCCAGAGGCGTGGGCAAAACGGACATGGCCGCATTCTAGCCGTTCGCTTCGCCGCGCGCAGAGCCGCTGCCATACTTGCTGCACGCGGACGTCATTGGACTGCCGATGCGACCGATGGACTTGGACCTTGCAGACGCCACAGATGGTCCGGCAGGCAAGACCGGCCCATTCAGATTGCTGGCGGCTGCGCAGCGGCCCTACAGGCTGTGCCTTACCGCGATCGATCTGCTCCGGTACGGCAGTCGATCTATCCACCCACGCGTCGCTGTTCGGTCGCTGTGGCCGTGCATCGGATTCCCGGCCATAGCGCCGGCCCTTGGTCCACTCACAGCCGGTCCACTCACAGCCGGTCCACCTACAACCGGTCCATCAACAACAGGCATCTCATGAGCGGTTATTGCAGCATCGCCCCAGGCCATCCGGTCCACGGCCATTACCACGATCACGAGTACGGCTTTCCGCAACGCGAGGAGTCCGAGCTGTTCGAGCGCCTGGTGCTGGAGATCAATCAGGCCGGGCTGAGCTGGGAAACCATCCTGCGCAAGCGCGGCAACTTCCAGCGCGCCTACGGCGGCTTCGACGTGGACACGGTGGCGGCCTATGGCGAGAGCGACATCGCACGGCTGCTCGGCGATGCCGGCATCATCCGCAACCGCTTGAAGGTGCTGGCGGCCATCCACAACGCGCAGGTCATCCAGCAGCTGCGCGCCACGCACGGCAGCTTCGCGCAATGGCTGGACGCGCAGCACCCGCTCGACAAAGCCGCCTGGGTCAAGCTGTTCAAGAAGACCTTCCGCTTCACCGGCGGCGAGATCACTGGCGAATTCCAGATGAGCCTGGGCTACCTGCCCGGCGCGCACCATCCCGAGTGCCCGGTATTTGCGGACATTCAGGCACTGTCGCCGCCCTGGATGCGCAGCGCGTGATCAACACCCTGCGTGCCGCGTGCGAGGCGCCAGCACTTCGTGCCGCGGCCACACCGCATCACACCTCTCGCCTGCGCTGCTCGCTGAGCATTGGCGGGTTGCTGATTGCCTTCGCCGCGGCAGTGCCGCAGGCAGACGCGCACAAGGTGCCTGGGCTTTCGCTGACGCAGGTGCTGGACCAGTTGCGCCGTGACATTGCCGCCGTGCCGGCCAGCGACCCCACGCCCATCGACACCGTGATGAAACGCTACGCCGCTACCAGCGGGCAAAGCTTCGACATTGCGAGCCCGGATCCGGCGGAAGACCCATCCGAGGCGGTGCCACCCACGCAGCCGGCCGGCGTCACCGATGCCGAGTGGCACGCGCTGCAAGCCTACCGCACGCGCACCACCAGCGAAGCAGACGATCTCTCCGAGAACCGCAGCCACCACTACACCCTGATCGACCTGGACGAGGACGGCCAACGCGATCTGCTGGATGACGCCTATGTGGGCGGCACCGGTCTATTTACCCAAATCACAGTGCTGCGGGTCATAACGATGGCTTCCGCGCAGCCGCCCCCACGCCCACAGGGACACCAGCGGATATAGGAGCGGACGCTGGATTCAGCATCAGCGGCCGCGGTGGCGACCAAGCGCTGTACTGGCTACGCATCGATGGACGCAGCTATGCGGCCTACCGCGACGGCGATTATTTCTAGGACACGTTGGCCCTGTCGCGCCCGTTGTCGCCGCTGCCCGCCGAGCGCCACCCAACCCAGGTACTGCAGATCCGCTACCCTACCAGCACACGCTGGCGGCGCCGCGCAAGGCTGCTGCCGAGCGCTTGCCCGAGGAACGCCAAGCGGACGACTGGCTGGCGCAACACCCGGCGATGCGTGCCGCGGTAGACACCCAGTTGCAGCACCTGCGCCTGGATGCGCAAGGCCGGCAACGCTCGCCTGATCCAGATGCACGCTGCCCGACGCCCGCCGAGAGCAGCGACCCCGAGCTGCAGGCGCAATGGCCATGGCATGACGCCGGGCATTACACGTTCGACTTTGTCGCCGATCTTGGCGTGCGCCACGGCAGCGACTGCTACGGCGCCAGCGTGGTGGCGGCGCACTAGATGACGCGGCCTTGCCGCAGCATCCACGATCACTGCACACCCGTCGCGGCATGGTCGGCACATGAGCATCCGCATCGGCATTTCAGGCTGGCGTTATGCACGCTGGCGCGGCACGTTCTACCCGACTGGCCTGGCCCAGCGGCGCGAGTTGGCCTACGCCGGGCGCTGTTTTCCCAGCGTGGAAATCAATGGCTCGTTCTATTCGCTGCAGCGGCCGGAGAGCTACCAGAGCTGGCATGACGAGACGCCGGACGACTTCGTCTTCGCGGTCAAAGGACCGCGGTTTGTCACGCATATGAAGCGGCTGCGCGATTGCGAACAGGCGCTGGCCAACTTCTTTGCATCCGGCGTACTGCGGCTGGGGCCAAAGCTAGGGCCGATCCTGTGGCAATTGCCGCCAAGCCTGCGCTTTGACGCAGCGGTGCTGGATGCATTTCTCTCCAACCTGCCGCACGACACGGAGGCGGCACTCACCCTGGCGCGCAAACGCGACACCACCTTGATGCATGGGCGCACGGCCTTGAGCGTCGATCGCAAGCGCCCGCTACGGCATGCGCTGGAAATGCGCCATTCCAGCTTCTGCGACCCGTCCTGCATGAAGCTGCTGCGCAAGCACAAGGTGGGCGTGGTGGTGGCCGACACTGCAGGCAAGTTTCCGTACCTGGAGGATGTCACTGCCGACTTTGTCTACCTGCGGCTGCATGGCGACGCGCAGCTGTATGCCAGCGGCTACAGCGACCACGCTCTGGACCGCTGGGGCGAGCGGATCGCGGCCTGGGCCGCAGGCGGTGAGCCCTCCGATGCGCAGCGTGTCGGGCCGCGTGCCAGCAAGCGCGCGCGGCGCGACGTGTACTGCTATTTCGACAACGACATGAAGGTGCACGCACCGTTCGATGCGCGCGGCCTGATGCAACGACTGGACCTGCCCACAGACTGCCCGGCGCGCGAGGAGGTCGTGTAATTCCGCTGCGCGCTCACACGCCCATGTAGCGGTGCGGCCGGTGGTTGAACATCAGCACCAGGCTCAGCATCAGCGCGCCAATGGCCGAATACAGTACCTTGTCCGGCGTCAGCACGAAGAACGCGACTAGCATGAGTATCGCATCGAAACTCATCTGCACCTTGCCCGCACTCCAGCCGCGCTCGCGCTGCAGGTACACCGCCAGGATGCCGATGCCGCCCAGGCTGCCGCGATGGCGGATGAAGAACAGGATGCCCAGGCCCGCCAGCGCGCCGCCGACGATCGCCGAAAACAGCGTGCTGATGTGGGCGTAATCGGCCCAGCGCGGCAGCAGGTCGGTGAGCGCACCGCAGGCGCCGACCGCGGCAAAGGTCTTCAAGGTGAATTCCCAGCCCATGCGGCGCACGCTCAGCCAATAGAACGGCAGGTTGACCAGCACGAACACCAGGCCGAAATTCCAGTGCAGCGCGTAATGCAGCAGGAACGCCACGCCGGCCATGCCGCCGATCATCAGCCCGCCCTTGGCGAAGATCGCCAGGCCCAGCGAGGCCACCAGTGTGGCCAGCACCATGCCCTGCACGTCCTCGGCCACCGAGTGGTGAAATGCGTGGTCGTCGGCGGCGGTGCCGGCCGAATCCGGTGGCGGCGTCAACGGACCGGACGTCATCACTGTGCCGTCGTCGGGCAACGGCTCTTGCTCCGGACGGAGATCGGAATCGGGAAGGCTCACGGGCTGGGCACTGCGGTGGGGTGCGGATATTAGACACTATCGGCGCACCTGGTTACATCTGAAACATCACACCGTCCGCGCCGTCCGCTGCGCCCGTGTCGCTGCGGCGCCATCCGCCGCTGGCATCGCGCACCGGACAGCTGCAGTCAGCAACACGCCGCGCCCGGCGCAGGCCATCCTGCTTCCGCACATGCCCCGGCCATCGGCCACGGCAGCACGCCTGCAATCGCTCAACGAACCTCGGCGATCTCCACGCCATCCAGGCCCTGGGCCAGGGTCTTGGCGTCGCCGCCCTGCGAGAGCTTGATGCGCAGGCGCACCTCGTTCTGCGAGTCGGCGTAGCGCAGCGCGTCTTCGTAGCTGATTTCGCCGGCCTGGTACAGCTCGAACAGGCTCTGATCGAAGGTGCGCATGCCCAGGTTGGTGGACTCCTTCATGATCTCCTTGAGCTTGTGGATCTCGCCGTCGCGGATGTAGTCCTGCACCAGCGGCGTGCCCAGCATGATCTCCATCGCCACACGCCGGCCGCGACCATCCGGGGTCGGAATCAGCTGCTGCGCGACCACGCCCTTGAGATTGAGCGACAGATCCATCAGCAGCTGGTTGCGCCGGTCTTCCGGGAAGAAGTTGATGATGCGGTCCATCGCCTGGTTGGCGTTGTTGGCGTGCAGGGTGCACAGCACCAGGTGGCCGGTTTCGGCAAAGGCCACGGCGTGATCCATGCCCTCGCGGGTGCGCACCTCGCCGATCATGATCACGTCCGGCGCCTGGCGCAGGGTGTTTTTCAGCGCGTTCTCCCAGCTGTCGGTATCGATGCCGACTTCGCGCTGGGTGATGATGCAGCCCTCGTGCTTGTGCACGAATTCGATCGGGTCTTCGATGGTGATGATGTGCCCGGTGGAATTCTGGTTGCGGTAACCGATCATCGCCGCCAGCGAGGTCGACTTGCCGGTACCGGTGGCGCCGACGAAGATGATGATCCCACGCTTGGTCATCGCCAGCGTCTTGATCACCGGCGGCAGGCTCAACTCCTCCACCGTGGGAATGCGCGTTTCGATCCGGCGCAGCACCATGCCGACCTGGTTGCGCTGGTAGAAGCAGCTCACGCGAAAGCGCCCGACCCCGGACACGCCGATGGCGAAATTGCACTCGTGGGTCTTTTCGAATTCTTCGCGCTGCGACGGCGTCATCACGTTCAGCACCAGGTCGCGACTCTGTTGCGCGGTCAGCGGCGTCTGGGTGATCGGACTGATCTTGCCGTGCACCTTGATCGCCGGCGGCATCCCCGAGGTGATGAACAGATCCGACGCCTTCTGGTGCGCCATCAGCTTGAGGAAGGAGGTGAAGTCGATGGTGCTCATGGCGTGCTCCTCGGGAGCAGGGAGTCGGGAGTGGAGATTCGGGATTCGCAAGAGCGGGGTCCGGTCCGGGAGCCGCCGTTGCGAATCCCCAATCCCGAATCCCGAATCCCGGCTACTCGAATATCCGCTTGTCCTTGGCGTATTCGCGTGCCTGGTTGCGCGTGATCAGGCTGCGCTTGACCAGGTCCTGCAGATGCTGGTCCAGCGTCTGCATGCCGTATTGCTGGCCGGTCTGGATCGAGGAATACATCTGCGCCACCTTGTCCTCGCGGATCAGGTTACGGATGGCCGGGGTGCCGACCATGATTTCCCAGGCGGCGGTGCGCCCGCCGCCCACTTTCTTGAGCAACGCCTGCGAAATCACCGCACGCAGCGATTCGGACAGCATCGAGCGCACCATCGGCTTTTCGCCGGCCGGGAACACGTCGATGATGCGGTCGATGGTCTTGGCCGCCGAGCTGGTGTGCAGGGTGCCGAACACCAGGTGGCCGGTTTCGGCGGCGGTCAACGCCAGGCGGATGGTTTCCAGGTCGCGCAATTCGCCGACCAGGATGATGTCCGGGTCTTCGCGCAGCGCCGAGCGCAGCGCCTCGTTGAAGCCGTGCGTGTCGCGGTGCACTTCGCGCTGGTTGATCAGGCACTTCTGCGAGGTATGCACGAATTCGATCGGATCCTCGACGGTGAGGATGTGGCCGTATTCGTTCTTGTTGATGTAGTCGATCATGCCGGCGAGCGTGGTCGACTTGCCCGAACCGGTCGGGCCGGTGACCAGGATCAGGCCCTGCGGCTGGTCGATCAGCTGGCGGAAGATCGGCGGGCAGCCCAGGTCCTCCAGCGTCAGCACTTCGGACGGAATGGTACGGAACACCGCACCGGCGCCGCGGTTCTGGTTGAAGGCATTGACGCGGAAGCGCGCCAGCGACGTGATCTCGAACGAGAAGTCGACCTCAAGGAATTCCTCGTAATCGCGACGCTGCTTGTCCGACATGATGTCGTAGACCAGCGCATGTACCTGCTTGTGGTCCAGGGCCGGAATATTGATGCGACGGACATCGCCATCGACACGGATCATCGGCGGCAAGCCAGCCGACAGATGCAGGTCCGATGCCTTGTTCTTGACAGAAAACGCCAATAGTTCAGCGATATCCATGCGCTGCTTTTCCCCTAGGCTGCGATTGGAAGTTACTCCCCAAGCGGCAGTATAGCGTTCTGGCTGCCGGCGGGAAGCGGCGCGCGGCCGGTTCAGGCCGGCACCATCGGGCGGGCCTGAAGGCGTTGGTTTGGGGCTACGGTGCGGGCACGCTCCTTGCCTGGTCCGGCTCGGGCATCGACCGCCGGCTCGCCACGCCTGCGGCCGGTCCCGGCACCGCCGCGCGCCAGTGCAGCGTCCTTGGCCGGCCCGATTCGGCAACCCGGCTGGAAGGACGCTCCCGGGGGCGGCACTATAGCGTTCCTTTCCCGCCTGGATTGCCACGTGCCGGCTTCGTCGCTGCAGCAGATTCTCGATGCCATCCACGCCGCCGCGGCTCGGCACGCGCGCGCCGATGTGCGCCTGCTGGCAGTGTCCAAGACCCGGCCGGCGGATGCGGTTGCCGCGCTGGCGGCGCAGGGCCAGCGCGCATTCGGCGAAAACTACGTGCAGGAAGCGCAAACCAAGATTGCCCGGCTGCAGGCGCTGGGCCTGGAGTGGCACCTGATCGGCCACCTGCAATCCAACAAGGCCGAACTGGCCAGCCAGTGGTTCGACTGGGTGCAGACCGTGGACCGCGCCAAGCTGATCGCGCCGCTGGCCAGGCACCGCCCGGCCGATCGCGCCCCATTGAATGTGCTGATCCAGATCAATATCGACGACGAGGACAGCAAGCACGGCTGCGCGCCGGAGGCCGTCGACGGCCTGGCCGCAGCCATCGCGCTGCAACCGCAGCTGCAATTGCGCGGCCTGATGGCGATCCCCGCGCCGTTTCCCGAGCAGGCGCGCCGCATGGCGGCGTTTACCCGCATGCAGAACCTGTTCGAAGACCTCAAGCGCCGGTATCCGCAGGTGGATACCTTGTCGATGGGCATGAGCTCGGACTTTGCCGAAGCGATCGCAGCTGGCGCAACCATGGTGCGGGTGGGAACTGCCTTGTTCGGCGAACGCGCGGCATCGGCTACCGCAGCGTCCTGAGCATGCTTTCCGGTCAGCCGCGCAGCGTCGCTGCGCCCTCGTATCCTGCTCCCTCTTATTTAAGGTGTCGCAATGACTCTGCCCTCCGCCCCCGCGCCCTCGCCTGCTGCCGCTGCGCTCACCGCGTTCGTCGGTGGCGGCAACATGGCGCGCAGCCTGATTGCCGGGCTGATCCGGCAAGGCGTCCCCGCTGCCAGCATCCGCGTCGCCGAGCCGGTGGCCGAACTGCGCGATGCGCTGGCGCGCGATTTCGGCGTGCATGCCGTGGAGCAGGCACGCAGCGCGGTGGAGGGCGCAGCCGTCTGGGTGCTGGCGGTCAAGCCGCAGGTGCTGCCGGCGGTATGCGCGCAGCTGGCCGATCTTGCGCAGGCGCAACAGCCGTTGCTGCTGTCCATCGCCGCCGGCATCACCGCGCCGCAGCTGGAGCGCTGGTCCGGCGGCAACCTTGCGGTGGTGCGCGCGATGCCCAATACGCCCGCGCTGCTCGGTGCCGGCGTCACCGGGCTGTATGCCAATTCCCGCGTGTCCGACGGGCAACGCGCGCAGGCAACCAGCTTGCTGGAGAGCGCCGGTGTCACCGTCTGGATCGACGACGAAGCGCAGATGGACGCGGTGACCGCGGTCTCCGGCAGCGGTCCGGCCTATGTGTTCCTGCTGGCCGAAGCGATGGAAGCGGCCGCGCGTGCGCAAGGCCTGCCAGCCGAGACCGCACGCACACTGGTGCTGCAGACCCTGCTCGGTGCCTCGCGCATGCTGACCGAATCGGGCGAAGCACCGGAGCTGCTCCGCCGCCGGGTGACCTCGCCCAACGGCACCACGCAGGCGGCAATCGAGACATTTCAGGCCGGCCAGTTCGAAGCGCTCACCGCCCAGGCGATTGCCGCAGCGACCGAACGCGGCCGCAGCTTGTCGGCGGCCAATGATTGATCGGTCCGTGACCGGACATCATCGGAACCAGGATTTTCTGCAGCGGCCGGTCCATGCGCAGGAGTGCTGCGACGAGCGCGCGGCGCAGCCGTCACGCCATACCGCTCACCGGTGCCGGTCAGGTGCACGAAACCCTGGCGCATGCGGCCGGCGCACACGCCAGATGCGACGCGGACGCAGCGGAGCGACGGATCAAACACGCCTTGGGAACGCGCACCAGTGGCTGGCGACGTCGAACGCCTCCGGCAGAGTGCAGCCATGCAGCAACGCTGATCGCGGCAGCGAACGCCACCGCCGGCAGCACACCGTGAGCAACGCTCGGCACCGAGCGCGCTGCAAAAAAGCACACATGCCTTCGCGCAAACGACCTGCTGCTGTGCGTCAGACACCGCATCGCCATGCGCATTGCAGCCGCTTCGACAGCGCTTTGGCGGGGGTTTTCTGCCAGCGGTGAACGAATCCCCGTCAAAAGACGCTTTTTTTCGGTTGTTTCATCGTTTGCCTATTGGCGGCGCGCAGCAGTTGCCCTACATTTCGCGTTGCCGACCGGGTCGGCAGACCCAACACCACCAACGATCACGGAACACATAACTCATGGCAAAAACCGCCGCTAAGAAGGCTGCCCCCAAGAAGGCAGTGAAAAAGGTCGCCGCGACCAAGACCGCAAAGCCGGCCAAGGCCGCTGCTGCCAAGTCCGCTGCGCCGAAGCCGATCAAGGAAGCGCTGAGCAAGACCGGCCTGGTCGCGCACATTGCCGAATCCACCCAGCTGGCTCCGAAGGACGTTCGCGCCGTTCTGGCGTCGCTGGAAACGGCCGCCCATTCGTCGCTGAACAAGAAGGGCGCCGGCTCGTTCACCCTGCCGGGCATGCTGAAGCTGACCAGCGTCCACGTGCCGGCCAAGCCGAAGCGCAAGGGCATCAACCCGTTCACCAAGGAAGAGCAGACCTTTGCAGCGAAGCCGGCCAGCTTCAAGGTCAAGGCGCGCCTGTTGAAGAAGTTGAAGGACGCCGCGCTCTAATCGAGCATGCCTCCGGTGCCACGAAGGCGGCCTGCGGGCCGTCTTTTTTTTGCGCACGTGACCGCCCGCCTCACTACCCACATGCCGCTCATCGGCACTTGCCTACCCTGCACGCTGATTCGCAACGCAGCAGGTGCATGTGACCGATCCATCGTCTCCCCGCCCATCCACACCGATGCCATCGGCAGCCCGCAGCCCTGCACGTCGCCTGCGCCGCCTGCTGGTGTCGATTGCACTGCTGTGCGTCCTGGGTGTGGCGGCGCGCTGGGCATGGCAATTGCCGATTGCCGAACAACTGCGCACCAGCTGGGAGCTGTCGCGCATGCCGCCACCGGCGCAGTTATCGGTACCGCTCGAAGGGGTGCAGGCGCGCCGCATCGCCGATACCTTCAGCGCACCGCGCGGTCGCGACCGACGCCATGCCGGCGTGGATATCTTCGCGCCGCGAGGCACGCCGGTGCTGTCCGCGACGCGCGGGGTGGTCAGTGCCATCCGCGATCAAGGCCTGGGCGGCAAACAGGTCTGGGTGCTCGGGCCGGCGATGGAACGCCATTACTATGCGCACCTGGACGATTGGGCCGCCGGCCTGGCCGTTGGCGATGTCGTCGAGCCCGGCACACGGCTCGGCATGGTCGGCACCACCGGCAACGCGCGCGGCACGCCGCCGCATCTGCACTATGGTGTCTATGGGCGCAACGGTGCGTACGATCCGCTGCCGCTGCTGCGCAAACCCGTGCCACAGCCGGCACAGTGAGCATGCTGGAACACTGCGTCATGGCCCGCGCTATCGAGGCCGTTGCTGGCTGCGCCTATGGTGGAGTCAGCCCAAGGAACGACGCCCTTTCCATGTCCCGAAAACGCTATCGCATTACGGTCACGCCCATCGAGAGCGATGGCCGCCCCTGCAGCGATCGCTGCACCATCGAATTCGAACAGCGCTCACGTGCGGACTGGATGCGGCTGCTCGAGGAACTGCATCTGCGACGCGATCTGAGCAGCGACGAATGCGCCGCACTGACCGTCGGTTCGCAGCTGCTGGAAGACCTGGCCGCCCGCCCGCGCGCGCAGCCAAGCGATGCGCTGGAGGCCTTGCGGCCAAAACTGCAGTTGCTGCTGGAGCGCCTGCAGCGCGTGCAGCCGGCTCCCGGCAGCTGAGACCGACGCCGCGGTGATCGCTACACTGCGCGCATCGGGGACGGGAGATGCGCCATGCGTGGGTTGGGGATCGTCATGTTTGCAGTGGCCATCGCCGGTTGCAGTTGTCATCGCAGCGCTGACGAAGAAACCGCCGCGGCAGCGTCCTCGCAAGTCATGGCGGCAACCAAGACGCCAGGGGGCGCCACCGAGGGCGATGCGCCCGCACGACCCGCAACCGATGCCAGCCTTGACGATGCCGCCGCGCGCGCCAACGTCGCCAAAGCAAGCGCAACCGTGCAGCGGTATCTGGGCGCCTTGCCCGGCGCGGCGCGCGGCGATGCCGATGCACTGTGGAGCGGTGGTCGCCCTGCGCCGGTACCGGACGATGCGGCGCTGCGCAGCATTACCAACATCCAGTCGATGCGCATCGACAACGACCCGCCCATCGCACTGGACCACGCGGAGCCCCCGCGCATGATCGAAGTGCCGGTGCGACTGATCGTGCGCACCGACACCGGCACCCAACGCCTGGTTGGCGCCTACCGGCTGCAGCCGCGCAGCGGCAGCGACGACTGGGAGATCTATTCGGCCACCCTGCACCCGGTATTGCGCTAACCCACGGTTCACCGGCACCGACTAAGGTGATCTTCACCTGTTGCCGGAGTCACCCGATGAAACTGCGTTCGCTTGCCGGATCCCTGCTTGCCCTGGCTCTGGCGCTACCGACGACCGGCGCGTGGGCGACGCCGCAGATCCAGGGGCACCAGATCAGCGTGCAGGGCAGCGACCTGCAGCAGTTCCTGGGTGGCCGCTTCCCGCAGACGCATGATGCGCTGGGCGGCCTGGTCGAGATGACGGTCAGCAATCCGGCGCTGTCGCTGCCGCCGGGCGACCGGCTCAAGATGGCATTCGATCTGGCGCTGGCCACCCCCGGCGGCGCGCCCGCACCGGTCGGCAATGTGACCTTGACCAGCGCACTGCGCTACGACACCGCCAAGCAGGGCCTTTACCTGGATCAGCCCACCATCGATGACTTCCGCCCGGCCAACGCCGGCGCAAGACTCGACCAAAGCACCCGCCAGCTGCTCAATGCCTGGCTGGCTGATTACGCGCGCAAGGAGCCGATCTATCGCATCGACCCGGCCATCGCGGCGGTGATGGGCAATGTGCAGGTGGAGTCGGTCGGCATCCAGAACGGCCGCGTCGCGGTCAATTTCAACCAGAACATCGAGCAACTGGTGCCGGCAGCCGCACTGTCCGGGAAATAGGCCCTCGCACCGGTCGCGACGCAGCATGGACGTACGCCGTCATGCCGTTGCGCCAACTCACGCGAACCATGATTGGATCAACACAAAGGCCCGGCGCCATCACGCCGGGCCTTTGCTTTCATGCCGTCACCATTGCAACGATGCGATCAGGCCACCAGGGCCTTGGCCACTGCGGCGGTGAAGGCCGGGATATCGTCTGGCTTGCGGCTGGTGATCAGCGCCCCGTCGACAACGACCTCTGCATCCTGCCAGCGTGCGCCGGCATTGCGCAGGTCGGTCTTGACCGACGACCACGAGGTGACGTCGCGATCGCGCACCAGATCGCTTTCCACCAGCAGCCACGGGCCGTGGCAGATCGCGGCAACCGGCTTGTCCGCGCTGGCAAAGGCCTGGATGAATGCGATCGCCTTGGCGTCGCCGCGCAAGGTGTCGGGGTTGAGCACACCGCCCGGCAGCACCAGCGCATCGTAGGTGTCGACCTTGGCCTGGTCCAGCCGCTGGTCCACCGGCACCGAATCGCCCCAGTCGGTCTTGTCCCAGGCGCGAATCTGCGCGGCGTCGCCGGGCGCGATCACATCGACCTTGGCGCCCCAGGATTCCAGCAGGCGCTTGGGCTCAGTCAGTTCGGACTGTTCGAAGCCGTCGGTGGCGAGCACGGCGATGGTCTTGCCGGAGAGCGAATAAGACATGGGGACTCCTTGCTGAAAAGAAGCCCGCACGCTAGTCGTGCAGCTGTTGCACGTGAGTGAACCGATGTGTGCGCCGCGTCAGTGCGGGCAGCCGCACGCGAATGCTCAGCGCTTGGGCTGCAGCATGGTGCCGGTGCAGTTCTTGGACCCGCAGCGGCATGCCCAGATCTTCTTCAGACGCGGCGTATGCCGCTCGGCCAGCGTGATGCCGTAATTGTAGGTAAGCTCTTCGCCGGCCTTGATCGCGCGTTTGGCCTCGATGAAGATCTTGTTCTTGCTACGGTCGTCGCCTTCGGCCTCTTCGATCACCGCTTCGCAATTGGGATTGCAGCTGTGGTTGATCCAGCGCGCGACATTGCCCTCGTAGTTGGCATCCAGCACGTAGTCGTCGCTGAGCGTGAACAGGAAGGTATGCCCGCTTTCGACATCGCCGGTGTCATCGGCATCCACTTCCGCGTGCGTGCGCAAACGCCCCTTGTACTGGATGATGCGCTCGCCCTTGCGGAGCGCGGCGAGGGCGAACATGCCATTGCCGTGGATACGTGACTTGCGGGCGGCAACTTTGCGCGACATGAAGGGGTCCAGTGATGGGGCCGCTCATTGTGACTGCAGTGCGACGATGCGCCAAGCACAAGCGCACCATCGCTCGCAACGGCGCACGCTTGCCGGCGGCTGAACCGGGCGGTTGGCCCTGCCCGGCCGGAAAGAGTACAATTTCGGTCCGCTTTAAGGTTATCGCCTTCTCATGTTGCGCGTCACCAAACTCACCGATTACGCCACCGTCGTGTTGACCGTCCTGGCAGCGCGCTGCGGGCAGGTACTCAGCGCCAGCGAACTGGCCGAGCAGGCCGGCCTGGAACCGCCGACCGTGAGCAAGATCCTCAAGCCGCTGTCGCAAGCGGGCCTGGTCGAAGGGCTGCGCGGCGTGCATGGCGGCTACCGGCTAGCGCGCGCGGCCAGCGAGATCACGCTGGTGGAGATCGTCGAGGCGATGGAAGGCCCGCTGGCGATCACCGAATGCAGCCAGGACCACAGCCAGTGCGGCATCGCGCAGACATGCGGGGTGCGCTCCAACTGGCGCCTGATCAACGACGTGGTCGGCGATGCATTGCGTCGCGTCACGCTCGCCCAGATGTTGCAGCCCCTCTCTCTCCCTGGCGACGGCCGTCGGCGTTCCATCGCCGCACGCGTCGCGACCACCTGACCCTGTAGGCAGCCCGATGGCCACCGAACTTGCACCCCCGCAGAATGCCGAAATCATCGAACGGTTGGGCCGACGCTATGACGCCGGCTTCATCACCGACATCGAATCGGACTCGCTCCCGCCCGGCCTGGACGAGGACGTCATCCGTGCGTTGTCGGCCAAGAAAGACGAGCCGCAATGGATGACCGACTGGCGTCTCGAGGCGTATCGGCACTGGCTGAAGATGCCGATGCCGGAATGGGCGAAATTGAAGGTTTCGCCGATCGATTTCCAGGCATTGAGCTATTACTCCGCGCCCAAGGGCCCGAAGTACGCCTCGCTGGACGACGTCCCCAAGGAGCTGCTCGACACCTACGACAAGCTCGGCGTGCCGTTGCACGAGCGCGCCCGGCTGGCCGGCGTGGCGGTGGATGCGGTGTTCGACTCGGTCTCGGTCGGCACCACCTTCCGCAAGGAGCTGGCCGAAAAGGGCGTGATCTTCTGCTCGATGTCCGAGGCCATCAAGGAACACCCGGAGATCGTCAAGCAGTATCTGGGCAGCGTGGTGCCGGTCGGCGACAACTATTTCGCCGCGCTCAACTCGGCGGTGTTCTCCGATGGCAGCTTCGTGTTCATCCCGAAGGGCGTGCGTTGCCCGATGGAACTGAGCACCTATTTCCGCATCAACGCCGGCCACACCGGGCAGTTCGAACGCACCTTGATCGTGTGCGAGGACAAGGCCTATGTGTCGTATCTGGAAGGCTGCACCGCGCCGATGCGCGATGAGAACCAGTTGCACGCGGCGGTGGTAGAGCTGGTGACGCTGGAAGATGCCGAAATCAAGTATTCGACCGTGCAGAACTGGTATCCGGGCGACGAGGAAGGCCGTGGCGGCATCTACAACTTCGTCACCAAGCGTGCCGAGTGCCGCGGCGCGCGCAGCAAGGTCACCTGGACCCAGGTCGAAACCGGTTCGGCGATCACCTGGAAGTATCCCTCCTGCGTGCTGCTCGGCGACGATTCGGTCGGCGAGTTCCATTCGGTGGCGCTGACCCATCACCGCCAGCAGGCCGATACCGGCACCAAGATGATCCACATCGGCAAGCGCACCAAGAGCAAGATCGTCAGCAAGGGCATCAGCGCCGGGCGCGGGCAGAACACCTATCGCGGCCTGGTCAAGGTGGACCGCAATGCCGATGGCGCGCGCAACTACACCCAGTGCGATTCGTTGTTGATCGGCAAGCAGTGCGGCGCGCATACCTTCCCCTACATCGAGGTGAAGAACCCCGGCGCCACCGTCGAGCACGAGGCCACCACCTCCAAGATCAGCGACGACCAGCTGTTCTATTGCCGTGCGCGCGGCATCAGCCAGGAAGACGCGGTGTCGCTGATCGTCGACGGCTTCTGCAAGCAGGTGTTCCGCGAGCTGCCGATGGAGTTCGCGGTGGAAGCCAAGAAGCTGCTGGAAGTCTCGCTGGAAGGCAGCGTCGGCTGACGCCGACGGAATCGGGAGTGGGGAATGGAGAATCGGTATCGGTTCTCTTTCCTGCTCCTTGCCGCGCCAACGTCTCGCATTACCCATTCCCTATTCTCGATTCCCTATTCCCATGCTTACGATCAACAACCTCCACGCCAGCATCGCCGGCAAAGACATCCTCAAGGGCCTGTCGCTGGACATCCAGCCGGGCCAGGTGCACGCCATCATGGGGCCCAACGGCGCCGGCAAGTCCACGCTGGGCAATGTGCTGGCCGGGCGCGACGGCTATGAGGTCAGCGCCGGCAGCGTGCAGTTCGAAGGCAAGGACCTGCTCGAGCTGCCGCCGGAAGAACGCGCGGCGGCCGGTCTGTTCCTGGCCTTCCAGTACCCGGTGGAAATCCCCGGCGTCAACAACACCTACTTCCTGCGCGCGGCACTCAATGCACAGCGCAAGGCGCGTGGCGAGGACGAGCTGGACTCGATGCAGTTCCTCAAGCTGGTGCGGCAGAAACTGGCCGTGCTGCATCTGAAGGACGAGCTGCTGCACCGTGGTGTCAACGAAGGGTTCTCCGGTGGCGAGAAGAAGCGCAACGAGATCTTCCAGCTGGCCGTGCTCGAACCCAAGCTCGCCATCCTGGACGAGACCGATTCGGGCCTGGACATCGACGCGCTCAAGAGCGTGGCCGACGGCGTCAACGCGCTGCGCTCGCCGGAGCGTTCGTTCCTGGTGATCACCCACTATCAGCGCCTGCTCGACTACATCACCCCGGACGTGGTGCATGTCCTGGCCGAAGGCCGCATCGTGCAGAGCGGCGGCCCGGAACTGGCGCTGGAGCTTGAAAAGCACGGCTACCACTTCCTCAAGGACCGCGTGGTGCCCGAGGCGGCTGCCTGATGAGCGCCCTGCTGGAATCCCTCGCCCGTGGCTTCTGCGGTAACGATGCGCGCCGGGTCGAACTCGATGCCGCGCTGCAGACCGGCCTGCCCGGCCCGCGCGCCGAAGCCTGGAAATACACCTCGCTGCGGCAGCTGGAGCGGCGCAGCTTCCAGCCCGCGCCGCTGGTGCCGACGTTGATCGACGCCGCGTTGCTGGACGAGATCCCGTCGCCGCGGCTGGTGTTCGTCAACGGCCGCCCGTCCGACGCACTGAGCGACCTGTCGACACTGCCGGACGGCGTACAGCTGGACACCTTGTCCGCGTCACTGGCCGCAGGCGACGACGCGCAGCAGTTGCTTGGCCGCCGTTTCGAAGGACGCGACGAAATCTTCGCGCGCCTCAATGCCGCGCTTGCCGACGAAGGCGTGCTGGTGCGCGTGCAGGACGGCGCGCAGATCGAGGCGCCGCTGCACCTGGTCTTCATCGGCGTGGCCGGCGAGCATGACCTGTCCTGGCATCACCGTCACCTGATCGAACTGCGCGCCGGCGCGGCGCTGAACGTGGTCGAGCATCACCTGCATGTCGGCGATGCCGCGCATCTGCACAACAGCCTGATGCATGTCCATCTGGCCCAGGATGCGGTGCTGTCGCATGCGCGCGTGCAGGCCGACAGTGCGCACGCAACGTCGCTGCTGCGCACTGACGCGGTGCTGGCGCGCAATGCGCGCTACCAGCGCGTGGACCTGGAACTGGGTGCCAACCTGTCGCGCCACGAGCTCAACGTGCGCCTGGAAGGCAATAACGCCCAGCTCACCGCCAATGGCGTGCTGCTCGGCAACGGCCGCCGCCATGTCGATACACGCCTGGGTATCGCGCACATCGCCCGCGACACCAGCTGCGAGCTGGTCTGGCGCGGCGTGGGCGCCGATCGCAGCCGGGTGGTCTTCCACGGCGGCATCAGCATCCGTCCCGGCGCCGACGGCACCGACGCGCGGCTGTCGAACAAGAACCTGCTGCTGTCGGCCAATGCCGAGATCGATACCCAGCCGGTGCTGGTGATCGATGCCGAGGAAGTGCAGGCCGCGCATGGCGCCACCGTCGGCCAGCTCGACGACAATGCCCTGTTCTATCTGCGCTCGCGCGGCCTGCCGCAGGCCGAGGCGCAGCGCTTGCTGAGCGCCGCGTTCTGCCACGAGCCGCTGCGCATGCTGCCCAGCGCGCTGGGCGCGGTGCTGGCGCTGCAGCTGGATCGCGCACTGACCTCGGCAGGCGTGGCATGAACGCGCCCGCCACCACACACCTCGCCGCGCCGGACTGGGAGCGCGTGCGCTCGGATTTCCCGTTGCTGATGCGGCAGGTGCATGGCAAGCCGCTGATCTATTTCGACAACGCCAACACCGGGCAGAAGCCGCTGCAGGTCATCGCCGCGACCGACGAGTTCTACCGTCGCCAGAACGCCAACGTGAGCCGCGCAGTGCATGCGCTGGGCACCGAGGCCACCGATGCCTTCGAAGGCGCGCGCAGCAAGCTGGCACGCTTTCTCAACGTACGCGCCGACGAACTGGTGCTGTGCAGCGGCACGACCTTTGCGATCAATCTGGTCGCTTATTCCTGGGCACTGCCGCGCCTGGGCGCCGGCGATGTGATCCTGATCTCGCGCATGGAGCACCACGCCAACATCGTGCCGTGGCAGCTGGTGGCGCAACGCACCGGCGCCACCATTCGCGTGGCCGAGATCACCCCGGAGGGTGCGCTGGATCTGGATGCCTTGCGCAAGGCGATGACGCCGCAGGTCAAGCTGCTGGCGATCACGCATGTGTCCAATGTGCTGGGCACGGTCAATCCGGTGCGCGAAATCTGCCGCGAGGCGCGCAAGCGCGGCATCGTCACCGTGGTGGATGGCTCGCAGGCGGCGCCGCATCGGCGTATCGACGTGGCCGGCATCGGCTGCGATTTCTACGCCATCACCGGCCACAAGATGTGCGGGCCCACCGGCACCGGCGCACTGTGGGCGCGTCGCGAACACCTGCAGGCGATGCCGCCGTTCCTGGGCGGCGGCGAGATGATCAAGGAAGTGAGTTTCGAGGGCACGGTGTTCAACGAGGCCCCGCACAAGTTCGAAGCCGGCACGCCCAACATCGCCGGATTCATCGGCCTGGGCTCCGCGGTCGATTACCTGGAGTCGGTCGGCCTGGCGCATGTGGAAGCGCGCGAGACCGAGCTGCTGGCGCACTTCACCGAGGAGCTGCAGCGCATCGACGGCCTGCGCATCTTCGGCACCACGCCGGACAAGGCCGCGGTGGTGTCGTTCCTGATCGAAGGAGCGCATGCCCACGACTTGGCCACCCTGCTCGACCTGGAAGGCGTCGCGGTGCGCTCGGGCCAGCACTGCGCGCACCCGCTGCTGCAGTACTACGGCGTCGCCGCCACCTGCCGTGCCTCGCTGGCGTTCTACAACACGCATGACGAAATCGAGCGCTTCGTCGCTGCGCTGGCGAAGGTGCGTCGCCTGCTGGGTTGATTGGAATCGGGAATCGGGAATCGGGAATGGAGAATCGACAATGCGGCTCTCCCGCAGACTGATGCGATTCGACACGTGGATAGCTCATCGAGCGGCGCAACGCTTTTCCCGATTCCCGATTCCCGATTCCCGATTCCCGATTCCCGATTCCCGATTCCCGATTCCCGATTCCCGATTCCCGATTAAACTGCTCCCATGCAGACCACTACCTTCCGTACCGCCACCGTCGACGATATCGACGCCCTCGTGTCACTGGTGACCTCGGCCTATCGCGGGGATGTCAGCCGGGTGGGCTGGACCACCGAGGCCGACTTTCTCGACGGCGCGCGGATCGATCCTGCAGTCCTGCGCGAGGACCTGCTGCGCGATCGCAGCCTGGTGCTGCTGGTCGAACAGGACAGGCGCCTGCTGGCCTGTGCGCATATCGCAGACGACCAGGGTGCCGGCTACTTCGGCATGTTTGCGGTCGACCCCGCGCTGCAGGGCAGCGGGCTGGGCAAGACGCTGCTGGCCGAGGCCGAGCGTATCGCCCACAGCGAGTGGCAGCTGCCGGTAATGCGCATGACGGTGATCGACATTCGCGCCGAGCTGATCGCGTTCTATGAGCGACGCGGCTACCGCCGCACCGGCATCACCAAACCGTTCCCGTATGGCGACGCGCGTTTCGGCGTGCCGCTGCGCCAGGACCTGCGCTTCGAGGTGCTGGAAAAACCGCTCGGCGGCGCAGCGCTGTGAGCGACACCTGGACCTTTGTCTGCGCCAGCGAAGCGCTGCTGCCCGGCGAGCTGCAGACCGTCTGGGACGAGTTAACCGATGCCCCGATCGTGATCTTCAACCTCGACGGCGAGCTGTATGCGCTGGAAGACCGCTGCAGCCATGAAGACTATGAATTGTCGCCGGGCACGTTCGACCCCGTAGAAGGCAGCATCGAGTGCCTGCTGCACAGCGCCCGCTTCGACATCCGCGACGGCCGCCCGCTGTGCGCACCGGCTTACACTGCGGTGCCCAAGTTCCCGGTCAAGCGCGAACACGGCGGCATCTGGACCCGCGACGACCGCTGACAACGGCCGCATCCGCGCGCGCGATACGGCAGCCGTAAGTGGAGGCCACGCACGGCGCTGATCTGCAGTGGGTCGCTGTCCTGCATGCGCACCCGGAGTCCGCGGCTCCGCGCCCTGCATGGGAACACCCCCCTGCCATGTCTGCGAGCACGGCCGGCTGGAGCGCGGCTGTTGGGCCGGCGAGCAAGCGCAGATACGCGCATCTCCCACGCATCTCTGCCTTGGGACTGCAGCTGCCTGATGCCTCAGGCGGTGCGGTTGCCCCTTCGCCTGGCAGGCACCAAGAAAGATTGCAAAGAAGAATGATTTGCATTTAAGATCTCAGCCCTTCAGGCCTTCTTAACAACTGGCCTGCCCTGCGATCCCATGCGCCCAGCCCTGCTCGACACGTTTTTCCTGACCTTGCCCCGCATGCGCCTGGCTGCGCAGCGCTTGCGTGTGTCCGGACACTGGTCGGGCCGACTGGCCGCCTCGGGCTAGCGGGCCCGCTCCCGATCCGCCTTCCCATCCCGCATCCGCCGAGCCATCGCCAGGCCGGAGCCTCGCTTTCCTCTTCGAGACGCCTCATGACTCCCAGGATTTCCCCGCTCACCTCGGCCGTGCTGCTGACGCTGTCCGCTCCTGCCTTCGCCCAGCCCGGCGATGCGCCGGCGCCTCCGGGCGCGGTCGATCTGGACGCCATCCGGGTGCAGCAGGAACGTGCGCAAAAGCCGTCCTCGCCCAAGTACACCGAGGTGCTGCGCGACACGCCACAGACGATCACCGTGGTCACCAAGCAGACCATGGACCAGCAGAACCTGCTGTCGCTGCGCGACGTGCTGAGCACCCTGCCCGGCATCACCTTCGGCGCGGGCGAAGGCGGCGGCGGCTATGGCGACAGCATCAACCTGCGCGGCTTCACCGCCAGCAGCGACATCACCACCGATGGCGTGCGCGACAGCGCGCAGTACAGCCGCAGCGACACCTTCAACCTGGAAGCGGTGGAGCTGATCAACGGCGCCAACTCGGCCATGTCCGGCGCCGGTTCGGTCGGTGGCAACATCAATCTGGTGACCAAGACCGCCGGCCAGGGCGACTTCACCAACGTCGTTGTCGGAGGCGGCAGCGACCGCTATGGCCGGCTGACCGCCGACAGCAATTACGATTTCGACAACGGCACCGCCGTGCGCCTGAACGCGATGGGCCACACCCAGGACGTGCCGGGGCGCGATGAGGAATTCCGGCATCGCTGGGGCTTTGCGCCGTCGGTGGCCTTCGGCCTGGGCTCGGATACCCGCTTCACCCTGAGCTACCTGCACCAGCACGACAACAACCTGCCGCAGTACGGCGTGCCGTTCGCGCTCAGCCCGTTCAACGACGGTCCGCTGCCGGGCGTGGACCCGGAAACCTTCTTCGGCTACCGCAACACCTCGCGTCAGGACATCGACGTGGACATGCTGACCGGCGTGCTGGAAATGGACTTCGACGACACCGTCAAGCTGCGCAGCCTGGCGCGCGTGCAGCGGGTCGACCAGACCACCAACGCCACCGCGCTGCAGGGCACCTGGTGCCTGCCCGACGGCACCGATCCGTACACCGGCCGCGCCTGCGCCGGCCAGCCGGCGGCCAGCTGGAATCCGAACAGCGGCCCGCGCGGCCTGGTACGCGAGACGGAGAACTTCATCGCGCACAGCCAGACCGACCTGACCGCCACCTTGCACACCGGCGCCATCGAGCACCGCGTAGTCGCTGGCGTGGCCTTCAGCAAGGAAGACTTCGAACTCGATAGCGGCACCACCTTCCGCAATGCCGACGGCTCCACCACCGGCATCACCTATCCGCTGCAGTCCTTCGACAATCCCTACAACGTCTGGACCGGCCCGCAGAACTATTTCCGCACCGGGCGCAGCAAGGGCAGCCTGACCAACCAGGCGGTGTACCTGTTCGATACCTTGCAGTTCAACGAGCAATGGATGCTCAACCTGGGCGGCCGCTACGAGCACAACGAAGGCGACAGCACCACCTATACCGTCAACGCTGCCGGCAACGTCACCGGTGTGAGCCCGGGCTTCCCGGCCGGCAGCGAAGAGGACCTGTTCTCGTATCGCGCCGGCCTGGTCTTCAAGCCGGCCGAGAACGCCAGCCTGTACCTGTCCTACGCCAACAGCAAGACGCCGTCCAAGGCCTCGGTCAACGGCTCGTGCACGCCGATCGCCACTGCCACCGCCGGCGCCAATTGCAATGTCGAGCCGGAGACGGCGGTCAACATCGAACTGGGCGGCAAGTGGGACGTGCTGGACCAGCGCCTGGCACTGACTGCCGCGCTGTTCCGCAATGAGCGCGAAAACTACAAGGTCAACAGCGGCGACCCGCTGATTCCCGAGCAGGTGCTGGACGGCAAGGCGCGCGTGGACGGCGTCGCGCTTGGCGCCGCCGGTTACCTGACCGAGCGCTGGTCGATCTTCGCCAACTACACCTTCCTGGACAGCGAAGTGCTGCAGAGCGTGTCCAACCGCACCGAGAGCCTCACCGGCGACCCGGTGGCCGGACGCGAGCTGGTGCAGACTCCGCGCAATGCCGGCAACATCTGGACCACCTACACGCTCAACCAGTGGACCTTCGGCTACGGCGTCACCTACCAGGGCGGTTTCTATCCGAATAATTCCTCGGCGGCCGCCTACATCAAGACCGATGATTACTGGGTGCACCGCGCGATGGTCGGCCTGCGCGTCAACGACTGGCTCAGCCTGCAGTTGAACGTCAACAACCTGTTCGACGAGGAGTACTACACCAGCGTGCGCAACAACCTCACCGTCAACGCCGCAGGGACTGTCACGGCGGGCAATGGCTGGGCAATTCCTGGCGAAGGCCGCTCGGCGGTGTTGAGCGCCACGTTTAGTTTCTAAGCCTCCGGCACGCCGCCCGCACGGTGCGGGCGGCGTGGAGATCTGCCCATGTTGCTGCCCATTCCCGATGTCCTCACCCCCGCACAACTCGGCGAGTTGCGGGCACGGCTGGACGCAGCCGACTGGGCGGACGGCCGCATCACTGCCGGCCATCAGTCCGCGCAGGCCAAGGACAACGCGCAGTTGCCCGAAGACAGCGCCATTGCACGCGAGGCCGGCGCACTGGTGCTCGAGGCGCTCGCGCGCAACAGCACGTTCTTTTCGGCGGTGTTGCCGCGGCGCATCTATCCGCCGCTGTTCAACCGCTACAGCGGCGGGCAGTCGTTCGGGTATCACGTCGACAACGCGATCCGTTACGACCGCAGTCGCGGCGGCGCAGATCCCATCCGCACCGACGTCTCCGCCACCTTGTTTCTCAGCGACCCGGACAGCTACGACGGCGGCGAGCTGGTGATCGAAGACACCTACGGCACGCAGTCGGTGAAGCTGCCGGCCGGGCACCTGGTGATCTATCCCGGCACCAGCCTGCATCGGGTGATGCCGGTGACCCGCGGCGCCCGCGTGGCGTGTTTCTTCTGGACGCAAAGCATGTTGCGCGACGATGCGCAGCGGCGCCTGCTGTTCGAACTGGATGTGTCCATCCGGCGGCTGACCCAGGACACCCCTGGCCATCCCTCGCTGATCCAGCTCACCGGCGTGTATCACAACCTGTTGCGGCAATGGGCCGATGTCTGAGCCCGCACTGGACCCCACGCAGCTGATCGACCTGCTGCGCACCCACCCCGATCGCGCGATCGCATGGCTGCGCAAGGCCGCCGAGCGCCAGGATCTGGCGGCGCAACTGCTGCTCGCGCAGCTCTACGCCGAGGGCCGCGGCATCCCCGCCGATCCGGCCATGGCCATGCTGTGGTACGAGGTGGCTGCCAATGCCGGGCATGCGGAAGCGATGAACCAGTTGGGGCGTTGCCATGAACTGGGCTTCGGCACCGCGTGCAACGAGGTGCTGGCGGCGCTGTGGTATCGCCGCGCCGCCGAGCATGGCCTGGATTGGGGCATGTACAACCTTGCGCATCTGTACGGCTCCGGGCGTGGCGTGCCACAGGACCACGCCCAGGCGCTGGCGCTGTACCGCACGGCCGCCGAACGCGGGCACGCCAAGTCGATGAACTTTGTGGCGCGCTATCTCGACCAGGGCCTGGCCTGCACCGCGGATCCGATCGCTGCGCGCCACTGGTATCGCCGCTCTGCGGAAGCAGGCGATTTTCGCGGCCAGGCCAGTTACGCCACCTTGCTCGCGGATGCCGGCGACCTCGATCAGGCCGAGCGCTGGATGCGCCGTGCGATCGCCGGCGGGCATGCCGGCTTCCTGCAACAGCTCACGCCGTTGCTGGCGGGTGCAACGCACCCACGTCTGCGCGCGTTGCTGAGCGAAGTGACCGCGCGGCAATCGCAGTTGCAGCCGTCGCCGGCAGCGGACGTGGCCTGAGCGGCATGGCCACTTCCAATGACACCCTGGCCAGCACGCAGCAACGCCGCGGCTTCTGGCTGCGCATGCTGCATCAATGGCACTGGATCAGTTCGGCGCTGTGCCTGATCGGCATGCTGCTGTTCACCATCACCGGGCTGACCTTGAATCACGCCGCGCGCATCGAAGCCAGCCCCTCGACCGAACACCGCACGCTCACGCTGCCGCCGGCACTGCTCAAGTCCCTGGGCACCCGCGAAGATGGCGACGCCCCGCTGCCGCCACGCGTGGCGCACTGGCTGGGGCGCGAGCTGGAGATCAGCATCGGCACGCGCAACGGCGAATGGTCGGCCGACGAGGTGTACCTGGCGCTGCCGCGCCCCGGCGGCGATGCGTGGCTGAGCCTGGATCGCAACACCGGCGCGATCGAATACGAGCGTACCGGGCGCGGCGCCATCGCCTATCTCAACGACCTGCACAAGGGCCGTAACGCAGGGCCGGCCTGGGGCTGGTTCATCGACGTGTTCGCCATCGCCTGCATGGTGTTCTGCATCACCGGGCTGTTCCTGCTGCATCTGCATGCGCGCCAGCGCCGCATGACCTGGCCGCTGGTCGGCCTGGGCCTGCTGGTTCCGTTGCTGCTCGCCCTGCTGTTGATCCACTGACCTTTCTACCGGAGACGATCATGCGCGCCACCCTGACCATTGCCCTGAGCGGCCTGCTCGCCATGCCGGCATACGCGGCCACGCTCGACATCAACGTCGAGATCCCCAAGCTCAACGTCGCCGAGTACCACCGCCCGTATGTGGCGATCTGGCTGGAAGGCGCGGACCAGAAGGTCGCCGCCAACCTGGCGGTCTGGTATCAATCCAAGGACACCGCCGAAGGCCACGGCACCAAGTGGCTGCCGGACCTGCGCCAGTGGTGGCGCAAGAGCGGGCGCACCCTGGAGGTGCCGGTCGACGGCGTCACCGGCCCCACCCGCCCGGCCGGCGCGCATGCGCTGTCGTTCTCCGACACCAAGGGCACGTTGAAGTCGCTGCCGGCCGGCCAGTACACGCTGGTGGTGGAAGCCGCGCGCGAGGTCGGCGGCCGCGAGCTGGTCAAGGTGCCTTTCAGCTGGCCGGCAAAGGCGCCGCAGAGCGCCAAGGCCAGCGGCAGCAGCGAACTGGGCGCCGTCAGCCTGGTCGCCAAACCGTGACACCTGGCGTCGGCCGGTGGCGCGGGCCGCTTGCGTCCCTGCCCCGCTGGCGCCCGCTGCAGCCGCTTCAGCAGATCGTCTCCCGCTTTTTTGTCCCACGCATCCAGCCAGCGCAGCGACGCGCGCTGATCAGACACGTGCCCACCGCCCTTATCGTCCTTCAAGGAGTTGTCATGCAACGTTCGCTCGTCCTGGTCGCCCTGCTCGCCGCACTGCCGGTCAGCGCACTCGCCCACAAGGCCTGGTTGCTGCCGTCGCAGACCGTCATCGCCGGTGAGGCCCCATGGATCACCGTGGATGCGGCGGTCTCCAACGACCTGTTCTACTTCAACCACGTGCCGCTGCGCCTGGACAAGCTGAGCATCACCGCACCCGATGGCAGCGCGCTCACGCCGGAAAATCCGGCCACCGGCAAGTACCGCAGCGTGTTCGACCTGCAGCTCACCCAACCCGGCACCTACAAGCTGAGCATCGTCAACGCCGGCCTGTTCGCCAGCTGGAAGGAAGACGGCAAGCCCAAGCGCTGGCGCGGCGACGAAGCCCGCTTCGCCACCGAGGTGCCGAAGAACGCGCAGGACCTGCAGGTCTCGCAGTCCTTCAATCGCGTGGAAACCTTCGTCACCCGCGGCGCGCCGACCACCACCGTGTTCAAGCCCAGCGGCAAGGGCATCGAGCTGGTGCCGGTGACCCATCCCAACGATCTGGTCGCCGGCGAGGCGGCGCAGTTCACGCTGCAACTGGACGGCAAGCCGGCGGCCGGGCTGGAGATCGAGATCGTGCGCGGCGGTACCCGCTATCGCGATGCGCAGAACGAGATCAAGCTCACCACCGATGCCAAGGGCGGCTTCAGCGTGACCTGGCCGGAGGCCGGTATGTACTGGCTGGAAACCACCACCGAAGACAAGAAAACCTCCCTCCCGCAGGCCAAGCAGCGCCGCCTGGGCTATGTCGCCACGCTGGAAGTGCTGCCGCAGTAATCTGCCGGCACGCGGCAGGAGCGCGCACAGCGTGCATCCTGCCGCCCCATCTTCATACGATCCGTCCATGCCCGTACCGTCTTCCTCCGACCACGCCATTGCCACGCTCGGCGGCCGCAGCATGGGCACCACCTGGAGCGTGAAGCTGGTGGCGCCGCGCGGACGCGATCTGCACCCCTTGCATGCGAGCATCCAGGCCGCACTGGACCGCGTGGTTGCGCAGATGAGCACCTGGGAAGCCGATTCGGATATCAGCCGTTACAACCGCGCACCGCCAGGCAGCTGGCACCGCCTGCCCGACGAATTCCACGCGGTGCTGAGCGCCGCACTCGAGATTGCACAGGCCAGCGATAGCGCCTTCGATCCCACCGTCGGCCCGATGGTCGAGCTATGGGGTTTCGGCGCTGCCGGCGGGCGTCAGCGGGTGCCGACAGCGGAGGCGATCGCATTGGCCAGCCTGCGCTGCGGCTGGCAGCGCCTGCAGCTGGATGGCAGGCGCGTGCTGCAGCCGGGCGCAGCGGCACTGGATCTGTCCGGCATCGCCAAAGGGTTTGGTGTGGACTACGTGCATCGCGCCTTGCTGCAGTCGGGGATCGACAGTGCCTTGATCGAGGTCGGCGGCGAATTGTTCGGCTACGGGCGCAAGCCCGATGGCAGCGTATGGCGCGTGCTGGTCGAATCGGCCCCCGACGAAGATGCCGGCACCGCGCTGCCGGCACGCGTGCTGGCACTGGAGGGGCTGGCAGTGGCCACCTCCGGCGATCGCTGGCACCGCTTCGATGCCGATGGCACGCGCTATACACATACCTTCGACCCACGCAGCGGCACGCCCGTTCCGCATGCCCCCGCGGCGGTCACCGTACTGGCTCCCGATGCGATGCAGGCCGATGCCTGGGCCACCGCGATGACCGTGCTCGGCGTCGCTGTCGGTCTTGCCCATGCACGCAAGGCGGACCTGGCCGTGCGATTTCTGGTGCGCAAGGACGGCATTCTGCTCGAATCCATGAGCCCGGCGTTCGAACGCCACCTGTCCGCGTCATGAGCAGCGCCACCTCACGCGTGTGGCTGGGCAATGGGCTGGTTCTGCTGGCGCTTGCCGGCGTCGTCGGCTGGCTGGGCGGCTTGCATGACGGCACATGGTGGAGTGCACCCACGCCGCAGCGCTGGCAACTGGCGGCTCTCGGCCTGGCGCTGTATCTGGGCCTGTGCACGGCCGTGCTGCTGCGTGCGCGCACGCGTGTTGGCGCACAACGCGCAGACGCCAGCGGTGTGTTGATCGTCTGGGCAAGCCAGACCGGATTCGCGCGCGAACTGGCGCAACGCAGCGTTGCCGCGCTGCGATCGGCAGGCGTCGGCGCGCATGCGCTGCCGATCGAGGCCGTCGATCGCGATCAAATCGCACGCGTGCCGCGGCTGTTGTGCATCGTCAGCACCACCGGCGAAGGCGATGCACCCGACCACGCGCAGTCGGCCGAGCGCAGTTGGCTTGCCGACGACGCGCAGGATCTGACTGCCGTGCAGTACGCGGTCCTGGCCCTGGGCGACCGTGGTTATGCGCACTTCTGCGCGTTCGGCCGGCGCCTCGACGATCGCCTGCAGGCGCGCGGCGCCACGCGCCTGTTCGAGCGCATCGAGGTCGATAACGCCGACCCGAACGCACTGCAGCACTGGCAACGCCGTCTGGCGGAACTGGCGCCCGCCCTCGCGACGCAATCGGACTGGAGCCTGCCGACCTACACCGCCTGGCAGCTATGCCAGCGCATCCACGTCAATCCCGGCAGCGCGGGCGCACCGATTTACCGGCTGCGCCTGGTGCCATGCGATGGCGCGTTGCCGCACTGGAGCGCAGGCGACATCGCGGAGATTGCACCGCGTAACACACCGGACGCGGTGGAGTCCTGGCTGCAGCGCAACCAACGCGATGGCGCGCAGCATATCGACGGCCGCCCCCTGCGCGACTGGCTCGGCGGCGCGCAACTTCCCGTCGATGCCGATGCCGCTCTCGGTATCGATGTGGGTGCCGGTGCCAGTCCCGATGCAGAAGCAGAAGCCGGAGGCGAAAGTGGCCCAGGTGTGGGTACGAATACAGAGGCGGCTGCAGGCATAGCTACAAGGACAGGCCTGAGCTCAGCAATGGACGCAGAAGCAATGGTGCGCCGCCTGGCCGCCCTGCCCCATCGCGACTACTCGCTTGCCTCCATTCCCGAGGAAGGCCATGCCGAACTGCTGGTGCGCGAGCACCGGCACGCCGACGGCAGCCTGGGCCTGGGTAGCGGGTGGCTCTGCGTCCATGCACCGATCGGCGCAGCCATCGCGCTGCGCCTGCGCAGCAACCCCGGCTTCCACCCGCCCGCACCCGAGCAGCCGATGCTGCTGATCGGCAACGGCACCGGCATCGCCGGTCTGCGCGCGCATCTGCGTGCACGCATCGCGACCGGCGCACGTCGTAACTGGCTGCTGTTCGGCGAACGCAATGCCGCGCACGACGCGCTGTACGCCGACGAGCTGCAGCAGTGGCAGCAGGATGGCTGGATCGAACGCCTGGAACTTGTCTACTCGCGCGATCGGCAACAGCCACCGCATTATGTCCAACACGCACTGGCCGCAGCCGCCGACCGCTTGCGTCATTGGATTGATCAAGGCGCCTGCATCTACGTTTGCGGCAGCCTGCGCGGCATGGCACCGGAGCTTGACCGGACCCTGGATGCCATTCTCGGTGCCGAGGTCAGACAGGAACTGCTACGCAACGGCCGCTATCGCCGCGACGTGTATTGAACCCTCGGGTGTAGCGCTGCCAACAGCGATCAACGCAGCGACGACCTGGCAGCCAGGCCAGCGCGCCCGTTGCTGCAATCCGCATCATCGATGCCTGCGGTGGCTGTGCGCTCACCGCATAAGTGAAACGCCCTAGACCGGACTCACCCGGATCGCCAGCAACTCGCCGCCACCATCGAGCACATAGCGGGTGCGCGTGGAGGCACTCAGCCATGCGGTATCGCCGGCAGCCAACGGTGGCAAGCCGCTGTCGCGTCCAAAGCTGGCCTGGCCTGCGAGCAGATGAATCGCCCAGGCGCTGCCCGGATCGGCGAAAAACAGCATGGTGCCGACCACCGGCCGATGCAGCAGTTGGGTCTGCAGCAGATCGCGCCGCCACATCAGATTGAAATCCTGGGTCGGCCCGTCGAGCAGCGTCGCATGTACCCTTTCTTCGCCTGCGAATCTGACGCGCTGGTACGGCGGCAGCAATGTCCAGCTGCGATGATTGCCGCCAGCAGCACCGATGCCACCATCGCCTCCAGCATCATGGCCGCCACGCCCAGCGCCACCGCCCTCATTGTCGCTGCCGCTATCGTTTTTGCCGCCAGTGTCGCCGCCAGTCGCAATAGGAGTAGCAGTAGCAGTAGGAGTAGGAGTACCAATGCCTGCACCTGCACCTGCACCTGCACCTGCACCTACACTTCCACCTGCACTTCTGTCGCAGCCAGCATCACCAAACTGCAGCCGCATGCCATTGCCATGCAACAGCACCAGCTCGCGATCGATGCCTGGGAATGCGGAAAACACCGCATCCTGTTCGATCTCGGCGATCGACAAGCGTAGCGCCCACGCGTCGGCATCGCCGAGGCACAGGATCTCGCGCGTCCAGCCCAATTGATTGCGCCACCGCTCGCGGCGGTAGTCAGTGGCCGGAATCACCCGGCTGCTCAGGTCTGTGGGCTGCATCGGTGCATTGTGCCTGAAGCGCTGCGGTGGTCCGTCTTCCCCCGGCTCAGCGCGCCAGCGTATCGACCGGGCCCCACGACAGATGCGGGCAATACCATCAGCCAATAATGCTGGGCACGTGCTGGCAACCAGCAATCACCTGCGAGATGCCGCTGAGCAGACAGAGGCCTGCAGTTGAAACGTATGCCATAGGCTGACGGTTGACCAGCGGAGTGAGCCTACCGCCAGGAGCAGAGCGCTACGAGTGGCCCACTGCATCACTCATTTCCGCCGCACCACCGGCGTCCCCGGAATGGCCACGCGCACCAGCCCATCCGCGCCGAGTCCCCACAACGAAAAACGCCCGGCTGCACATCCAAGTGCAACACCGGGCGATTCCACGTCCTTGTCGGCTTCCAGCCATCCCCCGGACATCCTGTCCAGTTAGGTTGCGGCCACGCATCCTCGCGTCGAACCGTATCTCGGATCCTTTCCCCTTAACGCCGTCCCACCGGTTTCACCGCCGCCCCCTTGGCAGCCTTCTTGGCGGGAGCCATCGTGGCTCCTACTTCGATCAGGTCGCGATTCCGTTCGACCGTCTTGAGTCCGATGCCCTTGACCAGTGCCAGTTCCTCGGCACTTTTGAAGGGACCGTTTGCCTGACGGTGCTCGACGATTGCCTCGGCTTTTGATCGCCCGACATTCGTCAGCACCTTGTCCAATTCCTCAGCAGACGCGGTGTTGATATCGACCTTGTCGAGTGCATACGCATTCGAGGACAACAGCAACGCCAGTAGCAGGGACTTCAGGACTACGGTAAATGACCTCATTGCAACGCTCCTTGTGGCTTGGGTGATGGTCCTAGCCAGCATTCCTGCCGGCGGGGCCAGTGTCCCGCGCCACATGCAGCAATCCTATCGCCAACGAACTTTTCACACAGCCGGTGAACTGCGCGCCGGCTTGTAGGGAAATACCTACCCCCAGGCACGGGCGTAGAATGTGCCGTTACGCCACGTATTCGGAGCCTCCATGGACAGCGCCAAGATCGACCAATTCATCAGCGACACCTGGGACCGCGAGATCGTCCCGCAATTGGTCGATTACATCCGCATTCCCAATAAATCGCCGATGTTCGACGCCGACTGGGTCGCGCACGGCTACATGGAGCAGGCCGTCACCCTGATGGAAACCTGGGCGCGCGCGCAGGCGATCGAGGGCATGCAGGTCGAGGTGGTGCGCCTGGAAGGCCGCACGCCGTTGATCTTCATCGAGATTCCGGCCACCGGCACCGAATCCGGCGACGACACCGTGCTGCTGTACGGCCACCTGGACAAGCAGCCGGAAATGACCGGCTGGGATGCCGACCTCGGTCCGTGGGAGCCGGTGCTGCGCGACGACAAGCTGTACGGGCGCGGCGGCGCCGACGATGGCTATGCAATTTTCGGTTCGCTGGCGGCGGTGCTGGCGCTGCGTACCCAGGGCCTGCCGCATGCGCGCTGCGTGGTGCTGATCGAAGCCTGCGAGGAATCCGGCAGCTACGACCTGCCGGCCTATGTCGATCATCTGGCCGCACGCATCGGCAAGCCGTCGCTGGTGGTGTGCCTGGATTCGGGCTGCGGCAACTATGAGCAACTGTGGTGCACCACCTCGCTGCGCGGGCTGACCGGCGGCAACCTGAGCGTGAAGGTACTGGAGGAAGGCGTGCATTCGGGCGATGCCTCCGGCGTGGTGCCGTCCAGCTTCCGCCTGCTGCGCCAGTTGCTGTCGCGGATCGAGGACGAAGCCAGCGGCCGCATCCTGCTGGACGGACTGCACGTGGACGTGCCGGCCGAACGGCTGGCGCAGGCCAAGGCCGCGGCGGCGACGCTGGATACCGCCATCTTCGACAAGTTCCCGATGGTCGAGGGCCTGGTGCCGATGCATGACGACCTCACCGAGCTGGTGTTGAACCGCACCTGGCGCCCGGCGCTGTCGATCACCGGTGTGGACGGCATGCCGCCGCTGGCGTCGGCCGGCAACGTGCTGCGTCCGCAGACCGCAGTGAAGCTGTCGCTGCGGCTGCCGCCGACCGCCGACGGCAAGGCCTGCGGCGAACTGCTCAAGGAAGCGCTGCTGCGCGATCCGCCCAATGGCGCCCAGGTAACGCTGGAGCTGGAAAAGGCCTCGTCCGGCTGGAATGCGCCGGCGATGGCGCCGTGGCTGGAAAAGGCCATCGACGACGCCAGCCTGGCATTCTTCGACAAGCCGGCGATGTACATGGGCGAAGGCGGCTCGATCCCGTTCATGGGCATGCTGGGCGAGAAGTTCCCCGGCGCGCAGTTCATGATCACCGGCGTGCTCGGCCCGCATTCCAATGCGCATGGGCCGAACGAGTTCCTGCACATCCCGATGGGCAAGCGGGTGACGGCCTGCGTGTCCAAGGTGATTGCCGAGCATCACGCCGCCTGCCTGCGCGGCGAGACCAGCGGCTCGCCGGTGGCGGCCGACAGCGGCACCCGTCATGGCGGGCATGGCTGCTGCTGATTGATGCCTGGGCCGCCCCGCGCATGTCGGGCGGCCCAGCGCCTCGCCATGCGCTGCGGCGCACGCATGGATGCAGCCCCAACGCCATGGCGACAGCCAGCGCGGCACACGTGGTCGCGGCGGCGGCGAATGCTAGTCTGCCGATCCCCCTCCCCTCAGTGCCTGCGATGAACACTCTCTTCGGTAGCGACAGCTGGCTTTACATCATTCTGGTCGGCTTCGTGGTCGGGCTGCTGGCCCGTTTCATCACCCCTGGCACGCAGCGCCTGGGCTGCCTGCTGACCATCGTGCTGGGCATCGCCGGTGCACTGGTCGCCAGCTGGTTCGGCCGCTACATGGGCTGGTACCACGCCGGCGAACCGGCCGGTTTCCTCGGTGCGTTGCTGGGTGCGATCGCAATCCTGGCACTGCTGCGGCTGTTCAGCGGTAGCAAGCGTTGATCGAACCTGCGTCGTTTTCGACCAGGCTGCGCCTCACTTCACGACACAGCATTCACCCATGACGTCATCGTTGACTCCAGATACCGCGCGCGCTGCGCTCCGCCTGCAATGGGCGCAGCATGCGTTGAACGCCCCTGAGGTCACGCTGCAACGTGCCTCGGTCGATGCGGGATTCCGCAGCTACTGGCGTACCCAGGGACGCGGCGTGGACCACATCCTGATGGATGCGCCACCTGCACTGGAAAATGTGGCGCCCTGGTTGCGCATGCACGCCCTGCTCGGCCAGCACGGCGTGCGGGTGCCGCAGGTGCTTGCACAGGATCTTGAAACCGGCTTCCTGCTGCTGGAAGACCTGGGCGTGCCGACCCTGGCGCAGGTACTGACCGACGCCAATGCCGACGCGTTGCTGGATGCTGCGATCACTCAGTTATTGCTGCTGCAGCGCATTCCGCCACCTGCCGACAGCGGCGAGTTCGGCGAGGCGCTGCTGCAACGCGATGCCGGCCTGTTCGAAGAATGGTTCCTCGGCCGCCACCTCGGCTTGCAGCTGGACTGCGGCCAGGCCGAGCAACTGCAGTTGGTGCAGCGCCGTTTGATGGACAACGCACTGGCGCAGCCGCGCGTGTTCACCCATCGCGATTTCATGCCGCGCAATCTGATGCCGGTCGGCGACGGGCCGGCGGTGCTGGATTTCCAGGATTGCGTGATCGGCCCGATCGCCTACGACCCGATCAGCCTGTTCAAGGACACCTCGGTGAGCTGGCCGCTGGCGCGCGTGGATGGCTGGCTGGAGCGCTACCACGCACGTGCGGCAGCGGCGGGGCTGCCGGTGCCGCCGCTGGCGCAATTCCTGCGCGATGCGGACTGGATGGGCGTGCAGCGGCACCTGAAGAATCTCGGCATCTTCTCGCGCCTGAGCCATCGCGACGGCAAGCATTGGTATCTGGATAACGTGCCGCGTTTCATCGCCTATCTGGACGAGGTGTTGCCGCGTCATCCCGACCTTGCGCCGCTGGTCGGCCTGCTGGAAAAGCTGGTCAAACCTGCCCTGGCGGCACGCTCCGCACAGGCCGGCGCATGAAGGCGCTGATCTTTGCGGCCGGGTTTGGCGAGCGCATGCGTCCATTGACCGAGCGCACGCCCAAGCCGCTGCTGTCGGTCGGCGGCACACCGCTGATCGTCTGGCATCTGCGCAAGCTGGCCGCACTGGGCGTGGACGAGGTGGTGATCAATACCTCGTGGCTGGCCGACCAATTTCCGCAGGTACTGGGCGATGGCAGCGCGTTCGGGCTGCGGCTGACGTATTCCTTCGAGGGCGCCACCCCGCTGGAAACCGGCGGCGGAATGCTGCATGCATTGCCGTTGCTGGGCGATGCGCCGTTCCTGCTGGTCAACGGCGATATCTGGACCGATTTCGATTTCGCGCGGCTGTCGGCCGCGCCGGCGGGCCTGGCGCAGCTGGTGCTGGTCGACCGCCCCACCTATGCAGCGCGCGCAGACTTTGCGTTGGATGCCGATGGCAAGGTGCGCGCGGACCTGCCGGCGACGCTCACCTATTCCGGCATCGGCATGTATCGACCCGCACTGCTGCGCGACTGGCCATCGGTCATCGGCCAGCTGCCGGAGCCCAGCGGCGCGTCACCACGGTTTGCGCTGGCGCCAATCCTGCGCGCGCAGATGGCGGCAGGGCTGATCGATGGCATCCACCATGCCGGACGCTGGACCGATGTCGGCACGCCGCAGCGATTGGCAGAGCTGGATGCCCAATTGCTGCGCGACGGCGGCTGAACGCAACCAAGCGCTGCAACCGGCCAGCCGCGCATCGTGCGTTGCTTGCGCCACGCACACCGACCATCTCGATGGTCCTTGCATCCAACCCGATGCGCGCCGCTCCTGCTGTTATCCATGCGCACCAACCCTCTCGACGGGTCCTTGCCCGCCACCGTCGCGGGACCCTGAGCGGCATGGATGCCGCGCCGGAGCCTACATGGACGTACTTGCGGCGTGTCCCGCGATGGTGGGCGGACAAGGACCGCGCAGCAAACTCGCAGCGCCGAGGGCGCGGCGCCCCCACCGCACCAGACAGTGCGCTGATTGTTTACTGGAAGCCCTGCACATCGCCCCTCTCGACGGGTCCTTGTCCGCCCACCGTCGCGGGACCCTGAGCGGCATGGATGCCGCGCCGGAGCCTACATGGACGTACCTGCGGCGTGTCCTGCGACGGTGGGCGGGCAAGGGCCCTGCAGCAAACTCACCGCATCGAGGGCGCGGCGCCCTTACTGCTTGCGGGACACGCCGTGAACCCATTCCTGGGGACCGTGTGGCGGCATCCATGCCGCTACACGGTCCCGCAACCGGCGAGGACACCGCACTAGACAGGTTGCTGGTTGCCGCGAGAAGAGCCCTGCGCACCAACCAACGTGACTGGTCCTTGCCCGCTCACCCTCGCGGGACCCTGAGCGGCATGGATGCCGCGCCGGAGCCTACACGGACGTACTTGCGGCGTGTCCTGCGATGGTGGGCGGGCACGGGCCCTGCAGCAAAGCTACAGACCATCCGCTCTGCAAACTCTGGGCCTCGTGCTTCAAGTGCCTGGACACTGCGGATGGATGTGCTGATGGGAAGCGCAAAGCAGCCTCCACCTGCCAAGCAATGAGCAGAGTAATTCTATCGGCCGCTCTAAGAGCCCCGATCCTCAAGCACCCGCCGCAGGAACGGCACGGTGATGCGGCGCTTGGCAGCCAGCGATTCGCGATCCAGCCGGTCCAGCAATGCCACCAGCCCGGCCAGTTCGCGTTCGCTATGGGTCAACAGCCAATCGATTGCTGCCTCGTCCAGCGCCAGCCCGCGCCGTTGCGCACGATCGCGTAATACGGCCGCGCGCCCGGCATCGTCGAGCACCGGCAGGCTGATGCGGATGCACTGCGACAGCCGCGAGCGCAGGTCCGGCAACACCAAGGCCAGGCCATCGGGCATCTGCCGCGCGGTGTACAGCAAGGTGGTGCCGGCAGCGCGCGCGCGGTTGTGGAAATCGAACAGCGCCACTTCGTCGTCGCGCTGCCCGGCGATGCTTTCCACACCATCCAGTGCGACCAGGCTGCGTCCTTCCAGCGCCTCGAGCGCATCGCGCAACCGGCCAGTGGCCGCGTGCAGGGGCAGGTACGCCGGGGCACGCCCGGCCTGTTCGGCGGCCGCGCACAACGACAACGCCAGATGCGTCTTGCCGGTGCCAGCGGGGCCGGACAGATACAGCCAGTCGCTCACCTGCCCGGCCGCCAATGCCTGCAGCTGCGACAGCAGGCCATCAGGCGCGGCGATGTAACTATCGAATCGCTGATCGGGCGGCGCGCGCAACGCCAGTGGCAACTGCGGAACACTCACGAGCGATCCGTGTCCTTGCTTGGGTCGATGATCACGCTGCGCTCGGGCGTGGACTGCAGCACGATGCCGGCGCGCTCGCCCGCATACAGATCGCTGCGCGTGTATTGCTCATGCGCATAGCGCAGCAGCACATTGGCCACCGCCGCCACCGGCAGTGCCAGCAGCATGCCGAGAAAGCCGAACAACTGGCCGCCCGCCATCACCGCAAAGATCACCGCGACCGGATGCAGGCCGATCTTGTCGCCGACGATGCGCGGCGTCAGCACATAGCTTTCCAGCAACTGGCCGACGGTGAACACCACGCCGACGCCGATCAGCAACTTCAGGTCGAAGCCCTGCGCCTGCACCACGGCCGCCAGCAGGGCGAGCACGATGCCGGTGGTGGCGCCCAGATACGGAATGAAGCTGATGAAGCCGGCGATGATGCCGATCAACAGGCCAAGATTGAGCCCGATGATGGACAGACCGGCGGCGTAGATCGCCCCCAGCGCCAGCATCACCAGGAACTGGCCGCGGATGAAGCCGCCCAGCACGTCATTGGATTCCAGTGCGAGCCGGCTCACGGTACCGATGTAGGCACGTGGAATGACCGCAGCCACCCGCTCGACCAGGCGATCCCAGTCGCGCAGGAAGTAGAACGCCAGAATCGGCAGCAACGCCAGGTTGATCACCCAGGTCACCATCGCAAAGCCGGAACGCTGCACGTAGCCGAAGAAGGTCTTGGCGGCGCCGCCGGCCTGTTCCCAGTGGCTGCGGATCCAGTCGATCAGGCGCTCCGGGTCCAGCCAGCCCATCAGTTCCACGCCGGTCTTGGCTTCCAGCCACGGAATGGCGGTGCTGATCGCCCAGGTCCGCATCTGCGGCAGCGCGTCGATCAGGGTCATGATCTGGCGCTCGATCATCGGCACCAGAATCATCAGCGCCAGCACGAACAGCAGCAGGGCCAGCACGAACACCAGCACCACCGCGATGTTGCGCGAGCGGCCGGCGCGTTCGATGCGATCCACCAGCGGATCGCCCAGCCAGGCCAGCAGCAACGCCAGCACGAACGGCGTCAGGATCGGCGACAGCAGCGAGACCACCCACAACACGCCGACAGTCACCGCCACCCATTTCAGGCGACGCAGAAACAGGGCGATTTCGGCTTCGGGAGTCAAGGTCATTTCAGGCGGTACTCGGCGTGCTCGTTTTCGAGAATGATCGGGCCCTCGGTCGGCACCGACACGGGTACCAACGGGCTGTTGTCGCCGAGCATACGGTTGAGGCCGGAAATGCCCGTGAGCAATTCCAGATCCACTTCCATGCGGTCGCCGTTGGCGCTGACCGGGCGGATGCTGCGCACCACCGACACGCCCTGCAGCGCGGCGGAGACGCGCAGATAGTCGTCGGCGCTGCCGATCCCGGTGATCACCGCGCGGTAGACGCCGGGCACACCTGAATCCACGCGCTTGGCGTAGCGCTTGACCAGGGCATCGGCCGCGCCATCGGCACCGGCGGCCATCGCGCGACGCGCATCGCCGTCGCTGCTGGTCCAGCTGGACAGCACGTTGCCGTTGTCGACGAAGACCCAGTCGGCGGTCCAGCCGGCGTCATTGCGGTAGAGCTTGCCGATCAACTGCATCGGCGGGCTGTACTTGGCCGATGCGCGCGCCACCGCCGCGGTGTCCTTGCGCCAGATCGCGCCGGCCAGCACCTGCTCGGCGGCCGCACCGCCGGGCAGGCCGAGCCGGTAGCCGCGCTCGATCGCCCGGTCCAGCACGCTGCGCGCGGCATTGGCCTGCGCCACGCCGACCAGGCGCGGGCCGCTGCCGTCGTCGATGGCCAGCCACAGCACCGGCTTGGGCCGCGGTAGCGGCCACACCGGCAGCCCCAGTGCGGCGATCAGGCCATCCACGTCGGACTGCCGGAAGCGCGCCACCAGCACGGTGCGGAAGGTCGGCGCCCCGGTGCGCGAGGTGCCCTGGTCCTGACGGTAATCGTAGTTTTCGACATAGCCCGGCGCGCCGCGCAGTGCCTGCGAGACGCCTGGGCGGCTCATCACCCCGCGGTCGCCGGAGACCTTGCCCAGCACCGCACCGAGCGCGCGCGCCAGCGCGCCGGGGCGATCGGACTCGCTCTGGCTGTTGACCGGCACTTCGGCCTCATAGGCGCTTTGCGCCTTGGCGACGTCGCCTTCGGTGCGTAGATCGGCCTGGGCAAAGGCTGGCGCGAGGGGCATGGCGACCACGAGGGCGAGAAAGAAAGCGAGACTGCGGCGCATCGACGGTTCCATGACGTAAGCGTATCCGGGTGAATTGTTGCCCGAATGGGACGCCAGCGCCAACGTGGCTGCTAAAATCGCCGCCTTTACAGCCGAGCCCTCCCCGCCCGTGACCAGCCCAACGCCTTCCAATCCCTCGCCCATGACCTACCGTGAGGCAGGTGTCGACATCGACGCCGGCAATGCGTTGGTCGAACGCATCAAGCCGCTGGTCAAGCGCAGCTTCCGGCCGGAGGTGATGGGTGGCCTGGGCGGGTTTGGCGCCTTGTTCGACCTGTCCGGCAAGTACCGGGAGCCGGTGCTGGTGTCCGGCACCGATGGCGTCGGCACCAAGCTCAAGCTGGCCCAGCAGCTGGGCCGGCACGACACCATCGGCATCGACCTGGTCGGCATGTGCGTCAACGACGTGCTGGTGCAGGGCGCCGAGCCGTTGTTCTTCCTGGATTATTTCGCCACCGGCAAGCTGGACGTGGAGACCGCCGCGGCCGTGGTCGGCGGCATCGCGCGCGGCTGCGAGCTGTCCGGCTGCGCCCTGATCGGCGGCGAAACCGCCGAGATGCCCGACATGTATCCGCCGGGCGAGTACGACCTGGCCGGCTTCACCGTCGGGGCGGTGGAAAAATCGCAGCTGCTGGACGGCGCGCAGGTGCGCGCCGGCGACGTGCTGATCGGCATCGCCTCGTCCGGCCCGCATTCCAATGGCTACTCGCTGATCCGCAGGATCTACGAGCGTGCCGGCGCCCCGGCCGAGCTGGTGCTGGACGACGGCGTCAAGCTGATCGACGCGCTGATGGCGCCGACCGCGCTGTACGTCAAGCCGATCCTGGCGCTGCTCAAGTCGCATGGCGACAGCATCCACGCCATGGCCCACATCACCGGCGGCGGGCTGACCGAAAACATCATCCGGGTGATCCCCGACGGCCTGGGCCTGGACATCGACGCCACCGCCTGGACGCTGCCGCCGGTGTTCGCCTGGCTGCAGCGCGAAGGCGCGGTGGCCGATGCGGAAATGTGGCGCACCTTCAACTGCGGCATCGGCTTCGTGCTGGTCGCCGCACCCGAACAGGCCGTCGCGCTGGAACAGGCACTGGAGGCGCAGTCGCTGGCGCACTGGCGCATCGGCCAGGTGGTGCCGGCGCAGGGCGATGAGCGCGTGCGGATCGGTTGACCGAGGAGACCTGCATGGACGCTGCCCCACACGCACTGCCGGCACAGGCCAGCGCTGACGATCTCCAGCACCTGAAACTGCTGTCGATCTTTCACTATGTGCTGGCCGCCATCACCGCCCTGTTTTCGCTCTTCCCGTTGATCCACCTGTTCATGGGCATTGCGATCGTCACCGGGCACCTGCCCATGACACAGACCAGCACGGATGCACCACCGATGGATCCGCGATTGTTCGGCTGGTTCTTCGTGGTGTTCGCAGGTGTGTTCATTGTCTGCGGCCTGACGCTGGCAGCGTTCATGGCCTACGCCGGCCGCTGCATTGCCCAGCGCAGACGGCACCTGCTGTGCCTGATCGTGGCCGGCATTTCCTGCTCCTTCATGCCGTTCGGCACCGTCGTCGGCGTGTTTACGCTGGTGGTGCTGCTGCGCCCCCAGGTCAAGGCCTTGTTCGCTCCCACCGCCACTGCAGCGTGACGCGCACTGCCCCATGACATCAGCGAATCCCACCGCATGAGCCTGCGCCTGGCCGTGCTGGCCTCCGGCCGCGGCAGCAACCTGCAGGCCATCCTCGATGCCATCGCCAGCGGCAGGCTGCCGGCCGAGGTCGTGGGCGTGTTTTCCGATCGCCCACAGGCGCCGGCCCTGCACAAGGTCGATGAGGCACTGCGCTGGAGCGCCAGCCCGCGCGACTTCGCCGACCGTGCCGCCTTCGACGCCGCGCTGGGCGATGCGATCGCCGCCGCGCGGCCGGACTGGGTGATCTGCGCCGGCTACATGCGCATCCTCGGCGAGCCGCTGGTGCGTCGCTTTGCCGGGCGCATGCTCAATATCCACCCCTCGCTGCTGCCCAAGTACCGCGGCCTGCACACCCACGCCCGCGCACTGGAAGCCGGCGACGCCGAACATGGCGCCAGCGTGCATCTGGTGGTGCCGGAACTGGATGCCGGCACGGTGATCGCGCAGGCGCGCGTACCGGTACTGCCCGACGACAGCGCCGAGCAGCTGGCCGCGCGCGTGCTGGCGCGCGAACACCCGCTGCTGCTGGCCACCCTGGACCTGCTTGCCAGCGGGCGCGTGGACGTACATGGCGATGGCGTCCACATCGACGGTCAGTGCCTGTTTACGCCATTGCGACTAGAGTCCGCTGACACCGCACTCGCCTGAATGCGGATACGCCCTCCTCATCCTGTCTCGGACATCCTGGCGGCCCCGTGCCTCGCTCTCAGCGCATGAAACCCCTCCCGATCGCCACCGCGCTGTTGACCGCAGTCCTGCTTGTTCCGGCCGGTGCCGGCCGTGCGCAACAGGCCGCTGCAGTGCCTGCGCCAGCTGCCGCCGCTCCGGTCGCGGCGCCGCCGACGGCGCCTGCATCTGCAGCCGCCCTGCCTGCCAGCAGCTGGACGCCGCCGCCACTGCAGCCCTTCGTGGCCACGTACCAGGCGTTCTACCGCGGCAAGGAAGCCGGCGATGCCACCATGCAGGTCAGCAACGGCGAAGGCAGCCAGTGGCGCATCGACATGTCGGTACGCGGCCGCAAGGGCTTTGCCAGCATTCTCGGTCTGAACCTGGAACAGAGCACGGTGTTCCGCGTCGATGGTGGCACCTATGTGCCATTGAGCCAGAGCACCGTGCGCAAGGCGATGTTCTTCGGCAAGAAGGTCACCGGCGTCTACAACTGGCAGACCGCCAGCGCCCAGTGGGACGGCGATCTGAAGAAGGAGCGCCAGCAGCCGATTCCGCTGCAGCGCGGCGACCAGAGCGCGCTGTCGCTGAACCTGTCGCTGATGCGCGACGCGCAACCCGGACGCAGCCTGAGCTATCGCTACGTGGATGTCGGCCGGGTGCGCAAATACGACTACAAGGTCGCCGATGCCACCGAGGTGGTGCAGGTCGGCGACCTGAGCTACGACGCGTTGCGCGTGTACCGCGTCAACAGCGGCGACAACGAAACCATCCTCTGGATCGCCAACGGGGTTCCCACGCCGGTGCGCATCCTGCAACGTGACAAAGGTGAGGATCAGGTCGATCTACGCCTGGTCGAATATCAAGGAGCCTGACCCATGCACACCGTTTCCCGCACCTGTTCGCTGATCGCCGCTGCCGCACTGGCCGTAGCCAGCCTGCCCGCGTTCGCCATGCAGCCGTTCCAGGCCGATTATTCGGCCAACTACATGGGCATGCAGGCCAACGGCACCATGACCCTGGCCGCCGCCGGCGCCAACCAGTGGCGCTACACGCTCACCATCCAGAACCAGCTGGCCAACCTGACCCAGAGCACGGTGTTCGAAGAGAGCAACGGCCAGCTGCGCCCGGTCAGCAGCAACGACACCTCGTCGATGATGGTCAAGCGCCGCAACGTCACGGCCAACTACGACTGGAAGACCAGCCAGGCCACCTGGGGTGGCGACATCAAGCCGGACCGCCGGGGCCCGGTGAAGTTGCAGCCCGGCGACATGGATGCCCTGCTGATCAACCTGGCGATCACCCGCGACCTGGCCGCCGGCAAGCCGCTGAACTACCGCATGGTCGACGAAGGCCGCATCAAGCCGATGAGCTACAAGGTGGTCGGCAAGGAAACCATCACCGTCAACGGCAAGCAGGAACAGGCGACCAAGGTGTCGCGCGTGGACGGCGACAAGGAATTGATTGCCTGGGTAGTCAAGGACCTGCCGGTGCCGGCGCGCCTGCTGCAGAAGGAAAAGGGCCAGGACGCGCTGGACCTGACCATCAAGGCGTTGCGCTGAGCGCCCGGCGCGCGTCGTAGGAGCGTGCCCGCGCGCGACGGGGCGTTATCGGTCATGCGCCGTCGCGCGCAGGCACGCTCCTACCAGGTCGTGGGAGCTGCTCGGCAGCCGCCCTCCGACTGCAATAAAAAGCCCGGCTGAAAGCCGGGCTCTTCATTTCGATCAGGCGCGGTGCGGAATCTCCGCAGCAGGCAGAGACACGTTCACCCCTCAGGGCTTTGCCGCGGCCTTGTCGTCGCCGGTGCTGAACACCGTGCGGCAGTCCACGCGAATCTGCTGGTCATTCTTGCGCCAGTAGAACAGGTCGCAATGGCGCTTGCCTTCGACGGTCTTCTTCACCGCCACCGCATAGAACGACTGCGCGATCTCGTCGCGGCTGGCAGTGCCGTCGTTGTTCCAGTCCATGTCCTTGAACTCGACACCCTGGGTGATCGCCATGCCGACCGACCAGGCGTAGGCCAGCCACGCCAGGATCAGCACGATCACGCCGAGCAGGATCTTGCGCCGGGTGGTGAACCGCCCGCGCAGGATCATGCGCTGCGCCGGATGGTCGCGCCCAGCGCCCCCAGCTTCTCCTCGATGTTTTCGTAGCCACGGTCCAGGTGGTAGATGCGGTCGATGCTGGTGTCGCCGTCGGCCACCAGGCCGGCCAGGATCAACGACGCCGAGGCGCGCAGGTCGGTCGCCATCACCGGCGCGCCGCTGAGACGCTCGGCGCCGCGCACGATCGCGGTGTGGCCTTCGACCTGGATGTCCGCGCCCAGGCGCAGCAGCTCGTTGACGTGCATGAAGCGGTTTTCGAAGATGGTTTCGTTGATCACGCCCACGCCATCGGCCACGCAGTTGAGCGCCATGAACTGCGCCTGCATGTCGGTGGGAAACGCCGGATACGGCGCGGTGGTCAGGTTGACCGCGCGCGGGCGCTTGCCATGCATGTCCAGCGTGATGCTGTCGGCGGTGGTGGTGATGGTCGCGCCGGCTTCGGTGAGCTTGTCCAGCACCGCGTCCAGGGTGTCCGGACGGGCGCGGCGCACGGTGACGCTGCCGCCGGTCATCGCCGCGGCGACCAGGAAGGTGCCGGTCTCGATACGATCCGGCAGCACCGCATGGTGCCCGCCGCCCAGGCGCTCGACGCCCTGCACCACGATGCGCGGCGTGCCGGCGCCCTCGATCTGCGCACCGAGCGCGATCAGGCAGTCGGCCAGGTCGGTGACTTCCGGCTCCATCGCCGCGTTTTCCAGCACGGTGGTGCCGTCGGCCAGCACGGCCGCCATCAGCACGTTCTCGGTGCCGGTGACGCTGACCATGTCGAACACGTAGCGGCCACCCTTCAGGCGCCCATTGCTGGTGGCCTTGATGTAGCCGTTTTCCACGCTGATCTCCGCACCCAGCGCCTGCAGGCCCTTGATGTGCTGGTCGACCGGGCGTGAGCCGATCGCGCAGCCGCCGGGCAGCGACACTTCGGCGGTGCCGTAGCGCGCCAGCAGCGGACCCAGCACCAGGATCGAGGCGCGCATGGTCTTGACCAGCTCGTAGGGCGCGACCTGGTGGGTGACCGAGCGCGGGTCGACCAGGATCGAGCGCCCCTTGGCCAGCGTGCCTTCGTCGATGGTCACCTCGGCGCCCAGCTCGCTGAGCAGCTTCACCGTGGTGATCACGTCGTGCAGGTGCGGCACGTTGCTGATCTCCACCGGCGCATCGGCCAGCAGGGTCGCGCACAGGATCGGCAGCACCGCGTTCTTGGCGCCGGAAATATTGACTTCACCATGCAGCGCTTGGCCGCCGGTCACTACGATTTTTGCCATGGGAGCTTGGGGAATCCGAAAAGGGACGTCGGGGAAATGTAAGGGGTCGCCAGGAGTCGGCCGGCACTTGGCAGTCGGGGCGGGGGCGCAGCCCGATCGGCCAGGATCGACTGACGCTCAGCCTTCGTCGGGGGTCAGCGTCTTGAGCTGCAGCGCGTGGATCGCCCCACCCATCAGCTCGCCCAGGGTCGCGTAGACCATGCGATGGCGCGCCAACGGCGCCTTGCCGGCGAATGCGGGGCTGATCACGGTCGCCTCGAAGTGCACGCCGTCGTCGCCGTGCACCTCGACGCGGGCTTCGGGCAAGCCGGATTCGATGAGTTTACGGATGGTTTCGGCGTCCACAGGGCGTTTCCTCATAAAATGAGCGCACATTCTACTCTTCACCCGAGTCCCGCATGGCCGTCTCGCACCTGCCCTCCGCCACCGTCAGCGATGCCAGCCTGGTCGCCAGCGGCCAGCGCGTGCTGGAGATCGAGCGCGAGGCGCTGGCCGGCGTGGGCGCGCGGATCGGCAGCGACTTCGCCGCGGCCTGCCGGCTGATACTGGCCTCGCGCGGGCGCGTGGTGGCCACCGGCATGGGCAAGTCCGGGCATATCGCGCGCAAGATCGCTGCCACCCTGGCCTCCACCGGCACGCCGGCGTTCTTTGTCCATCCGGGCGAGGCCGGGCACGGCGACCTGGGCATGATCACCGAGGCCGACGTCGTGCTGGCGCTGTCCTATTCGGGTGAATCGGACGAGGTGCGCATGCTGTTGCCGGTGCTCAAGCGCCAGGGCAACCCGATCATTGCCATGACCGGGCGCCCGAGCTCGTCGCTGGCCCAGGCCGCCGACGTGCACCTGGATGTGAGCGTGTCCGCCGAAGCCTGCCCGCTGCATCTGGCGCCCACCTCCAGCACCACCGCCTCGCTGGCGATGGGTGACGCGCTGGCGGTGGCGCTGCTGGACGCGCGCGGCTTCACCGCCGACGACTTCGCGCGCTCGCATCCGGCCGGCAGCCTGGGCCGGCGCCTGCTGCTGCACATCACCGACGTGATGCACGCCGGTGATGACCTGCCGCGCGTGCGCGAGGACGCCAGCCTGAGCGAGGCGTTGATGGAAATGAGCCGCAAGCGCCTGGGCATGACCGCGGTGGTCGATGGCCAGGACCGCCTGATCGGCCTGTTCACCGACGGCGACCTGCGCCGCGCGCTGGACAGCGACATCGACGTGCGCAGCGCCGGCATTGCGCAGGTGATGACGCGCAATCCCCGCACCATCGGCGCCGACCAGCTGGCCGCCGAAGCCGCGCGGCTGATGGAGGATTACAAGATCAACGGCTTGATCGTGGTCGATGCGCAGCAGCGCGCGGTCGGCGCATTGAACATTCACGACCTGTTGCGCGCCAAAGTGGTTTAACAGGTTCAGTTTTCTACCGTTGGAACCCCGTTCTCACCGATCCGTGCCGATGCCCTATTCCCCTCTGCAGCACCTGCCAGCCGACATCACCGACCGCGCCGCGCGTATCCGCCTGGCCTGTTTCGACGTCGACGGCACCCTGACCGATGGCCGCCTGTACTACGACCATGCCGGCAACGAGAGCAAGTCCTTCAATGTGCTCGACGGCCAGGGGCTCAAGCAGCTCGACCATGCCGGCATCCATGTCGCGCTGATCACTGCGCGCGCCAGCCTGTCGGCGGAAAAGCGCGGCCAGGATCTGGGCCTGCACGTGCAGATCGGGGTCAAGAACAAGCGCCTGGCCGTGCTGGCCTTGTGCCAGGAGCACGGCCTGTCGCTGGACCAGGTGCTGTTCATGGGCGACGACCTGCCCGACCTGCCGGCCCTGCTGGCGGTCGGCCTGCCGGTCGCACCCGCCAACGCGCACCCGTGGATCGCTGAGCGCGTGCAGTGGCATACCCGGGCACGTGGCGGCGAAGGTGCCGCGCGCGAGGTCTGCGACGTCGTGCTGGCCGCGCAAGGCCAGATCGAGGGCATCATCGAAAGGTTTTCCGCATGAGCTGGAACTGGCGCACCACCCTGGGCGTGGTGTTGTTGGCCGCTGCGGTGGTCTCCGGCTGGTCGGCCTGGCAGCAGCGCGCGCGCCCGGTTGCGGCGGCGGTGGACGATTCGCGCGCCGATTACGTGCTGCGCGATTTCGAACTGATTGCGCTGGACAAGGAAACCGGCAAGGAATCGATGACGCTGCGCGCGCCGGAGATGCATCGCAACCGCGCCGATCGCACCTCCGAGGTCACCACCCCGGTGTTCCTGTTGCCCGACAACACCAATCAACCGTGGACGCTGCGCTCCAAGACCGGCTGGATCAGCCCCAAGGGCGACGAGTTGCGCCTGCGCGGCGATGTCGAGGGCGACAGCCCCACCGGCGGCGCGACCCCGCCGACCACGTTCCGTACCCAGAGCCTGGACGTGTTCCCGCAGCAGAATCTCGCCAAGACCGCTGCCCCGGTGAGCATGAGCCGGCCGGGTATCATGCAGAGCGGGGTCGGCTTCGAGGCCGATCTCAAATCACGCCAGTACAAGCTCCTTTCCCAGGTCAAGACCCGTTATGAACCGAATGCTGCCCGCTAAGCTGGCGTTTGCCGCGCTGCTGCTGCCTGCCCTTGCGATGGCCAAGACCAGCGACCGCAATCAGCCGATGGCGATCGACTCCAATGCCAACGACTGCAACATGCTCGACGACAGCGGCAAGTGCCGCTTCAGCGGCAATGTGGTGATCACCCAGGGCACGCTGGAAATCCACGCCGACACCGCCGACATCTTCCAGAAGAATGGTCAGACCGACCGCGTCGTGCTGACCGGCAAGCAGGCCACGCTGAAGCAGCAGATGGACGACGGCGCGATGATGAACGGCCAGGCCGACAACATCGAGTACCAGGTTGCCAACGAAGTCATCGTGCTGACCGGCAACTACAAGGTCGACTCGCCCAAGGGCACCAACGCCGGCCAGCGCATGGTCTACAACACCAAGACCGGCAACATGCAGAGCGGCGGCGACGGCAGCCGCGTGCGCACCATCATCCAGCCGAAGACCGCGGCGCCGGCGGCCGCAACGCCGGCCGCCAAGCCCGCGGCCAAGCCGCAGGGGAAGAAGTAATGCTGGTCGCCACCGGTCTGCGCAAGAAGTACAAGCAGCGCGAAGTGGTCAAGGAATTCGGCCTCACGCTCGAGGCCGGCGAAGTGGTCGGCCTGCTCGGCCCCAACGGCGCCGGCAAGACCACCTGCTTCTACATGATCGTGGGCCTGGTCGAGGCCGATGCCGGACGGATCGAGCTGGACGGCCGCGACCTCACCGCCGAGCCGATGTACGCCCGCGCCAAGCTTGGCGTCGGCTATCTGCCGCAGGAGCCCTCGATCTTCCGCAAGCTCACCGTGGCCGACAACATCCGCCTGGTGCTGGAGCTGCGCGAAGAGCTGGATGGCGCCGGCCGCGAGAAGGAACTGGTCTCGCTGCTGGAAGAACTGCAGATCACCCACGTGGCCGACCAGCTGGGTGCCAGCCTGTCCGGCGGCGAGCGGCGGCGGTGCGAGATCGCGCGCGCGCTGGCGGCCAAGCCGCGCATGATGCTGCTCGACGAACCCTTCGCCGGCGTCGATCCGATTTCGGTCGGCGAGATCCAGCGCATCATCATCCACCTCAAGGAACGCGGCATCGGCGTGCTGATCACCGATCACAACGTGCGCGAAACCTTGGGAATCTGCGATCGCGCGTATATTCTCGCCGAGGGGGGCGTACTGGCGCAGGGGGCACCAGATGCGCTGCTAGCCAATCCCGACGTCCGTCGCGTGTATCTGGGGGAAACTTTCCGCCTTTGAGCGCGTCGCCGCGCCATCGATTTTCCCAGTCAGTGCCCGCATGAAAGCCCGGCTCCAGACATCGCTAGGACAGCAGTTGGTCATGACGCCGCAGTTGCGTCAGGCGATCAAGCTATTGCAGATGTCCACCACCGAGCTGGAACTGGAAATCGCCGAAGCGGTGGAGACCAATCCGCTGCTGGAATGGGCCGACGAAGCCGCGCATGCGGCCAACGCGCTTCCGGTGGAAGCATCGTCGGCCGCCTCCACCGACGACACCCCGCGCGAAGAACCGACGCCGGCCGAGCGCGACGACGACTGGTCGCAGGACGAGCTGCAGTGGACAGGTTCGGGCAGCGGCGGCAGCTTCGACGATGACGAGTCCGGCGATGCCGCCGAGCGCGTGGCAGAAGCTGAAACGCTGGCCGACCATCTGCTGTGGCAGCTGCACCTGTCGCCGCTGTCGCCGCGCGACCGCCAGATCGGCGCGATGCTGATCGATGCGCTGGACGAAGACGGCTACCTGCGCGAACCGCTGTCAGCCATCCTGGAAACGCTGGCGCTGGGCGCGGCAGTGGACGAGGCCGACGTGCTCACCGTGCTGCACCAGATCCAGCGCTTCGACCCGGTCGGCGTGGGTGCGCGCACCCTGGGCGAATGCCTGGCACTGCAACTGGCCGTGCTCGACCCGGCCACCCCGGGGCGCGAACTGGCGCTGCAGATCGTCGCCGGCCCGCTGGAGCGCCTGCCGCGCAGCGGCGTGGCCGGCCTGGCGCACGAACTCAAGCGCTCCACCGCCGATGTCGATCAGGCGGTCCAGTTGGTGCGCTCGCTGGACCCGCGCCCGGGCAAGCAGATCGGCGACCTGTCGCAGGACACCTATGTGGTGCCGGACTGCGTGATCTGGCGCCAGCGTGGCGTGTGGCGGGCCTCGCTGGCCGGTCGCGCCCAGCCCAAGGTCACCATCCACCGCGGCTATGAGAACCTGATCCGCAGCTGCGGCGAATCCGACGCCGGCTATCTGCGCGGCCAGCTGCAGGAGGCGCGCTGGCTGCTCAAGAGCCTGGAAGCGCGCGGCGAGACCCTGCTGCGGGTGGTGCGCTGCCTGCTGCAGCACCAGGCCGGGTTCCTGGAATTCGGCGCGCAGGCCTTGCGCCCGTTGACCCTGCGCGAGATCGCCGGCGAGCTCGGCCTGCACGAATCCACCATTTCCCGCGCGATCGCCCGCAAGTACGTGCGCACCCCGCGCGGGACCATCGCGCTGCGCTCGTTCTTCGCCTCCGGCATCGACACCGACAGCGGCGGCGAGGCCTCCAGCACCGCCATCCAGGCCATGATCCGGCGCCTGATCGAGGCGGAAAACCCGCGCAAGCCGCTGTCGGACGCCAAGTTGGCCGACCTGCTGAAAACCTCCGGCGTACCAGTGGCGCGGCGCACCGTTGCGAAGTATCGTGAGGCCATGAACATTTCCGCCTCCCACGAACGCGTCCGTATCGCCTGACGTTGCACCCACCGCAACGCCGGCCTGCGCCGGGTTCGTCGGATCACCGGAACGGTTCATTGGCCCACCCGACCAATGGAGGTATCCGATGCGTATCGAGACGTATGGCCACCAGCTTGAAGTGACCCCCGCGCTGCGGGAGTACGTGGCAAGCAAGCTGCAGCGACTGCAGCGCCATTTCGACCAGCACTGTGAAGTCCGGACCCAGCTGGCCGTTCGCAAGCCAGACCATCACGTGGTCGCCACCGTCAACCTTCCCGGTCGTACCCTGCACGCCGATGCCAGCGGCTCCACCATGTACGCGGCCATCGACCTGCTGGTCGACAAGCTCGACCGCCTGGTGCTCAAGCACAAGGAAAAGAAATGTAACCACCATGCCCGCGAGGTGCGCGACAATCCCGCATGACGCTTCCCGCTTGATGCCCTCATGCCTTTAACCGATCTGATGGCGGCCGTGCGCACCGTGGTGTCGCCGGCCGCCGATCGCGACACCGTCCTGCATACCGCCGCCGACCTGCTGTCCTGCCGTCAGGCCGGCGCCGACGAGCTCTACGCCAACCTGTGCGAGCGCGAGGCCCTGGGCAGCACCGCCATCGGCCACGGCATCGCCATCCCGCATGGGCGCTGCCCCAATCTCACCGAGCCACGGGGCGCACTGCTGCGGCTGGATACGCCGGTGGCCTTTGGTAGCGATGAGCCGGTGGACCTGATCTTCGCGATGGCGGTGCCTGCGCACTACACCCACCAGCACCTGATGCTGCTGTCGGAGCTGGCCGAACGGTTTTCCGATGCGGAGTTTCGTCAGCAGCTACGCGCCGCCCCCAACGCCGACGCCTTGATGGCGCTGCTCACCGACGCACCGCCACCACAGGCCAGCGCCGCATGAATACCAGCATCACCGCACGCGAACTGTTCGACCAGCAGCGCGACAAGCTGGCGCTGCGCTGGGTCGCCGGCCAGAAGGGCGAGCACCGCGAGATCGAGGCCGGCAGCAACAATGCGCGCCGCCCGTCGCTGGCCGGCTACCTCAACGTGATCTATCCCAACAAGGTGCAGATCCTGGGTACCGAAGAGCTGGCCTGGCTGGATTCGCTGGATGCGCGCCAGCGCTGGGAGACCATCGAGAAGATCATCCAGGTGCAGCCGCTGGCGCTGGCGATCAGCAAGAACCAGTCCTGCCCGGAAGACCTGCGCGCGGCCGCCGACGAATCCAACACGCCGCTGTGGATCTCGCCCAAGCGCGGCCACGAACTGCTCAATCACCTCTCCTACCACCTGGCGCGCACGCTGGCGCCGCGGGTCACGCTGCACGGCGTGTTCATGGAGATCTATTCGATCGGCGTGCTGATCACCGGCGAGGCCGGCTCGGGCAAGAGCGAGCTGGCGCTGGAACTGCTCAGCCGCGGTCACCGCCTGGTGGCCGACGACGCACCGGAGTTCACCCAGATCGCGCCCGACGTGCTCGACGGCACCTGCCCGGAACTGCTGCAGGACCTGCTGGAAGTGCGCGGCCTGGGCGTGTTGAACGTGCGCGACATGTTCGGCGACACCGCGGTGAAGAAGAACAAGTACCTGCGCCTGATCGTGCACCTGACCCGCCCGATGACCGAGCCCACCCCGTCCGGCTACGAACGCCTGACCGGCGATTCCGGCAGCCGGCACGTGCTGGACCTGGACGTGCCGCTGATCACCCTGCCGGTGATGCCCGGCCGCAACCTGGCGGTGCTGACCGAGGCGGCCACGCGGCTGCATATCCTGCGCACCAAGGGCATCGACCCGGCGGCGATGTTCATCGCCCGCCACAGCAACCTGCTGGAGCGACGCACGCCATGAGTACCGCGCCCTCCACGTTGATGATCGTGAGCGGGCTGTCCGGCTCGGGCAAATCGGTCGCGTTGAAGACCTTCGAGGACCTGGACTACTACTGCTCGGACAATCTGCCGGTCGAACTGCTGCCGGACTTCGTCAAGAGCCGCCTGCGTGGCAACCCGCTCGGCGACCAGCGCCTGGCGGTGGGCATCGATGTGCGCAGCCGCAGCGACCTGACCCAGCTGGCGCAATGGCGCCAGGCCGCGCAGGAATACGGCATCGAGGCACGGCTGCTGTTTTTCGAGGCCAGCGACGAGGCGCTGATCAAGCGCTACGCCGATACCCGCCGCCGCCATCCGCTCAGCCATCTCGGCCTGGCCTTGCCGGAAGCGATCACCCGCGAGCGGCAGCTGACCGAACCGCTGCGCGCGCAGGCCGATGCCATCATCGACACCAGCGCGCTCAACGTGCACCAGCTGCGTCGCCGGGTGGTCACCGAGTTTGCGCTCGGCACCAGCGACCGGCTGTCGCTGCTGTTCGAATCGTTCGCCTACAAGCGTGGCGTGCCGGCCGAGGCCGACTTCGTGTTCGATGCGCGCGTCTTGCCCAACCCGCATTGGGACCCGGAGCTGCGCCCGCTGACCGGCCGCGATGCCGGCGTGCGCGACTATCTGGACAAGGAACCGGACGTGGTGCGCTACAGCGCGCAGATCGTGGACCTGCTCGATACCTGGCTGCCACGGCTGCGCAACGACACCCGCAGCTACGTCACCATCGCCTTCGGCTGCACCGGCGGCAAGCATCGCTCGGTGTATATGGCCGAGCGCATGGCACGGCATGCGCGCGAGCAGGGCTGGCCGGAAGTGGCGACGTTTCATCGCGAGCAGGATTGAAGGGTCGGGATTCGGGATTCGGGATTCGGGATTCGGGATTCGGGATTCGGGAATCGGGAATCGTCAGAGCGGTGTCATGCAGTCTGCAAGAACGCGTGTCATCGGTGCATTTCATCAGCGCGTTTTGATCACGCGTTGCCTTCCCTGCCTACTGACTGCAGCGCTCGCTTGTGATGCGGGACGCATCGGGAGACTGGCGACGTCACGGATCATTGCCGTGCCGGCGGCAACGCATGTGTTGCAGGCATCGTGCGCGTCACGGTGCGGCGGTCCTAAACGGCTATTCATTTCGCAACACATCGGTGCCGGCAGACGCTATCGCGCGGTCATGCCGACCTGTTAACGTTTCGGCATGGCCTGTGGCATTCTCCTCATTACTCATCCCGGCATCGGCGCGGCGTTGTTGAACGTGGCGACGGGGCTGTTGCGGCAGTTGCCGCTGAAGACCGAAGCGTTCGACGTGCCGCTCGATGCAGACCTGGACGCCTTGCTGCCCCAGGCCTCGTCGGCGATGCGACGGGTCGACAGCGGCGATGGCGTGCTGGTCATGACCGACCTGTACGGCGCCAGCCCCAGCAATCTCGCCAGCCGGTTGGCAAAGCTCGGCACGCCGGTTCGCCGGGTGTCCGCGCTCAGCCTGCCGATGCTGCTGCGGGTGATGAACTACCCCGAACAAGGATTGCAGGAGCTGCCCGCCACCGCGGCGGCAGGCACCCGCAACGGAGCGATCATCGACGATGCTTGAACGCGAACTCATAGTTTCCAACCGACTCGGACTGCATGCGCGGGCAACCGCCAAGCTGGTGCAGACGCTGTCGTCCTACCGCAGCAACGCCACGCTGGCGGCCAAGGGCCGCGAGGTGAACGCCAAGAGCATCATGGGCGTGATGCTGCTGGCCGCAGGCCAAGGCACCAGCGTGGTGGTGCGGCTGGATGGCGAAGACGAAGCGCAGGCCCTGCAGGCGCTGGTGGACCTGTTCGAGCGTCGTTTCGACGAGGACAGCTGAGCATGCGCGGGGTCGGTGCGGGGCTGACCGACAGGGCGCGGCCGCGCCAGGGGCGCACATGAGCCTGCGTCTGCGTGGACACGCCGCCTCGCGCGGCAACGCACTCGGACGCGCGCGCGTGCGCCAGAGCCACACGCTGGAAGTGGCCGAACAACGCGTGCCCGCCAGCCAGGTGGAAACGCAGCTGCAGCGCCTGCATCTGGCGATCGAGGCGGCACGCACCGAGATGCAGCAGCTGCGCGACCGCCTGCATGGCGCGCTTGCGCGCGAGGTCGGCGAATTCCTCGAACTGCATGCGCTGCTGCTCGACGACCCGGAGCTGCTGCAGGGCCTGGACGAGTTGATCCGCACCCACCGCTACAGCGCCGACTACGCCTTGCGCGTGCAGCGCGACCGGCTGGCAGCGGTGTTCGACGGCATGGAGGACGCCTACCTCAAGAGCCGCATGGACGACCTGGATCACGTCATCGGCCGCATCCATGCGTTCCTGCACAAGCGCGCGCCCGACCTCAAGGGCGTGGCCGGTGAGATCCTGGTCTGCGACAACGTCGCACCCTCGGAGCTGGCGCAGTTGCAGGCGCAAGGGGTGGTCGGCATCGTCACCACCGCCGGCAGCGCGTTGTCGCATAGCGCGATCCTGGCGCGCAGCCTGCACTTGCCGCTGGTGGTGGGGGTAAGCGATGCGGTGCAGCGGATCGACGATGGCGATGTATTGATCGTCGATGCCGGTTCCGGCCAGGTGATCGTCGATCCCAAACCCGAGCACCTGCGCGACTACCGCGAGCGCCTGCGCGCGCTGGCCAAGGAACAGCGCGAACTGGGCCGGCTGCGCTCCAAGCCCACGCGCACGCGCGACAACGTCGATATCACGCTGCTGGCCAATGCCGAATCGCTGGAGGACGTGGCGAAGGCGCACGCACTCGGCGCCAGTGGCCTTGGCCTGTATCGCACCGAATTCCTGTTCCTGCAGCGCAACGAGCTGCCGGACGAAGAGGAACAGTTCCACACCTACCGCGACACCGTGCTGGGCATGAGCGGGCGACCGGTCACCATCCGCACCCTGGACCTGGGCGCCGACAAGGCCGACCGCACCGGCCTGACCTTGAGCGACGAAGACAACCCGGCGCTGGGTCTGCGCGGGGTGCGGTTGTCGCTGGCCCGGCCTGCGGTGGCGCAGGCGCAGTTGCGCGCGATCCTGCGCGCCTCCGGCTACGGGCCGGTGCGCATCCTGGTGCCGATGGTCAGCGGCCGCGAGGAAGTCCAGCTGCTCCGCCGGCAGATCAAGAAGCTGGCCGCGCAATTGCGCGAGCAAGGCCACGAGATCGCCGAGCACATTCCGCTCGGCGCAATGATCGAAGTGCCGGCTGCGGCGCTGGCGCTGGACTGCTTTATCGACGATATCGATTTCCTGTCGATCGGCACCAACGATCTGGTGCAGTACCTGCTGGCGGTGGACCGCAACAACGAGGCATTGGGCGAGTTGTACTCGCCGCTGCATCCGGCGGTGCTGCGCCTGATCGCGCAGGTGATCGCCACCGGGCGCGCGTTCGGCAAGCCGGTGGCGGTGTGCGGCGAGATCGCCGGCGACCCGCGCTTCGTCCCGATGTTGCTGGCCCTGGGGCTCACCGAGTTCAGCCTGCATCCGGCCACGCTGCTGGAGGTACGCCGTGCGGTGCGCGACATCCACCTGGGCGAGTTGCGCGTGCATGGCGAAAAACTGCTGCGCGCGCGCGACCGCAAGGGGATCGAAAAGTGGCTGGCCAACGTCGCGCAGGGCCTGATGCGCTGAGCGATTGCGTCATCGCGCAGGGGATGTTCCTGCGTGTTGCCTCGGCACTGTATGTTTCGTCACCATGCGCAAGCGATAATGCCGTGCTGACTCAGCACCGCGTCTTCCATCGGGACGTGTCCATTCTTGCAGGGAGCCGCGCATGGCCGAAGCCGTCCGCCACGACAAGACCGCGCGACAGCTGCGATTGCTGTCCGATGCGCTGGATAGCGGACGCCTGGGCCCGGTACGCCGGCTGGTCAATACACTGGCGCCGGCGGAGATCGGCAACCTGCTGGAGTCGCTGCCGCCCGGCAAGCGCGAAGTGGTGTGGGGCCTGGTCGACCCGGAAGACGACGGCGAAGTGCTGCTGCATGTCGGCGATGAAGTGCGCGAAAGCCTGCTGGCCGACATGGACACCGACGAGATCGTCGCCGCGGTCGAAGACCTCGACATCGACGATCTGGCCAACCTGGTCGAAGACCTGCCCGACACCGTCATCGACGAAGTGCTCAAGTCGATGGACCGCGAGAACCGCGAGCGGCTCGAGCAGGTGCTGTCGTATCCGGAGGACACCGCCGGCCGCCTGATGAATCCGGACGTGGTGACGGTGCGCGCCGACGTCAATGTCGATGTGGTGCTGCGCTATCTGCGCTTGCGCGGCGAGCTGCCCGACCACACCGATCACCTGTACGTGGTGAGCCGACGCCATCAGTATCTGGGCCGGGTGTCGCTGGCCGCGCTGGTCACGCACGAGGACAGCACGCCGGTCAATCGCCTGATCGACGACGAACAACCGGCGATCGACGTGGGCGATGGCTCCGACGAGGTCGCACGGCGCTTCTCCGACCATGACTGGATCTCCGCGCCGGTGGTGGACGACAACAACATCCTGCTCGGCCGCATCACCATCGACGACGTGGTCGACATCATCCGCGAACAGGCCGAACACCAGGCCATGAGCGCGGCCGGCCTGGACGAGGACGAGGACATGTTCAGCCCGGCGCGGCGCGCATTCCGGCGCCGCCTGATCTGGCTGGGCATCAACCTGTGCACGGCGTTCCTGGCCTCCAGCGTCGTCAGCGAATTCGAAGGCACCATCGCCAAACTGGTGGCCCTGGCGGCGCTGATGCCGATCGTTGCCGGCATGGGCGGCAATGCCGGCACCCAGGTGCTGGCCCTGATGGTCCGCGGCCTGGCGCTGGGCCAGATCGGCTCCTCCAACGTGATGACCTTGCTGAAGAAGGAACTCACCGTCGCGCTGATCAACGGCATGGTGCTGGGGATCGGGCTGGGGCTGATCGTGCTGGCGTGGTTCCGCCAGCCGATGCTGTCGCTGGTGATCGGCACCGCGCTGACCTTGAACATGCTCACCGCCGCCTTCGGCGGGGTGCTGGTGCCGGTGACGCTGAAGCGGCTGGGCTTCGACCCGGCATTGGCCGGTGGCGTGATCCTGACCACGCTGACCGACGTGATGGGCTTCCTGAGCTTCCTCGGCCTGGCGACGCTGATCCTGCTGCCGTAGTCGCCGTGTCGGGCCATGGCGATCAACGTTGCGCCGAGCACACCGCGACGACAATCAGATGAATATTCGACAGAAATCGCCGCAATGCGACATGCCAGCACAGCTGCATGCGGCGATACTGCGGGTCTGTCATCGGTCAGGGGGTGTGCGTGATCCGTCGTTGTCTTGTTCTTGCGATTCTTGCGCTGCTGCTGGCCGGCTGTTCCAGCATGGCTGAGCGCCACCACGACGGGCGCCGCGGCCATTTCGTCACCCGCACGCTGCAGCTGGAAGGACGGCTCTACCGCTATCAGGTATTCGTGCCGACCTCCAAGGCGCCGCAACCGCGCCCCATCGTGCTGTTCCTGCATGGCTCGGGCGAACGCGGCGACAACGGGCGCGATCAGGCCGAAGTGGGCGTCGGCCCCTACCTGAGCGAACACACCGCCGAGTTCCCGGCGCTGGTAGTGCTGCCGCAGGTGCCCGACGACGAGGAGTGGCTGGGCATCAATGCACGCATGGCGATCGCCGCATTGGATGCGGCCAGTGCCGAATTCGATGCCGACCCGCAGCGCACCTATCTCACCGGCATCTCGATGGGCGGCTATGGCGCCTGGGAAATCGGCCTGATGCAACCGCAGCGCTTTGCCGCGATCGTGCCGATCTGCGGCGCGCTCAAGGCGCCGCGCGACGAGCGTCGCACGCTGTACGTCAGCCTGGTGGCCAAGGAGGCCGACCCGTACACCGCTGCGGTCACCCAGCTCAGGCACGTGCCGATCTGGATGTTCCATGGCGCCAAGGACGACTCGGTGCCACCGCATGACGACCGTGCGCTGTACCGCGCCGCCAAGGGCATCGGCGCCAACGTGCGCTACAGCGAATATCCGGACGGCAACCACAATGCCTGGGACGCGACCTACGCGGACCCGGCGATGTGGGAATGGATGTTCAGGCAGCGCCTGCGCTGAGCGGGCGGCTCGCCGCGCGCATGCGTCTCCGCTCGATCAATGGTGGTACCCGGTATCGGCGGTGATCTTGCCGCGGAACACGCGGTACGACCACACCGTATACCCCAGGATCAGCGGCAGCAGCACCACCAGGCCGATCAACGCGAACAACTGCGAAGACGGCGGCGCGGCGGCCTGCCAGATCGTGTAGACCGGCGGCACCAGATACGGCCACATGCCCAGCACCAGGCCGAGAAAGCCGAGCACGAACAGGCCCATCGCCAACAGGAACGGCGGCATGTCCGGCCGCCCCGCGTCGGTGGAACGCCAGAGCGCGAACCCCACCAGGGCGACCAGCACCGGCACCGGCATCAGCCACAGGTAATGCGCATCGCTGAACCAGCGGTCCATCACATGCGACTGCAGCGATGGCAGCCACGCGCTGACCAGACCGATGAAGATCAACACGCTGATCGTCAATGGCCGGCTCAGCTGGCGCGCGAGCTGTTGCACGTGGCCTTCGGTCTTGAGGATCAGCCAGGTGCTGCCGAGCAGGGCGTAGCCGAACACCAGTGCGGCGCCGGTCAGCATCGCGAAGGGACTGAACCAGCCCCAGATGCCGCTGACATAGCGGTCGTTTTCGATCGGCAGGCCCTGCACCAGCGCGCCCAGGATCACGCCCTGCGCAAATGTCGCCAGGATCGAGCCGGCAGCGAAGGCATTGCTCCACAGCCGCCGCGAGCGATGCGCCTTGAAGCGGAACTCGAACGCCACGCCGCGGAACACCAGCGCCATCACCATCAGCAACACCGGCAGATACAGCGCCGACAGGATCACCGCATACGCCTTGGGAAACGCTGCCAGCAGCCCTGCCCCGCCCAGCACCAGCCAGGTCTCGTTGCCGTCCCAGATCGGAGCGGCGGTGTTCATCATCAGGTCCAGCTGCGCCTCGTCCTTGCGGAACGGCGCCAGGATGCCGATGCCGAGCACGAAGCCATCCAGCACCACGTACATCAGCACCCCGAAGCCGATCACCGCAAACCACGCCACCGGCAATACGCTGCTCATGTCCATCATGCGGCTCCGTCGATCGGTTCATCGGCCGCCGACAGCGGCCGTGCCGGCGTGTGCTCGCCGTGGTCCAGCTGCGGCGCGTCATGCGGGGTCGGCCCGATCTTGCCGATCTTGACCAGGTACCAGATGCCCCAGCCGAACACGAAGGCATAGCCGAGCACGTACACCGCCAGCGAGATCGCGGTCATCAACGTCGACTGCGGGCCCACCGCATCGGCAGTGCGCAACAGCCCGTACACCACATACGGCTGCCGTCCCATCTCGGTGACGAACCAGCCCGAGACCAGCGCGATGAAGCCACTCGGCAGCATCCAGCGCCAGGCCGCCAGCAGCCAGCGCCACTGCAATAACTTGCCGCGCCACCAGGCGAACGCCGAGACCCAGGCCACCAGCAGCATCAACGAGCCCAGCCCGACCATGATGCGGAAGGCGAAGAACACCGGCATCACCGGCGGGCGATCGGCGGCCGGCACCGAGGTCAACGGCTTGATGCTGCCTTCCAGACTGTGGGTCAGGATCAGGCTGCCCAGGCGCGGGATCGCCACCTCGTAATCGTTGCGCTCGGCCTGCGCGTTGGGCAAGGCGAACAGCACCAGCGGGAAGCCCTTGTCCTGGCCCTCGTCATGCCAGTGCGCTTCCATCGCCGCGATCTTCATCGGCTGGTGCTTGAGCGTGTTCAGGCCATGCATGTCGCCGACGAAGATCTGCAGCGGCACGGTGATCGCCGCGAAGGCCACCGCCAGCTTGAGCATGCGCAGCCCCGCCTCGCGGTGCACGCCGCGATGCAGATACCACGCCCCGACCGCGCCGACCACGAAGCAGGTGGTGATGAACGAGCCCAGCGCCATGTGCGCAAGCCGGTACGGGAACGAGGGGTTGAAGATGATCTTCAGCCACGCCACCGGATGCACGATGCCGTCGACCACCTCATAGCCGGCCGGGGTCTGCAGCCAGCTGTTGGACGACAGGATCCAGAACGTGGAAAACAGCGTGCCCAGCGCCACCATGCAGGTCGCCAGGAAATGCAGGCGCTCGGAGATGCGCCCCCAGCCGAACATCATCACGCCCAGGAAACTGGCCTCGAGGAAGAACGCGGTCAGTACTTCGTAGCTCAGCAACGGGCCGATCACGCTGCCGGCGATCCGGCTCAGCTCCGGCCAGTTGGCACCGAACTGGAAGGCCATCACGATGCCGCTGACCACGCCCATGCCGAAGGACACGGCAAAGATCTTCTGCCAGAAGAAATACAGCTCGCGCCACACCGGCAGCCGGGTGCGCAGCCAGCGCCATTCGAGAAATGCCAGCAGGCTGGACAGCCCGATGGTGAATGCGGGAAACAGCACGTGGAATGCGATGACGAATCCGAACTGGATCCGCGATAACAGCAAGGCATCCATGGAGAGTCCTCCAGGAAAATGGGGAAACCGCAGCGCACCGGGTGCAGATCGATCGCCGAGACTCGCTGCGGTGGCCGATCGCGACCTCCTGCGCTACCGCATCATGATAGGGACGCTCGAGCGGGTTCCCGATGCGACACGGGGTCGCATCTGCGTCAAACCGTCGCGCCTGTCCTGCTGCCAGATGGTACGCGTTCAAGGCGCTGCGGCATGCTAGGCGGCGCCGCGCGTCCGCCGGGCAAGCTCGCTGACCACGGCGATGAAGACAGTCAGACCGACCATCGACAGGAACTGCGCGCGGGTGTCCACCGACGACGCCAGCAGCACGAAGATCACCGCCAGGATCGCCAGGGCCAGCAGGGTCAGAAACGGGTAACCCCGCATGCGGAACGGCAATACGACGCCGGCGCGGTCGGCGCGTGCGCGCAGGATCAGCTGCGACAGCAGCGAGATCGTCCACACCAGCAGGCAGGTGGCACCGACGATGTTGAGCAGCATCGGCAACACCTTGTTGGGGTACAGCAGTTCCAGCGCGGCGGCGGCAAACCCGAACAGCACGCTGGCGATCACCGCCACCAGCGGCACCTGCTCGCCGCTGGTCCTGCCAAGCACCCGCGGCGCTTCGCCGCGCTGCGCCAGCGAGAAGATCATCCGCGAGGCGCCATACAGGTTGGCGTTGAGCGCCGACAGCAAGGCCACCACGGCGACCAGGGTGATGGCGGTGGCCGCGCCGGGAATGCGCGCCACCTCCAGCACCGCAGCGAACGGCGAGCTGAGCGCTGCGCTGGTCCACGGCACCACCGCCACGATCACGCTGATCGAGCCGATGTAGAACACCAGGATGCGCCAGGCCACGGTGCGAATCGTGCGTGCCAGGCTACGGCCCGGGTCGGCGGTTTCCGCAGCGGCCACCGCCACGATTTCGGTGCCGCCGAAGGCGAACACCACCACCAGCAACGCCGAGCCGATGCCGGCCAATCCCTTCGGCGCGAACCCGCCGTTCTGGGTGAAGTTGGACAGCCCCGGCGACACCACGCCGGGCAACCAGCCGGCCAGCAGGGCCACGCCGATCAGCAGGAACACCACGATCGCCACGACCTTGAGGATGGCGAACCAGAATTCGAACTCGCCGAAATTGCGCACGCCCAGCAGGTTGATCGCGGTGAAGGTGGCCATGAACACCACTGCCAGCAACGGCACCGACAACGCCGGCCAGACCGAGGCGAGCAGGCCGGCCGCACCGACCGCTTCGGCGGCGATCACCACCACGATCTGCAGCCACCACAACCAGCCCACTGTCGCACCGGCGGTCGGGCCCATCGCATCGGCTGCGTACACCGAGAATGCCCCGCTGGCCGGCTTGGAGGCCGCCATTTCGCCCAGCGCGTTCATCACGATGATCACCAGCGCTCCGGCGATCAGATAGGACACCAGCACTGCCGGCCCCGCCGCATGGATCCCCACGCCCGAGCCCAGAAACAGCCCGGCGCCGATCGCCGTGCCCAGGCCCATCATCATCAACTGCCGCGGTTTCAGCGCATGGCGCAACGCGGGCGTGGCGGACGGAGCGTGCTCAGCAACGGGATCGGTCGGAAGCGGCATGGACGGGCTTGGATGGATGGGATCGCGACACGATACCGCGTCGCGGCGCCTGCCGCGCCTCTTGACGCCGGCCCGGGAGCGGGAGTCGATCAGCCCGGAAGCGCTCTTGCCCGCATCCACCGCACGGGGACCACGGCCTCCCGGTGCGCTACCACCAGTGACGGCCGTGGCTGGCCGCAACCGGCGATGCGCGAACCTGCTGCCTCGCACCGACAAAAATCCCCGGACATGCCGGGGATCGATGCGCGCAGGCCGTTGCCGCTTACTCGGCCAGGTTGGTGCCCGCACCGGCGGTGGCGATCACCTTGGCCTTGACCTGTGCGGCCGGGGTGATGCTGTAGGTGTAGCCCAGCGGTTCGGGGAACACCTTGGTGGTGATCCAGTTGGTGGCGTTGGCGTAAGGCTTGCTGCCGTCCGGGGTGCTCCAGGTGATGCCGCTGCCGACGTAGTTGTTGATCAGGTCCCAGTAGCCGATCTCGCTGCTGTCGCGCGAGGTCACCGGGTTCTTGATGTTCTCGAAGTAGTTGGACTCGATCTTGGCCACCCCGCCCATGCGCACGTTGATGCCCGAGGTGGTGACGTTGTTGAAGTAGTTGTTGTAGATGTGGCTCAGCCCGCGACGTTGCAGCGGCACGCGCGATTCGACGTTCTCGAAGCGGTTGTGGTGATAGGTGGTGCGTGCGGCCGAGTTCTTGGTGTCGCTGTCGCTGTATCCGTTGAGCGCGACCTTTTGATAGTTGTAGACGTGGTTGTAGGACACGGTGACGTGATGGGTACCCTTCTTCATGTCGATGCCGCCGTCGAAAGACGCATCGCCGGCACCCGAGCACTTGGTCAACGAGGCGAACACGGTGTTGTGGTCCACCCAGATATTGGACGGCGAGCCGCTGGAATTGCCTTCCAGTGAAATCGAGTCGGCATCCTCGCCGCCCTGCAGCAGGCCGATGGTCATGTTCTGGATGATGACGTTGCTGGAATTGCCCACCACCCATAGCCCGAAGTTGGCCGACGAGCCGTTGGCACCCTTGACGGTGATGTTGCTCTTGTTCTTGATCTGCACCGTCTTGGCCGGCAACTTCCACTGGGCGCAGACGTCCTTGATGGTGCTGAAGTCGAACTTGCCGGTGTAGTTGAGCACCAACCCGCCGCTGCCGGAGTAACTGTCGATGGCCGCCTGCATCGCCTCGAAGGTGGCCACGTTGACCGGTGTCTTGTTGCCGCCGCCAGTGGTGGCGGCACCGTACCCGACCGGGCCGGCAATGGCGCCCGCAGCGCAAGCGGACAGTGCAAGCGCCAGTGCGCCATGGAATGTCTTGATCATCATGCAGCCTCTCCCAAAGAAGTGGAAAAGCGATGCGTGCTGCCTGCGCCGTAGCGACGACAACAGCAAAGCGGTGCGTGGGGGCCGCATTCTTCGCGCGATTTAAAACATAAAACAATTATCCATCACTGAAACTTTGACGCACCACGGTGTTCTTCTGGCAGGACATGCAAAAGAGACAGCGGAAGACACCCGGGACAGGACAGCGCTGTGTCGTGCGCGCTGTTTTTTTATGTAGGCAGATGTGTTTTCCATGCATGCAAACGCAGACTGATGCCGGTTTGCTCACGCGCGCTTTCGACCGCAGTTGCTGGTGGCAAATGCGCTCTCCAAGAATCCACATGCATTTACCGGACGCGACGCGGTGGTAGCTGCACACGACCGCGTGTTGTGAGTCGTCAGAGGTAGTGGTGCGTAGCAGCAGTGCCATCGCACCGGCGCGCGGTTTGCGCGGCATTACATGCGCTGTGCTGAAGACGAGGCGTGATTGCGCTTTGGATCACTCGCGACAGTGGGCGAGCGCTGGCGCCATGACAAGTCTATCGGCAAGGTCAGGCCACTTCAGCGCGACCACGTGGTGCCTGAGGGAATGTCCGACCGCAGCGTGGTGACCAGCAGTGGATGCGTGGAGGTAGCGACACGCCGTTGCGGCGCATCTGCGTGTCCCAAGACGGCGACTCTTAAAACGTTGCCACACCGACGCTTGCGATGCGCAGGCCGCAGCGCAGGCTGCATCGAGACGCACCGCAGCAGCGCCCGGCAGGCCGGGCACGCTCGGGATCGCGTGGACTCACGCGCCCCGCCCCACCGGCTCACACCGCGCGGCTGGCCAGCGTGGACGCATGCGCCAGCTCCGCACCGGGCCACGGCGTGTGGTCGTCGAGGAAGTTGCCGACCAGGCGCATGCACGCCGGGCGCTCTTCCACATGCGGCATATGGCTGGAATTGGCGAACACATGCCACCGCGCGTCCGGGATCAGACGCGCGTACGGCTCCACCGTTTCCGGCGTGGCTTCATCGTACTTGCCCGACAGCACCAGCGTGGGCACGCTGATGCGATGCAGGCGCTCGATGATGCTCCAGTTGCGCAGGCTGCCGACCACGTGGAATTCGGTCGGACCATTCATGGCGTGGTACACGGTCGGGTCGGCATCGATGGCGGCGAAGGTGCGCGCCACGTCGGCAGGCCACGGCAGCAAGCGGCAGACGTGCTGGGCGTAGAACACCTGACTTGCAGCGCGATAGGCCGGGGCGTCCAGGGTGCCGGCCGCTTCGTGCGCATCCAGCACCGCCTGGATGTCCTCGGGCAGGCGCGCGCGCAGCCGTAGCGCGGCAGCGCGCCACAGTCCCATCGACGCCGGCGAGTTGGCAATCACCAACGCACGCAGGCAGGCCGGCCGGCGCACCGCATGCTCGGCGGCCAGCATCCCGCCCCAGGACTGCCCCAGCAACGCGTACTGCGACAGCCCCAACTGCGTGATCAGGGCCTGCAACTCGTCCAGAAACAGCCCCACCGTCCAGAAGCCGGGGTCGGCATCGGGCAGATGGGTGGACTTGCCGTTGCCGAGCTGGTCGTAATGGATCACCGCGCGGCCGTTGGCGGCCAGGTCCTTGAAGCTGTCCACGTAGTCATGGGTGCAGCCGGGGCCGCCGTGCAGCACGATCAGCGGGCAGGCGTCGCTGCGCAGGTCGCCGGTGATGCGGTACCAGGTGCGGTACCCATGGAATTGGACGTAACCCTCGGTGGACTGCATGACCTACGCCTGCTGACGGCAAGAATGAGCGCCGAGCCTAGCGGGCGCACCGCCGCGCGTTAACTGGCAAAACTCCCAGGTTCGCGCTGCTTTCGGGGACAGACGCCCGACCAAGGCGATGCGATCCAGCTGCGCATGCCGTTGGTGGCCCGGATGGCCATCGACCAGCACCGCGATGGCACGCGCCACTCGCAGGTCTTGGCCAGGGCGAACTCGCTATCGTCTGTCGCCTATCGCTGAGGCGTCGGCGCAGCCGCCGAACCAGACGCGCCTACGGCTCCAGCAACCGGTAATGCATGCCACGCACCACGGCCTCGACGCGATTGCGCGCACCCAGCTTGCGTGCTGCCGAGTTCAGATGCAGGTTCACCGTGGCGGTGGAACGGTTAAGCGCAGCGGCGATGCTCTTGGCTGTCAGCCCCCTGGCCGAGTATTGCAGGCATTCGCGCTCGCGGCGGGTCAATGCAATGTGGTGGCAGCGGCGTTCCTGCGGATCGAGCAACTCCTGCGCACGTGCCTGAAAGGCATGCGCCAGCAGCAGGAAGGGCGACAGCTGCGCTTCGGCCAGCCGTGGCGCCTCGGCCGCGACGGCGTCCACCGCGGCACTGAATGTCGCAAACGCGCCTCCAGGCAGATGCAGCGGCACGGTGACACCGGTTCCCATGCCGCTATCGCAGAGATAGCGCGTGACCTGCCGATGCTGGCTGCCGACGTATTCCACGCCCTCCATGTCGCCATCGTTGCGATAGGACCACACGAATGGCGTGGTACGCCGCGTCGCACGCTGCTGAACCGGGTCATGTTGGTAATACCCGTGCTCGCACCAGACGTGCTGCATATCGCCCGGCGCGTTGCGCTGCATGAAGACCGACGGCGTGATCAAGGCACCTTCCAGACTCAGCGGGACCGGTGCGTAGTCGTAGACCAACGACTGGAAGCCCAGTCCGCAGACATCGGCGAACACCCGATCCAGGCAGGCATTGAGCGTGTGCAGCGCCTGCAGGTCGCGGCCCAGGCTGGCCAGAGTGTCGAACATGGTGGGTCCTTCGGTGTCGACGTATGCCGCTGGAGTGCATCCAGCATGGAAAACCTAGCATTTTTACCAATGGATGGGCTTGGCGGCCACATTATGGTCACAATGCCAGGCCGGCAGTTGCACTGCAGCATCGGCGTTCAGACGCTCTACCGCGTCTGTCGCGACCCGGCACTCCTTTCAGCGGACACCTGCATGACCGACACACCCCGCCGCGACGACGCGGCTGCGCTGGAACGCTTTGGCTACACCCAGGAACTCAAGCGGCAGCTCACGCTCAAGGACCTGCTGATCTACGGTCTGGTGTCCATGGTACCGACCGCGCCGTTTTCCATTTTCGGCGGCGTGTTCGACATCAGCGCCGGGATGGTGCCGCTGACCTACCTGGTCGGCTTCGTGGCGATGCTGTTCACCGCATTGAGCTACCAGCAGATGTCGCAGGCGTTTCCGGTGGCCGGCTCGGTGTATGCATATGTGGGCCGCGGCTTGAACAGCGGCGTGGGGTTTCTGGCCGGTTGGGCGATCCTGCTGGATTATCTGCTGGTGCCCACGCTGCTCTACGTGGTCGGCGCCAATGCCATGCACAACGTGCTGCCGGCGGTGCCGCAGCCGGCGTGGATCGCCTTCTTCGTGGTGCTCAACACGCTGGTCAACCTGCGCGGCATCGAAACCACCGCGCGTGCCAATCGCTTCTTCCTCTACGCGCAGCTGGTGGTGCTGGCGGTGTTCGTGGTGCTGGCCAGCCTGGCGATCCAGCATGGCGTCAATGGTGCGCACTGGAACCTGCGCCCCTTCTACAACCCGCAGGCCTTTTCGCCGCAGCTGATCTTCAGCGCCTTGTCGGTGGCGGTGGTGTCGTTCCTGGGCTTCGATGCGATCTCCACGCTGTCGGAAGAGGCCCGTGGCGGCAACCGCGTGGTCGGCCGGGCAACCCTGCTGGCGCTGTTGCTGGTGGCCGGCCTGTTCGTGCTGCAGACCTGGCTGGCCGCGCTGCTGCAACCCACCCTGCAACGCTATCCCAGCGCGCAGGCCTCCAACGATGCCTTCTTCGAGATCGGGCGCCTGATCGCCGGGCCGTGGTTGCAGGTCGTCATTGCGCTCACGGTGGCGATCAGTGCGGCGATCGCCAATTCACTGGTGGCGCAGGCCGCCACCTCGCGGCTGCTGTTCGCCATGGCACGCGACCGCCAGCTGCCCGCCTTCCTGCGCTACATCCATCCACGCACCGGCGTACCGCAGCGCGCCATCCTGCTGGTGGCAGGCTTGAGCATGGTGCTGGGCGAAGTCTTCGTCGGACAGATCGCGCTGCTGTCCTCGCTGTGCAACGTCGGCGCACTGACCGCCTTCATCCTGTTGCACGTGGCGGTGCTGTGGCATTTTCGCGGACGGGGCCGCAACCTGCTGTTGCATGTTGCGACGCCGTTGATCGGCATCCTCATCCTGGCCTACGTGCTGATCAATGCCGACCGGCATGCGCAACTTGGCGGTACCGCCTGGATGGTGACCGGCCTTGCGGTCCTGGCGTTTTTGAAGGCCAGCGGCCGCTCGACCGACTTCCGCGCCAGCGACGCGCTGGAATAACCTGCAGCGCCTTCGCCTACAGGCACTACCCGTGCCGACATCCGGGTAGCGCACGCCACCTTCAGGCCTGCGCCGAGAGGGCCGCAAGCCTTTCCACATGCGGCCTGCCTGTATCGCCTGACGGCTCGATCCAGGCGCCGCTGCAGATGCAGTGCACGATCGCGTTGCTGCCTGTATGGCGGTGTACGTGGTGCAAACGATTAAGGCGCGCTTGCGCTGCAGCGCCTCGCGCGTGTGCAAGGCAAGATGGCTGCGCGTGCACGCGTGGAGCTGCGCGCAGAACGCGATTATCTTTTTGTGGACTGCCAATCTCTGAACGAGATTTTCAGCACATATTCAGCTTTAAACATTCGCTAGTCTCGTTCGGCGCCAACGATGGCGCCCGCAGGACGTGGCCCCCGCCGCAGCCTGCCGTTCCCTGACGAGAAGGACTACCCATGAATCGCAAGAATGCGTTGTACCTGGCGCTGTTTTCCGCCGTTTCCGGCTCCGCACTGGCAGCGCCGCCGACCGAAATGGACGCAGCGCCGGTGAGCACCGCGCCGCAAGCGGCCAAACTCGGTGCGGCGACATTGCAGTCGGCAAGTCTGCGTGGCGGCATCCTGCCCACGCGTGTGGTGCAACTCACTGCGCCCACCAGCACCGAGATCAGTCGCGTGCGTGAGCGCCGCATCGCACAGGTCAAACATGGGCAGCCCTTGCAGATCGGTTTCTCGCGCACGGTCGCCAAGCCCTTGGTCAACCTGGCCACGCTTGACTGGCAGATGGCCAAGGATGGCTCGCGCGTGGCGACCCTGAAGGTCGGCTCCGCGCAGGCGGCCTCGCTGCGTGCGTCGCTGATCCTGCGTGGCGCCGGCGCCACCCCGGGTGATCCGTCCAAGGTGACGCTGCGCTTTGCCGGCGACGACGGCCGGGTGTTCGAACAATCCGGTGCCAGCTTCGCCGCCGGCGGCGATGCGATCGGCTGGTCGCCCACCGTCAGCGGCGAGAACCTGCTGGTGGAACTGTCGCTGCCGGCCGGCCAGTATCCGGAGAACTTCAGCCTGAGCATCCCGCAGCTGTCGCATCTGGACATCAGCCCCACCGCCAGCCCACGCGACATGATGACCATTGCCATCGGCGAGAGCGATTCCTGCCAGAACGATGTCGTCTGCCGCGCCAATCCCACCGCCGGTTTCACCAATGCCGCAAAGGCGGTGGCGCGCATGGTGTTCACCACCAGCCAGGGCTCGTTCCTGTGCACCGGCACGCTGCTCAACAACACCAACTCGCCCAAGCGCAACCTGTTCTGGACCGCGGCACATTGCATCAGCACGCAGACCGTCGCCAACACACTGCAGACGTACTGGTTCTACGATGCGGCCAGCTGCAACGGCAACACCGCCAGCGCACAGGCCACCACCTTGACCGGCGGTGCGTTCCTGCGCCACGCCAACACCACGCGTGACACCGCATTGCTGGAACTGAAGACCGCACCGCCAAGCGGCGCGTTCTACGCGGCATGGAACAGCGCGGCGATCGGCGCAACCGGCACGGCGATCGTCGGCATCCACCACCCCTCCGGCGACGTCAAGAAGTATTCGCTGGGCACCGTCAATGGATTGAGCACCAGCATCGACGGCAAGAGCCCGCTGTATCGGGTGGTGTGGAACGATGGCGTCACCGAGGGCGGCTCGTCCGGCTCGGGCCTGTTCACCGTCGCCAGCGGTGGCGCGTACCAGCTGCGCGGCGGCCTGTACGGCGGCTACTCGTACTGCACCGCGCAGACCGATCCGGATTACTACTCGCGCTTCTCGGACGTGTATTCCAGCATTTCCACCTACTTCGGCCAGTAAGCGGGTGATGCACGTGGCAGGCGGTGCCTCGCCTGCCACGTGCGACGACGCCTGGCCTGCGCCGAATGCGGTCGATTGTTTGGCCTGCCTGCTGGATCGATCCGGTTGCCCCGTTCTGTGTGCTTCGATGGTGCTGCGTCGCCCTGGGAACATTATCGAACACGCGCGTCGAGCCGCCTGCAGCACTTCATCTGCAGCGTGCGGATGATGCAGACTTGGCAGATCCTCCTTCACCTGGATCGGCATGCCCGTTCAACACACTCCTCACCTCGTTGCCGCAGCTGCACTGCTGGCCTTGTCGCTACAGGTCACCGCCAGCGCAGCCGGCGCGCCAGCCAATCGCGACGACGTCAAGGCATACGCGCTTCAGCTGTGCCTGGACAACAACTACGAACGCAGCGGCAAGTACACTTCCGACCAGCTACGCGACCGCTCGTATCTGCTGACGACCTATGCGCTCGACAATGCCAAGGTCGGCGCCACAGAGCGGCTGCATCGCTTCGTGGCCGAGCAGACGGCGGACTTCCATCGCGCCGAGGTGCCGATGAAGGACGAAGCGCGCCGCGGGCCGTTCAACAGGATCTTTGCGCAATGCATGGCGTTCTATCGTTCGCCCGCGTTGAACGAGTTCATCGCGCACAAGCTCTGACGGCCATTGCGGCAAGCTCACCGTTCGAGCGCGGCGGATGGATCGGCACGACCGATCCAGCGCAGCTCCCCCGCCCGCAGCGTACGCCGCGGCTGCCGCGCTCCGGTCTCCGGTCTCCGGGCGCGCAGACATCCGTGCCGGGATTTGCGTGACGCAGTCGCAGGCCCGGCCACCTCGCGATCGTCTGACGCAGCGCCGCGCGCAGCCTGGCACATCCTCCCCATGCTTCGACAGGAGCCGTCATGTCCGCATCTTCTCCACGCACTTCCCGCCGCCAGCTGCTGCGCTTCGCGCTGGCCGCGGGCACGCTGGGCGTGGCGAGCCCGCTGGGTGCCGCACTCCGGCGCGAGCCGAAGGACGCCATTGCGGCAGCGGACCCGGCATCGCCAGTGCCCTTCCCGGCCAACGGCAGCGTGCTGGTCCTGCTCGGCACCAAGGGCGGCCCCACGCCCTCACCGCTGCGCGCCGCAGCCGCCAATGCGCTGGTCATCGACGGGCAGCCCTATCTGATCGACTGCGGCAACGGCGTTGCACAGCAGCTGGCCAGGGCCGGCATCCGCTTGCCCGCGCTGCGCGACATCTTTCTCACCCACCACCACTCCGACCACAACGCCGACCTGCTCAACGTGGTGTGGCTGGCATGGGCGAGCGGGCTGCAGACGCCGGTGCGGTTGTATGGGCCGCCCGGCATCGCCAGCATGGTGGATGCGTTTGTCGACATGAATGCCATCGACATCGATGCGCGCATCCGCGAAGAAGGCCGCCCGCCGTTCAGGCAGCTGATTCAGGTGCACGAGTTCGACCAGCCCGGCATGGTGCTGCAGAACGACCAGGTCACCGTCACCGCCACGCTGGTGGATCACTACACCCTCAAGCCCGCATTCGCCTACCGCTTCGCCACGCGCGAGCGCACGGTGGTGTTCTCCGGCGATACGCGCTACCTGCCCGCACTGGCCGACTTCGCGAAGGAGACCGACATCCTGGTGCATGAGGTGATGTACCTGCCCGCACTGGAAAGGATGCTCAAGACCAACGACAACGCGCCGACCTTGCTCGACCATCTGCTCAAGAGCCACTCCACCAGCGAGGACGTCGGCAGGATCGCAGCGGCAGCCAATGCGAAGATGCTCGTGCTCAATCACTTCGTGCCCGGCGGCGACCCGACGATCACCGATGCCATGTGGAGCGCGGGCGCGCGCAAGCACTACGCCGGGCCGATTGTGGTCGGCAGGGATCTGATGCGGTTGTAGGCGAGCAGCTGGGCACCGTGGTGATGGACTGGCCGCGCGCTGTTGCCAGCGTGGCCCACCTGCTGCTGACAGCGCTATCTCGCAGCGCGATCAACGATGCGAGATCGAAAACGTCGTGCGGGCAGCATATCAACCACCACGCGGCACTGCATCGCGGTTGGTCGCCTGCCTACGCCACGACCGGGCTGCGCAAGCCCCACACGCGTTCCCCGGCCTTGCAATACGCCTCGATGAATGCCTGCTGCGGGGGCATCCGGTCCACCGCGTGCCGGATCGGCTGGGCAATGCCGTCGAGTAGGCGACGCAGATCGTGATCGGACATCGCGCGCGCCAGCGGGTGATGCTGCGCGGGCACGATGCCCTGCCCCATCAAGACGTGGGTCCAGGAATCCACGCGGAACAGTTCATCGGCCGCTTGCCAGGCATGTGCGCGCTCGCGCCAGGCGCGCAGGCGCAACGCGAGCGATGCGGGCAGCTCCATCGCGCGGCACTGGCGCCACAGCGGCTCGTCGCGCTGGGTGGCGTGGTAGTGCAGGATGATGAAGTCGCGCACGTGCTCCATCTCGGCGCGGCTGATGTCGTTGAACAGCTCCACCTGCGAGGGCGCGATGCCGTCTGCCGGGAACAGGGTGATCAGCCGCACCACCGCGGCAATGGTGAGATGGATGCTGGTGGATTCCAGCGGTTCGATGAAGCCGCTGGCCAGGCCCAGCGACACCACGTTCCGGTTCCAGGCCTTGCGCCGGCGTCCGGTGCGGAACGGCACCAGCCACGGATCCTTCAGCGCAGGCGCGGCCACATCGCGCAGCAGCCTGGCATGCGCTTCGTCGTCGGACAGGTGCTTGCTGGAAAACACCAGGCCGTTTCCCACCCGATGCTGCAATGGAATCTGCCAACGCCATCCGGCCTCGTGCGCGATGGCGCGGGTGTACGGCACCGGCGGGCCGAGCGCCTGGGTCTGCACCGCCACGGCGCGATCGCAGGGCAACCAATGGCTCCAGTCTTCGTAACCGGTGTGCAGCGCCTGTTCGATCAGCAGGCCGCGAAAGCCGCTGCAATCGATGAACAGGTCGCCCTCGAGCACCTGCCCGTCTTCCAGCACCAGGCTGGCGACATCGCCACTGTCCGGTTGCAGCGTCACCTGCTGGATCCTGCCCTCGATGCGCCTGACACCGCAGGCCTCGCTGCGCGTGCGCAGGAACCTGGCATACAGCGCGGCATCCAGGTGATAGGCGTAATTGACCGCGGGCTCGCGCAGCAGTGCGAACCGGTCCACGCGCGATGCCACGGTTTCCAGGCAGTAATCGCCAAAGCTGCCCGGCATGCCGCGGCGCTGGCTTTCCAGCCATAGGTGATGGAAGGCGCACACCAGCGTGCTCTGCCCGGTGATGCCGAACGGATGGATGTAGCGCTCGCCCTGGCGGCGCCAATGCTCGAAGGAGATCGACAGCTTGAAGGTGCCGGCCACCGCGCGCAGGAATTCCTGCTCGTCGATCTGCAGGAAGCGATGGAAGCTGCGGATCGGCGGCACCGTGGATTCGCCCACGCCCACGGTGCCGATCTGCTCGGACTCGACCAGGGTGATCTCCAGCAGGTCGCGGAACTGATGCGACAGCGCGCAGGCGGCGATCCAGCCGGCGGTGCCGCCACCGGCAATGACGACCTTGCGAATCGGGGCCTGGCTCACTGCGCGCTCCTGTGGGGTGGATGTCGGTTGGCCGGCACAGCATCGTGCTCGAACGTGTGGGTGACGCAGAAGCCACGCAGTGACCGATCGCCTGGGTGGCCCATGCGGATGCCGCACACCGGTTGCGCCGGACGGCGCAGCTGCGCAGTGGCCCGACCAGTCGCCTGGACGCCGATCGCGCACATCAGCGGTTGAGCCTGCCGATCAACATCGCACGCAGCTGTCGCGCGAGGGTGGGATCGATCGGGCCCAACGCATGCCGCGCCTGCTCGGGCAGGTGCTCGCCCGCGCGCTCGGCCGGCCCGAACACGTAGTAGTCGAACAGGGCGCGCCATGCCGCTTTTTCCGCTGCCGGGCGGTCGCGGATGGACCACAGCGCGTGATACAGCGCCGGCATCGGCGCCGGCAGGTGCGCAGGCACGCTGTTCCACCAGTAGTTGACCAGCACGTTGAATGGCTGCAGCGAGTGCACGTGATGCCACCACATGCCGGGAATGAACAGGGCATCGCCCGGCTCCAGCACGGCGGTGCGTGCCTGCGCCAGCGCCTGGGCGAAGCGTGGATACCGCAGCAGATCCGGGTTGGCGAAATCCACCATGCTGACGACCTGCCCGCCCGGCGTGGGATCCAGCGGGCCGGGATACAGGTTGGCCACCTGCGCGGGCGGAAACAGCGTGAAGCGACGTTGCCCCACCGCGCAGCACGCCAGGTTGTTGGGGACATCGTAATGGCAGGAGGCGATGACGCGATTGCCGATCCAGATGCTCGGCTGCACCGCGATGCCGCTGGCGGCCACATCCAGATCATTGCCCGCGCGCAAGCCTGGCAGGTTGTCGTCGATCGGCAACGACGCCAGGTAGTAGGTGGGCGGCTGCGGGTCATCGCGATGCGTGACGATCGCCTCCAGCAAGCTGCTCAGGCTGCCGCGCTGCACATCGAAATTCAGCGCGCTGCAATCGTCGCTGTAGAACGGGCGGCTGGCGATCTCCGGGCCGCCATGGGAATACTGCAAGGCGCGCCCGCCATCGTGCGCGCGCAGCAGCGCCATCGCCTCGTCGGCGCTGCGCAGCCCGGCCTGCACCAGCGACCAATGGCGTGCGATGCCACGCAGCACCACCGGCTCGGCCGCCTCGCACAGCGCAGCAAGCGGCAGCGCGCCGGGATGGCAATCGCGGCGCTCGGCGATGGGCGCGATGGAGGAAATGGCTGCGCCGGTCGTCATGCGCTCAGGCGAATGCGGCGGTCGCAGATGCAGCGTGCACCTGCTGCAGGCGGCGCTGTTTTTCGGCCATCAGCCGGCGCACGTTGTGCAGCGAGGCCAGCATCAGGAACGCAGCTTCCAGATGGCCGGCCCGGTGCAATTGCTGCAGCGACGACGCATCGAGTGCAGCAAGCCGCTCGCGGTCGATGACGAACAGGCCTTCCAGCGTGGTGGCGTGGGTGGCATCCAGCGTGACATCCAGCTGCACCGGCTGGATCAGCCCCAAGGTGTCGAAGGCGGCCGCCATCGCCTTGCCGGCATCCACACCGTCGCGGATGCCGCGCAGCACATCGATGACATGCTCCAGATACGGGCTGTGGCCACCCTGCGGCAGAAACACCGCCTCGCCTTCATGGCGGCTGACGCGTGGATGCTCCAGATCGACGTGGATCACCGGCGCCTGTGCCAACACGCCATCGACGCGCTGCTCCTGGAAGCCGATCAAAAATGGCCCCTTGGCCACGATGCCCGGCAGATAGCTCGCTGCCCAGCGCCCCTCCTGCAGGAACAGGTTCTCGTCCTGCGCAAAGCCCAGCAGCGCGACCGACTGGTAGCCGCCGGCGGCAGCATCCTTGCGAAAGAACAACGGGTACTCGCGCTGCAGCTCGGCGTACTCGGTGACAAAGGCCGGCACCATGCCGAGCGCGTCGCCGAACTCGGCACCAAAGCGCAGGATGACGCGCAGATCGTGATGCGCCACGTTGTTGAGCACTGCGTACCGCGTCATCTGAAACTCCCACGGTGCTCCGCGATGGAGCACCGCATTACGAGGAATGCGTCGATCGCGCCGCCCGGTGCCGCGCCTGCCGTGGCGAGCATTGCCAAAAAGCGACAGGCCGGCAAGCGGCACAGCAGCATGGGAGCCAGCCCTGCCGCAAGCCGCGTCGCTGCGCCCACTGGGAGGGGAGCTGAGCGCCGCCGGCCTGTCAGAACGCGTAACGCACACCCAGCGTGTAGCGCGGCTGCTGGTCGATCAGGCGGATGATCTGCTTGTCCGAGCGCCCATGCCAACGCACGTCTTCGCCGGTCAGGTTGATCGCCTCAAAGCCCACGGAAAGCTGCTTGCTGAAGCTGTAGCTGACGCTGAGATCCCACTGCTGGTAGGCCTCGACGTAGTACGGATTGCGGTTGGCATTGTCCTGGTTGGCGGCGATCAGGTATTCGTCGCGCCAGTTCCAGGCCAGACGCGCGCTCCAGCCGTATTTTTCGTACATCAGCATCACATTGGCGGTGTCGCTCAGGCCGAGCAGCGCGAACTGGTCGCGATCGATCACGGTATTGTCGAAGCCCACATCGCCTTCGACGATGGTGTAGTTGGCATAGATGCCGAAGCCGGTGGTGTCGAAGAAGTACTGCCCGCCCAGTTCCCAGCCGTGGATATTGGCCTTGTTCTGGTTGACCGGGCGCGACACATCGAACTGATACAACGGGTCGGAGGCATTGCCGACGATGTCGTAGGCGTTCTCCAGTGCCAGGCTCTGCGCGGAGCTGCCGTTGTAGGCGGCCAGCCCGCCGGTGGCTGCGGCATTGCGCAGCAAGGCCATCGCCGCAAACAGCGAGGTGTCGTTGGCCGAGCACGCGGCGGCGACGTCGTTGCCCGACGCCCCCACTTGCGCTGCGCAGGCCCCGCTCTGCAGGAACGCCAGCGCGGACTGTGCATCCGGGCCGGAGGTGGGATCGCTCAGCCCGTACAGGGATTCGCGCGAGACCGTATTGCCGATGAAGTTGCTGACGCGCTTGTTCCAGAACGTGGCCGACACGTAGCTGGCATCGGCGAAGTACCACTCCAGCGCCAGGTCGAGGTTGTCCGATTCCAGCGGATCCAGCTGCGGATTCTGCGCGCTGCCGCCGGCCCGGTTGGAGGGATTGATCAGGATCGAGCCATTGGGCGTATTCGGGGTCGGGCCGGCGATCAGGTTGTTGTAGGGCGCCCGTGCGATGGTCTGGCCGAACGAGGCGCGCCCCTTCAGCTGATCGGAGATGTCGATGCTGAAGTCCAGATTGGGCAGGATGTAGTTGTAACTGGTCTTTTCGCTGAAGGGCTGCTGCTCGGTGGAACGCAACAGCTGGAAGTCGTTGTTGGCCTGCCACAGCAACGCCGTGGGCGTGGCCACCTGCGAGGTGGATTCCACATCGGTACGCTCGTAGCGCAGGCCCAGCCGGGTATTGGTGGTCATGCCGGAGATGTCGCCCTTCAGTTCCAGCTGCACGTAGGCGGCGCGGGTCTTCTCTTCCACCTGGTTATCGGCGCTGTACTGCGGGTTGTAGCGGGTCGTGGCGCCGTACTGGCTGCCACCCCACAGCGCCAGCTGATCGGCATCGCCGCGCCATGCATTGGGCGCGGCACCGTTGGCGTTGAAGTCCTTGAACATGCCGGTGATGCTCACCGGCCGCAGCAGTGCCTGCATGCCGGGCTCGTCGCCGGCGTTGGCCACGCCCCAATCGCCCAGCGTGGAGTTGGTGTCGCTGGTGAGCCGGTTCATGGTGGTATTGGCGGTACTCACGCCGAACTGGAAGCGCCCGTCCTCGAAGTCGAAGGTGCCGTCCATGCGGCCTTCCTTGATCTCGGTGACCTGCGATTGATAGAAGATGCGCAGGACCTGCGAGCCGAGCTCGGCGGGGGTGAAGTCCGGGTTGAGCACGCCGTTGGTGCCGGCCAGGGAATCGGCCGCGGTGGGATACCAGGTGCGCGCGCCGATCGGCAGCCCGCCATTGAAGCGCAGCTCCTGCCCCCACTGGCCGCCGCAGGACGGGCCGTTGCTGCAGTTGTTGGTGCCGGCGAAACTGAAATACGTGGCGCTGCCGCCGGTGACCGGGTCGTTGGGCAGGCTCTTGGTCTTGGAGTTGTGCGCATCGAAGGACAGCTGGAAGCGGTCGTTCACCTGCCAATCGGCATTGAAGCCGAGCGAGCCGAGCGTGTACTTCTGCTCGTTGCGCTGCTGCTCCATGCCGAAGTCCTTGGCACCGTTGGGCACATCGCGCAGGTACACCGGCGTGGCCACCGCCTGGCCGGTGTCGAAGGTCAGATCGGTGAAGCTGTTGGCGCGCTGCAGCCAGATGCCCTGCTCGCCGCGTTCTTCGCGGATCTCGTTGGACGAATAGGTGTAGTCCAGGGTCAGGGTCAGGCTGTCGCTGGGCGCGAACTGCATCACCGCCTGGCCGTTGGTGCGCTCGCGCTGGAAGTCGGCGAAGGCATAGCGCAGGTCGTTGGGCATGCCGTACAACTGGCCGATCGCCGGGGCGTTGGTCACCACCGCATCCGGACGCAAGGCCGGATCGGTGCCGGTCCAGCGCTGGATGTTCCAGGTGTTTTCGGTGGCCTGCACCGAGCCGCCGTGGCGCTTCTGATAGCTGCCGCTCAAGCCGATACCGAAGGTCTTGTCGGGATTGGTGTAGCTGAAGATGCCGGAGACTTCGGGGGTGAGCGAATCGCCGAACGGCTGTGAACGATCCGACACCATCTTGGCGCCGGCATTGGCCACCACGCCGGAATGGTTGAACGGCTTGTCGGTCTGGATGTTGATGGTGGCGCCGATCCCCCCGCTGGGTGCGGTGGCGCGGCTGGTCTTGTAGACCTCGATCCCGGTGATGGCCTCGGAGGCGAGCTGGGCGAAATTGAACGCACGCGTGCCCACATCCACGCCCCCGATCGGGGTCTGGCCAGGCGCGCCGAATGCATCGGCGCCGGGAATCAGGCGGCCGTTGAGGGTGACCGTATTGAACTGCGGGCCAAAGCCGCGTGCGGTGACCTGCGCGCCTTCGCCGTCGCGGCGCTCGATCGAGATGCCGGTGATGCGTTGCAGCGACTCGGCCAGATTGGTGTCGGGAAATTTGCCGATGTCTTCGGCGCTGATCGCATCCACCACGCCGGCAGCGTCGCGCTTGATGCCCATCGACTGGTCCAGGCTGCTGCGGATGCCGGTCACGTTGACCGCATCCAGGGTGGTGGCGGTTTGTGCGCTGGACTGCGGCGGCGACACCTGCTGCGCAGGAGCCTCCTGCGCGAAGGCCGGATTGATCACCAGGATGCCACCGACAAAGGTGAACATGGCCTTCGACTTCACATTGCTCAACGTACGACGCATCGATCTATCCTCGGGTCTGGTCCAACACCCACGGCCGTGGTCGCGGAATGCGACGCGGCGCTTGCCTGGCCACGCACCTTGGACGGCACACGACCTGTCTGCATGCAGCACTTCATCCGACCCGCCGCCTCGAACGCCGGCAGATCCCCCTTGATGCCAGCCGTGCGTGTGCCACGTTCCTGACGAACGCGGCCTGCGCCTCAAGCTGTACAGCACCTGCGACTGCCTTCCCAATCGGAACGCCTGCGCCCCGCGTGCCATCGAGCGCCCCTGCACGCAACCCCGTGCCAGCACGCGATGCAGGACTGATAGCGCTAACACGCGGCGCAGCCTAGTCACGCGTGCCGGGGCTTGTCACCGTGCGTTGCAGCAAACACACAAGGCCACACGCAGGCACGAAACACCGCGCGCGCTTGAGTCCGCAGCCCGGATGCAGACGCAGCGTGGCTGTAAGCGTTACCAGCGGGCGACCGAAAAAATTGCGCCGCAATGGCGTTGCCGCATCTCATTGCCGCGCAGCGCGGACACGGCATGGAACCGTTGCGCAAAGCGTCGCGGTGATCGCAACGCGGCAGCCTTCAGTGCCGATGCGCTCGGCGACGCGTGCACCTGGCAGCTGGCGCCGACGCGCATGCATTGCGGCGCGTCTGCGCATGACGTCGGGCCGCACGCCGCCACGAAAAACGGCGCAATCGCTGCAATCGATTGCGCCGTTGGTGGCGGTGAGACGGTGTGCCGCAAGCCTGCAACAGATGCGCCATTGCAGCGCCGATGCATGCATCGGCAGCCGCTAGCCGATCGTGTTTACCTGGTTGTCGCCACGCTGGGCATCGGGCAATACATGGTCCGGATCCAGCGTCACATGCAGCACTTTCTGCGTGGTCGGCAGCGTCAGCTTGGGCGCGGTGGTCTGCAGCCAGGTTTCCACCGGCACGCGGCGGTCCAGATGGCTGCCGTCGGCCAGATCCACCCGCACGGTCACCGGCATCACCAGCTTCTGGCTGCTGCGCAGCGTGAGTTGCAGGCCCTTGGCAGGATCGTGATCGATGTAATGGGCCTCGCTGATGCCCATATCCAGCTGCCAGTTGTTGAGATACCAACCGCGCCACCACCAGGCCAGATTTTCGCCACTCTCGCTTTCCATCAGCCGGAAGAAATCCGATGGCGTGGGGTGCTTGTAGGCCCAGGTTGCGATGTATTTGCGAAATGCCGGATCGAAGCGTTCCGGCCCGAGGATCTGCTCGCGCAACAGCACCAGCCCCAATGCGCCCTTGAAATAGGTCAGTGGATGGCGGTAGGTCTCGCTGGTGGAATCGGCATTGTCCATCAACGTCGGCGCGCGGGTATCGGCCAGCAACGGCAGGATTTCATCGACCGGGCTGCCGCCCTTGGGCGCATATTCCGAGTCGCGCTTGGGTGCGTACTCGCCCTTGTTGAAGGCATCGGACGCATAGACATCGATGAAGGTATTGAAGCCTTCGTCCATGAATGCATGCCGGCGCTCATTGGAGCCGACGATCATCGGGAACCAGGTGTGGCCGATCTCGTGCGCGGTGATCCAGAACAGCTCCTTGCCGCCATCTTCGAAACCGTCGAAGACGATGCCGGGATACTCCATGCCCGCGCCGTAGCCGCCCAGGTTGATCGCAGCCGGCCACGGATACGGGTACCACTGCGAGAAATGTTCGATCGCCCCTTTGACGTATTCGGTGGAGCGGTTCCACTTGTCCGCGCCCACGCCTTCCAGCGGGTACACCGACATCGCCAGCGACTGCTTGCCGCCCGGCAACTTGATGCGTGCGGCATCCCATACAAACGCAGGCGAGGCGGCAAACGCCACATCGCGGGTGTTGTCCATATGGAAGCGCCAGGTGCGCGTGCTGCTCCCCGCTGGCCTGGCAGCGCGCGCGCCCACTTCCTCGGGCGTGCGGATCAGCACCGTGCGATCGCTGCCACGCGCCTGTTGCAGGCGTTGTTGTTCGGTGCGGCTGAGCACCTCGGCCGGATTGGTCAGTGCGCCGGAGCCGGCCACCAGGAAGCCCTCCGGCACGGTCACCGCATAGTCGAAGTCGCCGTACTCCAGATAGAACTCCGAGCCCAGGTACGGCTGCGTGTCCCAGCCGCGCAGATCGTCGTACACGGCCATGCGCGGATACCACTGCGCAATCTCGTAGATCTCGCCCTGCTTGCTGGCACTGACGGCGGTACGCCCGCCCCAGGTGCCCGGGATCGTGTAGCGGTAGCGGATATGCACGGTCAGCGCCTTGCCCTGCCCCGCCAACGGCTGCGGCAGGTCCACCCGCATGCGGGTGTCGTCGACGACGAAGTGCGCAGGCTGGCGACGCCCGCCGTCGTCGATCTCGACACTGGCGATCTGCATGCCGTCGGTGAACTGGGTCCGGCGCGACGGCCGGCTGGCGGCAGCACGCGCATCGGCGCGGTAGATGTTCTGGTCCAGCTGCAGCCACAGCACGTCCAGCGTGTCCGGGCTGCGGTTGGTGTAGTGGATCGCCGCCTCGCCCGTGAGCGTGTGCGTTGCCGGGTCGATGCTGGCGTCGAGGCTGTAGTCGGCGCGGTTTTGCCAGAACAACGGCCCGGGCACGCCGCTGCCGCTGCGGTAGGCGTTGGGTGCGTCGGGCAGTTGCAGCGGTGCGAACAGGGTCAGCGGATCGAACGCGCTCGCCGGCGCGGTGGCGTTGGTTGCAGGCGCGGCCTGCGCGTTGGCGGTGATGCACGCCAGCGACAGCGCAACGGCGAGCGATCGGCGCAAGGTGGGGAACATGCGTAAGGTCCTGCGGCGGAGGGAACCCCCATCCTACGGTCGCCTTCGCCCCTCACGGCACTGCCATTGGTCCCGGTTGCGGCTGTGAACCCGGGACGGCGACAGGCGCGCCCGGGGCATGCAAGCGGCGCAGCAGCTGCGGCCCGCGCACGGCCTGCAGATACCGATCACGCCCGCGGCGCAGCCCGCGCACGCCATCTCAGTCGGCAGCAAGCCGCGATAATCGCAAGGCACCATCCCCACCTTCGGCCAGCGTGTCGCCGGGATTGCTCAACCGGCAGCGGCGCAGCGACAGACAGCCGCAGCCGATGCAGTCGGTGAGCTGGTCGCGCAAGGCCTGCAGCTCGGCGATACGCGCATCCAGCTGCCCACGCCAACGCGCCGACATGCGTGCCCATTCCGCACGGGTGGGCGTGCGCTGGTCCGGCAGCACCGAGAACGCGTCCAGCACCTGCTGCAACGGCACGCCGAGCCGTTGCGCGACGCGGATCACGGCGATGCGTCGCAGCACATCGCGCGCATAGCGGCGCTGGTTTCCTGCCGTGCGCAGGCTTTGGATCAGGCCTTTGCGCTCGTAAAAATGCAATGCCGACACCGCCACGCCACTACGCCTGGCCACCTCACCCACCGACAACTCACGCTGCATTGCCTTGACCTCAACCTTGGTTGAGGCAGGATGCTGCGCGGCCACGAGCGGTGCAAGCACCGTGCTCATGGTTCTACACACTGCCGTCCTGGATGTTTGATGACTACCGATACCGCCCTATCCGCCGCCTCGCCTGGCGACACCCGCCCCACCTCCATCCTGGCCGCTCCGTATCGCGCGGCGACGCTGGGCATGGTGGCGCTGGTGTCGCTCAACGCCTTCGAATCGCTGGCGGTGGCCGCCGCCATGCCCACCGTTGCGCGCGCATTGAACGGCTTGCCACTGTACGCGCTGGCATTTGGCGGCACCTTGGCGACCAGTGTGGTCGGCATGACGGCTGCCGGGCGCTGGAGCGACCGTCGCGGCCCGGGTGGCGCGCTGGCTTACGGCCTGCTGTGTTTTGTGATCGGCCTGCTGGTGGCGGGGCTGGCACCGAGCATGCCCGTGCTGATTGCCGGGCGCCTGCTGCAGGGCCTGGGCGCCGGCGCGTATTCGGTGGCGCTGTACGTGATCGTCGGGCGCCTGTATCCGGACGCCTTGCGGCCGCGCGTGTTCTCCGCGTTTTCGGCCGGCTGGGTGGTGCCCTCGTTGATCGGGCCGGGCATCAGCGGGTTGATCGTGCAGCACGTGGGCTGGCGCTGGGTGTTCCTGTCGGTGCCGCTGCTGGCGATCCCGGCCGGGTTGATGCTGTGGCCGGCGATCCGCGGGCGCAGCTGGTCTAGCGACACCACCGGCGCATCGCATTCTGAGTTGCGCTGGGCGATCGGTGCGGCCCTGGGTGTGCTCGGCGTGTATCTGGGCGGGCAGCTGCACGGCCCGGTCGCGTTGCTGGCGATGCTGCCGGCACTGCTGCTCAGCGTGTGCTGCGCCTGGCGGCTGTTGCCGACCGGCACGCTGCGGCTTGCGCGTGGCCTGCCCAGCGTGATCGCGCTGCGCGGTATCGCAGCGGCGGCCTTCTTCGGGTTCGAGGCGTTCCTGCCGTTGCTGCTGTCGCGCGAACGTGGCCTGTCGCCGCTGCTGGCCGGCGTGGCGCTGAGCGTCGGTGCGCTGGGCTGGTTCAGTGGCTCCTGGTACCAGGGCCATAGCCGCGCTGGCTGGTCGCGCCCACGCCTGCTCAAGACCGGTGCGTGCTTCATGTCGCTGGGCATCGTGATCAGCGCAGGTGCGGTGTGGCCGGTCATCCCGGTGCCGGTGGCGATTGCCGGCTGGGCGCTGACCGGCCTGGGCATGGGCCTGCTGTATCCGAGCCTGTCGGTGTTGACGTTGTCGCTGTCGCCGCCGGCGCAGCAAGGCGCCAACAGTTCGGCGCTGCAGTTGAGCGAGGCGATCGCGGTGGCCGGCATGCTGGCGCTGGCCGGCGCGCTGTTTGCCGCGCTGCTGGCCTCCGCAACCTCGGCCGCGTACCTGAGCGTGTTCGCCCTGGCGTGGCTGCTCGCCGTGGCGGGCTTTTTCGTGGCGCGGCGGGTGTGATGGCTGCGCGGTGTGCGCAAGCTGTCGCCGCAGGCGAGCACTGGTCGCAAGCGCAGGCGCATCGCGGTCGGTCGCCGCGTATCGCGCGCCTTGCCTGCACCGCACGTGCGCCCTACACGATTCGCATGCTCAGCACCGCGCGTTGGCAGGGCGCACTGCAGGCCAGCGCATCGCAGCGATCGGGGCGCACGCGACTTTGCCGATCCTGCCGGGATCGCTGCGATAGCGAGGGAACCACCTCGCCCACGAACGACTGGTCATTTTTTCGCCACCCATCTTGACAGCATTGCAGGCCGGGGCCTGCGCCCACTTGTCCACAGCCTTGTGCAACTTCCATCCACAGGGGGTGTGGAAAACCTGCGCTGCCCGGCAGGCCGCGCGGGGCTTGCGTGCTATCGCGGTGTGTGTCAGGCGGTGCGAAGCGGCAGTTGCGCCGTGCAGCGCGACACGGGGCTTCCGACACAGCTATCCCCCGAGACGAACCCTACTCATCACCGGAGGCAAGGCGATCGCGCCACACGGCACCGCCACCTCGCAGTGGCGACGCACACCCTTTGCTGCGTCAGTCCACGATCACGTGCGGTACGAAGCGCGAGGTGTCGCGGGTGATCGGGCCATCGTCGTCGCGCATGCCCAGCCCGGCAGGACGATCGGCCACCATCCAGCTGCCGACCAGGGCGTGCCGGCCATCGAATACCGGCAACGGATGGTGCGCCTGCAGGATCGCCGGCCCGTCCACATACGGGCCATCGGTCTGCGCAGCGTCGCCCTGTGCGCTGACCAGGGAAATATTGGCACCCTCGCGCGACAGCAGCGGCTTGCGTACCCAGCCTGCCGTCGGCGCTTCGCCGGTTTGCGCAAAGCGCGCCGGCAGCAGATTGGGATGGCCCTGATGCCGCTCCCACAACAGCGGCAGGATGCCCTTGTTGCTCAGCACCGATTTCCATGCCGGCTCGATCAGGCGCACACGGTTGGCAATCAATGCCGGCCCGAAGCGTTCTTCCATCATGAATTCCAGCGGGTAGAGCTTGAACAGCGTGTGGATCACCCGGTCCTGCTCATCGGTGAACCAGCCATCGGCGCTCAGGCCGATGTCCTCGATGGCCACTTCCTCGGTGCTGATGCCCACCTGATGCGCGCAGTCGCGCAGGTAGCGCACCGTGGCGCGGTCTTCCAGCGAATCGCGCACCGCTGAAAAATGCATCTGCGCGCCAAGCGCGCCATCGGCCGCCAACGCGCCCAGGGTTTCGCACAGCAGATCCTGGATCAGGTTGTACTGATCGGTGCCCTTGGGCAACGCACCGGCGGCAATCTGCTGTTCCAGCCACAGCCACTGGAAATACGCCGATTCGTACAGCGAGGTCGGCGTGTCGTAATTAAGCTCGTACAACTTGGCCGGGCCGTTGCCGGCATAGGCCAGGTCCATGCGGCCGTACAGATGCGGGTCGCGGTCCTTCCACGAGGTGGCGACCCAGTCCCAGTAGAACGGCGGAATCGCCAGCTGTGTCATCAGCTGTTCCGAGCCCACCACCTCGTCCACCAACTGCATCGCCATGTCGTGCAGTTCCTGCGTGGGCGCTTCGATGTCGTCCTCGATCTGCTGCAGCGTAAACGCGTAGTACGCGCTTTCGTCCCAGTACCGCTCGCCGTCGATGGTGTGGAAGTGGAAACCGAGCGATTCGGCCTGTTCGCGCCAGTCCGGGCGCTCGGCGATTGCGATCCGTTGCATGTCAGCCGCCGTACCCGGAGCTGCGCCCGCCGCTGCCGAACGAACTGCGCGCGGCCGCACTGGAGCCGAAACCCGAGCGCGACACGGTGATCGCCCGCGACGGCATGTCGATGGCGCCGCTGCGCCCGCGCACGGTGCCGACGCGGTTGCTGGCCAGATCGCCATTGGGCTTGTAGTACCCGCCGCTGCGGTAATCGCGGTACAGCGGCATCGCGCCGCCATAGCGGTAACCGCCACCACCGGTCATGTTGCCCAACGCGTAACCCAGCAGGAACCCGCCCATCGGCGGGATCCAGCTCTGCTGGCCCTGCGCCGTCTGCACCGCGGTGCAACTGCCGAACTGCTCGTCGCACTCGTAGCGCGTACTGAAGCGCGGCGCGGCCTGCTGATGCTTGGCCACCGCCTCGTCATAGGCCTTGAGGCATTGCTGGATGTCGGTCTGTTCCTGCTTGATCTGGTAGCAGTCGGAGGCCGACTGCAGTACCACCCCGGTCTCCGGTTCGGAACCGCAGCCGGTGACGAGGGCGGCCGGCAATGCGGCCATCAGGGTGAGCTTGAGGTTGCGTGATCGCTTCATGCCTGCGCTCCGTTACGGCGTGATCGCCGCGGCATTGATCAGCCCGACCGCGATCGACACGCCGGCCGAGAAGATGCCGGCGGCGGTGACGTTGTCGGTGATCTGCCGCGAGATGCGCCCGGCCACCAGGTTGGCCAGCAGGTACGCCACGATCTGGATGCCGCAGGCGACCGCGCCCCAGATCAGCGCATCGACCAGGCTCACCGAATGGGTGATGGCCGAATGCAGCGGCAATGCCACACCGATCAGGTTGCCGGCCAGGGCGGTGGCCGCCGCCACGTTGCCCTGCCGCAGCAGGGTGAAGTCCTTGTGCGGGGTGACCAGGGTCACCAGCACCACCGCCACGATCAACACGCCCAGGCCGGTGCCGAAGTAGGAAAGAAACGCGAGAAAACTCTGCAGGTTGATCGGGTTCATGACAGGACCAGGGTAAGTGGAGGACGAGCGCGCACGCTCAGGTGATATCCAGATCGGCAACGGTGACATCGATGCCGACCGCATAGGTGACGCAGAATTCATTGGGGCCGGAATCCTCGCCGGTGACCAGCAGGAATTCCTCACGCTGCAGCTCCGGCACATCGCGGCTGTAGAGCATGGCGTAATGGGTCAGATCGCCATCGCGGCGCGGCGGCTGATAGCGGTACAGCACTTCGTCATAGGCAATCGGCGGAATCCGCGCAGCATCGTCGGTGGACTGCGTGGCGCGTTGCCAGCGCTTGCCGGCGTAGTCGATCTGCGCCGCACCCAGATGCGGATGCTGCATCACGAACTCCTGAAACGCCTGCTTGCTGGGCGGATTGACCGTCTCGCAATACACGAAGGCCTTCATCGCCTCCAGATCGCCGCCCACGGTGGTGACCTGCAGGAACGCGTCATCGTCCAGGTAGAACCGATGCAGGGAATAGCCATCGCCCAGATTGACGTGGCCGTAGCACGGAATGCCTTGATGCCCGCCCGGCAACTCGGCGGTCATGGCCTCCGGTGCCATGCGGTACAACGTGGTATCGATCTCCAGCTGCCCACCCACGCGCAAGCCCAGCGGCAGCGCGTGACCGATGGCGCCGGTGCCGGAGCTGGGCAACGGCGGCGGTTGTGGTTGACCGAACAACTTGCTGAAAAAACTCATCGTCATGCACCTTGTGGCGATGGGGAACGGGACACGGCCGCGGTGCGCAGGGCCTGCCATGCGATGGCAGACACGGGCACGCGCTGCTCGGCCAGGTAATACAGCATGGCACCGGCCGGCACGGCGGTGTGTGCTGGCGGGTTCAAGCGCAGCGCGCCATCGGGCGCGCGCAGGCCCAGCAGCAGGGCGCCACGCTGGCTGAAATCGGCGGCCAGCACGCGGTACTCCAGCGGATCGACATCCGCAGGAATCGCCAGGCCGAACTGGGTCGGACCATCGTCCACCGACAGCAGCTCGGCGGTGATCGCCGCGCTGCCCGGGTCCTGCGCAGCGCGCGCCAGGATCTCGGCAGTCATCGGCCGTGTGCATTCGATCGCCGGATAGTGGCAACCGACCAGCCGCGCCGCGCTGGCCGAAGCGAAGTGCGCCACGATGTGCGCACGCGGCGCATGCGCCATCAGCGCGAACACCGCCGCCAGGGTCTGGTCGTCCGAGGGCGGGTTGACGATCACCCGCGCCGCACCCGCGATGCCCGCACGCAGGTAGACCTCGGTGTGCGTGTACGACTCGGCGGCGATGAAGCGCATGTGGTCGGGCATCGGGTTCTCGGCCACGCCCTCAGCGATCAGTACCACGCCTTCGTCGTCGGTGGCGGTGTCGGACAGCAGCAGCTCCAGCAAGCGCGTGGACGCGGCGCCCTGCCAGCCGATCAGGATGGTGTGCCCGCGCAGATCGGCGTAAGCCATCTTGCCCATGTGGTGGCGCCTCCAGAAGGTGATGAGCACGCCGCTGGTCTTGGCCAGCACCGTGGCAAACAGTGCCACTGCGCCCGGCATCACCACGAATGCGGCGATGTAGCGCCCGGCCACCGAGCCCGGCGACAGGTCGCCATAGCCGATGGTGGTGGCCGTGGTCATGTAGTAATACGGGAACGCGTCCAGGCCGACGAGCGTGTGCTCGCCGGCCAGCAGCAGCAATACCCAGCTCAGCCCCATGTGCGCCAGCAATGCCAGCGCCACCATGCCCCAGCTGACGCGGCGCACGTGGCGCCGCACCACCCGCAACAGCTTTCCGACGATGATCATGGCGCGTCCTGTGCCGTGCGGCCGGTCAGCTGTCGCTGCGCGGAACCTGCTGCACGTCGCGCACCTGGCCGATCAGCGGCGCGCTGCCGCCGGCGCTGTCGTGGCCGAGCTGGGCCGGCTTCTTGAAACGTGCCAGCACCGCGGCGGCGTTGGATTCGCCCTCCATCAGGCCGGCCGCGGCGAGGCGCCGGTTCAGATCGCCATCGCCGCTGGATGCCTCCAGCTCTTCGGCCGATTCGATGCGTGCGGAGGTTTCGGCCTGACGCGCCTTGATCCGCTCCAGCGATTCCAGTGCCGAGCCCATCTTGCTGCTGGCGCCGGAATGGCGCGCGGCAATCGCCGCCTGCGCCTTCTGCACTGCGTCGGTGGCCTTGACCGTGTCGATCTGCTGGCGCATGCCGCGCAGCTGGTTTTCGGTCTTCTGAATGGTGGCCTTGAGCGTCACCACCGACTGGTCCAGCGATGTCTTGGAGGCCTTGTCGCCGGCATCCTCGCTTTCCAGCGCGGCCAGTTTGGTCGCCACATCGTGGGCCAGCGACTCGTCGCCCTTGGCCAGCGCACCTTCGATATAGCGCGTGTATTCGGCCATCTTGCCGGCGCGCGCGTCGATCTTCTGCTGGGCGAGCTTGCTCTGCGCCATCAGCTTGGTCAGCTCTTCGCGCGAACGCGTGAGCTGGGCGCCGGCATCGCGCATTTCCTGGTCCAGGATGCGCAGGGCGTTGGCGTCGACCGCCTTCTGGCCGGTTTCGTGTGCAGTGCCACGCAGCAGCGTGATCAGCTTTGAAAAGATACTCATGACAACACGCCTTTAGGAAAAGAACGGCTTGAGAGATTCGGCGGCATCCAGCGTATTGGCCGCCAGGGTCTGGATTTCCTCGTCGATCTGGTCCAGCGTGGACGACGCCGACAGTTCGCCGAAGACCACGTAGCTATCCTTGCCGTCGACCTGCACCAGGCCCAGGTTGGACAAGGGATTGAGCGGGTTGAGCCGCAGGCAGGCGTCGTTGAACGCCGCGCGGTCGCTGACCTGGTCGGCGTTGGCCAGCAATGTGGAAACGAACACCTGCGAGCCGGAGGCGGCGACCTGGATCTGCATGTCGCCATGGTCGGCCAGGGTGAGGTTGATGGCCGGTTCCAGCCCATCGATCAGCTCGACCTCGATCGGCTGGTCGCGGTAGCGCTCGGCCAGCAGGCCGTGCAATTCGACAGTGGTGTACTGCGTCATACGATGTCCTGTCCTTTGGTCATGCGGCGGTGGTGAAGCAACTGCGGTGATGCCGCTGCGGTGATGCAGCAACATGCGTGCAATGGGCGGACATACTACAGACTGTCCGCGACCGGCAGAAAGGGCCGGAAGTCAGCCGGTCAGGCCAGCTGCAGGCGGTAGTAGACCACCCGTTCAGTTGGCTCGAAGCCGCACGCCGCATGCGCCGCCTGGGCGCCGCCGTCGTCCAGCTGCGCATCGGAGGCCAGCTCCGTGCAACCCGATCCCGCGTCCACGCGACCGCCGCCGCCACCAGCGCGCGACCGAGCCCGCGACCGCGCCAGGCCGGACTCACATACCAGCCTTCCAGAAAACCCACCGGCGTGCTTTCGGTGCCATTGACGTAGTCGTGGCGCACCGACACCTCGGCAAACCCCAGCGCCGCATCCGCCTCGTCCACCACCAGCAGATGGCTGGCGTCTGCACGCGCCAGCGCGGCCTGCAGTTCGGCGACGCCATCGTCGGCAACGCTGTCATCGGCATCGGGCCACAAGGCCAGGCGCAGGGCCAGCAAGGCCTGCGCATCGGCACCGACCGCTGCGCGCACCCGCCACCCGGCCGGCGTGCTCACGGATACAGCATCCGCTTGCTCCAATGGCTGGCCGCATCGGCCTCGTACCGCCAGCGCTCATGCAGGCGGAACCTGGCGCCGTACCAGAACTCGAACGCCTGCGGCACCACCCGGAACCCGCCCCAGCCATCCGGGCGCGGCACCTCGCGGCCTTCGAAGGTGGCTTCCACCTTGGCGATGGCCGCGTCGAACTCCTCGCGCGAGCCCAGCGTCTGCGACTGCAGCGAGGCCCAGGCACCGATCTGGCTCATGCGCGGGCGCGAGGCGAAGTAGGCATCGGCCTCCTCTGCACCGACCAGCTGCACGCCGCCTTCGATGCGCACCTGGATGCCGGCCTCGCGCAAGCTGCGCCACAGGAACAGCAGCGCGGCCTGCGGATGGGTCTGCAGGTCGCGGCCCTTGGCGCTGTCCAGATGGGTGTAGAACACGAACCCGCGCGCATCGAAGGCCTTGAGCAACACGGTGCGTGCGCTCGGCCGGCCGTCGACGCTGGCGGTGGCCACGGTCATTGCGCTGGCTTCGAGCTCGGCGCCGGCGTGCGCCTCGGCGTACAGCGCGGTAAAGGTGGCAAGGGCTTCTGCATACAGATCGGTCATGACGGTGCAAGGGCAGCAAGATTGGCGCCTATTGTGGGCGCATCGCGCCTGCTTCGCCTATGCGCGGCAGCCGACAGCGGCTTGCCAGCCGCCAGGGCTGCGGCCGACCCCGGCAAGGCACGTCGGGCGCGTGTTTCCCGGCGTCTTCGCACCACAGACGCCTGCCGCCAGGCGCTCGCCACGCGGTGCGCGCCGCCGATCCATCGCCAGCCATGGCTGCGGTTGATCTCCACCCATCGGGGTGTCGAAGCTGCGGCGCGCAGCCGACGCTCGCCCGCGGAAATGGTTTCAGTCCATGCCGACCGGACCGATGCACGGGCCTGAATGCTACGATCCCTGCGCATGAACCCCGCTCCCAATCTCGTGATGGTCGGCCCGATGGGCGCCGGAAAAAGCTGCATCGGCCGCCGCCTGGCCGAGCGCTTCGGGCTGGAGTTCGTCGATGTGGATCAGGCCATCGTCGAGCAGGTCGGCAGCAGCATCCCGGCCATTTTCGAACAGCACGGCGAAGCGCGATTCCGGCAGCACGAGGTCCAGACCCTGCAGACGCTGCTGGAGCAGGACAACAAGCTCATTTCCACCGGCGGTGGCGCGGTACTGGACCCGCTCAACCGCCAGCGCATCCGCGCGCGTGGGTTCGTGGTGTACCTGCACGTCAGCGTGCCGGCACAGCTCACCCGGCTGGCACGCGACCGCAACCGGCCGCTGTTGCAACGCGCCGACCGCGAGCAGGTGCTGCACGCGATGGCCGCGCAGCGCACCCCGCTGTACCAGGAGGTCGCCGACCTCAGCCTGGAAACCGATCACTTCTCCCCCGCCGAGGCCACCGCGCAGCTGGTGCTGCGCCTGGCCGCGCAATGGCGCATGTCGAGTACCCCCGCATGACACTCCCCCGTTCTTCGCGCAGCGTCGATGTCGACGGCGCGCAGCCGTACACCATCACCATCGCGCCCGGCCTGCTGGCCGACGGCGCACGCCTGGCCAGCCATGTGCGCGGCCGCCACGTGCTGCTGCTCAGCGACTCGCAGGTGGCCCCGCATTACGCCGCCGGGGTGCGCAAGGCCCTGTTGCAGGCGCGCCCGGACCTGCAGCTGGGCGAGCTGGTGATCGCCGCCGGCGAAGCCTCCAAGACACTGGACAATTTCGGTGCCGCGATTGCGGCGTTGGCCGAACTGGGCGCCACCCGCGACGCCTGCGTGTTCGCGCTCGGCGGCGGCGTGGTCGGCGACCTGGCCGGGTTCGCGGCGGCCTGCTGGATGCGTGGGGTGGACTGCGTGCAACTGCCCACCAGCCTGCTGGCAATGGTGGATTCCTCGGTCGGCGGCAAGACCGCGGTGGACATCCCGCAGGGCAAGAACCTGGTCGGCGCGTTCCATCCGCCGCGCGCGGTGATCGCCGATACCGACACCTTGCACACCCTGCCCGCGCGCGAGCTGCGCGCCGGGCTGGCCGAGGTGATCAAGTACGGCGCCATCCGCGACCCGCTGTTCTTCCAGTGGCTGCATGCCGAACGCCGGGCGTTGCTGGAGGGCGATGCCGACGCCCTCGCACAGGCGATCGCACGCAGTTGCGAGCACAAGGCCGACATCGTGGCGCGCGATCCGCTGGAAAAGGGCGAGCGTGCGCTGCTCAACCTGGGCCACACCTTCGGCCATGCGATCGAGACCGAACAAGGTTACGGCGCGCCCGGCAACGACAACCTCAACCATGGCGAAGCGGTCGCGGTGGGCATGGTGCTGGCCGCGCGGCTGTCGGCTGCGCTGGGCATGAGCGATGCACAGGACACCGAGGCGCTGCGCGCCCTGCTGCGCGACTTCGACCTGCCCACCGACATTCCGGCCGGCCTGTCGCCACAGGCCCTGCTGGGGCGCATGCGGCTGGACAAGAAGAACATCGCCGGCCGCCTGCGGCTGGTGTTATGGCGCGGCATCGGCAAGGCCGAGGTGGTGCCCGACGTCGACGAGGCGGCAGTGCTGGAGATCCTGGCGGGCTGAGGCCGGCCGGACACGCACGGAACGCTGGATGGCCGCGCCCCGCTGCCGTCGACCGCCCGACCCTCAGCTCTTCGTAGGAGCGCCCCCGGGCGCGATGGGGCCTTCCCGATAAATCCCCATCGCGCCCAGGTGCGCTCCTACGCAGTGCCTGCCTGCCGATCGCCTGCGCAGATGAGGCGGAACGTCGCCCACGCAGGAGCCTGGTGGCACGCGCGGCCCTTGCCGGCGGGTGAGGCCGGCCGGCCAGACACGGAATGCTGGACAGCCGCACCAAGCTGCCGTCGGTCGCACGACCTTACGCTCTTCGTAGGAGCGCCCCCGGGCGCGACAGGGCCTTCCCGATAAATCCCCATCGCGCCCAGGTGCGCTCCTACGCAGTGCCTGCCTGCCGATCGCCTGCACGGACCAAGCGGAGCGCCCATCCGCCACCGCGCCGCCCGCCTTTCACCAGCGCGGCGGAGAGCCGCCACTCGACGCGCCGGCCGGCGGACATCCACCGCACCGATTGCCACCGCTGCCCACTGGACCTTCGCACCTGGAGCAACCCGGCGCGTCCACTGCCTCCCAGCCTTCAGCACCGCCCGGCTACAATCGGCGCCATGCGCATCCACTTGCAACACGATCCTGGCGGCAACGCGCCGCTTCGCTACGTCCAGCTGACCCTGCAACCGGATCTGTTCGGCGGCTGGGAGCTGCTGCGCGAGAGCGGCGAGATCGGTGGACGCTCGCAGTTGCGACGCGACCAATACCTGCTGCAGGACGAAGCGGACCGGGCCTTCGACAAGGCGCGCGACACCCACCTCAAACGCGGCTTCCAACTCATCACCGGCGGCGCCGACGCGCCGCTTTGAGGACATCTTTCCCCATGCTCAAGAACGATCGCCTGCTGCGCGCCCTCAACCGCCAGCCCGTGGACCGCACCCCCGTTTGGTTGATGCGCCAGGCCGGCCGCTACCTGCCGGAATACCGCGCCACCCGCGCGCGCGCCGGCAGTTTCCTGGGCATGGCCAAGAACCCCGAGATCGCCTGCGAAGTGACGCTGCAACCGCTGCAACGCTTCCCGCTGGACGCGGCGATCCTGTTCTCCGACATCCTGACCATTCCCGATGCGATGGGCCTGGAGCTGTACTTCGTCGAAGGCGAAGGCCCCAAGTTCCGCCACCCGGTGCGCGATGCGGCCGCGATCCATCGGCTGGGCGTACCGGACATGGAAACCGAGCTGCGTTACGTGATGGATGCGGTGCGCCTGATCCGCCGTGAGCTCGATGGCGCGGTGCCGCTGATCGGCTTCTCCGGCAGCCCGTGGACGCTGGCCTGCTACATGATCGAAGGCGGCGGCAGCAAGGAATACGCGCGCATCAAGGCCATGGCCTTCAATGCGCCGGAGGTGCTGCATCACCTGCTTGGCACCGTCACCGATGCGGTGATCGCCTACCTGTCGGCGCAACGCGCGGCCGGCGCGCAGGCACTGCAGGTATTCGACACCTGGGGCGGCGTGCTGTCGCCGGCGATGTACCGCGAGTTTTCGCTGCCCTACCTCACCCGCATCGCGCGCGAGCTGGAACGCGGCGACGGTGCCGAGCGCACCCCGCTGGTGTTGTTCGGCAAGGGCAACGGTGCCTACGTCAGCGAGCTGGCGGCCAGCGGCGCCGAAGCGGTAGGCGTGGACTGGACCATCGCGCTGGCCGACGCCGCCCAGCGCGCCGGCGGCCGCGTCGCGCTGCAGGGCAACCTGGACCCGGCCACCCTGTACGGCTCGCCCGAGGCGATCCGCGCCGAAGTCGGCAAGACCCTGGACAGCTACGCCCAGGGCAACGGCGGCTCGCGCGAAGGTCATGTCTTCAACCTCGGCCACGGCATGTCGCCCGACATGAATCCCGAACATGTGGGCGTGCTGGTGGACGCGGTGCAGACGCTGAGCAAGCGGTAATCCAAGGCACGGGTCGACAGCGCACCGGTGTGCTGTCGACCGCCGCTCAGCGCACGCACCCGAGCAGCGCGCGCTGAGCGTGATGACGGGCGGTAGCTGCATCGGCAATAGATGGACAGCACCGCCGGTACTGATCTGATGTCACAGGCCGCCCCAAGCATGCGGCACGGTGACGAAGGCAGTCTTCAGCGATAGCAAGGCCAGCCTCCATGCCGTCACCCGCATCAAGCCTGCATCCACTCCAAACACGGCCCTCCCGCCTCGTTCCGTTGAACGTGATCTCGCCACTCCACTGATGTGCGGCAGTGAGCGCCCTGCCGACGTCACTGCGACGTGATGCGCGCCGAGTTCAACCGCAACGCGGTCAATCATCGATGCGCGTGGGCTCCGGTTTCGCAAGGCACCGACAGCGTACCGGCTGGCCATTAACTAGCCGCAGAGAATCGCCAAGCGGACGCGAGCTTTGCTGCCTTTGCGTCAAGAGCAGCCTGTGCTCGCCTGTTCTGCATGGTCCTTCTGTAACTGCCTTTGCGATTCACCACGACATTCCCCGCACGCCGTTCCAAAACGCGTCTTTACATCGCATACCGCTCTAAAGCGGATCGGGTTTCACGTCGATAAGCCCGGCATTGCCGTCGTTTAAACCAATTTTCCCGGACCAAGGAGATTTACTGTTTCTCCACGGTGATGCGGTGCCACTGCAACACATCTCCGGACAGGCAGGCCGCCTGCCGAACCTCGACATCGTCACATTCGTTCAAGCGCTCCACTCATTCGAGAAACAGGGAGAAAAGCATGGCATTTCCAACCGCCGTCAACGACCAGATCACCGACTCCGTCACCCAAGCCAACACCAAGGTACTGGGCGACGCCCCGGCCATCGCCATGGGCAATCTGTACCAGGCCACCGCGCAGGCGCTGGCCAATGCCGCCCACAACGCGACCAACGCACAGCAGCAGAGCTACGTCACCGCACAGTCGGCCACCACCATGGGCGTGGCCACGCTCTACTCCATCGACACCGCCACCACCGGCGTAGCCACCAAGCAGATTCTAAGCACCGGCGTGCCCGGACTCGTGTCGCGCTAACTCACATCTTTAGGAGAAGAAAATGGCATTTCCGACCGCCGTCAATAACCAGATCACCGATTCCGTTACCCAGGTCAATACCAAGGTGCTGGGCGACGCTCCCGCCATCGCCATGGGCAACCTGTATCAGGCCACCGCGCAGGCGCTGGCCAATGCCGCCCACAACGCGACCAACGCGCAGCAGCAGAGCTACGTCACTGCGCAATCGGCCACCACCATGGGCGTGGCCACCCTGTACTCGATCGACACCGCCAGTACCGGCGTGGTCACCAAGCAGATCCTGGGCGTCTGACGGCCCGGCTAACGCCAAGGACATTCGCCAATGGCATTTCCCACCGCCGTCAACGACCAGATCACCGACTCGGTCACCCAGGCCAACCTGCAGGTACTGGGAAGCTCCCCTGCCGCAGCCATGGGCAATCTGTACCAGGCCACCGCGCAGGCGCTGGCGAACGCGGCACACAACGCAACACTCGCGCAACAACAGATGTATGTCACCGCACAGGCAGCAACCACCATGGGCGTTTCGCTGCTGTATTCGCTCGATACCGGCGCCACGGGTGCCGCCACCAAGAAGATGTTCGGCTAACCGCTAACGCCGCAGCGTCTTCGTTCTTTTCCTACCTCAAGGAGCTATCACCATGGCCTTTCCGACCGCCGTCAACAGCCAGATCACCGATTCCGTTTCCCAGGTCAACACCAAGGTCCTCGGCGATGCGCCGGCGATTGCAATGGGCAACCTGTTCGTTGCCACCAGCCAGGCGCTGTCCAACGCCGCCCACAACGCCACCAACAACCAGCAGCAGTCCTACGTGACGATGCAGGCGTCGACAACCCAGGGCGTGTCCACGCTGTATTCGATCGATACCGCGTCCGATGGTGTCGCCACCCGGGAAATCCTCAGCGCCGGGTTGACTTAATCGGCCACCAGGCGTCGCTGCTGCCGCACGAGCGGCGCCTGGTTCGATACGCGAAGCCTTTGCAACCACCACGCAGTTCGCTGGCCGAATCGAGAAAGGACGCCTCATGCTGCAACTACGTCATATCCCTACGTCCAACACCCTGGATGTCGTCGTCAGACTGATCCGGGGCCGCACCATCGTGGCGACATTCGCGCCGCATCAAAAGGCAGTGATCAACGTCGAGTTCGACGGCATCCTGCCTGTGATTCCCGGAGCGCAGCCGTTGGTCTATCGCCAGAAGCTGGGCAACATGATCGACGTGCCGCAGGGCAATTTTGCATTCCTGGAACGCGTGCCCGATGGCGTGGCCTTGCAGTACGCGTGCAGACACGAACCACAGAACACCGTGCTGTTCTCCGCGTCGGCTGGCGTTGAACAGCGCAGGCCGTCGTTGGCCTAGGACACTGATGCCAGTGCCCCGTCATGGAGCCGAGCACGCAGGCCGCAAGCGTCGCCAGCCTGATCGGTACCGCCGCTACAGGTGCAGCGATGGCGATCGGCCAGGCGCCGGCCTTCGCGATGGGGGCGACCTATCTGGCGCTGTCGGATTCCATCGCGCTCGCAATGGAAAACGCGGTCGCCAACCAGCAGCGCGGACAGGTGCTCGCCGATGCAGCTCTCACTCAAATCCTTGCCTTAATCATCCAGAAGGGAGCGACTTCGTCATGATCGACGACAGTAGCGTGAACAGCCAGATCGTCGATGCGGTGAGCAGCATCGTGACGCTGACCACCGGTCAGGCACCGGCACAGGCGCTCGGCATGCTCGATGCCGTGATGCTGGAGACGCTGGGCATGGCAATGCACAACGCCGTCAATCGGCAGCAAGGCGCCGGCATGATCAATGCAGCAGCGATCACCGCCGCCTGCGCCAAGATGATCTCGGCACCGTTCCCGGTTCCGCCGCCACCACCGCCTGCACCACCCGGACCACCACCGACGGTCGCGCCATTGCCAGGTCCTCCCCCCGTACCGCCCCCGCCTGCAGCGCTCATCGCCGCCGCCGCGGCCGAAGCCAAGGTGGCCGTCGACGTGCTGAAGACGCAAGCACAAGGCGCCTCGGCAGATGCCGCGACCGCAACCGCCGACCTCATGGAAGTGCATGCGCTGAGCGTCCCGCCGCCCCTGCCCGCCACTCCCCCCGCTTCCGGTGCCGGCCTCGATCATGCTGCCACTTCTGATGCTCCTGCTGCTGCAGCCGCAACTTCACCCGCAGCTGCAGCTACAGGCACACCCCCTGTCGCTGCTGCATCTGCACCTGCTGCTCCTGTTGCACCTGCATCTGCATCTAGCTCTGCACCTGCACCTGCGCCGCCTGCTCAGTCATAGGCCGTCCGCAGAGATGAGGTCAGCTCCCCCTACCACCAGGCCTCATTGAAAGGCGGCCGATCATTCCATGGGAACCAAGATGGAACCGACAAAGGTCAATGCGCAGGTCATCGATGTCATCAACCAGGTGCAACTGGCGACCATGAGCCCGCAGGTCGTGCTGACCAGCGGAGCCGGCAAAGCCTATCAATCGGTGGCGCAGTCCACCGCCATTGCGGTGCAGGACGCCACCGACGCGCTACGCAATGTCTCCACGATCGCCACCACCGCCGTCGGCGTGGCGATGGCGCAGTACCTGGCCACCGGCGACGCGAAGTACGTCACCGCACTCACCCAGGCGCAGGCACTGATGCAGGGCGCCACCGACGACTTCGCCAGGATCGGTTCGGCGGCCGGCCTGGTGCTGAAAAATTTTCCCGCCGGTTGAATCCAAGGAGTCACGCAATGTCCGTTTCGATCGCAGGCCGCCTCATCTCGATGCCGACGATGCTCTCGACGCTGGGCAGGCAGTGCCTGGCCTTCATCGATGGAGGCACCCAGTGGCTGGCATGGGCGATCCAGTCGCCCGGTGTGCGCTACGATTTTCCCGACGAGAGCAGCTTGCTCGACGAAGTGCAGCAAGGCCTGCATGGCTCGCGCCTGGCCTTGTTGCCGCAGCTGGAGCTGAGGGTCAGCCCGGTCAAGCTGATGACCTTGAGTCCGACCGACCTGGGCACGCTGGCGCAGGCCGAAGCCGGAGACACTGGCTCGGTGGTCAAGGCGCAGCTGCAGCGGATCTTCCGCGACAACGCCCTGTACACCGCAAGCGACCTGGCCGCAGGCCGCAGCCTGCTGACACAGCTGAAGATCGATGGCGCCGGCGTGTTCCAGTCGCTGGACATGGAAGAAAGCCTGGCACTCCGCCAGCTGGCCGCCGACGCGCCGCCGGACAACGTGACGCCGGCACTGCAGCAGGAAGCGGCGGCATTCGCCATCGAGCAGGCGCGCACGCCGCTGGAATTCTGCGACTACTACCGCTTCTACTTGGCCTGCACCGCCACCATCGCCGCTGAGGACGAACGTGCGCATGCGGCGGCCTCGGCACTGCAGACGCTGTTGCCACAGCTGTTCACCACCCTGGATTGCCCGCAGGTCCAGGGACTGCCCTCGCCCAACGAGGTCGAACGCAGCGTTGCCGAATGGCTGGCACGCGGTCGCCAGATCGGCTTCGCGCGGCTATCGCTGGCGGCCCAGCAGATCGTCCAGCACACCCGCTACCGAGGCGACGGCGGCGACCAGGCGGCCAGCGATGCGATCCGCCTCTATTTGCAGTCTGCGCAGGCATTTCTGGCGGCCAACCGGCCCAGCCGTGGCGTGCTGGGCCAGGATGGCAGCAGCTGCGTGTTCTCCATGCACAACGACGCCCTGGCTGCACTGCTGCAGGTCAACGGCGGCATCATCTCGCTCCGCGACTTCGGTGCCGCACCTGCATCATCCACCACCTCGCAAGACACGGATGCGGAGGCCACGCAGTGAGCGCACCGCCCCCGCCTGCGACCAGCGCCGCCGACGCGGCGCGCGAAGCGGTGCATGCAGGTCGCGCCGCTGCCCTGGCAGCCGCACGCCAGGGCATGGCGCAGGCCGAAAACGCACTGGGCGAGAGGCTGCGCGCGCTTGCAGCGCAGCGTCCAACCGAAACCGCACCACTCGCCGCGCCGATGCGGCCATCGCGTGCCGATGCCGTCACCCCGCTCCATTCCGCGTCCACTTCAGGAGATACCAGCATGTCCGACGATACCCAGCCCACGCCCCCGAACCAGACACCAGCCTCCACTGCGCAATCGTCAGGATCCTCGCAGATCGAAGCGGCGCTGAAAGCGGCGCAAGCCCAGATCGATCAGGCGATGGCGGCCAGCAATATGGCAGTGCAGGCGGCGATGCAGGCCGCAACCGCGGCGACTGCCGCAGCTGGCAATGACCAGGCGATCGATAGCGCAAACCAGGCACTGCAGCAGGCCGAACAGGCCGCCGCTGCGGCGGTGGCCGCCGCGCAGCAGCAGACCGAGCAGGCAATGAGCGCCGGCATACCCGACTCGCCGCCGCCGGAAGGATCGCCCCCATCGACGCCGGACCGGAGCTGATGGCATGCCACAGGTCTATGCGGCGGTGTCGGATGGGGGCGGCAATTATCTGATTGCACGCAAACGCCTACTCAATCAGTGGTGGGCGGAATACGCGGCGCCGGTACTGGCGATGGAAGCGCTTGCGCTGGTATGTCAGATCAATGCGGATCCAGCGCAGGATTGGAACACTGCCCGGGTTCGGCTAGGTAACGCATACCAGGCGGCAAACGGGGTCTTGTGCGACGGGATACCCGTCTTTCCCGACGCAGCAAGCGCACTCGATCGTGCAAGAAACGCATGCATCGCCACTCCCGACGGGAAAGTGATCGCCAACAACGCGCTGTTCGCAGTCCAGAATCTCATCGATGTGACGATTGCACGCCGCCCGGCCATTCCGTTTTCTCCGTGCATCAAGGCCGATACCGCCACGCTCGCATCCAGCATCGCCGCTGCCGGCGGCAATCCCCTGCAATGGAACACCCCGCGCGCGCAGGCCGAGGCGATCGCGGCCGCGCTCGATGACTGGGCAGCCGCCCAACCACCAGGCATCGTCAATCAGGCAGGCCAATGGGCATTACCCGGTGGCGGCATCCACGACGGCGAATCTCCCGAGACTGCGGCGCGGCGCGAGTTTGCCGAGGAGACCGGTTTTTCGCTCGACAACTCGAGTGACTTCCCGAGCGATCCGCCCGTGCAACTGACCGACCCGAAACGCGAATCGTTCTGGCTGGCGTGTTTCTCGACCAGGCTTTCTCTGGATGACATTGCGACATCCATCAATCGGGCCACTGTTCCGCGCGCAAGCGGCAATCGACCGACCAGCAGCGCAGTCTGCGATTGGGAAATCGAAGGCGTGCAACGCGTCGAGAAATCGCAACTGCGCGCCTATCTGGGTACCTACCAAGTCCTGTCGCGGGCCGCTGTAAGCAACGCGGCTTACGCCCAGGCACGCATTGACCATCCGGGTTCGCCCACCCCAACCAGTTATGACAGAAGGTGGCAGACAAGCAGACGCCATGCCATCGATTGGTACGCGCTGATCGCCATACATCTGCAAGTCACTGTTTGATTACCCGTTCCACCAGCCCTCGCCACACGCGGAGCTTCACCATGACCTTCCACATCGGCTTTGACACCGACCGCTTTCCGGGACTGCCCGCGCTCGCCTGGTTGAAGACACAGACCGGGCTGGCCTGGTGCGGCTATTACCTGGCGCCTGCGCCCAGCCATGCGGATACCGGATGGATGGGATGGCGACCGACGTTGGTCGCCAATGGCTGGGGGCTTGCGCCGATCTATCTTGGCCAACAGAGCGCCGGTCCGGGCTCGCATACCGTGACCGCAGACCAGGGCAGCGTAGACGGCGCAAACGCGGCTTTCCTGGCCGATCAAGAGGGCTTTCCCGTTGGTGCGACGGTCTATCTTGACTGGGAAGACGGCGGGAAACCCAGTGACGCTGGAGTCGCCTACATCCGCGCCTGGATCGCGGCACTGGTCGCTGCCGGCTATGCACCGGGCCTATATTGCTCGCACGCACTGGCCGCCAGGCTGGTTGCCGCACTCGCGCCGGGGCCGACGCTGCAGGTCTGGGCCTGCCGCGTCGCCAACGCCAATACCCACACCTACGCCGGCGACATCCAGACGGTGACCGCATCCGATCCGGCCGGCTGCGCTTATGCGCATGCCGCGCTCTGGCAGTGCGAACAGAACGCGGTGCTGTCGCTGCCGGGAACGCCCTGCGATGGTCTGCAGATCGACCTCACTTACTCCGACGCCGCAGATCCAAGCGCTCCCTGAGCAAACGCCCCCTTCCCCTTTGCGAGCCGAGACCACGCCATGAAGGAATCTCCCGAACAAGAACAACTGCGCCGTGCGATCAGCGGCGAGTTGACCAAACGGATCAACGACGCGGCGCGCTATCCCAACGTGCGCTCTGCGGTGATCCAGGTATTGGGCACCATCCAGGATCGTATCGCGGGTCTATGCATCGCGGTGCGCGAGCGATTCATGTTGCGCGACGACCAGCCGCTGGCACGCTTCTACATCAAGGGCGGCAATGCATTCACAGCATGCATGGACCTATTGCAAGGGCAGGACCAGCACCTGTTCGATTCGGGAAGCTCGGATTGGGACACGCAGGTCGCGATCGACCCCTGGCTTCCCACATCCGTGCAGGATGCGCTGCATGCGGAAATTGAGGACATCGTCGTCGATGAGATGAAGAAGGCCGGCGTCCTCATCGCCTTCGAGCTCAGTCTGCTGACGGCCCCCGAATCTCCGCTGTCGGAGCAGCTTTACCCCATTCCACGTGCGCAATGGGGTCCGAACACAGTCGACGTGAGGTGTCTGGTCACCTGTGACGCGCCGCAGACATTACGCCGGGTCTTCGAGCGTGACCGCACCGGCCTGTCCGCCTATACCGGTGTGGAGATCGCCAAGATCGGGGAGCGCGATACCCCATCCCCGCCAGGCATCGTGCTGAACGACGGGATCAAGCCATTCGTGCTCTATCGCCTGGGTTACACCTGGCACGCCAACCTCATGGAAACCTATGTCGACCGGATTGTCACGGAACCGGCAAGTCCACGCGGCATACTGATGGAATTGATCGACGTGAGCCTTCCGCGCCGCGACACGATCGAAGCGATCACGATCTGGTCGGAGATGGAAAACGGACACCTGACCATTGCAACTGCTGGTGGCACGCAGGAGCGTTGGCAATTGCCGTTACCGGACCTGGATTATCATCTGCGCGAGAATCTGCTGATGTTGTGCGAGATCGCAAGCGACCCGCTCGCACTGGGCGCGCATAAGGAAGCCAAGCGACGCGAACGCGTGGCCGCAATCCACGCCTGGTACGCGTCCAGAGCGCAGCTGCAGCATTTTCAAGACGTCCTCGATGTAATGGCGGGCAGACACGTCGGGCAAGCTGGCGACGACGCCACCGCGCTGGTGAACGCGTTAATGGCATCAGTACGTGCGCGCACGTTGGGAGCCGCACCGGACTACGTCAACGGGCAACCGACCGATACAACGCGCACGCGCATCCTTGCCGCACGCTACGGCACCGGCACCCTGCTCACGCTGATGTCGGCGTCCTTCACCTCGCCGGTCGTGCTTTCGGCAGCTTTCAGCGATGATCTGCGGTTGATGAGCATCCTCGGCCAGAGCCCTTATCTGGCGATCGACCGACTGCGTTTTTCCGGCGTGGACATGGCGGCGGTGGCACGGGTGACCCACAAACAGCTACGTGGGCTGGACATTGCCGCATTCGAGCAAGCAGTCGGACGCTGGCTCGGCGAGAATGTCCAGGTCCTGGCCCAACCCCACAACACGCCACGGGTGGGAGGTCTTAGCTACGAGTGCACGCTGGTGGTGTTCGTCAAAAACAAGAAACCGCCGTTCGCAAAAACGGTTGTCGCGTTTCTGACTCTCACGACGGCTACTGCCGCGCAGGCACCCTTCCATTCCAGCCCGTCCGATCAGGGCAATGCATATGCGGCGCTGCTGGACATCGACGGTCAGCGCAAGGCGGCTGCTGCGCTGATCGGAGAGTTCGTGCTGCGTGATCTGCTGTCCAAGCAGCACGAAACCATCAAGACACTGCTACCTAACGCCTAGACCGGTGACGCACCGACTTGGGCACCGGCGTTACGGAACACACGCGGGCTCACCCCAACCAGCCGTCGGAAGCTCTTTTCGAAATGGCTCAGGTCGCCGAAACCGACCTTCAGCGCCACTTCGGTGATGCGCAGCCTGCGCTGCTGATGCAAAAGCTCCTTGGCCTTTTCGATCCGTAGCTGCTGCAGCATCGGTTTGAACGGGGTGCCGAGTTCGTCGCGGAACAGAAAGCCCAGATGCGACTGGCTGACATGCGCCTGCCGGGCCAGATCGCCCAGGGTCAGCGGCTCGGCATAGTGCTCACCCAGATGCACCAGGGCGCGCCGCAGCGCGTCGTGCAGGCTGGCAAGACGCTGGCCGGGGCGATGCGGAAGGCCGGCGATCCAGTCGACCGGCGTTTCCGGCTGCGTAGGCTCAGCCGGAAGATCGGCCGGTTGCGACATCGTCGCGCATGCATCGTGCTGCGCTCCCTGCACCCGGCCTTCCAACAGACGCGGTGCGTGGCGCTGGATGTCGGCGCTGCCGATCGGCCTGCAGGCGGTCATGACCGCCAGGCGCAGCACCACCCGCTCCAGCTCCTGGAGGTTTTCCGGCCAGGGGTAGTAAATCAGGGCGTCCATCAGCACTTCGGTGACCACCTGGCCGTGATCCAGGCCATGCCGATCCAGCACGTGCTCGACGTGAAAGCCGATATCTGTCCGTCGCTTGCGCAACGGGGTAAGTTCGATCGACAGGACATCCAGTTGCGACAGCAGCGCCCGCGAGAAGCGTCCGGCACGTACGCGGCGCGACAGATCAGCGGTCGTGGAGGCGACCACGCGTGGCGAGTCCTCGCCGTCCACGGCGGACCATGGCCCGCCGAGGCCACAAAGCTGCCCGGCCAACTGGCGCTGTAGCGCGTCGTCGAGCTCGTCCACGCCCTGCAGGAACAGCGTTCCTGCCATTGCGCGCTCGAACCATGCTGCCGGTGCGTCGCCGGGAGCGGCGCAGTCGATCGCAACGAACGGCCCCTCCCGCCAGGGTGCAGCTGCATGCAGCAAAACGGCCACCTTTTCCTTCTCGGTTCCGAACTCGCCGCGCACGATGACCGGCAAGCGACTGTATGCGGCGTGCTCGACAAATTCGTCGATCGTCAAGACCTCTTCGCTCACGCCCACGATCGACAGGGCGCGACCAAACCGGTCTTGCGCGAACGCCCGCGCGGCATCGCGCTTGATCAGGTACGCACAATACTTTGCGATCTGCTGGCACAGCGTCATCGCCTCCGGGGTCATTCGTTCTTGAGCCGGCGTGACATTCAGTGTGCCGAGCACTTGCCGGCCGTGCTGGACGGGAAAACACTGCGTGGGCGGGGGCTGGGTTTCTGCCAGAACCGGACCCGGTGGACCGTGATGCTCCACCGCGACAAACTTACATACCGCGCCGTTCGTGATCGCGCCCTGCGACAGTTGTGCAGCGATCTTTCCCAACATTTTTTCCAAGGGATCGCCTGGGAAATAGGCGCGCTGCACTACATCAAAGACTTGCTTTTCCATGGATGCTTTCGACCTGATCTACTGGCGCGCTCGGAAGGCGGCCAGACCCAAGTCGCGCCATCCCTGACCAGACCGTCGGCAAAGCTCCAAGCGTGCATTCCGCTTTTTCTACGAACGCTCCCCTCGCCCGCCCTCGGTCGATCCACCCTGATGTGAGACAACGCTCGCTTGCGGTGACTGGACGGTGGCAGGCGCAAAACGATTCGCCAGCAAAACAACCGCTTGGTGCAAGCCAGATCTGGCATTAGCACGCCGCCACAGCCCGTTCCCGACGATTCGTAGCATCGGGCTTGTCCGCAATTGGATTGGGTGCGGCGCGTCTCACTCGTTGCCTCTGCGGCGATGCGACGCTGCGACGGGCTCAAGCAATGGCGTCGTCTATAGTGTTGCGACGTTCTGCACGCGCGCGCAGGGATAATGCGCTGTCTTCCCGATGGCGATGCTCATGTCCCAGCCCGTGCCCACCTTGCGCGCCTACGACACCATCAAGCCGCTGCTGTGGCTGGTGTCGCTGGCGATCTTCATGCAGATGCTGGATGCGACCATCGTCAATACGGCGTTGCCGTCGATGGCGCGCAGCCTGCACGAAAGCCCGCTGCAAATGCAGTCGGTGGTCTTCAGCTATGCGTTGGCGGTGGCGATGTTCATCCCCGCCTCGGGCTGGATTGCCGACCGCTTCGGCACGCGGCGCACCTTCCTGGCGGCGATCATCGTGTTTACGCTGGGCTCGCTGCTGTGCGCGGCCGCGCAACAGCTGCCGCAACTGGTGGCCGCGCGCGTGGTGCAGGGCATCGGTGGGGCGATGCTGCTGCCGGTGGGCCGGCTGGCAGTGCTCAAGACCGTGGCGCGCGCCGACTTCCTGCGCGCAATGAGCTTCATCGCGATCCCGGCGCTGATCGGACCGCTGATCGGCCCCACCTTGGGTGGCTACCTGGTCGAAGTCGCCTCCTGGCATTGGGTGTTCCTGATCAACCTGCCGATTGGCGTGATCGGTTTCGTCGCCGCGCTGAAGATCATGCCCGACCACTACGGCGATGCGCGCCAGCGCTTTGATCTGATCGGCTATCTGATGCTGGCGTTCGGCATGGTGGCACTGTCGTTGGCGTTGGACGGCATCTCCGAACTCGGCCTGCGCCACGCCTTCGTCATGCTGCTGGCAATCGGCGGGCTTGCTGCGCTGGCCGGTTACTGGCTGCATGCGGCCAGTACGCCGGCGGCATTGTTTCCGCTGGCCTTGTTCAAGGTGGCCAGCTATCGCATCGGCATCCTGGGCAACCTGTTCGCGCGGGTGGGCAGTGGCTCGATGCCGTTCCTGATTCCGCTGCTGCTGCAGGTCGGCCTGGGCATGAGCCCGATGAATGCCGGGCTGATGATGGTGCCGGTGGCGCTGGCCGGCATGGCTGCCAAGCGGGCCGCCGTGAAGCTGGTCGGCCGCTTCGGCTACCGCCGCGTGTTGATGCTCAATACCGTGCTGGTGGGCCTGGCGATGGCCAGTTTCGCCTTGGTCGATGTCGGCCAGCCGCTATGGCTGCGGCTGCTGCAGCTGGCCTGCTTTGGCGCGGTGAACTCGCTGCAGTTCACCGTCATGAATACCGTCACCCTGCGCGACCTGGATCGCGAGCAGGCCAGCCCCGGCAACAGCTTGTTGTCGATGGTGATGATGCTGGCCACCGGTTTCGGCGCGGCGGCAGCGGGCAGTCTGCTGGCCGCCTTCAACACGCATCTGGGCGACAGCCACGGCGCCACGGCGGCGCTGCATGCGACCTTTCTGTGCGTCGGTGGCATCACCTTGTCCTCGACGCTGATCTTCTGGCAACTGGCCGAGACGCGGCCGCATCCCAGGCAGGTGGAGGAAGTTGCCGAATAGCGATGGCTGGGCGACATCGCCTAGCGCGGCGCGGGTCAATGGCGTGTGCGATCCCGGCCGCGGTACATGGCGCTATATCTGATCACGCGGGCGTTCGCGCTGCAGCGCCTCGGCGATGGTGTCGGCCAGCATGTCGCCGGTCAGCGGCTTGCGCAGGAAACTGTCGAAGCCGGCGTCCTGCGCGGTGGGCTCGGCCTCTTCGTCCGAGCGTGCGGTCACCGCAATCAACGGCATGTCGTAACCGAACACGCGCAGCTGCCGCGCCAGCGCAAAGCCGTCCAGCCCGGGAAGATCCAGGTCCAGCAAGGCCAGGTCGAAGGGGTTGTCGGCCGCTTCGGTCAGCGCGGCCAGCCCGTGCGGTGCATGCACCACCGAGTGCCCCTGCGAACGCAGCAGGCCGACGATGACCTCGGCGATGGTGGGGTCGTCTTCGACCAGCAGAATGCGCTGCGGGGCGACCGCGCCTCCGGTGCGTGCCACCTCGCCGCCAAGCGTGGCGTTGGAAGCGACCCAGCGCAGCGGCAGATCGACCACGAAGCGCGTGCCGGCGCCCAACCGGCTGATCACCTCGATATGCCCGCCCATCGCCATCGCCAGTTCCTGGCAGATGGCCAGGCCCAGACCGCTGCCGCCGTAGCGCGAGGTGGTCTTGGCGCCGTCGCCTTGTTCGAAGCGCTGGAACAGGCGTGCTTTCTGATCGGCGTTGATGCCCGGCCCGGTATCGGCCACCTCGAAACGCAGCCCCTGGTACGACCCCAGCGTGGTCAGCTTGAGCCCCACCACCCCGCGCTCGGTGAACTTGATCGCATTGCTGAGCAGGTTGAGCAGGATCTGGCGGATGCGGGTGACATCGCCGCTGGCGGTGATGTCGCCAAGCAGCCCCACTTCCAGGCTGAAACGCAGGCCGCGTTCCTGCGCCAGCGGTGCCATCAAGCCCTCCACCTCGGCCACCAGCTGGCGTACCGAGAAGGGCTCCAGGTCCAGTTCCAGGCGCCCGGATTCGATCCGCGCCAGGTCCAGCGCATCGTTGACCAGGCGCAGCAGATGCGCGCCGGCGCGGCGGATCGATTCGGTATAGCTGCGCTGCTTGTTGTCCAGCGAGGTCTTGAGCAACAGCTCGCTCATGCCCAGCACACCGGTCATCGGCGTACGCACCTCATGGCCGAGCGTGGCCAGGAAACGCGTCTTGGCCAACGACGCCTGCTCGGCCAGTTCCTGCTTGTGCACCGCCAGTTGCCAGGCATTCAAGCGCCGCAGGCGGCGGCGATACAACAGCACCGCCGCGGCAACGATGCACAGGGCGAGCACGCCCAGCAGGACCAGCCCCCACGGCGCCAGCCACCACGGCGGCAATACCTGGAAGCGCAGCGTCTGGCTGGCCGACCAGATTCCATCGGCGGTGCGGCCCTGCACTTCCAGCGTGTAATGCCCTGCGGGCAGTCGCGAAAACAGCCGTTCGCCACTGGGGCCGACATCGATCCAGTCCGGGTCGTAGCCACTCAGCCGGAAGCGGTAACTGTTGGACTCCGAATCGGCCAGACTGAGCAGGCGCGCGACGATGTGCAGGTCGCGATCGTCGTCCTGCATCGTCAGCGGCTCTTGCCCGGTGATATCCAGGCCACGCTCCCCGCGCCGCAAGCCCACGCGTTCGATGATCAACGGCGGCCGGCGTGTGCTGGGGCGCATCGTGGCCGGATCGAACACCACGACACCGTCGGGCGATGCAGCCACGACCCGCCCGCTGCCGGCCTGCACCAGGGTGTTGATCTGCAGCTGCTGGTTGGGGAGCCCGTCGTGCACCCCATACACACGCACCAGTCGGCTGCCGGGATCGATCCGGATCAGGCCGCGCTGGCTGGACACCCAGGCCACGCCCCTGGCGTCGACCACCAGGCCATTGGGCGCCACCATCGGAAACTCCTGCTCTTTTCCGACCGTATCCAGGTGCTTGAGCCGCTTTCCGTCCCACAGATAGCGCCGGATCTCGCCAGCCAAGCCGGTCCAGACCACGCCGCCCTCTCCAAGCCGGAACAGGTACGTCGGCAGGGACGGCGTGCCGTCGACGGGGACGAAGCGGTCGGCAGCGGGGTCCCAGCGCCGTAGACCGGCGTTATTGCTCAGCCATATCTGACCATCGGGGCCAAGCCGTATGTCCAGGATGGTCAATGGCTCCAGTCCATGGCTGCCATGGACGATGGTCCGCAGCAGTTGCCCCTCCTGGTTGCGGATCTGCAGGCCGTATTCCAGCACCGTCACCCACAGCCGGCCCTGCGCGTCCTCCGCCATCCAGCCCGGTCGGTCCGCAGCACCGTCGGGATCGGGCTCGACATCCTCACGCAACTGCCAGCGTCTGGCCTGCCGGGTCTGCGGGTCATAGCGAATCAATGTTCCTTCGACAGCGATCCAGACCAAGCCGCGCCGGCTTTCGAGCATGGAGTCGGGCGGACGGGCGTCGATGTTGGCCAGGTGGGTCTGCAGTTGGCCGGTCACCGTATCGAGATATTCCAGCACGTGCCGTGAGCCGGCCAGCCAGACGCCGCCCGCAGCCGACGGCGCCGTCGCCAGCACGGACGGGTTGGTCAGCGACTGTGGATCGCCGCCGTGGGAGGCCACGACCGCAAAAGTGTCCCAATGCGGCGGCAGGTGCCACAGGCCGCCTTCGAGCGCTGCAAACCACAGCCCGCCCTCCCGATCCTCGTAGGCCGCAATCCAGTTCCGCCGGACCAGGCCATGCGCCGACAGGCTGTAGACCGGCACGCTGCTGATGTCGGTTCCTGCAGTAGACAGGCCCAGGCCGCCGTCGGTGTCCAGCCAATAGCGCCCGTTGCGATCATGCAGCAGCACACCCATGACCCGCCGCTTGCTCACCGCCTTCTGCCACGGCTGGGGCCGCGCCTGGCCATTGGCGTCCACACCAAACGCATCGCCGACGACATCCGATACCCACAAGGTGCCGCCGTTGCGTTCCATGTACAGCCGATTGACCGCCTGCGTGGTTCCAGGCAGCGGCACCCGCTGGAAGTGCGTGCCGTCCCAGCGAGCCAGCCCGCCATGGGTGCCGATCCACAAGGTTCCGTCAGGCGCGACCGCGAACCCGATCACGCTGTCGGACGGCAGGCTGGTCGGGTCGCCGGGCACGTTGGAAAATCGCTGCATGCTGCCGTCGGGACGCCGCCGATACAGCCCATGGGCAGCGGTGCCAAGCCAGACATCGCCGTTTGGCGTGTGGGCCAGCGCCCACACCGTGATCTCGCGCAGCTCCGGAAACTGCGGGCTCTCCAAGCGCCTGAACGCACGTGTCTTGGGCTCAAGAAAACCGGCACCGCCGTTCTCGAAACCCATCCACACCCGATTGTCGCGATCGACGCAGATGGTCCAGATCGCGTTGCTGGTCAGCCCTTCTTCCATCCGCCAGATGCGGTAGTTGCGCCCATCGAATCTGGCCAATCCGTCATCGCTGGCGATCCAGAGATAGCCCTGCTGGTCTTCGGCAAGCTCGCTGACGGTGTCCGAGGGCAGCCCGTCGGCAACCGTGATCTGGCTGGGGACCGGCGTCAGCAGCGCGCGCGAGCTCGCCCATGCAGGCTGCAGCGTGGCGCACAGACACAGCGACGCTGCCGCGATCAACCAATAGGAAAAACACAAAAAAAGGCGCACTGGACAGGTTTCACGACAAGTCGCCGCATAGTGCGGGCCACGCGCGGTGCGAGCAAGCCCGAGCGAGCTTGCCACGCCGCGCATCCGTTTTCACCCCGAGGCCGAACCGGCACCTGCACGGGGTCGATCTGGTTTACCGCTGCTGCATGCGCGCCAAGCAGCAACGGTGCGACGGGGCAAGCGACGAGAGCAGCACGTCCTCCATGCTCGGCCCTCCCCATCGCCGCCTGCGCGGCCGCGCGGACTCCCTGACGGGACCGCACCGTTCCGGCTCCACGGCAGGTGGCTTCGGAATGACCTCGGAGCGGCCGACGAAAGCGCTGCGCCGCCAGGCGGCCGCGGCAGTGCTCGGAACCCGCGTGTGCCACCTGTACGCTCCGGCGCTGGGCGCGCCGGCCGCATCCAGCTGCCGCGCGCTTGCCACGTTTCGTTAGCCGCCGTGAGTCGCCAGCCGGGCGGCGTGCGCATCGGCGGCATCTGCCAGCACACCCGCCAGTGCCTGTGCCAGCAACTCACCGGTGACCGGCTTGCGCAGGAAGCCATTGCAGCCGGCAGCCATCGCCTGCGGCTCTGCGTCGGCATCGGCGCGTGCGGTGACCGCGACGATCGGAAAGCGCACGCCGCGCGCGCGCAACTGCGTCACCAGTGCCGCACCGTCGATGCCTGGCAGGTCCAGGTCGCACAGGCCCGCGTCGAAGCTGCGCGTACTCAGCTCGGCCAAGGCCGCCAGACCATGCAGGACATGGGTGACCTGGTGGCCACGGGTCTGCAGCAGGCCAACGATCACCTGCGCCACGGTCGGGTCGTCTTCGATCAGCAGCAACTGCAATGGCGCCTGGGCCTGCGGCGAGGTTGCGCGGGCAGACGCAGGCACCGCGGGCAGCGCACTCACCCAGCGCAGCGGCAGCTCGACCACAAAGCACGCGCCTTGCCCCAGTTCACTGCTGACCGTCACCGCACCGCCCATCGCCGCCGCCAGTTCGCGGCAGATCGCCAGGCCCAGGCCGCTGCCGCCATGCCGGGCAAGCGTCACTGCGCCTTCGGCCTGCTCGAAGCGCTGGAACAGGCGCCCGCGCTGTTCTGCGCTCATGCCCGGGCCGGTATCGCACACCTCGATCCGGATGCCTCGCCCGGGGCGTTGCGGCGCCACCGCCACACGCAGGCTGACGCTGCCACGCTCGGTGAACTTGACCGCATTGAACAACAGGTTGAGCAGGATCTGCTGCACCCGGCTGGCATCGCCGTGCAATGCCGGCGGCAACGCGTCATCCAGCTCGCACGCAAAGGCCAACTGCTTCTGCTCGGCGCTCGGGCGCACCAGCTCGGCCACCTGCCTGATCAGCTGGCGCAGGTCGAAGTCGCGATAATCCAGCGGCAGCTTGCCGGCTTCGATCCGCGCCAGATCCAGCGCATCGTTGACCAGCCGCAGCAGATGCTTGCCTGCCGACTGGATCGCGCTGGCATAGCCCTGCTGACGTCCGTCCAATGGCGTCTGCAGCAGCAACTCGCTCATGCCCAGCACACCGGTCATCGGCGTGCGCACCTCATGCCCGAGGGTCGCCAGAAAGCGCGTCTTGGCCAACGAGGCCTGTTCGGCCAGCTCGCGTTTGTGCTGGGCCAGCTGCCATTGCGCGCGCATGCGCACACGGCGGCGATAGGCAGCCGCAAGCAATGCGCCCAGCAGCAGCACGAGCAGGAAAATGAGCGCGATGCCTGCGTCACTGCGCCACCATGGTGGATTGACCGAGAACCGCAGAGAGCGCATCTGTGAGCGATTGCCCAGCGGGTCCACCCCCTGCAGCGTGAGCTCGTAGTTACCGGCAGGCAAGCTGGCGAATTCTCGGATTCCCGCGTTGCCCGAGGTCTGCCATTCGGTGTCGAAGCCTTTCAAGAAACTGCGGTAACGATTGGACAACGGGTCGCTGTACGACAGCAGACGGCTGACGATCTGCAACTGCCGATCTCCAGGTCCCAGCTGAAACGGGCGATCCATTGGCAACGCGATGCGAGCACCGTTGCGTAGCACGCTGACATGTTCCAGCTGCAGTGCCGGAACAAACGGTGCGATATCGGGCATTGCGGTATCCAGCAGCACGGTAGAGCCATCGCTGGTCGCGCCGATCAGGGTATCGCCCGCCATCAGCAGACAATGCTGAATGAACTCCTGGCTGGTCAATCCATCGCGTGTCCCGATGTTGCGTAGGCGTGTCGGCGTCACCGAAGGGTCGATGCGCCATAGCCCGCGCAAGCTGGAAATCCAGACCCTGCCACGCGGGTCGATCCGCATTGCGGACGCGTCGAACCCGGTCAGGCCGTCGGCCTGGCCCACCTGAAGCACGCGCACCCAACGTGTTGCGGTTTTCTTCCATTGTTCTGCACCGACGGCCCGATACACCCACACCATCTCCGGCGATTGGCTGGCAAACGCCTGGATCTGTGTCCCTTCCAGCCCTGCAACCGGCACGAACTGGTGTGACGCCTCGTCCCAGGCAAACATGCCGCCTTCGCCTGCAACCCAGACACGTCCGTCCGGGCCTTGCTCCAGCTGCTGTACGGCGATATCGCGCAAGCCGTGCAAGTCCTGCTGCGTGATGCGCTGCAAGACACGCCCGCTACGCAAATCACGCTGCTGCAGCATGTCGATGAAGGCCATCCACACCGTATCGCCATCCTCGATGATCCAGTCAGGCGCCGATAGCGCCGACGCCGGTTCAGGGCCATCGGACGGCCAGTGGATGAATTCACCGGTACGCAGGTCCATGCGGGAAAGGCCAAAGCTCAGATTGCCCAGCCAGACACGTTGCAGGCGATCCTCCAGCGCCGACACCAACTCCATGTCCTTGAGTTGCGACGACTGCAAGCCTGTCTGAAACGTGTCGCCAGTGCTTGGATCGACGCGCAACAAGCGACCTTCCGCATCGACCTGCCACAAGCCACCAGAACGTGTGGCCGGGGCCAGGTTGCAATAGATGGCATCACCCGTCGGCACCGCCGGTTTGAGCACGGCTGTGCGCTTCCAGTCTGCCGGCAAATACCCAAGGCCGGTGCCATGCATCGGAACCCATAGCCCGCCATCAGCGGCTCCAAGCAGGCCAATGACATTACGGCGTGACAATGCCCCCTCTCCGCTGAAGGCAGGGACCGGTGGACGCTCGCCGCGGGTCCGCCACAGACCGCGTCCACTTCCCAACCAGAATTCGCCGTCCGGGGCAGCCACTGCACCCCAGAACTCGTTGCCGGTGCCGAACATCGTCCCCCAGGGCAGCGGCGGCCATTGATCGTCCGGGCCCATGACGTGCAACCCCGACTCGCTCCCCAGCCACAGACGGTCCCCCGCCCATTGCAGACCGAAGATGGCAGACTGACGGTTCGGTTCGTCCGGGACATAGACGCGGTGCAGACGTTTTCCGTCGTAGTACGCCAGGCCACTGCTCGTCCCGATCCACAGCCGCTGCCGGTTGTCCGCCGCAAGATTCATGACCATGGCCTGGTCAAGGTCGCCATCGACCGCACCCAGATCCACCGACGACATCGCCCCAGAGGTATCGATGCGAATCAGTGCGCCGGTCGTGGTTCCGGCCCAGATATCGCCGTCGAACGCGGTGATGCTGTAGATCTCGCCGTCCTTCATCAACGGATAGTCGACCGTGCGGTAGTGCCGGAAATGGCCTCGCCCGGCATCCATGACGCTCAGCGTCTTGCCGCAGCCGATCCATATCCTGTCAAGCGCGTCGATGTGCAGCGCCTGGATCGCGTTGCAGGGCAACGATGCCGGGTCGGAAGGATCATGTCGCCAGGTCCTGAATCCTGCGCCGTCGTACCGCACCAGACCATCCAGGGTGCCAAGCCATAGATAACCGGCGCGATCCTGGTGGATCGCAACCACCATGGTCGATGGGAGTCCGTCGCTGGGACCCACGATCCGGAAACGCGGAATCTCCGGAATCTTCGCCACACAGGGCATTGCGCCCAGCAGCAAGACCAGCAAAACAACAAGCGCACGCATGTGGGCATCCTTTCCACGTCCAGCCCGCATGCTCGCAACGGATCGTTGCGAGCGCAAGCCAAGCGCGCTGCAGCGGGATATGTCTAGAATCCGCCCATGACAACCCTCGCCCGCCTGTTGCTGCTTCCCGCCCTGGCCGTGACCAGCCTTGCCGCAACCGCCGCGCCGGTGCGTTACGCGCTGGATCCGGTGCACACGCGGGTGCTGTTCGCGGTCGAACACGCCGGCTTTTCCAAGGCACTGGGCACCGTTTCCGGAAGCAGCGGCACGCTGGTGTTCGACCCGGACGACTGGGCTGCGGCGCGCCTGGACGTCACCGTGCCCCTGCACCGCGCCGACCTGGGCGATGCCAAGTGGAACGAGGCCACGCTGGCCCGCAACCTACTCGACGCCGAGCGGTTTCCCGACGCGCATTTCGTCTCCACGCAGGTGGAAGCCAGCGGGCAGAACCACGCCAGGGTCACCGGCAATCTGACCCTGCACGGGGTCACCCGCCCGGTCACCCTGGATGTCACCCTCAATGCGCTCAAGCGCCATCCGCTGCCGCCGTTCCGGCGCACCGCCGGGTTCTCGGCCACGGCCACGCTGAGCCGTGCGGAGTTCGGCATCGACGCGTGGAAATCGATGATCGGCGATACAGTGGAACTGCGCATCGAAGCCGAAGCCGTGCGCGAAGGCCGCGCCGACGACGACGCGCCGCAACCGCAGCCACAGCCACAAAACGCACCCGCCGCCGACACTGCCACCAGCCCGGAATCCTGAGCATGACCCTGAAGAACGTCGAACGTTGGGGCGGTGTCAGCCAGACCCTGCACTGGCTGATCGCACTGCTGATCCTGGTGCTGGGCATCGTCGGCCTGACCATGGGCGAATTGCCCAAGACGCCGAAATACTTCTGGGTCTACACCGCGCACAAATCGGTGGGCCTGACCGTGCTGGCACTGGTGGTCGTCCGGCTGGGCTGGCGCCTCTATGCGGGCGCGCCGCCGCCGGTGGCCGGCACCCCGCGCTGGCAGGAACGCATCGCCGGGCTGACCCACTGGCTGCTGTACGCGATGATCTTCGCAATGCCGCTGTCGGGCTGGTTGTACGACTCCACCAGCGGCCTGCGCCCGTTCCGCTGGTTTGGCCTGTTTGCCGTCCCCAAGCTCAGCCCGCCGGACGAACAATTGCGCGCGATTGCGCACTTCATCCACGAATGGGGCTTCTGGTTGCTGATTGCCGTGGTGCTGGCGCATGCCGGCGCCGCGCTCTACCACCACCTGTTCCAGCGTGACGCCACCCTGGTGCGGATGCTGCCGCGCGGTTGGCTCTCTTCCAAACCTTAAAGGATTCCCCAATGTCGTCCAAGTTGTTCGCCTCTCCCCTACTGGTCGCCGCCTCCCTGGTGGCCACGTTCGCCGCCGCCCCGGTCCTCGCTGCCGACTACGTGCAGGCGCCCGGCTCGTCGCTGGTGTTCGCCAGCAAGTACGACGGCGAAGTCTTCACCGGCAAGTTCCCCGGTTTCGACACCACGCTGCATTTCGACCCGGCCAACCTGGCCGGCGCCAAGCTCGATGTGCGCATCCCGCTGGCCAGCGCCGTCAGCGGCAACAACGACCGTGATTCGACCCTGCAGGGCCCGGATTTCTTCAACGTCGCCAAGTTCGCCACCGCACGCTACCGCGCCGACAAGTTCCGCGCACTCGGCGGCAACCAGTACGCTGCCGACGGCACCCTGGAGCTGCGCGGCGTCAGCAAGCCGGTCACGCTGACCTTCACCTGGACCCCGGGCGCGCAGCCGGTGCTGGCCGGCAAGGCGACGGTCAAGCGCCTGGACTTCGGCGTGGGCGGCGGCGACTGGGCCGATACCAAGACCATCCCTAACGAAACCGCGATCAGCACCAAGGTCGTGTTCAAGGCGAAGTAACGCCATCGGCCGCAACCGGACGCGGCCATTGAACGGCGGACTACCTCGTCGGGTCCGCCGTTTTTTTATGCCTGGGAACAGGATGACACCGCGCGACAGCTAGGCATCCACCCCGGGTACGGCTGAACGGGCTGCCGACAAAATGAGTTTGTTGGCCCCATCTTGTTGGGTGCAGTCAAAAGCCAAGGTCAAACGCTGAAGCCGGCCAGTTCAGCCGCGGCCGCCTGGTCGCGGAACAGCATCGACAGCTCGAAGTTCAGGCGAAATCGGTCGATGGCGCGGCGCCCTCACCGCTCGCGGGACACGCCGTGAACCCGTCCCTGGGCTCGGTGGCGGCATCCGTGCCGCCACACGGTCCCGCAACCGGCGAAGACACCGCACCAGAACTTTGCCGATTGCTCTGTTGAAAACCATACACACCGACCAGCTCGACTGGCCCTTGTCCGCCCGCCGTCGCGGGCTCTTACGCGGCATGGATGCCGCGTAAGAGCCTACATGGACGTCCTTGCGGCGTGTCCCGCGATGGTGGGCGGGCAAGGGTCCGGCAGCCAAGCAGCAGATCGGACGCCTTGCAGCGAAGGCCCAGATCATCCGCTCCGCACCAGACCGGCGCGACGTCGTTTTCAGCCGCTCAGAATCCACATCTGGCGCGTGCCGAGTGCGCGCAAGCCGCATCATCGCGTGCCGGCATCCAACCACTCGCGCAACCGCCGGCTGTCGAACGGCCAGTCCAGCTCGCGCCCATCCGCATCGCACAGCACCGGCACACGCTCCCCATAAGCGGCCTCAAGCGCCGCATCGCCGTCGATGAAGACGCTGCTGAACTCGCCAGCGCGTGCCTGCGCCAGCACTTCCACGGCCTGGTCGCACAGGTGGCAGTCGTCGCGCTGGTAAAGGATCAAGGCCATCGGGAGGTCTCATGCTGCGCTGCAGCCGTGCCGCAATCGCCGACCGACTAGAATAGCCGCCTTTACGCTCACCTCTCCGGCAAGCATGGCTGTCAGCACGTTCGACCTGTTCAAGATCGGCATCGGTCCGAGTTCCTCCCACACCGTGGGGCCGATGCGCGCGGCCGAGCGCTTCGTGCATCGCTGGCTGCTCGACGCCGGCCGCCTGCCCGATGTGGTGCGCATCCGCGCCGAAGTCTTCGGCTCGCTGGCCTTGACCGGCCGCGGCCATGGCACCGACAAGGCCGTGCTGCTTGGCCTGGAGGGCCACCGCCCCAACCTGATCGATCCGGACATCATCCCCGCAACGCTGGAGCGCATCCGCGCCAGCAAGCGCATCAGCCTGATGGGCCAGCACGCCATCGCCTTCGACGAAAAGCGCGACCTGCCGATGAACAAGCGGCAGAAGCTGCCGTACCACACCAACGGCATGCGCTTCACCGCCTACGACGCCGATGAGGCGGTGATCGCCACGCGCGATTACTACTCGGTCGGTGGCGGTTTTGTGGTCAACCAGGACGATGCCGCCGACGACCGCATCGTGGCCGACGAAACGCCGTTGCCCTACCCCTTCCTCAGTGGCGACGAACTGCTCGCGCAATGCGCGCGCAGTGGCCTGAGCATCGCCGCGCTGATGTTCGAAAACGAAAAGAGCTGGCGCAGCGAGGACGAGATTCGCGCCGGCCTGCGCGAGCTGTGGGCGGCAATGCAGTCCTGCGTGGAGCGCGGCATCCGCCAGGAAGGCACACTGCCCGGCGGCCTGAACGTCTCGCGGCGCGCGCCGGCCTTGTATCGCGAGCTCTCCTCCAAACCGGAAGCGGCGATGCGCGATCCGCTGACCACGCTGGACTGGGTCAACCTGTACGCCCTGGCCGTCAACGAAGAAAACGCGGCTGGTGGCCGTGTGGTCACCGCGCCCACCAACGGCGCGGCCGGCATCATACCGGCGGTGCTGCATTACTTCGACCGTTTCTGCCCCGGCGCGTCCGAGCAGCGCATCTTCGACTTCCTGCTCACCGCTGCGGCCATCGGCATTCTCTACAAGGAGAACGCCTCCATTTCCGGCGCCGAGGTCGGCTGCCAGGGCGAAGTGGGCGTGGCCTGCTCGATGGCGGCCGGTGGCCTTGTCGCCGCGCTGGGCGGTAATCCCGGGCAGATCGAGAATGCCGCGGAGATTGGCATGGAACACAACCTGGGCCTGACCTGCGACCCGATCGGCGGCCTGGTGCAGATCCCGTGCATCGAACGCAACGCGATGGGCGCGGTCAAGGCGATCAACGCCAGCCGCATGGCCATGCGCGGCGACGGCAAGCACAAGGTGTCGCTGGACAAGGTCATCAAGACCATGCGCGACACCGGCCGCGACATGCAGGACAAGTACAAGGAAACCAGCCGCGGCGGGCTGGCGGTGAACGTCATCGAATGCTGAGCCGGGCGCGGCCCTGGGCCGCGCCATGCCTGTCCACCCGGCGCAGCGACGCTGTACGTCCCCACGACATTTCCCCGTGTACCGTCTGACGCTGGATTCCGACGGAGATCGCGATGCGACAGCTTGCCTGCACTCTCGCCCTTGCCCTTGCCTGCGGCCCCCTGATGGCGCAGGAAACCCGCTATGGCCCACGCCTGGAGGGCTTCGACTACCCCTACCCGGTCAAGACCTTCGCGTTCACCTCGCAACAGCAGCCGCTGGAAATGGCGTACCTGGATGTCGCGCCCACCGGCAAGCCCAACGGGCGTACCGCCGTACTGCTGCACGGCAAGAACTTCTGCGCCGCCACCTGGGAGCAGAGCATTGCCGCACTGAGCAAGGCCGGCTATCGCGTCATCGCGCCGGACCAGGTCGGCTTCTGCAAATCCAGCAAACCGGTCGCCTATCAGTTTTCCTTCGCGCAGCTGGCCGACAACACGCAGGCACTGCTGAAGAAGCTGGGCATCGAACGTGCCGTGGTGGTCGGTCATTCAATGGGCGGCATGCTCGCCATCCGCTATGCACTGATGTATCCGCAGGCCACCGAGCACCTGGCATTGGTCGACCCGATCGGACTGGAAGACTGGAAGGCCGAAGGCATTCCGTGGCGCAGCGTCGATGCGTGGTACGACAACGAACTGAAGATCAGTTTCGAACGCATCAAGAAGTATCAGATGGAGGTCTATTACGCCGGCCAATGGAAGCCCGAGTTCGAACGCTGGGCGCGCATGCAGGCCGGCATGTCGCTGGGCAACGGCAGGCAGGCGGTCGCCTGGAACCAGGCGCTGACCTACGACATGGTATTCAACCAACCGGTGGTCTACGAACTGCCCAGGCTCGCCGTGCCCACCACCTTGTTCATCGGCCTCAAGGACCGCACCGCGATCGGCAAGGACACCGCGCCGCCCGAGGTCAAGGCACGGGTCGGCGATTACACCAAGCTGGGCAAGCGGGCAGCGCAGGCGATCCCGAACGCGACGCTGGTCGAGTTCGCCGACCTCGGCCACTCGCCGCAGGTGCAGGACCCGACACGTTTCAATGCCGCGTTGTTGAAGGCGATTGCGCAGTAAGCAGTGCCGACGGCAAAGCGATCGGCATGACCAACGCATCTGTGGAAGCTGCAGCCCGCGAACGGGCGAGCTGCAGCTGCGATGCGTTTGCAACGTATAGAACGGACAGCGGACCAGCCGTGCAGCCGATGATGCCACCGACTGCATGTGCACCGGCAGCTGCCCTCAGGCGGAGGCAGCGCCTGTCCGCGTTCTTCCCCTATTAGCCGGCCACAATCCGCAACACGTCATCCAGCAACGCGGCCGCAGTCACCTCCGCGCCCGCGCCCGGCCCCTGGATCAGCAGGGGCTGCTGGCGATAGCGATCACTGCTGATGGCGACACGGTTATCGGTACCGGCGCCACCGGCGAGCGGGTGATCCAGCGCCAGCTCGCGCAAGCCGACGCTGGCGCCATGCGCATCCACGCGGCCCACAAAGCGCAGGCAGCGTCCTGCAGCGCGCGCCTGCTGCCAGCGCGCGCCGACGACCTCATCCAGCGCACCCAGCTGCGCATCCAATGCGTCAAGCGGCAGCCGCGCAATGCGCGCGGGCACCAGCGATTCCACATGCACCTGGTCGGCTTCCAGCTGCCAGCCCGCCGCGCGTGCCAGGATCAGCAACTTGCGCCGCACGTCCTCACCCGACAGGTCGATGCGCGGATCCGGCTCGGTATAGCCGGCCGCCATCGCCTCACGCACGCAATCGGAAAACGCACCATTGCCGTCGTAGCGATGGAACAGCCAGGCCAGCGACCCGGACAACACGCCTTCGATCGAATGGATATGGTCGCCGCCCGCCACCAGCGCGCGCACGCTGCTCAACACCGGCAGCCCCGCCCCGACGGTGGCGCTGTCGCCGTAGTGCGCACCACTGGCGTGACGTGCCGCGTGCAAGGCCTGCGCGCGCGACAACGCGGTGCCCTGGCCCAGCTTGTTGGCAGTGACCACGTGCACGCCACGCAGCAGCCATTCCACGTGCCAATCGGCAACGACATCGCTGGCGGTCGCGTCCACCAGCAGATCGCCGGCACGCAAGGCGGTGGTTTCTGCCCAGGGTTGCAGCACGGCCTGGCCACGCGGCGCGGCGTTTGCCTGTTGCAAGGCCTGCGCGGCGCTGGTGCCGCAATCGTGGGCAATCCGCGAATTGGCCAGCCAGTCGAAGCGCGGCAACTGCAGCTGGCGCTCCTGCAGCGCGGTGTAGCGCGCTACGAACGCGCGCCCCACCGTCCCGGTGCCCAGCAGGGCCAGCCGTGGCGTCGGCGTCACCGCTGCCGCCGAAGCGCGGCGCGAAACAGGCAGCACGGTGCTCACGCGTCGACCTGTTTGCGGCTTGCGGTGGTCAGCGTTGCTTCGGCACGCGCCAGGCCGGCGCGCAGGTCGATCAACAGATCCTCGGCCGATTCGATCCCGATCGACAGCCGCAGCAGGCCATCGGAAATCCCGGCGGCAGCGCGTGCTTCGGCGGTCATCGCCGCATGCGTCATCGAGGCCGGATGCGCGATCAGGCTTTCCACACCGCCCAGCGACTCGGCCAGGGTGAAGTAGCGCAGGCCATCGACGAACGCGCGCACCGCAGCTTCGCCACCATCGAGCTCGAAACTCATCATCGCGCCGAAGCCCTTCTGCTGGCGCGCGGCCAGCGCATGACCCGGATGCGCAGCCAGGCCGGGGAAATACACCTGATTGACCACCGCATGGCCGTCCAGCAGCTCGGCGATCGCGTCGGCGTTTTCCTGGTGCACGCGCAGGCGCGCGTCCAGCGTGCGCAGGCCGCGCAAGGTGAGGAAGGCATCGAACGGCGACCCGGTCAGGCCCAGCGCATTGGCCCACCACACCAGCTGCTGGTGCAGCTCGGCATCGCGCGCGACCACCGCACCGCCCACCACATCGCTGTGGCCGTTGATGTACTTGGTGGTGGAGTGCAGCACCAGGTCCGCGCCGAACTCCAGCGGCTTCTGCAGTGCCGGCGACAGGAAGGTGTTGTCCACCACGGTCAGCGCGCCCACCTTCTTTGCCGCCTCGATGACGAAGCGCAGATCGGTGATGCGCAACAACGGGTTGGACGGGGTTTCGATCAGCACCAGCCTGGGCGACTGCGCCAGCGCGTCGGCCAGCGAACGCGGGTCGGTCAGGTCGGCGGTGACCAACGCGAAGTGGCCCTTCTTGGCCAGCGCATTGAACAGCCGCCAGCTGCCGCCGTAGGCATCGTGCGGCACCACCAGGGTGTCGCCCGGCTGCAGCAACGCATTGAGCACCAGGTTGATCGCGCCCATGCCGGTGGAGGTGATCACCCCGCCGGCGCCACCTTCCAGCTCGGCCAGCGCTTCGCCGAGCAGGTCACGGGTCGGGTTGCCGCTGCGGGTATAGTCGTACTGGCGCTTGTTGCCGAACCCGTCGAAGGAGAAATTCGACGACAGCACGATCGGCGGCGTCACCGCACCATAGGCAGTGTCGCGGTCGATGCCGGCGCGGACGGCGGCGGTGGCAGCGGTACAGGGGGCGTCGGCGGGGTCACGAAAGCTCATGCGGTTTCTCCGGTGGGGCGAAGGGCAGTGGCGAGGATCGCGTCGATGCGATCGATTTCTTTCAGGAAGGCGTCGTGGCCGTACGGCGAGCGCAATACGCGCAGGCTGCCGCGCGGCCCCAGCCCTTCGACCAGGCTGACCAGGTCGGCCAGCGGCACCAGGCGGTCGCCCTCCACCGCAACGACGACGGTGGGCACGCGTACCTGTGCCGGGTCGATGCGGTGCAGGTCGATGGACTCGGACAGCCGCAGGTAGGCGGTCACCGGTGTACGCGCGACATACTGCGCGCCGGCGGCATCCAGGTAGTCTTCGGCGGCCACGCGCACGCGGCCGTTGATCACTTCCGGCGGCGCGTCGAAGCGCTCGCTGAATTCTTCCGGGGTGCGGTAGCTGAGCATGGCGAACTGCCGTGCCAGTGCCAGCCCATGATTTTCGGCGCATTGCAGCTGGCCCAGCGCCACCGCACGGCGCTGCAGTGCGCGCCAGGCGGCGGCATACGGATGCGCGCGATGCGCACCACTGACCGCAATCAGGGTGCCGACGCGGGCGGCATGGCGGCTGGCGAACTGCAGGCCGACCAGCGCGCCATACGAGTAGCCGACGAAGCCGTGCAACCGCGCGATACCCAGCGCATCCAGCAAGGCGGCGATCGCATCGGCCTGGTCGGCGGTATCGATCGGCGCATCCAGCGTGCCGTCGGCGCCGAGAAAATCGAACGACAACAGGCGCCGCGAGGCCGGATCCAGCGCGCGGCCGGCACCGACCAAGCCATCCACCCAGCCCTTCTCAGGGAACAGGCCGCTGGCGGCCAGATGGCGATGCGCGGAAATCCCGCCGGCCACGAACACCACAGGTGCATTGGCGGCGCCGACCAGTTCATAGCGCAGCCGCAGCTCGCGCATGCCGGCATGGCGCATCGGCAGGGCAATGACCAGTTCGCCGCGCACGGCAAGCACGCCGTCATCAGTGGCAGCGGGTATATCGATGTAATCGGGTGTGGACGGCGATGCTGTATTCACGAGGCTCATGGCGATATCCGGGGTGGATCGGCCATCGAGCTTCGCGGGAGCTCGCGTTCGACGTGCGCAAGGCACGATTCGAACCATCTTTCGGCGGACGCGGTGGTCCCCGCAGGATTTGGCACCAAACGCGGGCGCTTGCGCGCTCCGCTGGCTGCCCCGGCATCAAAGGGCCTGTCCCTCCGCCGGTCTCGATGGTGGAGCCAAGATGCCACCGCTTTTTTGCGATGTCAATCTCTTCATGCGGATGGAAAGATATATTTTCATCCGATACCACTCCGGCCTGTGATGGACCGCATACTTGAGGCCCCTTGAGTTGAGCCGATCACGTGCCCCACCACGTGTCTCGCAGCACCCCGACCGCCCTCGCCCGGTCTTTCATCATTGCGGCCCTGGCGTGTATCGCGCCGACCAACGCGCAGCTGCGCTGGCATTGGCCCGGTGCCGCGAACACGCCTGCGAGCTCGCCAGCGGTCGCAGCTGCGCAGACTGCGGCTGCATCGGCAGACATCGGCCCGTCACTGCAACTGGAGTGGCAGGCTCCGGCTTACCTGGCCTGGGTCAGCAACCCGCTGGCCGGACCCGCACAGGTGCAGCTGAGCGCACCGCCCAGCGAGGACTATCGCGCCGTGCCGGCATTGCCGCTGACGGTGCAACTGGCGGCACACGAGCGCCGGCTGCTCGCCCGGCTGTATCCGGCCAGCAACCAGCGCAGCCTGGCCGGCCTGGGACTCACGCTCGATCTGGTGCCCGGCGATCCGCAGGCCCGCCCGCAGCAGCAGGTGCGCTACCGGCTCCCATTCCGCGATGCGCCGATACGCGTGGACCAGGGCTTCGGCGGGGCCTTCAGCCATGCCGATGCGCCCAACTGGTATGCGGTGGACTTTGCATTGCCGCAGGGCACGCCGGTGCTGGCAGCGCGCGAGGGCGTGGTGATGGAGGTGCGGCAGGATGTCATCGAAGGCGGCCCGCAGGACCAGGCCGCCGCCGGCGGCAACCTGGTGCGGGTGCTGCATGCCGACGGCAGCATGGCCATCTATGCCCATCTGGCGCCCGATGGCGTGGCGGTGCGCCCGGGCCAGGTGGTGCGCACCGGCGAGCGCCTGGGCGCCTCTGGCAATACCGGCTACAGCACCGCCCCGCACCTGCATTTCGCGCTCCAGCGCAATGCGGACCTGCGCCTGATCGCGTTGCCGTTCCGGATGCTGGGCCCCCAGGGCGAATTGCAGTTCCCCTCGCCGGCACCGTGAGTGACGGCCGCCCGGCGAGCGCCGGGCTACCGACCGGCAAGGCCCAGGCCAGGGCCACAGAGGCCCGCCGCGGCGAAGCCGCTATAATCACCGGCTTCCTCAGTTTCCGCAGGCGTCCGACCGGGCGCGCTCAGCCCATGTCCGACGTCTCCAACGAAGCCGCGCGCCGCCGCACCTTCGCCATCATTTCCCACCCCGATGCGGGCAAGACCACGCTGACCGAAAAGCTGCTGCTGTTCGGGGGTGCGATCCAGATGGCCGGCTCGGTCAAGGGCCGCAAGGCCGCCCGTCACGCCACCTCGGACTGGATGGCGCTGGAAAAGGAGCGCGGTATCTCGGTCACCTCCTCGGTGATGCAGTTCCCGTACGAGGGCAAGATCGTCAATCTGCTCGACACCCCCGGCCACGCCGACTTCGGCGAGGACACCTACCGGGTGCTGACCGCCGTGGACTCGGCGCTGATGGTCATCGACGTCGCCAAGGGCGTGGAAGAACGCACCATCAAGCTGATGGAAGTCTGCCGCCTGCGCGACACCCCCATCATGACCTTCATCAACAAGCTCGATCGCGAGGGCAAGAACCCGATCGACCTGCTGGATGAAGTCGAAACCGTGCTCGGCATCCAGTGCGCCCCGGTCACCTGGCCGATCGGCATGGGCCAGCGCCTGAAGGGCGTGGTGCACCTGATCACAGGCGAGGTGCACCTGTACGAACAGGGCCGCAACTTCACCCGCCAGGATTCGACCATCTTCCCGTCGCTGGATGCCCCGGGCCTGGCCGAAAAGATCGGCGCACAGATGCTGGCCGAACTGCGCGACGAACTGGAACTGGTGCAAGGCGCCAGCAATCCGTTCGACCTGCAGGCGTACCGCGCCGGCCAGCAGACGCCGGTGTTCTTCGGCTCGGGCGTCAACAACTTCGGCGTGCAACCACTGCTGGATTTCTTCGTCGAGCACGCGCCGCCACCGCAGGCGCGCGACACCACCGGCCGCCGGGTCGAGGCGACCGAGGCCAAGCTCAGCGGCTTCGTCTTCAAGATCCAGGCCAACATGGACCCGCAGCATCGCGACCGCGTGGCCTTCATGCGCGTGTGCTCGGGCAAGTTCACCGCCGGCATGAAGGCATTGCACGTGCGCAGCGGCAAGGACGTCAAGCTGGCCAACGCGCTGACCTTCATGGCCTCCGACCGCGAGATCGCCGCCGAAGCCTGGCCGGGCGATGTCATCGGCATCCACAACCACGGCACCATCTCCATCGGCGACACGTTTACCGAAGGCGAATCGCTGTCGTTCACCGGCATTCCCAACTTCGCACCGGAACTGTTCCGGCGTGCACGCCTGCGCGACCCGCTCAAGCTCAAGCAGTTGCAGAAGGGCCTGGCGCAGCTGTCCGAAGAAGGCGCCACGCAGTTCTTCCGCCCGTTGATGAGCAACGACCTGATCCTGGGCGCAGTGGGTGTGCTGCAGTTCGACGTGGTGGCCTACCGGCTCAAGGACGAATACGGCGTGGATGCGATCTTCGAACCGGTGAGCGTCACCACCGCGCGCTGGGTGCATTGCGACAACGCCAAGAAGCTGGAAGAGTTCCGCGAGAAAAATGCCGGCAATCTGGGGATCGACGCCGCCGGCCAGCTGGTCTATCTCGCCCCGACGCGGGTGAACCTGCAGCTGGCGCAGGAACGCGCGCCGGACGTACGTTTCTCTGCCACGCGCGAGCATGCGCATGCCAGGGCGATCGATTGACCGCGGCTTGAACCAAGGCGCGCAACCGCACCTGCCGGCGATGCGAATTGCTCGCAATTGCGGTACCTTTTTGGCATGAACGCAGACGCCTCCCCCTCGACCGACCTGCGCGACGAGATAGCCAGCGCCGTGACCCACGGCCTGGGTGCCATTGCTGCATTGGCTGGCGGCTCGGTGCTGATCACGCTGGCCGCCATCTATGGCGATGGCTGGCAACTGGCCACCTCCATCGTCTTCAGCGCCACCCTGGTACTGCTGTACGTCGCCTCCACGCTGTTTCATGCCATTCCGCATCCGGGCGCCAAGGCGCGCCTGCAGGTGCTCGATCACTGCGCGATCTATCTGTTGATCGCCGGGACCTATACCCCGTTCACGCTGATCAATCTGCGTGACTCCTGGGGCTGGGGACTGTTTACCGCAATCTGGACGATTGCCGCCGCCGGGGTGATCTTCAAACTGTTCTTCACCGGTCGTTTCCGCCTGTTGTCGACGGTGCTGTATCTGGCGATGGGCTGGCTGATCGTCGTGGCGATCCAGCCCTTACTGCGCTCTGTCGATACCTGGTCTCTGTGCTGGCTGCTGGCCGGCGGACTCTTCTATACGCTGGGCACGTATTTCTACCAGCGCGACACCCAGCGCTATTTCCATGCAATCTGGCACCTGTTCGTGCTGGCCGGCAGCGCTTGCCACTTCGTTGCGGTGATTGCGCAGGTCATGTGAGGCACGATCTGCGGCGCGTTCGCGCGCCGTGCACGAGCCATCGCCAACCATGGCCCGCGTGAACAACGTGACCGACACCTCAGCTGCATCTCCTTCCCCCACGCCACGTCGTCGACGCTGGCTGGCCGGGTTCGCCATCGTCGCCGCCATCGTGGTGGTCTTCGTGCTGCTGTTCCAATGGAACTGGCTGCGTGGCCCGGTCGAGCGCCTGGTCAGTGCCAAGACCGGTCGCGAATTCCACCTCGGCTATCTGGATGTAAAGCTGGGCCGCACGACCACGGTGCGCGGCAATCGGCTGAGCCTGGCCAATGCAGCATGGTCAAAGCGCGGGCCGATGGCCGAGCTCAACTCGGCCGAGATCGATGTCGAGTTGTGGCCGCTGCTACGCGGCAAGCTGCGTCTGCCGGAAATCCGTCTGGATCACCCGACCGTCCTGCTGGAAGCCGGCGACGACACCCATCCCAGCAACTGGGTCTTCGATCAGGACGATGGCGATGGCACCATGCCGCGCCTTGGCCGCCTGCTGGTGAACAGCGGGCGCCTGCAATACATCGATGCAGCCAATCGCTCGGATGTGGATGTGGCAATCAACAGCCTCGCCCCGCCGAGCAGCGACCAGCGTGCGGCGCCCATCGGCATCGATGGCAAGGGCCGCTGGAAGGGCTATCCCTTCACGCTCAAGGGCAACACCGCCTCGCCGCTGGAGCTGAGTCAGAGCGAGCATCCGTTCCGTATCGATCTGCGCGGCAGCGCCGGCGCCACCCGCACGCACGTGCGCGGCACCTTGACCAACCCGTTCCAGTTCCAGGTCTTCGATCTGCAAATGGCACTCAGCGGTCAGGACATGCAGGATCTGTATCCGCTGACCGGCGTAGCCATGCCGTCGACGCCGCCGTACAAGCTCGATGGTCATCTGCGCCGCAACGGCCAGCTCTGGCGCTACGAAAAGTTCACCGGCACCGCCGGCGATAGCGATCTGTCAGGTACCGCGGAAGTGGACCTGCGCAACAAGCGTCCGTTCCTGCGTGCGGATCTGGCGTCCAAACGCCTGGATTTCGACGACCTGGCAGGCTTTGTCGGCGCACCGCCGAAGACCGGCGCGAACGAGTCGGCAAACGCCGAACAGAAAAAGCAGGCCGCACAACTCGCAGCCAGCGCCCGCGTGCTGCCCAGCACGCCTTATGACCTGTCCAAGCTGCGTGCGATGGATGCGCAGGTGCGCTGGCGCGCGCAGCGCATCAATGCGCCATCATGGCCGCTGGACGACATGGACGCCTCACTGACCTTGAAGGACGGTCTGCTGCAGCTGGACCCGCTCAACTTCGGCGTTGCCGGCGGCGACATCCGCTCCACCATCCGCATGGATGCGCGCAACGAGGTGATCACCACGCAGCTCAAGGCTGGCCTTCGCGGCATCCGGCTGGATCAGCTGTTCCCCGACACGACACTTGCCAAGCAAGCCTCGGGTGCCATCGGCGGCGAGTTCGATCTGCGTGGCCGCGGCAACTCGATCGGCGCGATGCTCAGTACCGCCGACGGCACGATCGGCGTCGGCATGGGCCGTGGGCATGTCGGCAACCTGATCATGGAACTGGCCGGGCTGGATATCGCCGAGTCGCTGAAATATCTGGTCACCAAGGACCGTCAGATTCCGGTGCGCTGCATCTTCGGCGACTTCGGGGTGCAGGACGGCCTGATGCAATCGCGTGCGCTGGCCTTCGACAGCACCGACACCATCATCGTTGGCGAAGGCAGCATCAGCTTGAAGGACGAGACGCTGGACCTGCTGCTGCGCCCGCGCCCGAAAGACCGCAGCATCCTGAGTCTGCGCTCGCCGTTGCGGATCGGCGGCAGCTTCAAGGACCCGACATTCCGTCCCGACTTCAAGGCGTTGGGCCTGCGTGGCGCACTTGCAGTCGGCCTGGGCATGATCGCCCCGCCCGCCGCCTTGCTCGCGACCTTCGAACCGGGTCCGGGCAAGGACAGCGACTGCGGTGGCAAGTTCGCGAAGTAAGCTCGCGGCAAGACCCTGAGCGACCAGCAAACCAGCCAGACGCTGTAGCGATGGTGGCAACGTGTTGAGCGTATGCATTGTCTTTGACGAGTGCACTTCTCAACAGACACACGCAGCGATGGCGAACAGCGGCATCGGTTCTTGCAGTCAAGATGCCCAGTCGAACGCTCGGTGAGTCGTGCGCGGCACCTTACCGCTCGCAGGACACGCCGTGAATTCGTCCCTGGAAGCTCGGTGGCGGCATCCCTTCCGCTACTCGGTCCTGCAATCGGCGAAGACACCGCACCAAAAAGTCGGTCGATGGCCACGTGAAAAAGCTTCTGGTAGCACGAAGGGGATCGGACGTTGAGCCGCATCGCTATCGAACAAACGCATCGTGCATTGCTTGGACCATGCACACCGAATATCCCGACAGGTCCTTGCCCGCTCACCGTCGCGGGACCTTACGCGGCATGGATGCCGCGTAAGAGCCTACAAGGACGTACTTGCGGCGTGTCCCGCGATGGTGGGCGGGCAAGGACCCTGCAGCAGGCTTCACATCAAGCGCCCTGACACTCATCTCTCTGCCCGCCACACTCATCAAGCCAGCCCGGGCAGAAGCGCCGTTCAAGGCAAGACGCAGGGAACCCAGCCGGCACGGCTCTAGCTGGCGATGTAACGCTGCAATTGATCGATATCGTGCTGCTGGCGCTCGATCACCGCCTTGACCAGATCGCCGATGGAAATCACGCCCTGCACGCGCCCGTTGTCCAGCACCGGCAGATGCCGGAAGCGTCCGTCGGTCATCAACTGCATGCAGCGCTCCACCGTGTCCGACGGCGACACCGTCACCACCTGGGTGCTCATGATCTCGGCAACACTGGTGGTCGATGAAGCGCGGTCGCGCAGCACCACCTTGCGCGCGTAATCGCGCTCGGACACGATGCCGACCAGCCGTGGTCCGTCCATCACCAATACCGCGCCGATGCCTTTCTCGGCCATCATCCGGATCGCCTCGATCACTGCAGCGTCTGCCGCCACGGCGAATACCTCAACCTGCTTGGTCCCCAATAGCTGTCGTACGGTCTGCATGGCCCGCTCCGCGCTTGGTCTGGTGGTCGCAGACTACTCCCACCACGCCGCGGTGGGTATCGACCAGGTACAGCGGACGCTGCTTGGCCTCGTCATACAACCGGCCCAGGTATTCGCCGATCAGGCCCAGGGCAATCAGCTGGATGCCGCCAAGGAACAGGATCACCGACATCATGGTCGGCCAGCCGGCCACCGGGTCGCCCATCAGCGCCGCCTTGATCACCACCCAGCCACCGAACAGGAATGCCACCAGCGCGGTAAGCAAGCCCAGATAGGTCGCCGCGCGCAGTGGCACGGTGGAAAAACTGGTGATGCCATCCAGCGCGAAGTTCCACAGCCGCCACACCGTGAACTTGCTGCGCCCCGACAGCCGCGGCGCACGCCGATACGGCAGCGCCACCTGGCGAAACCCGACCCAGCCAAACAGCCCCTTCATGAAACGGTGGCGCTCGCGCAGCTGTTGCAAGGCCTCCACCACCCGCGGCGACAGCAGCCTGAAATCCCCGGTATCGGCGGGAATCGGCGTGCGCGACAACTGCCGGATCACCCGATAGAACGCATGCGCCGCGCTGCGCTTCAACCAGCTCTCGCCCTCGCGAAAAATCCGCGTGCCGAAGATGTTGTCGTAACCGGCGCGCCACAGCGCGACGAATTCGGGAATCAGCTCCGGCGGGTCCTGTCCATCGGCATCGAGCAGCACCACCGCACCGGGCAACACATGGTCCAGGCCGGCAGAAATGGCCACTTCCTTGCCGAAATTACGCGACAGCCGCACCGCGCTCACCTGCGGGTCGGCATCGGCAAGCGCCTGCAACACGCTCCAGGTGCCGTCGCTGCTGCCATCATCGACATACAGCACATGCGTCTGCACGCCATGCAAGCCGGCCAGCACCGCGCACAGGCGCGGATGCAGCTGCGGAATGCTGGTCTCTTCGTTATAGGCCGCAATCACCACCGTCAGGCGGTCTGCTGCCAACGGCAGCTGGGCGGGGCCGGATGTCTGCATGCTCATGGTGCCTGCAGATACGCGGGGCCGCCCAGCTGGCGTGCCTGCCGCTGGATCCATGCCGCCCGCCGTTGCACATAGGCGCCGGGACGACGTGCGTCATAGCGGCGTGGCGAAGGCAGTACCGCTGCCAGACGCGCCGATTCGCCCGGCGACAGCCCCGCCGCATCCTTGCCCCAGAACTGCCGGGCAGCGGCCTGCGCGCCGTACACCCCGTCGCCGAACTCGGCCACGTTGAGATACATCTCCAGAATGCGCTGCTTCGGCCACAGCAACTCGATCAGCACCGTGTACCAGGCCTCCAGGCCCTTGCGCAGCCAGCTGCGGCCCTGCCACAGGAACACGTTCTTGGCGACCTGCTGGCTGATCGTGCTGGCCCCGCGCACGCGTCCGCCGCGCGCATTGTGGTCGCGCGCCTTTTCGATCGCCTGCAGGTCGAAGCCGTGATGCAGCGGAAACTGCTGATCCTCCGCAGCCACCACCGAAATCGGCAGGCTGGCGGCGATCCTGTCGTAGTCGCGCCATTGCTGGTGCAGCGAAAAACGCCAGTCGCCCTCGCCCCAGGCTTCCAGATAGCGCCCCACCATCATGCTGCTGACCGGCGGATCGATCACCCGCAGCACCAGCACCTGCAGCACGCTCGCGGCAGCGAACAGCAGCGGGGCCGCCAACAGCCAACGCAGCCAGCGCCCCGCGCGCCGCGCTGGCGCCACCTGCTTGCCATCCAATGCATCCGTCCCCATTGTTCGCTACGACCTTTCATTCCGATGCTCGTTGCATTATCCGGCAACCGGCGTCCCTTACGTCCGATGTCCCCATGACCGACCACGATCAGCTTTCCCGTTTCCTGCTGCCTGCCGCTGGCGTGCGCGGCGTCCATGTGCGCCTGACCCAGGCCTGGCACGACATCCAGGGAGCGGCCGACTACCCGCCCGCCGCCCGCCAGTTGCTCGGCGAAGCAGCGGTGGCCTCAGCCTTGTTCACCGGACACACCAAGGTCGACGGGCGCCTGTCGGTGCAACTGCGCGGCAACCAGACCCTGCGCACCCTGTTCGCCGAATGCACCGCAGCCGGCACCTTGCGCGGCATCGTGCAGCTGGCCGGCGGTGCCGATGCGCCCGCCGACCTGCGCGAACTGGGCGAGGCCGCGCTGCTGGCGATCACCATCGAGAACCCCGGCCTGGACCCGCGTGAACCACAGCGCTACCAGAGCCTGGTCGGCATGCAGGCGCCGGACCTGGCCGAAGCCTTCGAAACCTATTTCCATCAGTCCGAGCAGCTGCCGACCCGGCTGCTGCTGGCCGCAGGCCCGGACCAGGCCGCCGGCCTGTTGCTGCAAAAGTTGCCTGGCGACGAAGGCGACAACGATGGCTGGACCCGCATCGGCGCCCTGTTCGACACCCTGGGCGCACCGGAACTGCTCTCGGTCGCCAGCGAGGACCTGCTGCACCGGTTGTTCCACGAGGAAGACACCCAGTTGCTGGGCAGCAAGCCGCTCAGCTTCGGCTGCTCCTGTTCGCGCGAGCGGGTCGCCTCGATGCTGCAGTCCCTCGGCGAAGACGAGGCGCGTGCCGCTGCCGAGGCGACTGGCGAGGTCGAGGTCCGCTGCGAGTTCTGCGGGCGTGAGTATCACTTTCCGTTGACCGCGCTGGACGTACTTTTCAGCGAGGCGCAGCCGTCATTGGACGCGCCGGAAAGGTTGCAATAGATAGCGTTGGTGCTGCATTCCGGGGAACGCGGCTACTTGTTAAATAATCATAAACGCCCTAGCATTCTGATTGCCCGCTCTCGGGAACTTAACAACTGCCCCTGGGTCTGAACTCTGGTATGCGACACCTTCTTCGCCTTCCGCTCGCTTTGCTGGTTGCCCTCGCGGCAGCCACGGGTGCGCACGCGCAGTCGGCATCCCAGCAGTTGCGCGAGAGCACCATCCTGCCGGTGTGGAACAAGGGCAGCGGAAAGGTCGAAGCCTTTCTGTACCTGGAGCCCACTGGCGAGCAGAAGGCTGGCGCACGCTGGCACTTCGGTCGCAACTCGCTGGACGCGGCCTTCGGCCTGACCTCGGGCGATTCGCTGGGCCTGATCTGCAACAGCAGCCGTGGCACCAACATCAACGGACTCGCCAGCCACTGTCTGCTTGCAGGCATTGGCGACGACGAGGAAGACAGCGCCGCAGCATCGCGCCGCGTCTCGGCCACGCTGGGCTTCAACCGCGCTGGCGCCCGCGCTGGCGTCACCGCCGGCACTGGCCGCGACACACTGCCGGCCTGGTTGATCGGCGCCGGCAAGGCACCGCTGACCCGCGTCGAACAGAACGACCTGACCGTATTCGGGCAGAAGAACATTGGCCGCGAGGGCTTCGTTTCGATCGGCGGGACCTATGCGCGCGCGCGCCTGGTGCCGCTGGCCGACGTTTCTCCGGCGATCGCCGACCAGTGGGACAGCAAGACCCTGAGCGTCGGTGGCGGCTACGGCGCCTTCAGCGCCAACGTCATCGGCCGCGTCGTCGATGTCCCTGGCCAGCCGGAAAAGTGGGAAGGCCTGGGCCTGGGCCTGACCTGGCGTACCCCCTGGAGCGGCCAGTTGACGGTCGGCGCCGAGAACGTGATTTCCCGTGGCAAGAACCCGTTTGCGCCGAGCAACGAGAGCAACAGCGACGGTACGATTCCGTACGTCCGGTACGAGCAAGACCTCTAAGTCATTGATTTGAAATGATTTAACGTGACGCCATCGGCCCGCAGCCGGTGGCGTTTTTCGTTCTGGCCATGTGCCCTACGCCGCCTTTCACACCTTTCTTCTTTTTCGTTAACGGGACTTTAATTTCTCGCATAACGCATATACCATCGGTTCACCCTGACGTTTTGGATCCGCTTCTTCGGACCCCCGACAGGCAAACAACCCTTGGCAGTACCCAAGATCACTTGGAGAGAGAGCTAATGAATTGCAAGTCCAACAAGCTGCGCGATGCAGTCGTCCTCGCGCTTGTCGTGGGCGTCGGCGGTACCGGTACCGCCATCGCTCAGGAAGCCGGCGGCACCACCAATCTCGACAAGATCGAGGTGACCGGTTCGCGCATTAAGAGCGCAGACGTTGAAACGTCGCAGCCCGTCCTGACGCTGACCCGTCAGGATATCGACAAGCAGGGCGTCACCTCTGTTGCCGATGTGTTGCAGCGCGTGGCAGCCAACGGCGCGGCGCTGAACCGCACCTTCAACAACGGTGGCGACGGCAGCTCCGGCATTGCGCTTCGCAACCTCGGCAGTGCACGCACCCTGGTGTTGGTCAATGGCCGCCGCTGGACCACAGGCCTGGACGGCAGCGTCGACCTCAACACCATTCCCACTGCAATGGTTGAGCGCATCGACATCCTGAAAGATGGCGCTTCCACGATTTACGGCTCCGATGCCATTGCCGGTGTGGTGAATATCATCACCCGCAAGAACTTCGACGGCGCCGAGGCCGGTGTCAACGTTGGCCAGTACAGCGATGGCGATGGCCAGCGCCAGGCGTACGATTTCACGATCGGCACCACCACTGACCGCGCAAGTTTGTTGCTGGGCGCTTCCTACGTGCAGGAAGAGTCGGTCATGGCGGGCGATCGGCAGATCTCTGCTGGCGGTCCTCCGTTCTTCAGCGGTCAGAGCGGTACCGGCTTCCCGGGCTCGTATGTGCGCAATGGCGCGCGCCGCATCCTGATCAATGGCGTCGAAACGCCTTACGTGGCCAACGTCCACGGTTATAACACCGCGCCAGACAATTACCTGCTGACCCCGCAGGAACGCACCTCGCTGTTCGCTCAAGGTAGCTTCAACTTCACCGATAACGTGACGTTCCGTACCGAGGCGATGTACAACGAGCGTAAGTCCGAGCAGCTGCTGGCAGCAATGCCGGTCACCGGCCTGACCTTGAGCGCAGATAGCCTCTACAACCCGTTCGATCAGAACCTGACCGGTGTCAACCGCCGCTTCATCGAAACCGGTGGCCGCTCGTTCAATCAGAACGTCAAGAACTGGCACTTCTACGGTGGCCTGGAAGGTTTCTTCGAATTTGCCGACCATAGCTTCGACTGGGATGTGGGCTATCGCTACGACAAGTCCGACCAAAACGACCTGACCTACGGCCTGTTCAACCTCGCCAACCTCAATAGCGCCTACGGCCCCTCTGAGCTGCGTGGCGGCGTGCCGGTATGCGTTTCCGCGCCCGGCGGTGATGTGATTCCCGGATGTGTTCCGGTCAATCCGCTGGGACCGCGTGGCTCGATCAGCCAGGCGGCGCTGGATTACACCAGCTTCACCGCGCACGATTCGTCCTCCGTCGAGTCCAAGGGCTATACAGCCAATCTCAGCGGCGACATCGTCGATCTCCCGGCTGGCCCGCTTGCCTTCGCTGCCGGCTACGAGTATCGCAAGGAGAGCGGCCAGTTCGATCCGGACGCGTTTATCGCAGCAGGCCTCAGCACCGGCAACGGCGCGCGCCCGACCGCAGGCTCCTACAGCCTGGACGAGTTCTATCTGGAACTCTCGGTCCCGGTTCTGGCAGATCTGCCGGGCGCCCAGCTGCTCGACTTCAGCTTGGCGACTCGTTATTCGGACTACAGCAACTTCGGCGATACCGTCAATAACAAGTTCGGTTTCCGCTGGAAGCCTATCCAGGACTTGATGATTCGCGGTAACTATAGCGAAGGCTTCCGCGCTCCGAGCATTAACAACCTGTTTGCCGGCAACGCCGACTCGTTTGAAACCTACGCCGATCCCTGCTCGATCCAGGCAGGTCAGCTGAGCAATCCGGTCGTGGCCCAGAACTGTGCTGCAGCCGGCGTGCCCGCCAATTTCGTGCAGCCCGGTGCAGGCACCGGCGCCAAGCAGACGCTGGAGCCTTTCACCTACACCTCCAATGAGCAACTGCAGCCGGAAACATCGACCAGCCGCACCCTCGGTTTTGTGTTCAGCCCGAGCTTCGTGCAGGGCCTGAATGTCACCCTGGACTGGTGGCAGATCGAAATCGAAAACGCCATCACGCGTCCGGAAGCACAGTTCATTCTGGACAAGTGCTATGGCGGCAGCGCTGGCGAGCAGGCTGAATATTGCGGTCTGATCACGCGTGACCCCAACTACAGCGATGGTGCCTATACCGTCACCAACATCAATATGCCGCTGTTGAATCTGGCCTCGTACAAGGTTGAAGGCTGGGATCTGGGCATCAACTACCGCTTGCCGGAAACGGCCTTCGGCCAGTTCACCATCAGCTGGGATTCGACCTATCTTTCGAGCTGGGAAACCAAGGCGACTGCAGACTCCGAGCTGGAACAGTTCCAGGGTCGTTACCTGAATCAGGATCCGTACTGGCGCATTCGTTCCAACCTCTATGTCGACTGGTCGTTTGGCGATTTCGGCATCAATTGGGGTCTGCGCTACAAGTCCGGCATGGAAGAAGTCTGCCCGTTGTCGGCGACACTGGCGCAGGCTTACTGCTCCGAGCCTGACCGCGTTACTGCCGATGGCGCATCGCCGCGCAACCACATCGGTGCGACCACGTATCACGACATCCAGGTGCGTTACAGCACTCCTTGGAATGCGACGGTATCGGTAGGTTTGAACAACGCCTTCGACAAGGATCCGCCGGTCGCGTACAGCACCGCGTACAACATGTTTGACCCGCAGTACGACCTGCCGGGCCGCTATATGTACATGCAGTACCGTCAGCGCTTCTGATAGAGCCTGCCTGATGAACACAACTACGGCCCCAAATGGGGCCGTAGTTGTGTTTGAAGTTCAAAAAGGAAAGGGTGGACTCAGCACCCAACGCGTGCTGGTTATCCCGGAATCAACGTCTGGATCACATGCTCGACGTAGGCTTCGAAGTCTTCGCGGGCTTGCTTGGGCTGCTGCAACTGCAGCGAGAGTTGCAGGAAACCGACGTAGGCGGCGTAGGCCAGGCGCGCACGGTGTTGGGCGTCGGTGCGGCTCAGGCCGGCCTGGCGGAATGAGGCGATCAGGTAGTCGAGACGGCGCTGCGAGACGCGGTCGATGACCGGACGCACGGCCGGGTGGTCAAGTGCCTTGAGCAGTTCGCTGTAGATGACATGCGGTTTGACTTCGTGCGCGACCAGCTGGAACAGCGCGCGCAAGCGTGCGCTGGGGTCAGGGACGTCTTCCAGGCTGCCGAACACTTCCTTCTGTTCGAAGATCTCCCAGCGTTCGAGCGCTGCCTGCAGCAAGGCATCGCGGGAGGGGAAGTGCCAATAGAAGCTGCCCTTGGTCACGCCGAGACGGCGTGCCAGCGGCTCCACTGCGACGGCGCCCACGCCTTGTTCGGCGATCAGGTCCAGTGCGGCCTGCGCCCAATCGTCCGCACTGAGGCGGTTGCCGCGACCGGACGTGGCGCGGGGCGTGGTGAGGCTCGGGTCGGGGATGTCATTCATTGACGCGATTTAACCATACGCTTGCGTCAGTTGCAGTATGCATCACACAACGGACACACAACTGCCACGATTCAATGGCTTAACCGTCCATACCAGGCAGTATTGACAGTGGCCCGGGCAGGTCCATACCATGAGGTATGGTTTCCTCTCCTTCTAGCCTTGCCCACAGTGCGTCCAGCATTCGCATCACTGCTGGCGATACCTCGCTTGCGGTGTCGGAGCGAGGCGCGGGCAACGCAGCGACGGTGTTGCTGGCACATGGGTTTGGACAGACCCGGTACGCCTGGGAAAGCACTGCGGCTCGACTGGCCGACGCTGGCTACCGGGCGCTGGCCTACGACGCGCGCGGTCATGGCGACTCCGGCTTCAACGACGTTGGCCTGCCCTACTCGGCAACGCAATTCACCGATGACTTGATTGTGCTGGCGGGCGAGCAGGCCGCGCCACCGGTGCTGGTCGCCGCATCAATGGGCGGCTTGTTCGGCCTGCTTGCGGAGGCGCGCTGGCCCGGCCTGTTTCGCGCGATCGTCCTGGTCGACATCACGCCGCGCTGGGATACCGCAGGCGTGGAGCGCATCCTGCGTTTCATGACCGCGCATCCGGAGGGTTTCGCATCGCTGGATGCCGCTGCCGACGCAATTGCCGCGTATCTGCCGCAACGCCCGCGCAAGACGGCCGAGCAACTGCAGGCCTTGCTGAGGCAGCGGGCGGACAACAGGTGGCACTGGCATTGGGATCCGCGGCTGGTCGATGAGCTGGCAGGTCAGGACCCGCACGCACAGCAGCAGACCTTGCTGGACGCCGCCGCGCAGGTGCGTTGCCCGCTCCTGCTGATCAGCGGCGGGCGCAGCGATCTGGTCACGCCGGACACCATCAGCGAATTCCTGTCGATCGCGCCGCATGCGCAGCACGTGCATCTGCCCGATGCCACGCACATGCTGGCCGGCGACGACAACACCACGTTTACCGCAACCGTGTTGCATTATCTGGACGCACTGCCCCCGGTTGGCACCACCGCAGCGTCCAACATTACCGAGCATGTCACTGGAGCAAGACCATGAGCATCGTTGCACCGTTTCTCTTCGTCATCCTGGCGGCGGGCATCGCTGCCTATCACCGCATGCGCCTTGCCACCTGGGTTGCGCTGAGCGCCTGTGTGCTGGTGGCATGCTGGTTGCTGGGGGCCAATCTCACCGCGACCATCGTCGCTGCCGTGCTGGTGGTGCTGGTCTCCGCGCCGGTGCTGTTGCCGTTCCTGCGCAAGCCGCTGCTGACCACGCCGCTGATGGGTTTCTTCCGCAAGGTACTGCCGCCGTTGTCGCAGACCGAACGCATCGCACTGGAAACCGGCTCGGTGGGCTTTGAAGGCGAGCTGTTCACCGGCGACCCGGATTGGCAGAAGCTGCTCAACTACCCCAAGCCGCAATTGACCGCCGAAGAGCAGGCATTTCTGGACGGCCCGGTCGAAGAGCTGTGCAAGATGGTCAACGACTGGGAGATCACCCATGTCCACGCCGACCTGCCGCCGGAGCTGTGGGAGTACATCAAGAAGAACAAGTTCTTCGGCATGATCATTCCCAAACAGTACGGCGGCCTGGGCTTCAGTGCGCTGGCGCATCACAAGGTGATCCAGAAGCTGTCCTCGATCTCCAGCGTGGTCAGCTCCACCGTCGGCGTGCCCAACTCGCTCGGGCCGGGTGAGCTGCTGCTGCATTACGGCACGCCGGAACAGAAGGACTATTACCTGCCGCGTCTGGCGGTGGGTGCCGAGGTGCCGTGCTTCGGCCTGACCGGCCCGTTCGCCGGCTCCGATGCGACCTCGATCCCCGACTACGGCATCGTCTGCAAGGGCGAGTGGAACGGCGCCAACGTGCTCGGCGTCAAGCTCACCTTCGACAAGCGCTACATCACCCTGGCGCCGGTCGCCTCGCTGATCGGCCTGGCGTTCCGCGCCTACGATCCGGATGGCCTGATCGGCGACAAGAAGGACATCGGCATCACCCTGGCGCTGCTGCCGCGCGAGACTCCCGGCGTGGAAATCGGCCGTCGCCATTTCCCGCTCAATTCGCCGTTCCAGAACGGCCCGATCCATGGCGAGGAAGTGTTCATCCCTCTGAGCCAGTTGATTGGCGGCGTGGAAATGGTCGGCAAGGGCTGGAACATGCTCAACGAGTGCCTGGCAGTGGGCCGCTCGATCACCCTGCCCTCCACGGCCAGCGGTGGCGGCAAGTACGCCGCGGTGGTCACCGGCGCGTATGCGCGCATTCGCAAGCAGTTCGGTCTGTCGATCGGCCGCTTCGAAGGCGTGGAAGAAGCGCTCGCACGGATCGGTGGCAAGGCGTATGCGATCAGTGCGTTGTCGCAGGCCACTGCCGCGGCGGTGGACCGTGGCGATGTGCCGTCGGTGCCGTCGGCGATCGCCAAGTACCACTGCACCACCATGGGCCGCGAAGTGGTCAGCGACATGATGGATGTGATCGGCGGCAAGGGCATCATCCTGGGGCCGCGCAACTTCGCCGGCCGTGCCTGGCAGGCGGCGCCGATCGGCGTGACCGTGGAAGGCGCCAACATCATGACCCGCAGCCTGCTGATCTTCGGCCAGGGCGCGATCCTGTGCCATCCGTGGGTGATGAAGGAAATGCAGGCGGCGCAGGATCCGGATACGCGCCGTGGCCTGGAAGCGTTCGACCAGAGCCTGTTCGGGCATATCCGCTTCGGTATCTCCAACGCGGTGCGTTCGTTCTGGTTCGGGCTGACCGGCGCACGCATCGGTGCAGCGCCGGGCGATGCGTACACGCGTCGCTTCTTCCGCAAGCTGGATCGTTATTCCGCCAACCTGGCGTTGATGGCCGACGTGTCGATGCTGATGCTCGGCGGCAAGCTCAAGTTCAAGGAGTCGCTGTCCGGCCGGCTGGGCGATGTGCTGAGCCACATCTACCTGACCAGCGCGATGCTCAAGCGCTATCACGACGAAGGCGCGCCGGCGACCGATCAGCCGCTGCTGGCATGGGCGTTCCATGACAGCGTGCACAAGATCGAAACCGCGCTGTCGGCGGCGCTGCGCAATTTCCCGATCCGGCCGGTGGGCTGGTTGATGTGGCTGCTGATCTTCCCCCTGGGCCGTCGTGCCGAAGCGCCGGGCGACCGCCTGGGGCACCGCGTGGCATCGATCCTGATGACGCCGAACGAAGCGCGCGACCGCCTGGCCCAGGGCGTGTTCCTGACCCCCTGTGCCAACAATCCGGGCGGGCGTATCGCCAGCTATCTGGCCAAAGCCGTGCTGGCCGAGCCGGTGGAGCGCAAGTTCCTCAAGGCGCTCAAGACCAAGGGCATCGAAGCGCTGGGTTTCACCGCACAGCTGGACGAGGCGGTGGCCGAAGGCGTGATCACCGGCGACGAGCGCAGGCAGCTGGAAGAGTTGCGCGAGATGATGATGGACACCATTACCGTGGACGACTTCGAGCCGCACGAGTTGCGAGCGGCCAGCTACTACGACAAGCCGCACGCCCAGCAACCGCGCGAAGCAGCGTAAGGCGCGGGGCAAGGTGACAGCAGACGACGGCGGGCTTCGGCCCGCCGTCGTCGTGTGTGGAGACCGGCTGGTGTGGAGACTGACCATCTCGCGGCTGCCTGCCTGTCGCCGTGGTCTTCGGCCAGTTCACCGCGCCTGCAGCCTCAGCGTGCTGCCAAGGTAGGAGCGGACCTGGCCGCGATGAGGCATTACCGGTGACGCCCCGTCGCGGCCGGGTTCGCTCCTACAGAAGGCGGGGAAGGCCGCCTCAGCGCGGCAACCACAGCAAGGCCAGGGCAATCAGCGCGGGCAACGCCTGCACGACGAAGATGCGACGGTTGACGCTGTAGGCGCCGTAGCCGCCTGCCACGACGACACAGCCCAGAAAGAAGCCAAGCACATCGGCCCGGGCCTGCAACGCACCCCAGAACAGTCCCGCAGCCAGGAAGCCGTTGTACAGCCCCTGGTTGGCTGCCAGCACGCGCGTGGCCTGCGCCTTCTCGAGGGTATTACGAAAGGTCTTCAGGCCCAGCGGCCGCGTCCACAGCACCATCTCCAACACCATGATGTAGACGTGCAGCAGAGCGACACACAGACCGGCGACGATGGCGAACAGGGACATGGCAGACCGGCATGGTGGATGTGGCGGCCAGCATAGCCGCGATTGCGGCCCTGCTACTCGGAACAGGCGGCGGAACCCGGCGCGCCGGCAAGAGACGGAGGATGTGCAGGACCTGCATGCATGATCGGAGCGTCGCGACTGCGGACATCGGCGGCGTGTCCTGCGATGGTTGTTGCGCGGGCACAAGTGCTGCAGCCAGGGTGCAGATCAAGCGCTCTACACCTGATCTATCTGCTCGCCACGCTCGCCCAAAGGCAAACGCGGCTAGTTCCAAACAGCGGCATCGCTTAGGTGCAGCCCACCGCCAAGGTCAAAAGCTCAGTCAGCCGAGCACGCAGTGCCCTCTCCGGTTGCGGGACACGCCGTTCATGCCCTGCTTGCCTGTGCGCACCGACCATCTCGACCGGTCCTTGCCCGCCCACCGTCGCGGGACCTTACGCGGCATGGATGCCGCGTAAGAGCCTACAAGGACGTACTTTCGGCGTATCCCGCGAGGGTGGGCGGGCAAGGCCCCCGCAGCCAGGCCGCTTGTTGACCGCTCCTAGTCGGAGACCTGATTGCCAGTCTCCGCATCGCGCTCTGCGGGCAGTTTGCGCGCCTCGCGCAGCAGGCCGAACGCGCCCAGGGTCATGCACGAGGCCACCAGCAGACCGACGCCGAACACTGCGCTGGAGCCGAAGGCCGACACCAGCTTGTGCACCCAGACGAAGGTGAGATCGCCACCGCGGTAGATCACGGTGTCGATCGCCGCACCGGCCTTGTAGCGCCACTGCCGATCCACCCGCGTGTACAAGGTCTCGCGCGCCGGCTTGGCGAGGGCGAACTCGCTGGAGCGGGTGATCACCTGCACGATCGCAAGCATCATCGGCAACGGCGAGGCCGTCAGCACGGCATAGCCCAACATGATCGCCACGCCCGGAATCAGCAGCGCCGGCGCGATGCCGAAACGCGACAACAGCGCGCGCGTCACCAGCAGCTGCAGCACCAGGGTAAGCGCATTGATTGCCAGGTCGATGCTCGCGTAATAGGCGGTGGCCGCCGCCGCGTCGCTGTAAAGCCGCCGTACCAGCGCCGCCTGCTCGTTGTAGAGCAAGGTGCCGACGCCAACACCGAACAACACCATGAAGGCCAGCCAGCGCAGCAACGGCTCGCGCACGATCAACTTGAGCCCGCCCAGCACATCGCCGCCCATGGGCACTTCACCGGAGCCCAGCTGTCGCTGCTGCTCGCGCGCAACCGCCCACAAGCGCAGGCGCAGCACGCAGACCACGCACACCGCCAGAAAGCCGGCCGACACCAGCATCAGATGCGCGATGCCGATGCGTTCGACCAGGGTGCGGGTGAGGATCGGCCCGAGAAACGCACCCAGCGTGCCGGCCGCACCGATATACCCGTAGTAGCTGCGCGCTTCGGCATTGCTGAAGACGTCGGCCATGAAGCTCCAGAACACCGCCACCGCAAACAGGTTGAAGACGGTCACCCACAAGAAGAACGCCATGCCGCGCCCGGGCACGCCACTGTCGAACAACACATAGAACAGCAGCAGGGTCGCGATGAAGAAGCCATAGACCGCCGGCAGGAACACCCGGCGCGGATAGCGGCTGACCAGCGCGCCGTAGACCGGCTGCAGCAGCACCATGATCAGGAAGGTGCAGGTGAACAGCACCTGCAGGGTGAAGTCCTTGAGCGGCATGCCGTGCGCGGCGAAGAAGGCGATCATGCCGGTGGGGAAGATCGCTTCCACATCCGCCGACGCGCTCATCGCCTCGCGCACCGGGCGCAGCACGTAGTAACCGCTGAGCAGGCAGAAGAAGTACAGGAACGACCATGCCAGCGGCGGCGAGCTGCGCAGCGCCGCGTTCAAACGGCCAGCCGCCGAGCGCGGCGAAGATGGGCTGGTCATAGAGTGAAGCTCGCTCGCATCGACGGGCGCGACAGCAAGGACATGGCAGCGGCGGCACCCCGCGAAACAAGCGCGCAAGTTAGCCGATGCCGCGCTGCATCACCAGCGGCAGCGGGCAGGACGCAGCAAATCGATCGCGGCTGGAGCAGGCACGCTGCTTGCAGTTGCTTCCGCACGGGCTCCCAGTGGCGCTGGAAAGGCGCCGCGCAGGCCGATTTATGAACCTAAAATCGTCAATAGGATCAATATGATGCCCATTCATCTTCCGGCAGTTTGTGCTATTGCGAAGCGCGGCGCTAGAATCGTCGGAGGCAGCGGAACAGGCGGGACAACCATGACTCAAATGCGCAGGCGCCGACGGTTCCGACCGTTGGCCATCGGGCTGCTCGGGGCGTTATTGCCTCTGGCTCTCTCTTCCACCGCACAGACACCCGCGCCCGCTGCCTCTGCGCTGCAGCCGGCCGCCATCGTGCAGTCGCCCACCGCTCCGCTGCAATACCGTGCATCGCTCCCGGCCAGCCAGGTGCTTGCCCCGGCGGCCGGTTTCGACGTGGCCGCGTTCGAATCGATGGCCAACCAGTTGACCTACGGCAATCGCCTGCCCGGCATGGCGATGGCCATCGTGCAGGGCGGCAAGGTGCTCAGCGCACGCGGCTACGGCGTCACCGACGTCAATCACCCGCAGCCGGTCGATGCCCACACCGTGTTCCGTCTTGCATCGCTGTCCAAGGCGTTTGCCGGCACCATGGCCGGGTTGCTGGTCAACGACGGTGTGCTGCGTTGGGACAGCAAGGTGGTGGACTACGTCCCCGGCTTCCAGCTCAGCAATAACGTCGCCACCCGGCAACTCACCGTCGCCGAGGTGCTCAGCCACCGCGTCGGGCTGACCCGCAATGCCTACGACAACGATATCGAATCCAACGTCGACTACTACTCGCTCAGCCACAAGCTGGCCGCCGCGCCGCTGCGCTGCGCCCCGGGCGATTGCTATGCATACCAGAACGTGGCCTTCAGCCTGGTCGGGGATGTGGTGTTCGCTGCATCGGGCAGCTTCTACGAGCAGTCGGTGGAGCGCCGCATCTTCAAGCCGCTGGGCATGAACGATGCGAGCATGGGACTGGCCGGTATCCAGGCCAGCCCGCGCTGGGCGCGCCCGCACGTGCGCAGCCGCAACGGCTGGGTGTCACTGACGCCCAAGCCGACCTACTACCGTCTTGCTCCCGCTGCCGGCGTCAATGCCAGCGCCAGCGATATGGCGCAGTGGCTGCTCGCGCACACCGGCCACCGCACCGACGTGCTGCCTGCGCCGCTGCTGGCGACGCTGCACGCGCCGCTGATCTCCACGCCAGGGGAGATGCGCTCGGGTTGGCGCCACGAGCGTGTGGACGCTGCCAGCTACGCGCTGGGCTGGCGCGTGTTCGACTACGCCGGCCACCAGGTCGTCTTCCATGCCGGCGCGGTGCAGGGCTACCGCGGCCTGGTCGCGCTGCTGCCCGAGCGCGATCTCGGCATCGCGATCATGTGGAACGGCGAGAGCGGCCTGCCCTCCGGCATGTTGCCGACCATCCTGGACCGTGCGCTGGGCCTGCCTGCCAAGCGTTGGCTGGATATCGACGTGGATGGCGACTTCGGTAGCGAGAACATGCTGGCCGAGCGTCCCGATCCTGCCGGCAAGGGTGCCTCGTCCGGCAAGTCGGTGGCATCGCCGCGCTAAACGGAGCTTGCTGCGCTCTCGCACACAGGCGGCTTCGGCCGCCTGTGTTGTTTCTGGCCCGCAGCGGGACCGGGTCGAGTGTTTCGACATCGGTGGCCGGCAGGCTAACCATCGCTCCATCGCCATGGCTACCGGTCATGGCCAACGCATGCCTGGACAACCTTGTCGCGTGCGCGCAAAGGAGCTAGCCAAGAAGCGAGCGGACAACTCACCCTCCGCGCGATGCGACCGAGTGCATCTCTCCCGCTTCGCACTGACCGACACATCAGCGCGACACCAAGAGATGGCGGCACTACCGGTCGGGACAGACGATGGCCCGTTGCGTGGGCGGCGCAGCAGCCGAGCCCACCAGCAGCACTGGACCCGGGAAAGCGAGTGGCGAGTAGCGAGTGGAGAATGGCCAGTGGCGCCAGTGCGGCGATAGGCACAGTTACCCGGCCTGACATCCCGCCAAGCAGCGCGCGATGCGTTGGGTGGCGATCGCAATGCGTTTGCGCCACCGCGGGACGGTTATCCAGGTCTGCTGGCGTTATGCCGTGCCACGCGGCCCGAGCAGGTCACCCTGGTACTGGATGGCGATCGACTACGACTGTCTGCGCGCGATCGACATTCACCGGATCATGGCCGCCGTGGGGGAGCCAATAAAAAAGCTCCCTCCCCGCTGGGCGTCGGGGAGAGAGCTCGATATCTACGGCGATCGGGTACTGCAGATCAGATCAGCGGCGCCGGGGTTGCGGGCAGCGCGACCGGAGCGGCCTTCTTCTTGCGAACGGCCGGCTTCTTCTTGGCGACCTTCTTCACAGCAGGCTTCTTGGCGGCAGTCTTCTTGGTGGCGGACTTCTTGGTCGCCTTCTTGGCAACTGCCTTCTTCGCGGTCTTCTTGACTGCCTTCTTGGCGGTCTTCTTGACGGCCTTCTTGGCAGCAGTCTTCTTGGTCGCCTTCTTTGCAGTCTTCTTCACTGCCTTCTTGGCGGCAGTCTTCTTGGTTGCCTTCTTTGCAGTCTTCTTCACTGCCTTCTTGGCGGTTGCCTTCTTTGCAGTCTTCTTGACGGCCTTCTTGGCAGCAGTCTTCTTCACTGCCTTCTTGGCGGTTGCCTTTTTGGCGACCTTCTTGACTGCCTTCTTGGCGGCAGTCTTCTTCACTGCCTTCTTGGCAGTGGGTTTCTTTTTCGCAGCTTTTGCAGTGGCCATGTAATTGGCTCCTCGTCAGTGAACTATGGAGGTGAAACGCCCAGTTGAAGCAAACCCCGCAACGGCACGCCGTCGTCGGGAACCGTCCGCAGGTAATGCGCGACGGGACGGATACAGAAACACCCGCATCAGACAGCGACGCGGGTGCGTGATCGGAGCGACTGCTGCTTTCTTGGAGAGAAGCGGACCCAACTCCACCGTGGATAACGCTTTGGTGGACATCGGGAACAAGCGTGTCGGCTTGATGTCGATTCTGCTCACTCTCTTTCGCAGCAACGTCTGCTGGGCGAAACCTAATCACGCTTTTTTTTACTGTCAACACTCTTTTGCATTTTTTTTTCGACACCTGGTGGCGATGTGTCCTGTCGAGGTGGTCCCAAGACGCCGCATGATGGCGCGTGCAGCTGCCCTTCGCATGCGGTGGTGCAACGACGTTTTCAAAAAAGCACTTCTTTTGTGCTGTTTTTTTTTAGCGAGGCAAACAAGCGCGATGCTCCCCACTGCACCGACGTCGCGGCGCAGGCGTGGTCGCCGCAGCGTGCGCCGCCTGTCCGCCAGCTGAAAATTTTTTATCCGCCAACCTTGCTCAAGGCGTCGCACAAGCAGAAATGCGCAAACTTCTTGCGCCGTTCTCGCCCCGTATGTGCATCGGCATGCGCTGCCAACGGCATGCGTTGCACACCGTGTCCGAGGTTGGATGCACGCGATGCGGCAACCGTTTTTCACCGGCTGCACGCCCTCTCCTCACGACTGGCTCACGCCAGAAATCCGACACCGCGACAGCCGCGTCGTGCTCGACGATGTGGCGTGCGCATGTTCCCGGCGAGGTCGTCGCTGTCGAACATCGACAAACACCTGGACTGCGATCGACGGCCGTCGCTGGCCGGTTGCACGCCGATCGGCAACGCGCACGCCATCGCCAGGCGGGGACGGCGTGCTGCCACCGCCGCGCAGGCAAAAAAAAATGGCCGCTCCAACGAGCGGCCATCCGGATTTTTTGGTGCGACGTGCGAAGCGAGGTCAGTGCGCGTCGTCTTCCAGCAGCTCGGCGTAGTCGTCCGGCGACAGCAGGTCGTTGAGCTCTTCCTTGTCGTCGAGTTCGACCACGAAGATCCAGCCATCGCCGTAGGCGTCCTCGTTGATGGTTTCCGGCTTGTCGGTGAGTGCGCTGTTGACCTCGACGACGGTACCGCTGACCGGGCTGTAGACGTCCGAGGCGGCCTTGACCGACTCCACCACCGCTGCGCCATTGCCGACCTGCACGGTGTCGCCGACGCCCGGCAGTTCGACGTAGACCAAGTCGCCCAGCAGGCCCTGCGCATGGTCGGAGATGCCGACGGTCACGCGGCCGCTGCTTTCGACGCGGGCCCACTCGTGGGATTTGAGGAACTTGAGGTCGCCAGGGATCTCGCTCATGGGTGTGCTCCGGGGAAACTGATGGGTTGGGGACAGGTGGCTAGTTTAGACCGCACGACAACACAGGTGCACGCGCGTGCCGGCCGATTGGCGGCGATGGATGCTGCACGCTGCCGGACGTTGACCTGCCCGGCAGCGTTTGACTCAGTCGCCTAGGACGCCGGGCTGCGCCTGGCCGTCGCGCACGAACGGAAACTTCACCGCGCGCAATGGCACCTGCTTGCCACGGATGTCCACACGCAAGTCGTCGATGCTGCCGGCCGGCACTCGCGCGAATGCGATCGCCTTGCCGAGGGTGGGCGAGAACGTGCCGGACAGGATCTCGCCTTCGCCGCTGGCACTGAGCACTGTCTGGCCATGCCGCAGCACGCCCTTCTCATCCATCACCACACCGATCAGCTGACGCGGTGCGCCCTGCGCCTTTTGCGACTCGAGCACGGCGCGACCGACGAAGTCGCGGCCTTCGTCCAGGGCGATCGTCCAGGCCAGCGCGGCCTCGTATGGACTGACCGTGTCGTCCATGTCCTGGCCATAGAGATTCATGCCGGCTTCCAGGCGCAAGGTATCGCGCGCGCCCAGGCCGGCCGGCTTGACGCCCTGCGCGAGCAGCGCGTTCCAGAACCCCACTGCGGCCTCCTGCGGCAACACGATTTCGAAACCGTCTTCGCCGGTGTAGCCGGTACGCGCCAGGAACAGCTCCACGCCCTCGCGCGAGCGCGTCTGCAGTGCTGCGAAACGGCCGAGCTTGCTGGCCGCTGCGGTATCGGCCGGATCCACCAGCGCGATGACCTTGGCGCGTGCGTTGGGGCCTTGCACGGCGATCATCGCAAAGTCGCCGCGCTCTTCCACACGCACCTCGAAGCGGGCAGCCTGCTCGCCGATCCACTGCAGGTCCTTTTCGCGGGTGGCGGCGTTGACCACCAGGCGGAAGAAATCCTCGCGCAGGAAGTAGACGATCAGGTCGTCGATCACCCCGCCCTGCGGATTGAGCATGCAGGTGTACAGCGCCTTGCCGGAGACCTTGAGCTTGTCCACCGAATTGGCGAGCAGGTAGCGCAGGAACGCGCGCACGCGTGGACCGTGCAGGTCGACCACGGTCATGTGGCTGACGTCGAACATGCCGGCGTCGCGACGCACCTGGTGGTGCTCGTCCAGCTGCGAGCCGTAGTGGATCGGCATGTCCCAACCGCCGAAGTCGACCATCTTGGCGCCAAGCGCACGATGGGTGTCGTTGAGGATGGTCTTCTGGGTCATGCGCACCGGTCCAAGGGAAAGAGGTCCATTATCGCCGCCCGGCCGCGCTTGGGGGAACGGCGCAGCGCGCGGCAGTACGCGGCCGCGCCCTGTCGGTTGGCCGCGATGGCCAACGCCTTGAACGCCTCCACCTATTGCGTGCGATGAAGCAGTTGTCCGCCTGCCCGCCTGTCCGTCGCGCGCGACCGTCGGCGTCTACGGTCGCGGCCACGCAAGTGCCGCGGTGGCTCGCCGCCCCGGGCACCTGGTCTTCATTGCGTCCCACCGCACCGAGCAGGCAGCCGTGGTTTGCGCCGCGCAGACGCCGGCGCGCGTGCGCGCTCAGGCGCTGCGCGGCGAGAACATGATGATCGCCATGCCAAGCAGGCAGCAGGCGGCGCCCAGCAGATCCCAACGCGTCGGCGTCACTCCGTCCACCCACCACAGCCACAGCAGTGCGCTGGCGATATAGACCCCGCCATAGGCGGCGTACACCCGCCCGCTGGCATCGGGATGCAGGCTCAACAACCAGACGAAGATAGCCAGGCTCAATGCCGTCGGCAGCAGCAACCAGATGCTGCCGCCTTTGCGCAGCCACAGATAAGGAAGGTAGCAACCGACCAGCTCCGCCACCGCGGTGGCGGCGAACAGCAGCAGCGTGGTCGGTGCGAAATTCACGCGCGGCCTGACCTGTCCAGGCCCTGCGTGTCGACATCGGCCTGTTGCTGCGCCGAGATGTCGGGTGCCCGATCGCTGCGCACCGGCGTGGCAGTGACAGGCGTCGCGGCGCCCGGTTGGTCGGGAGTGGATGGAGCGCTGCCGCGCTCGCCGCGCTTGACCTGTTGCCACAGCGCTTCCTGCTCGTGCAGCGATAGCGCGGCCAGCGCGGTGCCATCCGCCTGTGCCTGCGCCTCCATGGCGCGGAAGCGGCGCTCGAACTTGAGATTGGCATGCCGCAGCGCCGCCCCCACGTCGACCTTGGCATGGCGCGCCAGGTTGGCGCAGACGAACAACACATCGCCGAGTTCGTCTTCCAGCCGTGCCTGGTTGTCGGCGACCGGACCACGGGCGAACTCCACGCGCAGCTCTTCGATTTCTTCCTGCAATTTTTCCAGCACCGGTGCCGGGCCGGGCCAATCGAAGCCGACCCGCGCCGCGCGCGATTGCAGCTTGGTGGAGCGCTGCCACTCCGGCAGGCCGCGTGCGATGCCGGCGAGTGCGGAGTCGTCCTGATGGCCCGCTGCGCGACGTTCGGCACGCTTGATCTGCTCCCAGTTGGCGCTCACCGCCTGCGCGTCGTCGGCGCTCTGCTCGGCGAAGACATGCGGATGGCGGCGCACCAGCTTGTCGCTGAGCGTGGCGACCACCTCGGCGAATCCGAATGCGCCCTGCTCGGCGGCCATCTGCGAATGGAAGACCACTTGCAGCAGCAGGTCGCCCAACTCGTCGCGCAGACCCGCAAGGTCGTTACGGTCGATGGCGTCGGCGACTTCGTAGGCTTCCTCGATGGTGTACGGGGCGATGCTGGCGAAGGTCTGCTCCACATCCCACGGGCAGCCATGCTCAGAATCGCGCAGACGCGCCATCAGTTGCAGCAAGCGCTGGATGTCGCCGGTCGGCGGGGACTCGGACATGGTGTCTTCCTGATAGGTGTGGTGCAGCTGAGTGGCGTGCCAAGGCGATGCCGCCGGCACGTGCCGTAGCAGCTGATGGCAGGCGATGGGGAAGCACTGCGCCGGACATGGCGGCGTCGGCACTACGCGCCGCCACCGGAGCCATCCGGCGAGCGCGCAGGCCGCCAGCGCTGCTCACACCAGCCAGCTGCGCCACGGCAGATTGGGATCGCCCAGCGCGATGAAATCGCCATTGAGCAAGGTGTCGCGGCGGTTGTAACGGAACGGTTTGCCGGTGCCGCCGGCCAGCAGCACACCGCCGGCGGCATGCAGCACGCACTGGCCGGCCGCGGTGTCCCACTCGGAGGTGGGGCCGAAGCGCGGATACACGTCCAGGTCGCCCTCGGCGATGCGGCAGAACTTCAACGACGACCCTTGCGCGACCACGTCGATCTGGCCCATGCGCTCCAGCGCGGCGGCGGTGCGCGCGTCGCGATGCGAGCGACTGGCGGCGACCCGCAGCGGCGTGGCCGCCGGCGTGCGCGTATGCAGCATCTCGTCGCGATCGCCATCGCGGCGGTAGGCATTCTCGCCCCGGGCGGCATACCAGACCCGGCCATCGACCGGCGCCTGCACCACGCCGAGCACCGGCGCACCCATGTGGATCAGTGCGATGTTGACGCTGAACTCGCCGTTGCGCTTGACGAACTCGCGGGTACCGTCGAGCGGATCGACCAGCCAGTAACTGGTCCAGAACTGCCGGTCTTCCCAGGCCACGTGCGCGGATTCTTCCGACAGCACCGGCACGTCCGGGGTGACCCGGCGCAAGCCGTCGACGATGACACGATTGGCGGCCAGGTCGGCCTGGGTCAACGGGCTGGCGTCGTCCTTGAGCTCCACCGCGAAATCCTGCGCATAGACATCCATGATCGCCGCCCCCGCCTCGCGGGCAATGGCGATCACGGTTTCGCGCAGTTCCATCGGGATGCGGATCATGGGTTGCGCTCCAGCCACTCGCGCGCAATGAACAAGGCGGCCAGCGAGCGGCCTTCGGAAAAATCGTCGCGCAGCATCAAGTCGTCCAGACGGGCGATCGGCCAGGGCACCACTTCCATCTCTTCCGGCTCGTCGCCGACCAGGCGCTCGGGATAGAGGTCGCGCGCCAGCACCAACCAGGATTGGTGACTCATATAAGTAGGAGCGAGCGTCATTGCGCGCAACACCTGCACCTGGCGCGCGCCGTAGCCGGCTTCTTCCTTGAGTTCGCGGTCGGCGGCCTGCTCCGGCGTTTCGCCGGCATCGATGCGGCCCTTGACCAGGCCCAGCTCGTAGCGATGCACGCCGGCGGCGTACTCGCGCACCAGCAACACGGTCTGGGCATCCAGCATCGGCACCACCACCACCGCGCCATGGCCCTGGCTGAGTTGGCGCTCGTAGAGGCGACGCTCGCCGTTGGAGAACTCCAGATCCAGCTGCTGGCGACGGAACGGCCCGTCACCCAGATCGGTGATCTTGTGGATGGTCGGCAGGCGCGGGCTCATGCGCAGCACGCAGCGGCGGAGCCGACCGATAGAATAGGCGTATGCATCGACATGTTCATGAACCCGAAATCCTAGCAGACCCGGCAGCCTCCCAAGCTGACGAACATTGGCGACAACGCGATCTTCAGGTGCTGTGGCACCCCTGCACGCAGATGCGCGAACACCCGCACACACTGCCACTGGTGCCGATCGCGCGTGGCGATGGTGCGTGGCTGATCGGCCACGACGGTCGCCACTACCTGGACGCGGTCAGCAGTTGGTGGACCAACCTGTTCGGCCATAGCGAGCCGCGCATCGGCGCGGCCATCGCGCGCCAGGCTGGCGAACTGGAGCAGGTGATGCTGGCGGGCTTCACCCATGCGCCCGCCGTGCAGCTGGCCGAGCGCCTGTTGGCGATCGCGCCGCGCCAGGCCGGCCGCGCGCCGTTGTCCAAGGTGTTCTATGCCGACAATGGTTCGGCCGGCGTGGAAGTGGCCTTGAAGATGGCCTTCCACTACTTCCATAACCGCGGCGAGCACCGCCGCACGCGTTTCGTCGCGCTGGAAAACGGCTACCACGGCGAGACCATCGGCGCGCTGTCGGTCGGCGACATTCCGCTGTATCGGCGCGTGTATGCGCCGTTGCTGCTGGAGTCGATCTTTGCGCCCTCGCCCGATGCCTACTTGGCCGAGCCCGGACAGAGCGCGGAAGACTACGCACTGCAGGCGGCCGATGCGTTGCAGGCGGTGTTCGAACAATCGCCCGGCGAAATCTGCGCGCTGATCCTGGAGCCGCGCGTGCAGTGCGCAGGCGGCATGCGCATGTATCACCCGGCCTACCTGCGCCGTGCGCGCGAACTGTGCGACGCGCATGGCGCGTTCCTGATCGCCGACGAGATCGCCACCGGCTTCGGCCGCACCGGCAGCCTGTTCGCCTGCGAACAGGCCGGAATCATGCCCGACCTGTTGTGCCTGTCCAAGGGACTGACCGGCGGATTCCTGCCGTTGTCGGCGGTACTGGCCACGCAGCAGTTGTACGATGCATTCCTGGACGACTCGCGCGAGCGCGCGTTCCTGCATTCGCATAGCTACACCGGCAATCCACTGGCGTGCGCGGCCGCGTTGGCGACCCTGCAGATCTTTGCAGACGACGACGTGATTGCACGCAACCAGCGCACCGCCGCGCACATGAGCGCGCTTGCGGCGCAGATCGGCGAACACCCCGCGGTGGCGGACGTGCGCCAGGCCGGCATGATCGTGGCCTTCGAGCTCACGCAGGGCGGCGACAAGCGCACGCCGTTCCCGTCTGCGGCACGGGTAGGCCTGAAGGCCTATCGCGCCGCACTGGACAAGGGCGTGGTGCTGCGCCCACTCGGCGACGTGCTGTACTGGATGCCGCCGTACTGCGTGGACGACGCGCAACTTGCGCTGTTGGCGGCGACCACCCGCCACGCCATCGAGGAGGCCGTTGCATGCGCCTGACCCGTTCCCATGTGGCACTGCCGCTGCACTGCGACCAGGAACTGACGCTGCCGGAAGCCTCGGCCAATCACCTGCTGCGCGTGCTGCGGCTGCGCGAGGGCGATGCCTGCGTTCTGTTCAACGGCGACGGCAGCGACTACCACGCGCGCATCACCCTGGCCGGCAAACGCGAGGCGCGCGCAGTGGTGGACCGGGTCGAGCCGCTGTGCAACGAATCGCCGTTGTCGATCACCCTGATCCAGGGCATCGCGCGCGGCGAGAAGATGGACCTGATCCTGCAGAAGGCCACCGAGCTGGGGGTGACGGCGGTGGTGCCGGTCAACGCCGAGCGCACCGAGGTCAAGCTGGACCCGGCGCGCATGGAAAAACGCCTGGCGCATTGGCGCAGCGTGGTGGTGTCGGCCTGCGAACAATCCGGACGTGCACGCATTCCCACGATCGCGGCGCCGCACGGCCTGCAGGAGGCGGCCCAGGCCAGCGACCCGCAGGCGCTACGGCTGACGCTGGACCCGCACGGCGAGCATCGCCTGGGCAGCCTGGTGCTGGGCACGCAACCGCACGTAATCGTGGCGATCGGCCCGGAAGGCGGCTGGTCGCCGCGCGATCGCACGACCCTCGCCGAGGCCGGTTTCAGCGGCCTGCAACTGGGACCGCGCATCTTGCGCACCGAAACGGCGGGGCTGGCGGCGATTGCGGCGCTGCAGTCGCGGTTCGGGGATCTATAGCGCGGTGTCGTCGTAGGAGCGCACCCGGGCGCGACCGGGCGTTATCGGGCACGCCTCGTCGCGCCCGGGTGCGCTCCTACGGGAATGCGGAGTCGATCGACATTGCCGCCTCCACTGCGTGCTTGTCTTGAAGGCCCGTCCACCGCGTGCCGGTCCGGTCACCCCGTTGACTCGTAGGAGCGCACCTGGGCGCGACGGGGCGTTATCGGGCGCGCCTCGTCGCGCCCGGGTGCGCGCCTACGGGAATGCGGAGTCGATCGACATTGCCGCCTCCACTGCGTGCTTGTCTTGAAGGCCCCGTCCACCGCGTGTCGGCCCGGCACCCCCGTTGACTCGTAGGAGCGCACCTGGGCGCGACGGGGCGTTATCGGGCACGCTTCGTCGCGCCCGGGTGCGCTCCTACGGGAATGCGGAGTCTATCGACATTGCCGCCTCCACTGCGTGCTTGTCTTGAAGGCCCGTCCACCGCGTGCCGGTCCGGCACCCCCGTTGACTCGTAGGAGCGCACCTGGGCGCGACGGGGCGTTATCTGGCACGCTTCGTCGCGCCCGGGCGCGCTCCTACGGGAATGCGGAATGATCGGTTCGGTGCAGCCGGCTTGCTGCACCCGGCGATGCGCAGGACTCAGCGGCCGTGCTGCAGGAACCAGCTGGCCGCGCCGATCACACCGAGCTGGCCGTGCTCGACGATGCTGACCGGCACCTGCTCCAGCGCCGGACGCAATGGACCCTTGTCGAGCAGACGTGCGACGAAATCGCTTGCGGCCACGAACGCGGCGATCTGCGGCAGGAAGCCACCCGCCAGATAGACGCCGCTGCGCACGCCGTAGAGCAACATCATGTCGCCGACCACGCTCCCCATGAAGCCGCAAAACGCCTGTAGCGCGTCGCGTGCCAGCATGTCCTCGCCAGCCAGTGCCGCGGCGGTGACGTCGGCCGGGCTGGCGTGCACCACCGGCACGCCACGCAGCGCGGCCAGGGCGGTGTAGAGATTCAACAGGCCCGGGCCGGACAGCAGATGCTCGGTGGCCACGTGCGTGCGCGTGCGACGCAGCTCCTGCAGCAGGGCCACTTCCAGATCGCTGGCTGCCGCAAGCGCGGCGTGGCCGGCCTCGGTCGGCAACACCACCGGGTTGGCGCCATTGGGAATCCACAACGCCGCGCCCAGGCCGGTGCCGGGGCCGAGTATCAGCGCCGGACCCGGCGCGCCCTGCGGCGGGCCGGACAACTGCATGACCTGATTGCCGGCCATGTAGTTGGCCGCATGCGCCACCGCTTCGAAATCGTTGACCAGATGCAACGCCTGCATGCCGAGCTGGCGACGGATCTGCTCCGGCGACAGTACCCACGGCAAATTGGCGGTGATCACGCTGCCGTCTTCCAGCGCATAACCGGCACTGGCGATGACGCCGCGCATCACCGGTGCGCAGCCCAGCTCCGCAAAGAACGCGGCCATGATCTCGGCCAGGCCCGGATAATCGGCGCATCGGTACTTGCGATAGTCCAGCACCGTGACCGGTTGGCGTGGATCGACGCCTTCGCACACCAGCGCCAGGCGTACATGCGTCCCGCCAACGTCTGCGGCAACGAAGGTTTCGGGGCGTGGAAAGGCCACCGCTTCCATTGGACTGCTTGCGCTCACGCATTCTCCTGATAAGTGGTCGCGGGCTGGCGTCATCTTCCGTTATCCGACGAACGGTCACGGATAGACAACGTTGTCAGTAATCGCCTTGTAACGCAACCGTGGCGATCAGGATTTGAACAGGATGCCGCCAATTTCATCATCCACTGAAAATCCGCACCCCGGGCAACGATTTCAGCACAAATCGAGACGACGTATCGGGCTGTGCGCCATTCCCCATAGAAACAGCCGATCGCACCGCAGGCACATCATTGGTGCGCCGCGCGGTCGCGGCGGCACCCTGCGCGGCATCGCCGGGAAATGCTGCATTGCAGCGCAATCGCAGCAGCTTCAGAGATCTGTGACGATGTGTTGACAACGCTGTCAACGCTACGCGAGACTCGATCCAAATCGGGGTTCTGGCAGGAGGGGCCATGGACTGTTCGGTACTCAAGAACGGGCGACTCCCTCGTCGGCGCATTCCAGATTCGTGAGTGGGACATCACCCGATGTTCGCTCGCTGAAGTCGCATCCGCTCCACCGCTTCACCACACGGGGGACACCTCCTCTACCACGCGAATCACCTGGACCCGCCTCTCATGGCGCGCGCCAGTGCGGTCACCGCGATCGGTCAGGGCGTGTTGTTTTGCCGGCCACGCCGAGCGCGTGACGCCTTCCAGAGGCGGCGCGCTCACAGCACTAACCAACGAGGTTTAGCCATGCACAGCCGCACCACGACGTTAGCACTCTGTATCACCGCCGCTCTGTACTGCTCCGGCTCTGCAATGGCTGCCGGACAAGACCAACAGGCTCCTGCCGCCACACCGTCGGCGACCACTGAGCTGGACACCATCACCGTCACCGGCTACCGCGCATCGCTGGAGAAGAGCCAGTCGGTCAAGCGCTCGGCCAACTCGATCGTCGATGCGATCAGCGCCGAAGACATCGGCAAGTTCCCGGACATCAACGCTGCCGAATCGCTGTCTCACCTGCCGGGCATCAGCGTCGATCGCCAGTTCGGCGAAGGCGAGAAGGTCAGCATCAACGGCACCGACCCGGCCTTGAACCGCGTGCTGCTCAATGGCCAGACCATCGCCTCTGGCGACTGGGGCGGCAACCCGACCGACACCAGCGGCCGTACCTTCAACTACACCCTGCTGTCGCCGGAAATCATCGGCCTGATGGAGGTCTACAAGACCCCGGAAGCGCGCATCGACGAAGGCTCGATCGGCGGCACCGTGATCGTGCACACCCGCAAGCCGCTGGACCTGCCCAAGAACACCATCCGCGGCTCGGTCGGCTACAACTACAACGACCGTTCGGAAGAAGGCAATCCGCGCGGCTCGGCGCTGTGGAGCTGGAAGAACGACGACGAGACCTTCGGCGCGTTGATCTCCGCCACGCATGACAAGCAGGACCTGGCGCGCGCCGGTATCGAATACTTCGGCTACACCACCGGCGAAGGCATTCCGGCCAGCGCCACCATCACCGGCGACGGCAGCGATGTGGCCACCGCCCGCGTGCCGGCCGGCATCAGCAGCGCGTTCTTCCAGCAGACCCGCGAACGCAGCGGCCTGCAGGGTGCGTTGCAGTGGAAGCCCAATGAGCAGAACGAGTTCAACCTGACCGGCCTGTACATCAAGGGCAAGTACAACAACTTCAGCCAGGCGCGGTATGTGTGCCCGGCATGTAATGACGACCGCCAGAAGATCACCAGCGCCAACGTGGAAAACGGCGTAGTGACCTCGGCCACGGTCAGCGATGGCGCCGCCGGGCAACCGTACGCGCAGCTGGATGCGAACTATCGCGAAAGCACCGTCACCACCAAGAGCCTGAACCTGCGCCACGACTGGTCCGGCGAGAAGTGGGTGTTCACCAGCCAGGTCGGCAGCACGCAGGCCACAGGTGGCAAGAACCCCGAATACCTGATGAAGTTCCTGATGCAGGACGGCGGCTACAACTACGCCTTCGACGGCCAGAACACCGCGGTGAACTACGACAACGGCGGCGCCTCGAACTGGGTGTTGCCGGGTAATCCCGCAGGCCTGGCACCGGGCCAGCAGGGGAACATCCCCGGCACCAACACCGGCATCATGCAAGCCGGCGGTATCGCGTACCAGAAGAGCAAGGACGAGGAAAAGTACTTCCAGTGGGACGCCTCGCGCGACCTTGAGTGGGGCCCGTTCACCAAGCTGCAGTTCGGCTATAAGTACATCAACCACAACAATGGCGTGGACGCGCGCGGCAACCGCATCAACTCCACCGACGCGGTCTCGCTGACACAGTTCAACCCGGGCAGCACGCCCAGCAGCCTGTACGACGGCCTGGGCGCCAGCGGCGACCTGACCACCTGGCCGACCGCCAGCCTCAATGCCGTGCGCAACTATCTGTTGTCGCAGCCGCAGGGTCCGTACCGCACCGATTTCGGTGCCTCGTTCCAGGTCAAGGAAATCACCCAGAACGTCTATACGCAGTTGAACTTCGAGTCCGGCCAGTGGCGCGGTAACGTCGGCGTGCGCCTGGTCGACACCACCGACAAGTCCGAGTTCTGGCAGAGCAACGACGGCGGCACCAACTTCGACCGTGTCGCCGAGACCAACGACTATCGCAAGGCACTGCCGAGCTTCAACATCGCCTACGACATCACCGACGACACCGTGCTGCGCTTCTCGGCGGCCAAGGTCATCGCACGTCCGCGCTACGCCGATCTGGCCGGCACCTTCACCATCAACAGCGGTACCGGTGACCTGACCGCCAACGGCGGCAACCCGGATCTGAAGCCGTACGAATCCACCAACTACGATCTGGCAGCCGAGTGGTATTTCGCTCCGTCCAGCATGTTGTCCGGTGAAGTGTTCTACCGCGACATCAGCTCCTACATCGTCAGCACCACCACTTCCCAGCAGCTGAATCCGGCCCCCCCGGCCATTGCCGGTCTGTATCAGGTCACCACGCCGGTCAATGTGTCCGATGCCAAGGTCAAGGGCGTGTCGGTCAACTACCAGCAGACTTTCGGTCTGGGCTTTGGCCTGCAGGCGAACTACACGTTCGCCGAATCCGATTCCAGCTCGGGCTTGAACCTGCCCTACCTGTCGCGCGACACCTACAATGTGATCCCGTACTGGGAACATGGCGACTGGACGGTACGCGTGAACTACAGCTATCGCTCCAAGTACTTCACCCAGATCGGCCGGCTGGAATCGCGTGACTTCGCCGATGCCTACAAGCAGCTGGATCTGAATGCCTCGTACCAGATCACCGATTACATGGGCATCACCTTCGGCGCGACCAACCTGCTCGATTCCACCTACCGGGTCTTCAGCAACACCCGCGATACCCCCACGGCGTTCTACAAGAACGGCCGCGGTTATCAGGCCCAGCTGAACTTCAAGTTCTGATGTAGCACCGGCGCGCCACCGCCCCTCCACGGTGGCGCGCTTTTTTTGGACTTGCCCTGCGCGCTGCGGCGGCAGGTCGTTGCATGCACCAAACAGTGGTACTGGCCACGCCCCTTCGCCGCTGAGGGAGCATGGCCAGTCCCGCTTTTGCCATCCACGCACGGCTGCAGCACTGCCGGCGCGTCTTGCTCAACAGGAGTGCAGTTCCCATGACGACCGATAGCCGCGTGTTTGCGGCTCCATCCCGCCGCCACGCCGGAGCTGTACCCAGGAGTCGTGCGCTCGCGCTCGCTCTGCTGGTGGCCTGCCCGGTGCTGTCGTTGCACGCGCAATCGCCCACCGCGCCGACCGCCACCACGCTCAGCCCGGAACAGATCGACCAGCAGTGGCTCAATGCCACCGCCAAGTACGCACCCGAACGCGAACGGCTGGTACGCGAAGCCGAACAGGGCGCGCGCAAAGGCCCGTTCCGCCCCGACTGGGCGGCACTGAAGGCCTATCAATCGCCGGCGTGGTACGACAATGCCAAGTTCGGCATCTTCATTCATTGGGGCGTGTTCTCGGTGCCGGCGTTCGGCAGCGAGTGGTATTCGCGCAACATGTATCTGCAAGGCTCAAAGGAGTTCGCCCATCACGTGGCGACCTACGGGCCGCAGGCGAGCTCCGGCTACAAGGATCTGATTCCAAAGTTCACCGCGCCCAAGTTCGACCCCAATGGCTGGGCCAAGCTGTTCCGTGACTCCGGCGCCCGCTATGTGGTGCCGGTGGCCGAGCACCATGACGGCTTTGCGCTGTACGACTCCAGGTTGTCGGACTGGACCGCGGTCAAGATGGGGCCAAAACGCGATCTGCTGGGCGAGTTGTCCAGGTCGATCCGCGCGCAGGGGCTGCACTTCGGCCTGTCCTCGCACCGCGCCGAGCACAACTGGTTCTTCGACGGCGGGCGCACCTTCGACTCGGACGTCAACGACCCGCGCTATGCCGCGCTGTACGGCCCGGCGCAGGTACGCCTGCCGGGCAAGGACGATGCCGATGTGGCCAACGACTGGACGCCGGTGTCGCAGGCCTGGCTGGATGACTGGCTGGCGCGCACCACCGAGCTGATCGATACCTATCAGCCGGACCTGATCTATTTCGACTGGTGGATTGCCCACCCCACCTTCCGCAGCAGCCTGCCGACCATGCTGGCCTATTACTACAACCAGGGCGCGGCACGCACCGAGGCCGATCGCGGCGTGGTGGTGAACTACAAGCTCGGCGCCTTCCCGGAAGGCGCCGGCACGCTGGACATCGAGCGCGGCCAGCTCACCGGCATCCATCCCACCCACTGGCAGACCGATACCTCGGTCAGCAATGCGTCGTGGGGCTACATCGAGAACGACACCTACAAGTCGCCGACCTTCATCATCCACATGCTGGCCGACGTGGTGGCCAAGAACGGCAACCTGATGCTCAACATCGGCCCGCGGGCCGATGGCTCGATCCCCGATACCGAGCGCGGCATCCTGCTGGCGATCGGCAAGTGGCTCAAGACCAACGGCGGCGCGATCTACGACAGCAAGCCGTGGCGCGTGTACGGCGAAGGCCCGACCGAAGTGGTTGGCGGCACCTTCCAGGACGTCAAGACCAAGCCCTACACCGCCGAAGATTTCCGCTTCACCACACGTGATGGCGCGCTGTATGCGATCGAGCTCGGCTGGCCGGCCGGTGGTCAGGCGGTGATCCGCTCGCTCACGCCGGCCGATGGCGTGCGCGGCGTGACGCTGCTGGCCAACGGCAAAAAAATACCGTTCGAACAACGCGCCGACGGCCTGCACTTGAAATTGCCGGCCAAGCCGGTCGGCGAGAGCGCGTACGTGTTCCGCATCGATCTTTCTTCTTCCTCCACTCCCTGACGGATGCTGTTTTCATGAGCAAGCGATTGACCTGGATCCTGCTGGCGCTGGCGCTGGTCTGCGCGCCGGCCCTGGCCAAAACCCCCACCGCGTTGTTCTATCTGATGAACACGCAGAAATCGACCAACTCGTTCCTGGCCAATGTCGACAAGATCGACGTGGTGGTGCCGACCTGGTACGGCGTTGACCAGAACGGCCTGGTCAACGGCACGCCCAACATGTACCTGTACGACATCGCCAAGCAGAAGAACCTGCGGGTGATGCCGATCCTGTCGATGACTACCGGCCGCGACGGCTTCCACAAGCTGATGCACGACGAAGCCGCCAAGAAGCGCATGATCGAATCGCTGCTGATCCACGGCAAGCAGCACAGGTACTACGGCTTCCAGTTCGATTTCGAGAACATCGCCTGGACCGACCGCGACGCCTATACGCTGATGGTCAAGCAGACCGCCGATGCACTGCACAAGGCCGGCTTCAAGATGTCGGTGGCGGTGGTGCCCAATGCACCGGGCCATGCCGAAGGTGGCCAGTTCTCCAAGTGGATGTGGGAATACTGGCGTGGTGCCTACGACCTGAAGGCGCTGGGCCAGGCCGCGGACCTGGTCAGCATCATGACCTACGACCAGCACACCCGCTGGACCACGCCGGGCCCGGTCGACGGCATGGTGTGGATGAAGAAGCATCTGGACTACGCCATCACCCAGGTGCCGAAGGACAAGCTCTCGCTTGGCATCGCCACCTACGGCTACCGCTGGTACACCGGTAATCCGGTCAAGGAAGACGGCACCGAAGCGTCGAATATTTCGGCCACGTATATCGATGCCGACGAATCCTTCCCGCTGGCGATCGAACAGAACGCCACCGTGCAGTGGGATCCGGTCGAGCAGGAATCGTGGTTCTACTTCTACCGCGACGACATGCGCGAGTGGGTGTTCCGCCCGGACGCACGCAGCTTCAAGGCACGCTACGACCTGGTCAAGCAGTACGGCCTGGAAGGTTTCAGCTGCTGGGTGCTGGGCGCCGAAGACCCGAAGGTGTGGGACGAATTGCCGACTGCGCAGCGCTAAACGCGCCATCGCACCGCTGCAGTGCCTGGCGGGCGCGGGCGGTGTCCGCATCGGAATGCGTCCACTGCAAGCCGATGTGCACACTCCCCGCGCCCGTCCTGCAGCGAACCACACCGATGCGTGGTTCCTGCAAAACAGCGCACGCACCCCGACGAAGCGTGCGCCAGTCCCTGCGTCATCCGGCATGGCTTTGCTACTGTGCGTGGCTGCCGTGTCTCCCCCGCCACACCGGGATGTGATTGCATGATGTCGAACTCCGCACCGAACCTGCGCTCACCATTCTCCAAGCGGCCGTTGCCGGGCAGCGTGTCGTCGCGCCCGCTGTCAGCGCGGCCACGTTCCTGGCGCCTGCTTGCAGTGCCGTTTGCGGCGATGCTGTTGGCAGGGTGTGGCCAGCGCCAGACGGCGACCGCGCCGGCTGCGGACCACCCCCGCACCACCTCGACATTGCCTGCGACCACCGCACCGCTGCCGCTGATTCCCGCCCCGGCCGAAGCCAGGCGCGGCAATGGCAGCTTCCGCGTCGGCACCGGCACGGTGATCTCCATCCCCATCGGCAATGCCGAGGTGCGCCGCAGCGCCGAGTCACTGGCCAGCCTGTTGCAACGCACCCGTGGCCTGACCCTGGAAGTGCGCACCGAAACCACGGCGTCGCCGCACAGCATCCGCCTGGAGCGCACACCGCAGGCGCCGGTGGCGCACAAGGAAGGCTATAGCCTGGACGTGGATGGCAACGGCATCCGCATCGCCGCGCGCGATGGCGCGGGCCTGTTCTATGGCGCGATCAGCGCCTGGCAACTGATGACGCCGGACGCGCGCAAGGGCGATGTCGCCGTGCCGGCGGTGGCGATCCGCGACTGGCCGCGTTTCGGCTGGCGCGGCCAGCATCTGGATGTGGCCCGCCACTTCCACGACGTGGCCACGGTCAAGCATGTGCTCGATGCAATGGCCGCGCACAAGCTCAATGTGCTGCACTGGCACCTCACCGACGACCAGGGCTGGCGCATCGAGATCAAGCGCTATCCCAAGCTCACCGAGGTGGGCGCCTGGCGCACACCGCCGGGCGCCGGCCGGCACGGCACGCCGGAGCGCTATGGCGGTTTCTATACGCAGCAGCAGATCAGCGAGATCGTTGCCTACGCGGCCCGCCTGCATATCACCGTGCTGCCGGAGCTGGACATGCCAGGACACGCGCAGGCGGCGGTGGCAGCGTATCCGGAAGACGTCGGCGTGCCCGGCCAGCGCACCCAGGTTGGCGTGGACTGGGGCGTCAATCCGTACCTGTTCAACACCAGCGAACGCAGCCTGCGCTTCATCACCAACGTGCTGGACGAGGTGCTGACCCTGTTCCCGTCGGCGTATATCCACATCGGTGGCGACGAGGCGGTCAAGGATCAATGGGAAGCCTCGCCTGCGGTACGCGCGCAGATGCGCAAGCTGGGGGTCAAGGACGCGCATGCGATGCAGGGCTGGTTCAACGAACAGCTTGCGGCCTACCTCACCAGTCACGGCCGGCGCATGATCGGCTGGGATGAAATTCTGGAAGGCGGCGTGCCGGCGAGTGCGTCGGTGATGTCGTGGCGTGGCATCGAGGGTGCGGTCACTGCGGCCAAGCAAGGCCACGACGTGGTGCTGGCGCCGGGCGACTGGCTGTATCTGGACAACCTGCAGACCACCCGCAGCGACGAGCCCAACGGCCGCCTGACCGTGCTGCCGTTGTCCAAGGTCTACGCCTTCGACCCGGTGCCGAGCACACTGACTGCCGAGCAAGCCACGCATGTCCTCGGCGCGCAGGGCGCGTTGTGGTCCGAATACATTCCATCCAGGTGGCATATCGACCACGCGCTGTTCCCGCGGCTGTCCGCGGTGGCCGAAGTCACCTGGTCGCCTGCGGCTGCGCGCAACTGGAAGGATTTCCTGGCGCGCATGCCGGCCCAGCTGCAGCGCTATAAAGCGTTGGGCATCGACTACAGCGACGGCGCCTTCGCCGCCGATATCGCATTGGAAGGCGGCCCCAACCCGGTGCTGGCCGGTGGCCCGGCCAAGGTGGCACTCGGCACCCAGGCCGGTGCGGGCACGCTGCACTACACCACCGATGGCAGCGATCCCACGCCGGCATCGCCGCGCTACGAGGCGCCGTTCACGATCCAGCTGCCGACCACGGTCAAGGCCACCGCCTTCGATGCCGGCGGCACCGCGCTGGCGGCCACGCGCAGCCGCACGTTCGAGCGTGCCGGTCTGTTGCGCGTGGACACCCAGGGCCTGCGCGATTGCGTGCAGATCGGTGCGCTCGGCCTGCGCCTGCCGTTGTTGCCGGAGATGACTGGCGCCGACACGCCGGTCTACAACGTCGACCTGTTCCATGCCTGCCGTCTCTATCCGCAGGCGCGCCTGGATGGCATCGGCGCGATCCGCATCGAGGCTGCACGCCTGCCGAACAACTTCGGCCTGGCGCACGAGCAATCCAAGGTGGTGCAGTACCCGGCCAAGACGCGCCGCGGCGAGCTGGAAGTGCGCCTGGGCTGCGAGGGCGAGCTGGTCGCCAGCGTGCAATTGCCCAATAGCGCCACGCTGGGCGAACAGTTCACGCTGGAAACCGCACTGCCTGCACGCACCGGCATCCACGATCTATGCCTGCGCTTCACCGCGCCGATTCGCGGCCCGTTGTATGCCATCGGCGCCGTCCAGTTGATTGAAACCACTGCGCAGGCGCCTCCCGCCGCCACGCGCTGATCCATCCAAGGAGAGTCACCCATGCCCCTGTCCCGCCATCGTTGCATTCCTGCCCCCGCCCGCCTCGGGCTAGCCCTGGCCTTTGCCATCTCGCAGGCCTGGGCGGCTCCGCCCACGGCAACGCCCCTGGACAGCGGCTGGCAGGTGCGGTTGGTGCCGGGCCAGGAACAGGCCAGGACGTATCCGAAAGCGGCGGCCTGGTTGCCGGCGCAGGTGCCGGGCGCGGTGCAGACCGATCTGATCGCCGCCAAGATCGTGCCGGACCCGTTCTATCGCGACAACGAGGGCGAGATCCAGTGGGCGGGCCTGAGCGACTGGCAATACCAGACCCGCTTCAACGTGGACGCGGCCACGCTCAAGCGCGCGCATGTCGAGCTGGTGTTCGACGGCCTGGACACGTTTGCCGAGGTCACCCTCAACGGCAAGCCGCTGCTGAGCGCCGACAACATGTTCCGGCAGTGGCGGGTGGATGCCAAACCGCTGCTCAAGCGCGGCGACAACGTGCTCGAGGTCAAGCTGTTCTCGCCGATCAAGAAGATCCAGCCGTGGCTGGCCAAGCAGCCGTACGCGCTGCCGGGCGCCTACGATTCGGCCTTCGGCGACGAGCCCGAATCGCGCCACAGCTCCACCTACGTGCGCAAGGCGCCGTATAGCTATGGCTGGGACTGGGGCCCGCGCATGGTCAACGCCGGCATCTGGAAGGATGTGCGCGTGGAAGCCTGGGATGCGGTGCGCGTGGACGGGCTGCATATCGCCCAGCAACGCGTCGACGCCGACAGCGCGCAATTGCAGGCGCAGCTGGAACTGCAGGCCGGCCGCAGCGGGCCGGTGCAGGTGACGCTGGATGTGCTGGGACCGGATGGCCAGAAGGTCGGCCAGTTCACCCAGGACGCGGTGGTCGACCCGGGCCAGAACCGCATCGATCTGCCGGTGCGTATCGCCAAGCCCAAGCGCTGGTTCCCGGCCGGCTACGGCGCGCAGGACCGCTACACCTTCGTGGCCAGCGTGCGCGACGCCGATGGCGACAGCCAGCAGATCAAGCGCGTCACCGGCCTGCGCTCGGTGGAGCTGCGCCGCGAAAAGGACACCTGGGGCAAGAGCATGGAGATCGTGATCAACGGCATCCCGATCTTCGCCAAGGGCGCCAACCTGATCCCGCTGGATGCCTTCCCCGCGCGCGTTACTGCCGAGCGTATGCGCAGCACCTTGCAGGATGCGCGCGACGCCAACATGAACATGCTGCGCATGTGGGGCGGCGGGCATTACCAGGACGACCGTTTCTACGAGGTGGCCGACGAGCTGGGCATCATGATCTGGCAGGACTTCATGTTCGGCGGCGCCGTGCCGCCGTACGACGTGGAGTTCCGCGAGAACACCCGGCAGGAGGCGATCGAACAGGTCAAGCGCCTGCGCGACCATCCCAGCATCGTGCTGTGGTGCGGCAACAACGAAGTGCAGACCGGCTGGGAAAACTGGGGCGACCGGGTCAAGTTCAAGCAGTCGGTGGACCCGGAAGAACGCAGCCGCATCGAGCGCGGCATGACCACCTTGTTCGGCACCGTGTTCCGCGAGGTGGTGGCCACCTACGACAGCGACGTGCCGTACTGGTCCACCTCGCCGGGCACCAACTTCGATGGCGCTGCCGACCAGGCCACCGATGGCGACATGCATTACTGGAAGGTCTGGGGCGGCCCCGCGCTGCCGGTGACCGAATATCTCAATGTCACCCCGCGTTTCATGTCCGAGTACGGCCTGCAGTCGTTCCCGGACATGCGCACCGTGCGTGCCTTCGCCGAACCCGGCGACATGGACCCGGAATCGCCGGTGATGCGCGTGCATCAGAAGTTCGACAAGGGCAACGGCAACAAGCGGCTGATGCTGTACATCCGTCGCGAATTCGGCGAGCCCAAGGATTTCGAGAGCTTCGTCTACCTTAGCCAGCTGATGCAGGCCGAGGGCATCAACCTGGCCGCCTCGCATCTGCGCGCCTCGCGCCCGCAGTCGATGGGCTCGTTGTACTGGCAGCTCAACGATGTGTGGCCGGGTGCGTCGTGGTCCAGCGTGGACTACTACGGCCGCTGGAAGGCGCTGCAGTACCACGCCCGCCGCTTCTATGCGCCGGAGCTGATCGCCGCATTGCGTAATGACAAGGGCCAGACCGAGGTGTCGCTGGTGTCCGACCGCACCACTCCGCTGGCGGCCCGCTGGCGCATGCGGGTGATGAGCATGGACGGCAAGCTGCTGAGCAAGCGCGAGGAAAAGGCCACCGTCAAGCCGCTCAGCAGCCTGCAGGTGGGCAACTTCAGCGACAAGCAATTGCTGGGCAGTGCCGATCCCAAGCGCACTTACGCGGTGTTCGAGTTGTTCGACGGCGCCAAGCTGCTGTCGCGCGAAGTGGTGTTCTTCGCGCCGGCCAAGCAGCTGGCCTTGCCGACCGCGAAGATCGACAGCCAGTGGCGCGCCGATGGCGATGGCTATGCGCTGACGCTGTCCAGCGACACGCTGGCGCGCGAGGTGTGGCTGTCGTTCGGCGACCTGGACGTCAGCGTGGCCGATAACGCCTTCGACCTGCTGCCGGGCGAACCGCTGACGCTGCACGTGTCCAGCAAGCTGCCGATGGCGCAGGTGCAGTCTGCGTTGCAGGTGCGCGACCTGGCATCGACGCTGGCCGGCGCGCCGCCGGAACCGCCGGAGGCAGCGGCGGCGAAATGAGCGGCGAGCTGGCCCTCATCCGCCCTTCGGGCACCTTCTCCCGCCAGGCGGGAGAAGGACGCGATCTCCGTCCATGCATGCGCTTGGTCCGCGTCTGCATCTCACGCGTAGGGCGCCCCCCGCCCGGCGGAAGAAGGACTCGCTGTCCGCTCGTGTATGCGCTTGTTCCGCGCATGCGTTTTGCGCGCATGGCGTCTCCCGCCCGGCGGGAGAAGCACTGGCTGTCCGTTCATGCATGCGCTTGTTCCGCGGATGCGTTTCGCGCGCATGGCGTCTCCCGCCCGGCGGGAGAAGAACTGGCTGTCCGCTCATGCATGCGCTTGTTCCGCGGATGCGTTTCGCGCGCATGGCGTCTCCCGCAGATTTGGTTTCCTGTCATACGCACTCTTCGCACCCTTGCATCGCATCCACCTTAGGAAAATGACGTGATCTCCTGCCGTGCGTGCCCTCTCCCAAGGCGCGCCCCTCTCCTCCCTCGCGCGGCCTCGTCCCGCGTTGGCTGTCCTTCTCCCGCGGGCGGGAGAAGGTGCCCCGCAGGGGCGGATGAGGGCCCGCCGCGGTAACAGCAACATCCACCACGGGCGATGGCGCGCATGACGCCGCCAGATCCTCAACCCGCCGCAGCCCCTGCGGCAACACCAGAACGACGCCGGGCGAATCTCGCCGCTGCGCAGGAGTGAATCGATGTCATCCGTGTTTGTATCGCGTCTTGCCATGGCACTGGGGCTGAGCCTGGGCCTGCCCTGCATCGCGCACGCCGCGCCCGCCGACCGCAGCAGCACGCCGGAGCAGCGCGCCGCCGCGCTGGTGGCGCAGATGAGCCGCGAGGAAAAGGTCGCGCAGGCGATGAACGATGCGCCGGCGATTCCGCGCCTGGGCATCCCCGCCTACGAATGGTGGAGCGAAGGCCTGCACGGCATCGCGCGCAATGGCTACGCCACGGTGTTTCCGCAGGCGATCGGCCTGGCCGCCAGCTGGAACACCGCGTTGATGCAGCAGGTGGGCACGGTGGTCTCGACCGAGGCGCGCGCCAAGTTCAACCAGGCCGGTGGCCCGGGCAAGGACCACAAGCGCTATGCGGGCCTGACCATCTGGTCGCCCAACATCAATATCTTCCGCGACCCGCGCTGGGGCCGTGGCATGGAAACCTACGGCGAGGATCCCTTCCTCACCGGGCAACTGGCGGTGGGCTTCATTCGCGGGTTGCAGGGCGAGGACCTCGGTCACCCGCGCACCATCGCCACGCCCAAGCACATCGCCGTGCACAGCGGCCCGGAGCCGGGCCGGCACAGCTTCGACGTGGACGTGTCGCCGCGCGATGTGGAGGCGACCTACACGCCCGCCTTCCGCGCCGCCTTGATCGACGGCCAGGCCGGCTCGGTGATGTGCGCATACAACTCGCTACACGGCACGCCGGCCTGCGCCGCCGACTGGCTGCTCAACGGCCGCGTACGTGGTGACTGGGGCTTCAGGGGCTTCGTGGTGTCCGACTGCGATGCGGTGGACGACATGACCCAGTTCCATTACTTCCGCCCGGACAATGCCGGCTCCTCGGCCGCATCGCTCAAGGCCGGGCACGATCTCAACTGCGGCTACGCGTATCGCGCCCTGGGCACGGCCATCGCACGTGGCGAAGTGGACGAAGCCCTGCTCGACCAGTCATTGGTGCGCCTGTTCGCGGCGCGCTATCGCCTGGGCGAACTGGAAGCCCCGCGCAAGGATCCGTATGCCAGGCTCGGCGCCAAGGACATCGACAACGCGACCAACCGCGCGTTGGCGCTGAAGGCTGCCGCCGAATCGATCGTATTGCTCAAGAACGATGCCGGCACGCTACCGCTGAAACCCGGCACGCGGCTGGCGGTGATCGGCCCGAACGCCGATGCCCTGGCGGCGCTGGAAGCCAACTATCAGGGCACCTCCTCCGAGCCGGTGACGCCTTTGCTCGGCCTGCGCCAGCGCTTCGGCACCCAGCAGGTGAGCTATGCGCAAGGTGCGCCGTTGGCCGCCGGCGTGCCGGGCATGATTCCGGAAACCGCGCTGCGCAGCGACGGCAAGCCGGGATTGCGTGGCGAATATTTCGACAACGTCGAGATGACCGGTGCTGCGCGCGTGGTGCGGCAGGACCGTGTGGTGAGTTTCAACTGGGACCAGGTCACACCCGCCAAGGGCGTGCCGGCCGATCGCTATGCGGTGCGCTGGAGCGGCGAGCTGCTGCCGCCGAGCGCGGGCGACTACACGCTGGCGGTGCGGGTGGCGCGCTGCTTCGATTGCGCCGGCCACGATCCGGTGCGGCTGTACATCGACGACAAGCTGGTGGTCGCCGGCAATGCCGAAGACAAGCACGTGCCGGCCGGCATGCACAACGCCGATGGCCGCAGTGTGGAAACCGTGCTGCACTTCGACGACACCCGCCCGCGCAGGATCCGTCTGGAAATGGAGCACCGCGGCCAGGACCAGGGCCTGCGCCTGGAGTGGCTGGCACCGGCGGCGGCGCAACTGGCCGAAGCCGAGCAGGCGGTGGCGCAGGCCGATGCGGTAGTGGCTTTCGTCGGCCTGTCGCCGGATGTGGAAGGCGAGGAACTGCGCATCGACGTGCCCGGCTTCGATGGCGGCGACCGCAACGACATCGCCCTGCCCGCTCCGCAGCAGGCGCTGCTCGAACGCGCCAAGGCCTCCGGCAAGCCGCTGGTGGTGGTGCTGATGAGCGGCAGCGCGGTGGCATTGAACTGGGCCAAGGCCCATGCCGACGCGATCGTGGCGGCGTGGTACCCGGGCCAGTCCGGCGGCACCGCGATCGCACGCATGCTGGCCGGCGACGACACCCCCGGCGGGCGCCTGCCGGTGACCTTCTATCGCTCCACCAAGGACCTGCCGCCCTACGTCAGCTACGACATGAAGGGCCGCACCTACCGCTACTTCAAGGGCGAGCCGCTGTTTCCGTTCGGCTATGGCTTGAGCTACACCAGCTTTGCCTACAGCGCGCCGCAGCTGTCCACTGCAACCCTGCAAGCTGGCAGTCCGTTGCAGGTGACCACCACCGTGCGCAACACCGGCACGCGCGCCGGCGATGAGGTGGCGCAGGTGTATCTGCAATATCCGCAGCGCCCGCAGTCGCCGTTGCGCAGCCTGGTCGGCTTCCAGCGTGTGCACCTGCAGCCGGGCGAGCAGCGCACGCTCACCTTCACCCTCGATGCGCGCGCCCTGAGCGATGTGGATCGCAGCGGGCAGCGTGCGGTGGAAGCCGGCGATTACACGCTGTTTGTCGGCGGTGGCCAACCCGGTACCGGCGCGGTCGGCGAGGCGGCAGCGTTTTCGATCTCGGGGCGTTCGCCATTGCCGAAATGAGCGGTGGGTGTGCGTCAGGCAACGGCGTCGGCTGTGAGGGCCGGCGCCTGTTGCATGGGGCAGCGGAAGGACGTTGCGGTCGGCGACATTGCCCGAGATCAGGCGAGGCGGCACGCGCAGGCTCCGCTACCAGGCCGGTCGGCGCCGTGCCGGCCTGCCGATCCCGCCGCACGTTTCCACCGCGATGACCGTGGTTGCACGGCAGCCAGGCGATGTCGTACGACCGCAATAGACGTGGACCAGCCACCACCACCACTGCCGCAGGCCACGCATACGGCGCCGAATTGTGCGGACGCACTATGCACATTCGGCGCACACGTTGTATGGTCATCGGGAATTGGTCATGCATAGGTCTCATCATCGGCCGGGCACGTGATGCCGCCGATGGAACGATGTCCGCTGCGTCGACCGCTTGCTGAAATCCAGGGAGTTCCAGCTCATGCACACCCGCCGCGACATCCTTCAGCTGCTCGGCGCCAGCGCGGGCGCCGGCTTGCTGGCCGGCGCACTGCCCGCGTTTGCGGCCGGCACCTCCACGGCCGCCGGCACCTTCGTCAGCAAGCGCCCACCCAAGCCGCAGCGCCGCTTCGTCAGCAAGGCGGTCGAGCAGCAGATCGTGCAGATCAAGGCGCGCATCGCCGATCCCGAGCTGGCCTGGCTGTTCGAGAACTGCTACCCCAACACGCTGGACACCACGGTGGAAACCGGCACCCGCAACGGCAAGCCGGACACCTTCGTCATCACCGGCGACATCCACGCGATGTGGCTGCGCGACTCCTCCGCCCAGGTGCATCCATACGTGCCGCTGGCCAGGCGCGACCCTGCGTTGCGGCGCATGTTCCATGGCCTGATCCAGCGCCAGGCCGCCTGCATCCGGCTCGACCCGTATGCCAACGCCTTCCTGCCCGATGGCCAGACCCAACGCCTGAAGTGGTCGCTCAACGACATCACCGAGATGAAGCCCGGCGTGGGCGAGCGCAAGTGGGAAATCGATTCGCTGTGCTACCCGATCCGCATCGCGCACGAATACTGGCGCGCCACCGGCGATGCCGCCCCGTTCGACGACGACTGGCGCGCGGCAATGCACGTGGTGGTCAGGACCTTCCGCGAGCAGCAGCGCAAGGACAACCGCGGCCCGTACGTGTTCCAGCGGCCCTCGCCGCTGGCGACCGAGACGCTGGTGCTGGAAGGCTACGGCCAGCCGACCCGGCCCAACGGCATGATCCACTCGATGTTCCGCCCCTCCGACGATGCCTGCGTGTATCCGCTGTTCGTGCCGGCCAACCTGTTCGCGGTGGCCTCGCTGCGGCAGCTGGCCACGATGAGCACGGCCTTGCACCGCGATGCCGCGTTCGCCGCCGACTGCACCGCGCTGGCCGACGAAGTGGAAACGGCAACGCGCCAGTTCGGCCAACTGCGCGACAGCGACGGCCAGGCGTACTGGGCATTCGAAGTGGACGGTTACGGCAACCAGTTGTTCATCGACGACGCCAACGCCCCCGGCCTGCTCAGCCTGGCCTACCTGGGCTGCTGCGACCGCGCCGACCCGGTGTTCCTGCGCACCCGCCAGCTGGCCTGGAGCGAACGCAATCCGTACTTCTCGCGCGGCCGTGCGGCCGAAGGCGTCGGCAGCCCGCACAGCGGCATGGGCACGATCTGGCCGATGTCGATCATCCAGTACGCGCTGGTCAGCGACGACGATGCACAGTTGCGCCAATGCCTGCAATGGCTGAAGACCACCCACGCCGGCACCGGCTTCATGCACGAAGCCTTCGACAAGGACAACCCGAGCACCTTCACCCGCGACTGGTTCGCCTGGGCCAACACCTTGTTCGGCGAACTGATCATCGACCTGCACCAACGCAAACCCCAGCTGCTGCGCAATAGCTGATGGTTCGAAGTGCGCGTGCTGCCATCCCGGGCAGACACGGCGCAGCGCTTGATGTTCCCTTCTCCCGCCGGGAGAAGGTGCCCGAAGGGCGGATGAGGGTGCCCCGGCATCGGCCCGCAAATTCAGAGACCACACCATGGCAACACGACGCGGTTTTCTCCAAGGCGCCATCGCAGCAGCCCTGTTCGGCAGCACCGGCCTGCCCGGGCTTGCCCGCGCGCGCGCCGGCAACTACGCACTGCCTGCCGATGCGCGCGCCCGCGCCGAGCTCACCCGCCATGTCGATGTGTTCATCGGCACCGGCGGCCATGGCCACACCTTTCCCGGCGCGACGCTGCCGTTCGGCATGGTGCAGCTGAGCCCGGACACCTACAACGCGGTCTGGGATTCGTGCTCCGGCTACCACGAGTCCGACGGCTCGATCATGGGCTTTTCGCACACGCATCTGTCCGGCACCGGCATCGGCGACATGCTGGACGTCCTGCTGGTGCCGGCCACCGGCGAGGTCAAGCTGGTGCCGGGCGCGCTCGATGCGCCGGACAGCGGCTACCGCTCGCGCTACGACCATAGCGATGAAGCCGCCTCGCCCGGCTACTACCGCGTGCGGCTCAAGGACAGCGGCGTGCATGCCGAGCTCACCGCCACCACGCGCGCCGGCCTGCACCGTTACCACTTCCCCAAGGGCAAGCCGGCGCACGTGCTGCTGGACCTGTGCCACGGCATGCAGGACAAGCCCGGCATCCCCACCCGCGTGAGCGATGCGCAGCTGCGCGTGGTCGATGCACAGACCATCACAGGCGGGCGCCGCGTCCACCAGTGGGCCAAGGGGCGCTACATCTACTTTGCCCTGCGGCTGTCGCGGCCGTTCGCCAGCGTGCAGCTGTACGACGAAGATCAAGCGCTGCCTGCCGGCACGCGCAGCCGCGACGGTAGCCACCTCAAGGCCGCGTTGCACTTTCCCGATGCATCCGACGCACCGCTGCTGATCAAGGTCGGCATCTCCGCCGTCAGCGCCGACAATGCGCTGGCCAACCTGGATGCCGAGCTGCCCGATTTCGACTTCGCCCGCGTGCATGCGCAGGCCGTGGCCGCCTGGGAGAAGGAACTGGCACGCGTGCGCATCGACAGCGATGACGATGCGCAACGCCGCATCTTCTACACCGGCCTGTATCACAGCCTGCTCGCGCCCACCCTCTTCAGCGACGTGGATGGCCGTTACCGCGGCATGGACCTGCAGATCCACACCGCCCCCAAGGGCTATCACAACTACAGCACCTATTCGCTGTGGGACACCTACCGCGCCGCGCACCCGCTGCTCACCCTGGTGCAACCCGAGCGCGTGCCGGACCTGGTGCAGTGCCTGGTGCGCGGCGCCAACGAATGCCCGGACGGCGTGGGCATCTGGCCGCTGCAAGGCGTGGAAACCGGCTGCATGATCGGCTACCACTCCGCAGTGGTGCTGGCCGAAGCGCATGCCAAGGGCTTCACCGGCATCGACTACACAGCCGCCTGGCCGGCCTACCGCAAGCGCGCGATGGACGACACCACCCACGGCCTGGCGGACTACCGCAAACTCGGTTACATCCCCGCCGACAAGGTGGACGAAGCGGTCAGCCGCACGCTGGAATACGCCTATGACGACTGGGCCTGCGCGCACCTGGCCCAGGCCGCTGGTGCCACCGACGATGCACGCGCACTGCGCGAGCGCTCGCGCAACTACCGCAACGTGTTCAATCGCGACAGCGGCTTCGTGCAGGCGCGGCTGGAAGACGGCAGCTGGGCCACCCCGTTCGACCCGCGCGGCATGGGCCACATCAGCAAGTGGCGCGACTTCACCGAGTCCAACGCCTGGCAGGCCACCTTCCTCAACCAGCACGACCTGTACGGTTACATGGACCTGTACGGTGGCCGCGACGGCTTCGTGGCCAAGCTCGACGAACTGTTTTCCACCAGCTCCGAGCTGCCGGCCGATGCGCCACCGGATATCGACGGCCTGGTCGGCCAATACGCGCACGGCAACGAGCCCAGCCACCATGTGGCCTATCTGTTCGCCTACGCGGGCCAGCCGTACAAGACCCAGGCCATGGTGCGCCGGCTGCTGCGCGAGCAGTACCACGATGCGCGCAATGGCCTGTCCGGCAACGAGGATTGCGGGCAGATGAGCGCCTGGTTCGTGCTCAGCGCGCTCGGGCTGTACGCGGTGGACCCGGTCAGCGGCAACTACGTCCTCGGCAGCCCGTTGTTCAAGCGCGCAGAACTGGATGTCGGCAACGGCCGCACGCTGCGCATCGTGGCCAACAACAACAGCGCGCAGAACGTGTATGTGCAGTCGCTGACCTGGAACGGCAAGCCGATCAACCGCAGCTGGATGCGACATGCCGATCTGGCCGCCGGCGGCACGCTGGAATTCACGATGGGCGCCAAGCCGAATCCGGTCTTCGGCGCGAACAAGGAGGATCTACCGCCGTCGTTCGCATAGCGTACGTGCCCGGCATCGCGCCAATCGCAATGGGAGGCCGCCCTTCCCTTTCCCGCAGCGGAAGGCTTGTATTTCCTTCTCCCGCAAGCGGGAAGCTTGCTTTTTCCTTCTCCCGCGAGCGGGCGGCTTGCTTTTCCTTCTCCCGCAAGCGGGAGGCTTGCCTTTTTCCTTCTCCCGCAAGCGGGAGAAGGTGCCCGAAGGGCGGATGAGGGCCAACACGCAAGCGGCCTCACGCAAAAACCAATCCACCCCCATCGTCACCAGTCACTCGTCACCGCCGGGAATCGCCCATGTTGCGTAGCACCCTCAGCCCCCTCGTCCTCGCCCTCGCGCTGGCACTTCCCGCCGCCGCCAGTGCCGCCGACACCCACGCCGACACCTGGCCCAGCTTCGGCACGCAAGGCACGCAGTTCGTGCGCGACGGCAAGCCGTATCAACTGCTCTCCGGCGCCATCCATTTCCAGCGCATCCCGCGCGCCTACTGGAAGGACCGCCTGCAGAAGGCGCGCGCACTGGGCCTGAACACGGTGGAGACCTACGTGTTCTGGAACCTGGTCGAACCGCAGCAAGGCCGGTTCGATTTTTCCGGCAACAACGACGTGGCCGCGTTCGTGCGCGAAGCGGCCGCGCAAGGCCTCAACGTGATCCTGCGTCCCGGCCCCTACACCTGTGCCGAGTGGGAAGCCGGCGGCTACCCGGCCTGGTTGTTCGGCAAGGACAACATCCGCGTGCGCAGCCGCGACCCGCGTTTTCTGGCCGCCAGCCAGGCCTACCTGGATGCGGTGTCCCAACAGGTGCACCCGTTGCTCAACCACAACGGCGGGCCGATCATCGCCGTGCAGGTCGAGAACGAATACGGCTCCTACGACGACGACCATGCCTACATGGCCGACAACCGCGCCATGTACGTCAAGGCCGGCTTCGACGACGCCTTGCTGTTCACCTCCGATGGCGCCGACATGCTCGCCAACGGCACCTTGCCGGACACCCTGGCGGTGGTGAACTTCGCCCCCGGCGAGGCCAAGAGTGCGTTCGACAAACTGATCAAGTTCCGCCCCGGGCAACCGCGCATGGTCGGCGAATACTGGGCCGGCTGGTTCGACCATTGGGGCAAGCCGCACGCCAGCACCGATGCCAAGCAACAGACCGAAGAGCTGGAGTGGATCCTGCGCCAGGGCCACTCGGCCAATCTCTACATGTTCATCGGCGGCACCAGTTTCGGCTTCATGAATGGTGCCAATTTCCAGGGCAACCCCAGCGACCATTACGCCCCGCAGACCACCAGCTACGACTACGACGCCATCCTGGACGAAGCCGGCCGCCCCACGCCCAAGTTCGCGCTGATGCGCGAGGCCATCGCCCGGGTCACCGGCGTGCAGCCGCCGGCACTGCCGGCACCGATCGACACGGCGGCCCTGCCGGAAACGCCGCTGCGCGAATCCGCCTCGCTGTGGGACAACCTGCCCGCACCGATCGCCATCGACACCCCGCAGCCGATGGAGCACTTCGGCCAGGATTACGGCTACATCCTCTACCGCACCACCGTCACCGGCCCGCGCAAGGGGCCGCTGTACCTGGGCGAGGTGCGCGATGTCGCGCGGGTGTACGTCGATCAGAAGCCGGTCGGCAGTGTCGAACGCCGGCTGCAGCAGGTCTCCACCGATGTGGATATTCCTGCAGGCCAGCACACACTGGATGTCCTGGTCGAAAACAGCGGCCGCATCAACTACGGCCCGCGCATGGCCGACGGCCGCGCCGGGCTGGTCGACCCGGTGCTGCTGGACAACCGGCAGCTCACCGGCTGGCAGGCCTTCCCGTTGCCGATGCGCTCGCCCGACAGCATCCGCGGCTGGACCCGCAACGCCGTCGCAGGCCCCGCCTTCCATCGCGGCACGCTGCGCATCGGCACACCGGCCGACACCTACCTGGACATGCGCGCCTTCGGCAAGGGCGTGACCTGGGCCAACGGCGTCAACCTGGGCCGCCACTGGGCCATCGGCCCGCAGCGGGCGTTGTATTTCCCGGCCCCGTTCCAGCGCAAGGGCGACAACACCGTGGTGGTGTTCGACCTGGACAGCACCGCCAAGCCCGGCGTGCGCGGCCTGCAGCAGCAGGTGTGGATCACGCCGAAGGAGTAGGGGGCAGACGGATGGCCGGCGGCTGACGCTCGCGCACCCGCCGGCTTGGCAACCGCAAGCCGCCTGTGCGTGTCCGCCGATGGGCCAAACCAACCGCCAGGCAACCCGCCTGGCGCTCCCGGGGCTGGCCGGCCTTCAGACTACCGCGCGCCCGCCGCTATCTGGAGGTCAACTGCCCGCATAGGGTCTGCTACCTGTGCGGTATCGGACTGATCGCATTCCAGGCAAGATCACCGGCTCACGCCGTTGTGGAAGGCAGTGGCGCATTCCCGTCGTTCCATCGGGCGACGGTCAGTTCGTGAGTTCCAGGAGCGTTTCATGTCGTCGTCCACCGTTACGCAAGACCCTGTCTCCGCGGTTCCGGAGCAGACCCAGCACGCCTTTGCCGAACACGTCCACAGCAAGCCCGCCCCCGGCCAGCCGATCGGCAGCACCGAAGCGGCGCACCTGATGACCTTCCTGAGCCAGACCCACTCGGCCAGGCAGCCGCAGATCCTGCTGCCGCCACAGGAACGCGACGACAGCGCCGCCTGAGCCCAGCCGCGCGCCGGCGACAGCATGTCTGCGGTGCCAGCGGCCCGGATCACGTGAATGCATCGAGCGCCGCGCGTCGCCCATGCAGCAGACACTGCACAGCGTGTCATCTCGATAACAGCCTGCGCGCGTACGGCTGAGTCCTTGCGACACCAGTGCGCAATCTCTGCGTCGCCGGCGCACCGTGGCGCGCGCAACCGCTGTGCGATGCCACCTGTCAACGCATGGCCAACCGGCTCCCGGTCGGGAGCCGGTCCGGGCCATCGGCACGTTTGCCCAGCGCCTACAACCCGATCAACCGCACTCAGCGCGTCGCCGCACCCTTGCCGGTATTGAACAACTGGAACTCGCGGATATGCACCGCATCCGCACTGGACTGGATATTCAGGCGCACCCGCGAGGCGGTCACCGGCGCGAAGTGATCGATCTTCATCCGCCCGATCGCCTGCGCCTTCGCCAGCGGCACCCACTTGCCGTCCTGCCAGGCTTCCACCGCGTATTTCTGCACCAGCTGGCCGTCGTTGATCCACTCCATGCTCAGCGCACTGTCGAAGGTCACCGGCTGCTTGAACTGCAGCTCCAGCACCGCGCTATGCGAACCGGCCGGCGCACTCCAGAACGTCTCGCGATCGCCGTCCACTGCCGCGTCGATGCCGTCGGTCTTCTTGATGTTGCAGGCCACCAGATTCCTGTCTGCGCCGTAGCGCGCCTGCAGCGCCTGGCCAAGTTCCTGCAGGCGTGCGACGTCGGCTTCCGGCAACAGGCCGCGCTTGTCCGGCGCGAGACCCAGCACCAGCTGACCGCCCAGGCCGACGCTCTTTTCCCAGATCTCCACCAGCTCATCGACACTCTTGAGCGTCTGGTCGCTGTTGGGATGCCAGAACCACTGCAGCTTGTGCAGCGGCGTATCCACTTCCACCGGGCGCCAGCGCAGGTAGCCGTGGCGATCGATCACGTTCCAGTTTTCGCCTTCGATGAAGCCGGCCTCGTTGCCCACCCAGCGCACGTCGCCGTACTCGAACAAGGCGGTGTCGGCAAACACCATCGCGTTGGCCTGGTAGGTGCGCAGTTCTTCCATGTACTTGTCGAAGTTGTACACATGACCGGCGCTGCCGGCGCCGTCCAGCCACCATTCGGTGATCGGGCCGTAATGCGAGGCCAGCTCCACCAACTGCGCAGCGTAGAACTTGTCATAGGCCTTGGAATCGGCATATTTGGGCTCGTGGCGATCCCACGGCGACAGGTACACGCCAAAGCCCATGCCTTCCTTGCGCACCGCATCGCTGGTGAGCTTGACCAGGTCGCCCTTGCCACCCATCCACGGACTGTTCTTGACCGAATAATTGCTCTCGGCGGTGGGCCACAGCGCAAACCCGTCGTGGTGCTTGGCCACCAGGATCACGTACTTCGCACCGGCCGACTTTGCCGCGCGCGCCCACTGGCCCGGATCCACATTGGTCGGGTTGAAGGTCTTGGCGCTGGCGGTCCCGTCACCCCACTCCTGGTCCAGCCAGGTGTTGGGATTGAAGTGCACGATCACGCCGAATTCCAGATCCTGCCAGGCCACCTGCTGCGGCGAGGGTTTGACCTCGGCAAAGTTCTGCGCGATGGCGGTGGGCAGGGTCAGCGCGGTCAGGCCGAGGGCGGCCAGCCAGCGCAACGGGGAGAGCGGGTGTGATGACATCGCGGGTCCTCGCAGTGGTCGGCGACCACGGCCGCCTGGGATGACCAGAGCATATGGTATTTAATAGATGATAAATAGGTATCTTTAAAATCCGCACAGGACTGGACCACCATGCATCCGTCACGTCTGTCGACCTGGCTGGTCGCAAGCCTTGCCGCCTTCGCCGTCCACGCCGAACCGCGCATGCCGCCGCCCTCGCCCATTGTGCTCAGCGAGTTCATCGCCGATCCCGCACCGACGCCACAGGCGCACGCCTCCACGCTTCTGGAGACCCGCGCCGGCACGCTGCTGGCCGCCTGGTTCGGCGGCACGCACGAGGGAGCGGCCGATGTCGGTGTCTGGCTCGCGCAGCGCGGCGTGCGGCAATGGCAGCCGCCGCGACGCATCGCCGACGGCGCGCATGCCGGCGCGGATGGCACTGCGTTGCCGGCCTGGAATCCGGTGCTGTTCCAGTCCAGCGCCGGCCCGGTGCAGCTGTACTACAAGCTCGGCCCCAATCCACGGCAGTGGTGGGGCCTGCGCATTACCTCGGATGATGACGGTGCGCACTGGTCGCCACCGCAGCGCCTGCCCGACGGCATCCTCGGCCCGATCAAGAACAAGCCGGTGCAATTGCCGAACGGACGCATCCTTTCGCCCAGCAGCAGCGAAGACCGTGGCTGGCGCGCGCATCTGGAATGGAGCGACGACGACGGCGCGCATTGGCAACGCGGCATGCCGCTCAATGATCCGGCGGTGATCGGCGCGATCCAGCCCAGCGTCCTGCTGCATGCGGACGGGCGCGTGCAGGTGCTCGGGCGCAGCCAGCAGGACAAGGTGTTCAGTACGTTCTCCAACGACGGCGGCCTGCACTGGCAACCGATGCAGCTGCTGGACGTGGAGAATCCCAACGCCGGCACCGACGCGGTGATGCTGCGCGACGGCCGCGCCCTGCTGGTCTACAACCCCGGCATCGCCGGCAAGCACTGGTGGGACGGTCGCGGCACGCTTGCGGTGGCGCTATCAACCGATGGCGTGCACTGGCAACGCGCCCTCACGCTGGAACACAGCGCAAAGGACGAGTTCTCCTATCCGGCGGTGATCCAGACCCGCGATGGGCTGGTCCATATCAGCTACACCTGGAAGCGCCAACGCATCAAGCATGTCGTCCTGGATCCGACACGCCTTGGCAGCGAGGCAGATGACACGAGATCGCCGCAGTCATTGCCGGAAAGTGCGCAGTAGATCAAACGGTCGAGGGCACGGCGCCCTCACCACATACGGGACACGCCTTGAATCCGTCTGTGGAGGCTTCTCGGCGGCATCCCTCATGCTCTGCTTGCAAACACACACACCGACCATTTCAGCTGGTCCTTGCCCGTCCACCGTCGCGGGACCCTGAGCGGCATGGATGCCGCGCCGGAGCCTAAGGACGTACTTGCGGCGTGTCCCGCGATGGTGGGCGGGCAAGGGCCCTGCAACGAAGCAGCAGATCAAACGCGTTGCGTTCGCTTCTTCCACAGTGCCCCGTCTAAGCTCAACACAACATGCTCCTGAGCGTTGCTGCCGTTTCAACGCAACAAAGCCTGGTTGGTCGAGGGCGCGATGCCCTCACCACTTCCGGGACACGCCGTGAATCCGTCCCTGCAGGCTCCGTGGCCGCATCCATGCCGCCAAGGGTCCCGGAACCGGCAAGGACATCGCGCCTCCTACGTTGGTCGTGCACTGATGGAACTGCACAAGCAACTCGCCGACCGCCGCTCCTGCGCTTGTCCACGCATACCGACCATTTTAGCTGGTCCTTGTCCGCCCACCGTCGCGGGACCTTGAGCGGCATGGATGCCGCGCCAGAGCCTACATGGACGTACTTGCGGCGTGTCCCGCGAGGGTGGGCGGGCGAGGGCCCTGCAACGAAGCAGCAGATCAAACGCTTTGCGTTCGCTTCTTCCACAGTGCCTCGTCTGAGCTCAACATGCTCCTGAGCTTTGCCGCCGTTTCAACGCAACAAAGCCTGATTGGTCGAGGACCTGGCAGCCAAACTACAGATCCCATGCCACGTCTTCACGTCACCTGGAATTGCCGGCCACGGCGTGCAGAGAGGTCCCGGATCACATGCTCCACCATCGGGACACAGCGCCTCACAGCTCCTGCAACAACCCCACAATCCGCCGCACACGCGCCACATCGGTGCGCTGGTAATCGCCCCCCAGGTCGGAGATGTACGCATGCGGCGCATGCACCTGCGCCGCAACCGGCCCGCGTGAGGAGGCATGGAACTCGCGCGCCCCCGTGCCGTTACGCAGCGCAAGCACGTTGCTTTCGGACACGCCCGCACCCGGCATGATGCTGATGCGGTCGCCCGCCTGCTGCACCAGCGCTGCGATGGTGTCGATCCCTTCCAGCGCACTCGCACGTGCACCGGAGGTCAGCACGCGCTCGCACCCCAGCGCGATCGCATCTTCCAGCGCACGCGCCGGATCGGCGCTGACGTCGATCGCACGGTGGAAGGTGACACCCAGCGACCCGGCCGCGGCGATCAACACCCGCATCGTGCCCATGTCGACCTGCCCATGCAGATCCAGCGCGCCCAACACCACGCCATCGCAGCCCAGCCGCACGCATTGCTCCACATCGCGCCGCATCACCTCGACCTCCGCCGCATCGAAGACGAAATCGCCCACGCGCGGACGGATCAACACATACAGCGGAATCTGCAACCGCTCACGCACCACCGCCAGCGTGCCGAACGAGGGCGTCAGCCCGCCGCCGTCCAGGCCGCCGCAGAGCTCGACCCGCATCGCACCACCTTCCTGCGCCGCCAATGCCGAACCCACCGAATCGGCGGCCACCTCCAGCCCCGACACGCTCATGCCGCAGGCTCGGTGGTGTAGTGGCTTTCACCGGGCACCAGCAGGTCCTGCCGCTGCGCATCGCAGACCGCATAACTGAAACCCTTCTGGATCGCGAACGCCCCCACCTCGCCGCGCTTGTTCATCGCCAGAAATCCGACCTGCAAGGTGCGGGTGAGTTCGGGCTTGCGCCGGATCAGCCGCATCACCACCTCGCGGCAGGCATCGGCCGGCGACTTGCCCTGGCGCATCATTTCCACCACCGCAAAACTGCCGACATTGCGGATCACCTCTTCGCCGACGCCGGTCGAGGTCGCGCCGCCCACCTCGTTGTCCACGTACAGGCCTGCACCGATGATCGGGCTGTCGCCGACCCGGCCGTGCATCTTCCACGCCATGCCGCTGGTGGTGCACGCGCCGGACAGGTTGCCGTGCGCATCCAGCGCCAGCATGCCGATGGTGTCGTGGTTGTCCTTGCCGCCCGGAAGCTTGGCATCACGCCAGGCGCGGTTTTCGATATTGGCTTCCGGCGAATACTTGGAGGTCTTCAACCACTCTTTCCACGCCGCTTCGGAGCTGGGCGTGAGCAGCTTGGTCTGCGGAAAGCCCTGTTCCAGCGCGAACTGCCGCGCGCCATCGCCAACCAGCATCACATGCGGGGTCTTTTCCATCACCGCGCGTGCCACCGAGATCGCGTGCACCACGTCTTCCAGCGATGCCACCGCGCCGCAATTGCCCAGGTGATCCATGATGCAGGCGTCCAGCGTCACCCGCCCGTCGCGGTCCGGATAGCCGCCCAGGCCGACCGTGGGGTTGCTCGGGTCCGCTTCGGGCACGCGCACGCCCGCTTCCACCGCATCCAGTGCGATACCGCCACTGCCGAGGATGTTCCAGGCTGCCTGGTTGGCGGCAATGCCGAAATCCCAGGTGGAAATCACCCGCGCCGCGCCGCGCGGCAGCGCGGCAACGCGTCCGCCCGTGCCGGCACCGACGGCCGCCTGCGCACGCGCGCCCCACCCGGCCAGGCCGGAAGCGATCGCACCAAGCGTGGCGCTCTTGAGGAAGTGACGACGTTGGATCATCCGGGCGAACTCCATGCAGGAAGAAAACAGGCAGCCGCACTGCGCGGCGACAGCCTTGCATCATGCGGCAGCGCCGCGCGCGGATAAACCGCCTTGCGGCGCTGTCGGCTGCGGATCCGCGCACAACCAGCGCTGCGTCGGGCCTGCTGCATGCGCGCCGCAGCCGGGCCGCCCCCACGATCAGGGGCGAAAAGACTCACCCACCGCAGGCGTCAGCATCATCGCGCAACCTGCTGGTCAACACATGGTCGCGCCAGACGCCGTTCAATTGCAGATAACGGCGCGCATAGCCTTCGATCTGAAAGCCCAGCCGTTGCAGCACGCGCGCACTGCGCAGATTGTCGGGGACGTATTGCGCCATCACCCGGTGCAGGCCAAGCGGGCCGAACGCAAACGCGATGCCCTGCGTGGCCGCCCACCGGATCAGGCCGCGCCCCTGCTGCTGCGCATCCAGGCCGTAACCCAGATGACAGCCCTGGAAGGCACCGCGCTGGATCTGGGTGAGGCCGACCGTGCCGATCACCTGCGCCTCGCGCAGCAACACCAGTTGCAATTCGCGCTCGCCGGGCACCGCGGTGCGGTAGGCGATGCTCAGCCGACGCCAGCCGTCGGTGGTGTAGAACGCCGGCGGCCGCAGCGGCATCGCAGCGGCCAGATGCGCGCGATTACGGCTGTGGTAGTCGGCCATCGCCGCCGGATCGACGACGGCCAGATCGCACAGCATCACACCGTCGGCGTGCTGGACGGGTGCGAAGACGGGAAGGCTCGTCACGGCCGCGGTCGCGCCGTGCGCGCGGCATGCGTGCTGTGTGGATCAGGCTGACGCATACAGATCACGCCCCCGCTAACGGCCGCCCACAGGCAGCAAGAGATCTCAGGCATCGGCCATGCCGGCACCCATTGCACCCAGCAACGGCGATGCCCGCCTGGCCGTTGCTGCGCCCATCCCGCCCTTCATCGCGACATCGCCGGCAAGCCGGCAGTGTCGTCGTCCGGTAGCGGCGTGTTACGCGGCAAGCGCCGCTAGCGCCTGCGCAAGCTGCGCTTCGATCGCGTCCAGGTTCGGCAGCAATGCGCTCTGCTCGCCCAGCAGCACGCGCATGTGCACGCCGTCGGGCAGCGCATCTTCGGACGCATCGGCCAGCAGGCCATCGCGCGGCACCGAGATCAGCTGCGGGAACGAAGCGGTGAGCAAGGCGAAGTACGGCAGCGCCGGATTGCCGCCCAAGGCCTTGAGCACGATCACCTTGTTGTTGACCGCGGTCGGCTCGTCGCCCATGCCGCTCAGACGCGCGAACGACAGCAGCGGCACCTTCCAGCCATACCAGTCGATGCGCCCGACCACCCAGCGCGGCATCTCCGCCATCGGCTCGACCGCCACCCGCGACATCACCTCGGCCACCGTGGCGTTGGGCAGCAGCACGCGCTCGCTGCCGGCCTGGATCAGGACGCCGCGGATTTCGTCATTGTTGGCGTAGCTCATCGCACCTGTTCCGATCTTGAGAGGAAGCGCCCGGCTTACGCCGGCCAGCGCTGTGCCAACGCCCGCGCCAACTGCGCAGGGTCGCCGGTCAGAATGCCCTGGCGCGCCAGACGTGCCGCCGCGGCCGGGTCGTAGCAGCCGTCGGCGGATTGACCCGCCAGCCAGCCGCCCTGCTCGGCCAGCGCCAGCGCTGGCTCGACCAGCGCCTCGTTGGCGCCGCTGAGCATCAGCACCGCGCTGTCGGCCGGTGGCAACGCGGCCACCAGCCCGGCCGGATCGGCCTGCGCGACGAATGCCAGCGCGCCGGCATGGTGCTGCACGCCGATGTCGTCGGACAGCACATAGACCCTGCCCGGCGTAATCACCTGGCCGGCTTCGCCCAGGTCGACCGGCAACGCCGACACGCGTCCCATCTGCCGCACCAGGTTGCCGTACTGGCCGCCATCCAGGGTCATGCGCACCAGCACGGCGCGAGGAAACTCCGGCGGCAGCGCGGACAGCAGGCGGCGGATCGCATCCGGGCCGCCGATGCCGGCCAGCACCAGCACCGCACCAGTGGTCGTACCGACCTGATCCAGCTCTACCAGCGACAGCCCGCCGGTCGACAGCGCGTCCATGTTCAATTCGGCGCGCGGGCGCACCACCACCGCGACCTCGTCGACCAGGCCCCAGGTGCTGGAATCGCCCAGCGTCAGGGCCGGTTTGTCGGCCGCCGCTGCGGCCTCGGACGTGCCCGCGCCACGCGCGAACAAGGCATCGCCGGGCACGCTGTCGAACGCGTGCGCGGCTGCCTGCAGGTGTTGGTCCAGCTGCAGGTCCGAGTGCTGCCGCGGCGCCAGTTCCAGGCCCGGTTCGGGATGCAGCGACGGCTCGCTCTCAGTGCCTGGCGGCAACACGTCGGCATGGCCATGCAGCTTGGCGGCCAGATGGCGCACCCAGCGCTGCGCTTCCCAGCCCTCGCGGCGCACGGTCAGCTCGGCCTCGTCGAAGATCACCGTGACGCCGGGCATGTTGAAGGCCGGCTCCAGGGCTTCGAGCGCGTCTTCGATCGACGGCTCCAGCGCAACCAGCACCGCTACCGGCTCGGCATCGCGCAGCATCTGCACGTCCACCGCCGCCGGTTCGTCTTCCAGCACCACGTGGGCGCCGGCCAGGCCGAGCGCTTCACGCAGGCGCTCGCGCGCCTGCCCGGGCCGGCCCAGCAGGGCGACCGGAGTTCCCATTGCGCCATTAGTCTCGGACACGGGCGATCCCCAGCAGGTCGTACACGTTTCGCATCAGATCCAACTCCTGGTAAGGCTTGCCCAGGTAACGCTGCACGCCGATCTCGAAGGCGCGCTGGCGATGCTTCTCGCCGCTGCGCGAGGTGATCATCACGATCGGCACCGCCTTGAAGCGCGGGTCGGCACGCATCGCGGTCGCCAGCTCGTAGCCGTCCATGCGCGGCATTTCGATGTCCAGCAGCATCAGGTCGGGCACGCGCTCCTGGAGCAGTTCCAGTGCCTCGACACCATCGCGTGCGGTGGTCACATCCAGATTGTGGCGTTCCAGCACGCGGCTGGTGACCTTGCGCATGGTCAGCGAATCGTCCACCACCATCACCAACGGCACCTGGCGCTGCGATTCGGCCGGGGTTTCCGGCGCCGGACGCGCCGGCTGGCTGAGATAGCGACGCACCAGCGGGGCCACGTCCAGGATCACCACCACGCGGCCATCGCCGGTGATGGTGGCACCGTAGATGCCCGGTACCGAGGCGATCTGCAGGCCCACCGGCTTGACCACGATTTCGCGGTTGCCCAGCACTTGGTCGATCGCCACCGCCGCACGCAGGTCGCCCGCGCGCACCAGCAGCAACGGCACCTGCGCCTGGCCATCGGCACGCGCGGCGGCCTGGCCGACCAGCGAGCCGAGATCGTGCAGCACGTACTCTTCGCCGGCGTAGTGGTAGCCACCCTCGCCCGACTCGTAACGGCTGCGCGAGATGCGGCCGATACCGCTGACCGACCCCACCGGCACCGCGAAGGTGGTGTCGCCGATGCGCACGAACACCGCCTGGGTGACCGCCAGCGTCTGCGGCAGGCGCAAGGTGAAGGTCACGCCATGGCCGGGCACCGAGTGGATGTCCACCGAGCCGCCGAGCTGACGCACTTCGTTGCGCACCACGTCCATGCCCACGCCACGGCCGGCCAGCTGGCTGACCTGCTCGGAGGTGCTGAAGCCGGAGGCGAAGATCAGCCCGTCCAGCTCGGCCTCGCTGAGCTCCTGGCCGGGTTCGATCAGGCCGCGCTGCTCGCCGCGGCGACGGATCGCCTCGCGATCCAGCCCGGCGCCGTCGTCGGCCACTTCCAGCACGATTTCCGAGCCTTCGCGGCGCAGGCGGATCGCGATGCTGCCCTCTTCCAGCTTGCCTGCGTCGCGCCGTTGCTCCGGCGCTTCCAGGCCATGCGCCACCGAGTTGCGCAGCATGTGTTCCAGCGGCGCGACCATGCGATCGAGCACGTTGCGATCCAGTTCGCCCTGGGTGCCTTCCAGCAGCAGATGCACCTGCTTGCCGGTATCGGTCGCGGCCTGGCGGACCACGCGACGCAGGCGCGGCACCAGGCCGTCGAACGGCACCATGCGCGCACGCATCAGGCCGTCCTGCAGCTCGGAGCTGACGCGCGACTGCTGTTGCAGCAGGCCGTCGTATTGACGCGACAGGTCTTCCAGAACGCCCTGCAAGCCGCCCAAGTCGGCCGCCGATTCGTTCAGCGCGCGGCTGAGCTGCTGCAGGGTGGAGAAGCGGTCCAGTTCCAGCGGATCGAAGGTGCGGTCGCCCTGGTCCTGCTCACGCTGATAGCGCGCCACGATCTGTGCTTCGGTTTCCAGATCCAGACGCCGCAGCTGGTCGCGCAGACGGGCGTTGGTGCGATCCAGTTCGCCCATGGCGCCGCGGAAGGCGCCCATCTGCTGTTCCAGCCGCGAACGGTAGATCGCCACTTCGCCGGCGTGGTTGACCAGGCGGTCGAGCAGGTCGGCACGCACGCGCACCTGCTCCTGCTGCACGCGCGGCAGGAAGTCGTCCTCGCTCTGGCCCTCGACCGGCACCGGCGCCGACAACGGTGCCGGCTCCACCGATGCCCTGGCGATCGCGCGCACATCGGCGTCGCTGGGTTCTGCGGCATTGCGGCCACGGGTGCGGGTTTCGAAGGCGTCCACCAGGTCGGTCGGCATCGCCACGGCGCGGTGCATGCCGGTGCGGGTCAACAGCTGATGCAGGCGATCGAAGCCGCGCTCGAACAGGCGCACGTCGTCGCGGTCGATATCGGTCCGGTTGGCCGCCACTGCTTCGAGCAGCGACTCGATCGCATGGCCGAGATCGCCGATGGCATTGATGCCGGCCATGCGCGCGCCGCCCTTGAGCGTGTGCAGGTCGCGCTGCAGTCCGTTGAGGACCTCGCGGTCTTCCGGCACTTCGCGCATGCGGGCGATCAGACCATCGCAATGGTCCAGCAGGTCGCGGCCTTCCTCGACGAAGATGTCGACCAGTTCGCCATCGAGCTGGTCGAAGTTGAGCGGGCCGGTATCGAAGGCTGCGCCCACAGCGTTGGCAGTGGTCTCGGCCGCCGCAGCGTCTTCCACCGGCGCGCTGAAGGCCACGGCTGCGGCGTCTTGGTGTTCGCTTGGGGATTCTGCGGGTTCGCCGGGCTCCAGATGCTCGACGTATTCGACGTGTTCGGTTTGCCCAACGCCTTCAACTTGCTCGACGTGTTCGTGATGCTCGGCAGGATCGGTTGCGGTAGTCGCGCCGAGTGTTGCGTCTGCGTCTGCGTCTGCGTCTGCGTCTGGATGCTGCGCGTGGACCTCCGCATCGGCATCGGCTTGCGCATCCGCATCCGCATCAGCAACGAGGTCCGACTGCAGCTCCGGTGCAGTTTCCGATTGCGGATCGCCGGTCTCTTCGACCTGGTCGGCGACCTGCGCCATCTCGAAGGCCTGCACCGACTCGATGGTGTGTTCGGGTAGCGCTTCGGCAGCCTGCTGTACGTCTGCAGCGTGGTCTGCGTCTGCGGCGTATTCCGCCGCTGCAGTCTGTTCTGCCTCTGTAGCCTGCTCTGCTTCGGCCTGCTCTGCTGCTGAAGTCTGCTCTGCTTCTGCAGCGCGCTCGGCTTCCGCAACGTGCTCGACTTCGTCGGCATGCGCGTACGCGCCCAGATGTTCCTGCTCGCCCGACTCGACATGCGCTTCCGATTGCGCAGCCTCGTCCGTATGCACAGGTTCCTGCAGGTGCTCCTGCTCGCCCGACAGAGCATGTTCTTCGGAAGACGGATGCTGGCCCAACTGTGCGGTGTCTTGCACCTGCAACTGGTCGCCAAGCTGCGCGGCGGCATCCTGCGGCAGCCCGGCATCGCCGTGCTGCGCTGCCTCGTCCGCAGGCAGCTGCGCGTGCTGCGCCTGCGCACCGACAGCCTCGTCGTGAGGTGTTGAAACGTGGTCGTCTTGCCCGGCCGATTCGCCGTCCGGCACCGCGGTGTCCTGCGTCCAGTCTTCGCTCACTGCCGCATGCGTCTGGTCGGCCAACGGGCCCTGCGCATGCACCGCTTCCAATGCTTCGATGGTCTCGACAGGCGCGTCGTCGGTGGACGCTACGCCATCACCCGCCCCTGCCTCGGCATGTGCGGTGACGTTGCCGTCGTACTGATCCTGCTGGTCGTGCACGGCCGCGTGCTCGCCCGGCCACTGCTGCCCGGCGTCTGCGTGCTCGGCATCGACCTGCCCGGCTTCTGGCGCGGCGAGCGTCTGCGTCTCACCCAACGCGGCTTCCGCGTCGGACAACTCGTCCACGGCCACGTGCTCGCTTGCTCCGGACACGTCGCCTGCTGGCTCGTGCGACACCGTATCGACACTGCCGGCCTGCTGCAGTCCGGTCGCATCCCAGGCATCGGCGTCGACTACCGGCTCATCGGCCGGCGTGTCGTGCGCATCGGTGCCAAGCGACGCGGCTTCGGCGTCGTCTGTGTGCTGGTGCTGGTGCTGGACAGCATCGCCGTGCAACGCGTCGACGGCCTGCCCGGTGACCGCCTCGGATGCGCGTGCATCCGCGGCCAGTGCCTGCGCGGCCTCGAGCGAATCGGCGCCCTGCTCCTGCTCCGGCGCAGCAACGTCAGCCGCTTGCGCCTCGTCGTGTGGTGCCGGTGCTTCCAGCGCAAGCGCCGAGGTGTCTTCGGCCTCGGCCTCGGCCAGTTCGTCCACCGCAATCGCTGCGTCGGCGTCGGCGGGCGCTGCGGCATCCTGCGCCGCGTCGTCGGCGGCATGCACGGGCGCGCCGGTATCGGCCGCATTCGACGGCAGTGCGCTGGCGTCCAGATACGGCGACAGGTCCTGCGCACCGGTCAGCTCGACCGCCGACGCGCTGCCGACGGCCATCTCGCCCGGCGCCTCCAGATCCTCCAGCTCGTCCAGGAACGCCTGCGGTGGCCACTGCGCTTCCGGCAGCGTCTCCACCAGCGCGCGCAGGCGCTCGGTCAACGGCGCAAACGACGGAATCAACGGCGCATCGGCGCGCAGGGCGGTCACGGTGGTGGCGATTGCCGCCGCCGTTGCGGCAATGGCGTCGATGCCCTCCTGCGACGGGGTCAGCGAGGCGGCGAGCAGACGCTTGACATAGCTCTCCGCCGGCGTGGTCACCAGCGTGATTTCCGGCACGTCGGTCATCGCAAACGCGCCACTCATGGTGTGCACGGCGCGCAGCAACTCTTCGCTCGCCAACTGCGGCTCGGCCTGGCTGGCCTGCAGCCACGCGTTGACGGTGTCCAGATGGGTGGCGACTTCGGCTTCCAGGATCTCGCGCAGCACGCTGTCCACCGACGCCGGTGTGCCGCCGCTCGCAGCGAACATGCCCGCCGCTGCCGGAACGAAGGCAACCTCCGCCGCCACCGGCATCGCCGGTGCGGCCACGTAATAGGCCTCTTCGCCTGCGGCCACGCGCTCGGCAACTGCCTGGATGGCCGGCAGGTCGGCGCTGATGCGGCCCTGGTCGCGCAAGGCGGCGTTGAACTGCGGCAGCACCTCGTAGGCCAGCTCGACCATCGCCACCACCGCCGGGCTGGCCGGCCGCGAATTGTCGAGCACGCGATTGAGCATGCTCTCGATCTTCCAGCTGAACTCGCCGAGCACGTGCGCACCAACCAGACGGCCGCTGCCCTTCAAGGTGTGGAAGACGCGGCGGATCGGGCGCAGGTTGTCCTGGCTGTACGGCGCGGCACGCCATACCGGCAGCAGCTGGCCAAGGTTGACCAGTTCTTCGTCGAATTCCTCCAGGAACACGTCGCGGATATCGTCGTCGATATCGCTGTCGCCAAAGCCACCGAAGATGCCGGCATCGGCACCAGCACCGGCCTGGAGCGGTTCGCTCATGGCCGGCCCGGGCGCTGCCTTCGCAGCCTGGGCGTCGGCATCGGGCGCCTGCGCTGCCTGCGGACGCTCCACCTCGAACTGCGCGGCGGCTGCGTCGAGCTGGGCCAGGAACGCCGTCGATGCGGCGTCCAGTTCGAACTCGCTGACCACCGCCTGCTGCACGCGCGCGGTGCCCTGCCCGGCGGCGTCGTCGGCCGGGGCCGGCTGCGGTTCGGGCACGGATTCGACGAACGGGTCGGCCGGCTCCTGCGGCGCGACGGGCGGAAACGGTGGCGGCGAGAACGCATCGTCGATGCTGGTCTGCGCGCGGCCGTTTCCGGCCTGCGCGATGAAATCCAGCGGTGCCTCGGTCTGGTCGGCATCGCCCGGCAACGCGATCTGCTCGATCTGCAGCGGCGCCGGTTCGGCTACCGCCGGCGTGGCGCTGTCGTCCTGCTCCAGCGCACTCAGGTCCACGGTGTAGCTGACCTGCGCGGCATCGGCCGACATGCTGCCGTCCTGCTCGGCCGACACCGGGTCGAACACGGACGTGGCGATCGGTGCGGCCTGCTCGGTGGTTTCCAGCTGCCAGTCGCCGGGCGCCTGCGCGCCATCGTCGGACAGGTCCAGCGGTGCCACCGTAAACGGCACGTGCGCCTGGCCGGAGACGGTTTCCTCGGCGGCGACCGGGTCGAACGAGAACACCGTATCGGTGGCGGCAGCGCCGGTGTCGTGCACCACGCTGGCGGCAAACGGCGCCTCGACCACGGTTTCGTTGGCCCATTCCAGCGACGGCGTCGGTGCGGCGTCGTTGGCCGCCGCCGGGGCACCGGCTTGCTGTGCGAGCGATGCGGCCAGTGGCTGCGGCTCGGCCACGTGGCCCGGCTGGTCGGCACCGACCGGCAGGTCGGATGGCTGGCCCGAGGGCAGCGGCCAGTAGCGCAGCGTCTCCAGGCTGTTGCGGGTGATGTCCAGGATCTCTTCGCGGCCGGGACGGCGCTCGCGCAGGGCTTCCAGGTAGTACTCCAGGCTGGCCATCGCGTCGGCCAGGGTGTCCAGCTGGCGACCGCTGGGCACGCGCTGCTTGCCGATCAGTTCCAGGTCGACGTAGCGGCGCACGCCTTCCAGATAGTCGGCCGCCTGTGGCAGTTCGAGGATGCGCAGGGCACCGCCGACTTCGCCGAGCAGATGCGGCACGTCGGTCAGGCGCGCGTGGTCCCAGTTGGTCTCGATGAAGGCGACGAAATGCTCGCGCGCCGCACCGAAATTGGCGATCGCCTCCTGCGCCAGCACGTCCACCGTGCGCCGCACTTCCGACGAGGTGGCGCTGTTGCTGGCTTCATTGCCGTCGCCCACATCGGCGCCGAGGCTGGCGACCTGGTCATCCAGCGAGGCATCGACATAGAGCAGCGCGCCGGCGATATCCAGCAGCACGCCTTCGTCCATCTGCACCTGGCCGTCGACCACGCGCGCCAGCGCATCGCGCTGCTGCACGACCACGTTGCGCGCCACGCCCAGGCCCATCATGCCCAGGGTGTCGGCGACGCTGCCCAGATCCTTGACCTGGGTCTGCAGTTCGGCGATCTCGCCGCCGGTGCGCAGGTGCAGGTCCAGCGCATCCTTGACGCGCAGCAATTCCTCCTTGACCGCGTTGCCGACGGTGTCGAGCAACTCGCGATTGCGTCCGCTCAGACTGCCGCGGGCATGGTCCAGCTCGGCCTCGGTGGCGACGCCGGCCTGCGGATCGAAGGCAAACAGCACGCTCTCGCTGAGGCCCGGCTCGCCACGGGTGGCGCGGATCTCGTTGAGCAGCGGCAGCAGCACGATCGGGATATCGCGGTGACCGTTCTGCAGGCGCTCCAGGTAGTCGGGCAGCAGCACGGTGCCGCGCATCAGCATGGCGCAGGCTTCGTCGCGGTCGGCCACTTCGCCGACCTGCACGGCCTGGGCCAGCAGCTCCAGCTCTTCGGCCACCATCGCCGGGGCGTACAACTCGACCATGCGCAAGGTGCCCTGCACCTGGTGCAGATAGCCGGCGCAGAAGCGCATCCGACTGGTGTCGGACGGTTCTTCGGCAAAGTACTCGATCTCGTTGCGCGCCTGGCGCAAGGTTTCGTCCAGCTCCGGCTTGACCCAGCCCAGCGCGGCGTGACTCATCGCATCGCGAAGCGCACTCATTGCAGCCCCCTGCCTACGGCCGGGGTACCGCCAAGGCGGCCACCGGTCTGTTCCTGCATCGACGTCATGCGACTACGCGCCATCTGCTGATCCTTTCCCGTTCCGCGTCGTGCTCACGCCGGCAGTTTGAAGTCGGCGACCGAACGGCGCAGATCGGCAGCGAGCTGAGCCAGGTTGCCGATCGACTCGGCCGTCTGCTCCGCACCCTGCGATGTCTGGCTGGTGATCTGACGGATCACGCCCATGGTCTGTGTGATGTCCGTCGCTGCGGCCGACTGCTGGTGCGCGGCGATGGAGATGTTCTTGATCAGGTTGTTCAAGGCATTGGACACGCGCTCGATTTCGGTCAGCGCGGTGCCGGCGTCTTCGGCCAGGCGTGCACCGGATACCACTTCGGAGGTGGTCTGCTCCATCGAGCTGACCGCTTCGTTGGTATCGGCCTGAATGGTCTGCACCAGGCCTTCGATCCGCCGGGTCGCACCGGAGGTGCGTTCGGCCAGGCGCTGCACTTCGTCGGCCACCACCGCGAAACCGCGGCCGGCCTCGCCCGCCGAGGCGGCCTGCACCGCGGCGTTGAGCGCCAGGATGTTGGTCTGCTCGGAAATGTCGTTGATCAGTTCCACGATCGAGCCGATTTCCTGCGAGGATTCGCCCAGGCGCTTGATGCGCTTGGAGGTTTCCTGGATCTGGTCGCGGATCTGGTCCATGCCCTGGATGGTCTCGCGCACCACCCCGGCACCCTCGGCGGCGATCACCACCGAGCGCTGCGCCACTTCGGCCGACTCGGTGGAGTTGCGCGACACCTGTTCGATGCTGGCGGCGATTTCGCTGATGCGCTCGGAGGCGGTGGTGATCTGGTTGGCCTGCTGTCCCGCCGCGTCGGCCAGCTGCATCGCCGTGGCCTGGGTTTCCTGGGTCGACACGGCGACCTTGGCCGAGGTGTCGTTGATGGTGGTCACCAGGTGGCGCAACTCGTCCACGGCGTAGTTGATGGCGTCTGCAATCGCGCCGGTCATGTCCTCGGTCACCGAGGCCTTGACCGTCAGGTCGCCCTCACCGAGCGAGCTGATTTCGTCCAGCAGCCGCATGATCGCCTGCTGGTTGCGGCTGTTGAATTCCACCTGCGCCTGGTAACGCACGTCCTGCTCGCGCGAGCGCACCCGCACCGAGCTCCAGACGAAACCGATGATGGCCAGCAACGCCAGCAGGCCGGACACCACGCCCAGCCAGAAGTTCGGAAACAGGCGCGTGTCGCGCACCGAGCCGAATGCCGAGAACGCATCGAACAGCTTCTTGCTGTCGTCCAGCATCCTGTTCGAACCGGCGGTCAGCGCGGCGGCCGAGGACTGCGCGGCAAACAGGTTGCGCGAGCTGGCCAGGATGGCGTCGACGTCCTTCTTCATCGTCGCCCACTGCGCCTGCGACTGCTCCAGCGCCGACAGCGCGGCCGGGTTGCGCACCGCGGCGATGCCCAGCTCGTCGTTGCCTGCGCGCAGGCCTTCGAGCATCTGCGTGAACACCACCGCGTCGCGCGCCAGCGCATCGCCGGAGGCGGCGGCATTGGCGCCACCGGCGCGCATTTCGGTCACCCGGCGCGCCATGGTGCCGGCGACCACGACCTGCTGCAGCGTGTTGTAGATCTGTGCCGCGGGCGCGCCGCTGACCGTCATCGCGCGCACCACTTCGTTCAACTGCGCCTGCAACTGCGGCACGCTGCCGGAGAAGCGTTCGGCGTTGCCGGACAGGCCGAGCACCGCCGGTTCGCTGGCGATGATCTGGTCGGCGTTCTTGCTCAGCGGCACCCAGGTCGCCTTGAGCTGGGCCATCGCGCTGGCAACCGAGCCTTCCTTGCCGTAGCGGCCATCCAGTTCGCTGACCGTGCTGTCGATGCGGCCCTTGGTCTCCTTGAACGCGGCAAACGCCTTCGGGTCGCCGGACACCGCTTCGCGGCCCTGGTTGGCCAGTTGCTGCGACAGCACCTGCAGATCGGCCGCACCGGTACCGGCACCGGCCAGGCGACTGCCCTGCCAGGTGGCGACGCCGGTATTGGCGCCGAACACGATCATCGACAACACCAGCAAACCAAGCCAGAAGCTGGTGCTGACGCTGCCGAGCTTGTTGGTCTTGCGGGCGTCCGGGGCGGTACTCATGGTTCGACCTCGATCTGTATGACGTGGCGGGGCCGCGGCTTAGGCCGCAGCCTGCCGGAATTCAGGGGTGCGCGACAGCAACGCCAGGGAGAACACACCCCAGTCCTGCGTCTCGTTGCGGAAGGCACGGTCGATGAAGTGGGCGTAGCGGCCTTGTGCCAGCTCGCCGGGTTCGACCGCCTGGGCCTGCTCGAAGCTGCGCTGGCCGTACAGCTCGTCGATGGTCAGCGCGACGTCGCCGCCGCTCTGGCGCATGATCAGCACGCGCTGGCCTTCCTGCAGCACCGTCCGCCGGCCCTCCAGGAACTGCTTCAGATCGATCACCGGGAACAGGTTGCCGCGCAGGTTGCCCACGCCCAGCAGCCAGGGCTGGGCGCCCGGCACCGGCGTGACCGGCGGCATCGGCACGATTTCCGCCACTTCGCGGAAATCCGAGACCAGCCGCCGGGTACCGACGCGATAACCGACGCCGCGCCAGATATCGGCCGAGAACTGGCGTTCCGGCAGCGGCGTGGCGTGCGCAAGGCTACGACGCTCGTAGTCTTCGAGAATGTCGAATGGAGAACGCATCAACGCACCAGTTGTTTGATGCGGGCGATCAGGTCGTCTTCGCGCGGCGGCTTGACGATGTAGTCGCTGGCACCTTGTCGCAACCCCCAGGCCTTGTCGGTTTCCATGCCCTTGGTGCTGACCAGCAGCACCGGGATGTCCTTGGTGGCCTGGTCGCGCGCCAATGCACGCGTTGCCTGGAAGCCACTCATGCCGGGCAGCACCACGTCCATCAGCACCAGATCGGGCGCCTGGCTGCGAATCAGCGCAAGTCCCTCCTCGGCATTGTCGGTGGCGACGACCGTATGGCCTGCTTTTTCCAGCCATTGACTGAAGACTGCCCTGTCGGTGGGCGAGTCCTCGATCAATATAATTCGAGCCATGTTGCCTTTCCCCCTGGTCAGGCGTGGACGTACGTGCGAATCGCGCTCAGTAGTTCTTCACGTGTGAACGGCTTGGTCAGATATTGCTCGGAGCCGACGATGCGGCCGCGTGCCTTGTCGAACAGGCCGTCCTTGGACGACAGCATGATCACCGGCGTCGACTTGAAGAGCTGGTTGCCCTTGATCAACGCGCACGTCTGGTACCCATCCAGGCGCGGCATCATGATGTCGACAAAAATGATCTGAGGTTGCTGGTCGGCAATCTTGGCCAGTGCCTCGAAACCATCGGTCGCCGTCACTACTTCACAGCCTTCCCGCTTCAGCAGCGTTTCGGCGGTGCGGCGAATGGTCTTCGAATCATCGATCACCATCACCTTCAGTCCTGCGAGTTCCCCACCCGCAGCCATGTTTTCAGTCATGCAAATATCCCCGGACGCGCGACGCTTCTTCCCTTCCGGCGTCGCTGCGAAACGACATGTATATCCCAAGACCCGCATTGACTGTCAAGGGTGCGTTGCCGGGGGCCCGCCAGGCGGACGTTCCGACTGTGGACGGCTGCGGGTCGGCCGGCAAGTCGCGCATCCACGACCGGCCGGGCGCGCCATCGCCCACCGCTTGAAGTTACCATCGGCAGCCTGTTCTAAAGGTTTAGCTGCCCATGTCGCTCGACGTCGTCGTGGTGATGGATCCCATCGCCTCCATCAAGATCGCCAAAGACACCACCTTCGCCATGTTGCTGGAAGCGCAGCGGCGTGGTCACCGCCTGCAGTATGTGCGCCCCGGCGGACTCAGCTTGCGCGAGGGACGCGCGGTGGCGCAGGTCGCGCCGCTGAGCGTGCGCGAGGACACGACCGGCTGGTTCACCCTGGGCGAGTTCGCCGAGCTGGCATTCGGTCCCGGCCAGGTGGTGCTGATGCGCAAGGACCCGCCGGTGGATGCGGAGTTCATCTACGACACCCAGGTACTGAGCGTGGCTCAGCGCGCCGGCGCGCAGGTGGTCAACGACCCGCAGGGCCTGCGCGACTACAACGAGAAGCTGGCCGCGCTGCTGTTTCCGCAGTGCTGCCCGCCGACCCTGGTCAGCCGCGATGCGGCGGCACTGAAGGCCTTCGTGCTCGAACACGGCCAGGCCGTGCTCAAGCCGCTGGACGGCATGGGCGGGCGCTCGATCTTCCGTAGCGGCACCGGCGACCCCAATCTCAACGTGATCTTGGAAACGCTGACCGACGGCAATCGCAAGCTGACCCTGGCGCAGCGCTTCATCCCCGACATCACCGCCGGCGACAAGCGCATCCTGCTGGTCGATGGCGAGCCGGTGGACTACTGCCTGGCCCGCATTCCGCAAGGCGACGAATTCCGCGGCAACCTGGCCGCCGGCGGGCGCGGCGAAGGCCGGCCGCTGTCCGAGCGCGACCGCTGGATCGCCGCGCAGGTGGGCCCGGAAATGCGCCGCCGCGGCATGCGCTTCGTCGGCCTGGACGTGATCGGCGATTACCTGACCGAAGTCAACGTCACCAGCCCCACCTGCGTGCGCGAGCTGGATGCGCAGTTCGGCCTGAACATCGCCGGGCTGCTGTTCGACGCGATCGAGGCCGGCGCGGCGCAATGAGCGCGGCCGCGGCACAGCCGGCTGCCGTGGACGAGCGTCGCCGGCTGACCGCGACGCTGGTGATCTCGCTGCTGCTGCACGGCGCGCTGATCCTCGGCGTGGGGTTTGCGGTCAGCGAGGACGCACCATTGGTGCCGACGCTGGATGTGATCTTCAGCCAGACCAGCACCCCGCTGACGCCCAGGCAGGCCGATTTCCTGGCCCAGGCCAACCAGCAGGGCGGCGGCGATCACGCCACCGCGCAACGCCCGCGCGACAGCCAGCCCGGCGTGGTGCCGCAGGACCGCAGCGGGCTGGCACCGCAGGCGCAGCGTGCGACCATGGTGCAGGCGCCGGACCCGACCCAGACCCGCGTGGTCGCCAGTCGCCGCGGCGAGCAGACCGTGCCCACCGCGCAGCCGAACCCGCAGACCGACCCGCTCTCGCCCACCGATGCGCAACGCGTGCAACGCGATGCAGAAATGGCCCGGCTCGCCGCCGAGGTGCATCTGCGCTCGGAGCAATACGCCAAGCGCCCCAACCGCAAGTTCGTGTCGGCCAGTACCCGCGAATACGCCTACGCCAACTACCTGCGTGCCTGGGTGGATCGCGCCGAGCGCGTCGGCAACCTCAACTACCCGGACGAGGCGCGCCGGCGCCGGCTCGGCGGCAAGGTGGTGATCAGCGTGGGCGTGCGCCGCGACGGCAGCGTGGAAAGCAGCCGCGTGCTGATCTCCAGCGGCACCCCGACCCTGGATGCGGCAGCGCTGCGGGTGGTGCAGCTGGCACAGCCGTTCCCGCCGTTGCCCAGGACCAAGGACGACGTGGATATCCTGCAGGTCACCCGCACCTGGCTGTTCCTGCCCGGCGGCGAGCTGCACGACGATCGTTGAGCTGTCGCGCGTCCGATCAGGACGCGTCCTTCTGCGGCATGCCTGCCCGGCCGACGGCGTTGGCGCGTGCGGTGCGTGCGGCCTCAGGTGACCTGCGCCGCTGCGTAGAGCTGATCGGCCAGGTCGATGATGACGTCGGCATCCTGCACGCGCGCGCGCCAGGCGGCGGGAATTGCCTCGATGCCATGGAACGCACCGGCCAGCTGACCGCAGATGGCCGCGGTGGTGTCGGCATCGTCGCCCAGGTTGGCCGCACGCAACACCGCATCGGCGAACGTGTCGGTGGTGGCGAAGCACCAGAGCGCCGCCGACAGCGCATCGACCACGTAGCCGGTGCCGCGGATCCCAGTGGCGGGAACCGCCCGATGGTCGCGCACCGACAACGCACGCAGTGCCGGCGTCGACAGCCCTTCGCAGCGGGCCTGCAACACCTGCTGGCGCTGCCCGCCGAGCAGCGCGGCACGCAACTGGAAGGCGAACAGCCGGCAGGCATCCAGCGCTTCGTCAGCGGCATGCGTGGTGCGCGAGCTGTCGGCGGCGCGCTCGCCCAGCTCGGCGGGGCGGTGCGCGTAATACATCGCCACCGGCGCCAGCCGCATCAGCGAGCCATTGCCGGCCGAGCGCGGATCGGTGCTGCCGCTGAAGGCCGGCCCGCCATCGAGATAGCGCTCCAGCGCCTGCCGCACGGTCGCGCCGATATCGAAGCAGGCGCCGGTACTGCTGAGGTAACCGTGCTGGTACCAGTTGCAATAGCGGTTCATCTGGTCGGCGGCGTCGAAGCCTTGCCGATACAGCAGGCTGTGCGCCAGGCACAGGGCCATCGAGGTGTCGTCGGTCCACTGCCCGGCACGCAGTGCGAACGGGCCGCCGCCGCGCATGTCGTCGATCGGCGTGAAGCTGCCCGGCGCGCAGAATTCCAGCGTGGTGCCGAGCGCATCGCCCACCGCCAGGCCCAGCAGGCAACCGCGGAAACGTGCACGCTGCAACGCGTCGGTCATGGCGCGGCGCCAGCGGCCTTGGCTGCGCGTGCGGCCTGCTGCTCGAGCAGGGTCAGCGCCACGTTGTCGCGCAGATAGGCCGGTTCCACCCGCTCCGGCGCCACGCCTTCGCCGCGCAGCAGCGCCGGCACGGCCAGCGTGAGCAGGTCGGCCGCATGCGGCAACGCGGCGGCATCGATGCTGGTCAGCTGCGTTGCGAACCGCTGTTGCAGCACTGCATCGGCAGCGGCGAACCCGCTGCCGACACCGGCAAAGCGCTGCAGCGCGTCCGGCACGACGCAGGCCTGCGGTGCGCACACCACTTCCGGCATCAGCTTCTGCAGCGTGTCACCATCGCGCGCGAAGACGCCGGCATACACCTCGCCCATGCGCGCATCGATGCAGGCCAGCACCTGCCTCGCCTCGGCGGGCGCGCGCAAGGCCAGCACCTGCAGCGTGGACACCGCCAGCACCGGCAGGTCCAGGCCCAGCGCGATGCCTTGCGCGATGCCGATGGCCAGGCGCACGCCGGTGAACGCGCCCGGCCCACGGCCGACCGCGATCGCATCGAGCTGGCGGCGCGTGATCCCGGCCTCGGCGAGCAGGTATTCGGCCCACGGCAGCGCCAGTTCGGCATGCCGACGCGGCGCCAGTTCGAAGCGTTCAAGCACGCGGCCGTCGATGTGCAGCGCGACGGAACAGGCTTCGGTGGAGGTCTCGAACGCGAGGACTTTCATGGCAGGACCGCAGGCAGGAAGGGGAAGCTCAGGCGTCGCCGAACGGCAGCGCGAGCACGCCATTGTCGCCCACCGGCTCGGCGACGCCAAAGAACGCGCGCACATCGCCGATCTCGCGGGTGCGCGCAAACGGCGGCAGCGACGTCATGAAGGTGCGGCCGTAGCCCTTGTTCACCAGCCGTGGGTCGCACAGCACCAGCACGCCGCGGTCGGTCTCGCTGCGGATCAGCCGGCCCACGCCCTGCTTGAGCGCGATCACCGCCTGCGGCAGCTGTTCGTCGCGGAACGGGTTGCCGCCGTCGCGGCGGATCGCATCCAGGCGCGCTTCGAACACCGGGTCGTCGGGCGCGGCAAACGGCAGCTTGTCGATCACCACCACGCTCAGGGCATCGCCAACCACATCCACGCCCTCGCGGAAGCTGGCCGACCCCAGCAGCACGCCGTTGCCGGACGTGCGGAAACGCTGCAGCAAGGTGGCACGCGGCGCTTCGCCCTGCACGAACAGTGGCCACGGTGCACCGCGCAAGGCTTCGGCCGCTTCGCGCAGCGCGCGGTGCGAGGCGAACAACAGGAAGGCGCGGCCGTTGGAGGCCTCCAGCACCGGCGTCAGCGCCGCGATCAGCGCGGTGCCGAATCCACGTGCGGCAGGATCGGGCAGGTTCGGCGGCAGATAGCACAGCGCCTGGCGCGCCCAGTCGAAGGGGCTGGGCTGCAGCAGGGTCACCGGATCGCTCAGACCCAGGCGCTGCGCGATGTGGTCGAACTCGCCGCCCACCGCCAGCGTGGCCGAGGTGAACACCCAGGCCGCATGGGATTTCTCGCGGTGCTCGCGCAGCGGGCCGGACACGTCCAGCGGCGTGCGCTGGCAGCGGAACCCGCGCGGGCTGAGTTCGTACCACAGCACGTCGTTGTCGATGGTGTCCGGCAGCTCCTGGTCGAAATCCGGCACCGGCGCGTCTTCGCCCAGCCACCGCGACAGCCGTGCCAGCGCTTCCTGCGCGCGCGCAGAACAGCCATCGAAGCCGGGCGAGGCCTCGCGCAACGGCAGCAAGGCCTCGCCCAGGCGCGCCAGCGACGACAGCACCGCATCGAAGCCTTCGCGTACCTGCGGCCTGGCCAGCGCGCGCCATTGCGTGCCGCGCGCGGGCAGGCCTTCCATGCCCGCACGCAGGCCGCGCAAGGCCTCGTCCAGGGCCAGGATCGGTTCCTGCAGGCTGGCCTGCGCACCGGCGACCAGGCGCGCTTCGACCATGCAATCGCGCGCCAGCTCCTGCCACGGCCGCATGCCGAAACTTTCGCCGAAGAAGTTCGCCGCCAGTTCCGGCAGCTGGTGCGCCTCGTCGATGACGAAGGCCTGCGCGCCGGGCAGGATCTCGCCGAAGCCTTCCTGCTTGAGCGCCAGATCGGCCAGCAGCAGATGGTGGTTGACCACCACCAGATCGGCCGCCTGCGCGCGCTGGCGCGCCTGCACCACGAAGCATTCGCCGTAGAACGGGCATTCGGTGCCCAGGCAGTTGTCGACGGTGGAGGTCACCAGCGGCAGCAGCGGCGAGTCGTCCGGCAAGGCTTCCAGCTCGGCCATGTCGCCGAACTGGGTGCGCCCGCTCCAGGCCACGATGCGCTGGAACTGCGAGACCTGCTCGGGCGTGGCAAAGCGCGGTTCGCCACGCGCCTGCTGGGTGCGGTACTTGCACAGGTAGTTCGCGCGGCCCTTCAGCAGCGCGCTGCGCAGGCCGATGCCGAGCGCGGCGCGCACGCGTGGCAGGTCGCGATGGAACAACTGGTCCTGCAGCGCGCGCGTGCCGGTCGACACGATGGTCTTCAGCCCCGACAGCAGCGCCGGCACCAGATAGGCGTAGGTCTTGCCGGTGCCGGTGCCGGCCTCGGCCAACAGCACATCGCGCGCCTCGAACGCCTCGGCAATGGCGCCGGTCAGGCGCAGCTGCGCGGCACGCGGCGCGAACGCATCGAGCTGACGCGCAAGCGCCCCGCCCTCGCTGAGCGCCTCGATGCTGGCAGTGGCAAGTTGGGACATGGGACCAAAAGCTGGGGCAAGCGCGACAGCCTAGCGCGTGCGCGGTGATGCCGGGTGGGTTGCGCCTGCGGGCCAGCGACGGCAACCGCCCCCGCAGCTGGCATATGCCGTACGCCGCACTGCACGGCGCCGCTGGCGGCGGTGCGGGCGACAATGGCGCGTCGCACGGCTGCGCGCGCGACACCAGCTGCAGCACACGCCGCCGCGCTCGCCTTGCGGCAAGCGCAACCGGCATCGCTGCGTGCTTAGTAGCGCTTCACGCCTGGCACCGTGCAGCCGGCAATCTGCGACTTGGCCGAGGCGGCGTTTTCCTTCTCGCCGCGCGCAAGCCGCGACTGTTCGATGGTGGCCCAATGCCGACGGCACAGCGGCCCGGTCTTGGAGCCCAGCTCGATGGCCTGCTTGGCAAACCGCTCGGCGGCGGGCCAATCGGCCTGCAGCACCGCCACTTCGGCACGCTCCTGCAGGATGGCCGGATCACCGGAGACCAGGCCCACGGCCTGGTCCAGCGCCGCCGCCGCGCCGGCCAGATCACCGGACTGACGCTTGCTCTTGGCGGTCTCGCGCAGATCGTCCACCTGCGGGTCGCGCAATGGCTGCACCGACAGCTCGGTGTCGTCGACGCCGGCCTCGCGTTCGATCAGCAACAGCCGCTGTGTCGGCGTGGTCGGGTCCACCGGGGTCGGCGGCGGCGGCGGCGGCGCGCTGACGCAGGCGGTCAGTGCGGCAGACACGCCAGCAAGGGCAAGCAAACGGTGCAGTCGGTTCATCGGGTCACTCCAGTTCAACGTGCAGGTGGAGCCGCGGCGGGCGCCGGCGCGGGGTCTTCCGGCTTCTTTTCCAGACCGAAGAAGCGACGCCAGCCACCACCGCTGGATTGCTCGGCCGGCGCCGCTGCGTCGCCGGGCACGCCTTCGATCGACGGTGCATTGCCGGCACAGGGGGCGTAGGCCGGCGTGAAGCCGACCACGAACGGGAACTGGCGCGCGCCCGGGCAGCCAGCATCGGTGACGCCGGTGCCGGCCGCATCCACCCACTGCCAGTCCAGGCCCTTGCCGCTGACCTTCAACGGCGCACTCGGCAGCCGCGCGAAGATGCTCGACCACACCCGCATCGCGCCGGTGGCGCCGTACAGGCCGGTCTGCTCGTTCTGGTCATTGCCCATCCAGATCACCGCCAGGTGGTCGCCGGTGTAGCCGGCATACCAGCTGTCGCGGCCATCGTTGGAGGTACCGGTCTTGCCGGCCGGCGACAGCCGCCCCAGGCCATCGCCCAGCAACTGCCGTGCGGTGCCGCCGCTGACCACCTGCTGCAGCGCGATGCTGATCAGGTTGGCCGCCACCGAATCGCCCTCCTGCGCCGGCGCCGGGGTCTTGTCGTAGCGCTTGAGCAGCTTGCCCTGCGGATCAAGCACGCCGCGCACCGCATGCAGTGGCTGGATCTCGCCGCCGGCAGCCAGGAACTGGTACAGCTGCGCCATGCCGTACGGGCTCTGGTCGGTCGCACCGAGGATCAACGACGGATTGGTATCGGCCTTGATGCCGGCCAGGACCTGGATCAGCTGGGCGATGCGCTCCGGGCCGACCTGCATGCCCACGCGCACCGTGGCCTGGTTGTAGGAATGCGCCAGCGCATCGATCAACCGCACCGTGCCGTGGCTGCGGTTGTCGGAATTGCCCGGCGACCAGGTCTTGCCGCGGCTGAGCTGCACCGTCACCGGCGCATCGTCGACCCAGCTGGACAGCGCCCAGCGGTCCGGCGAGGCCAGCGCCAGCAGGTACACGAACGGCTTGAGCAACGAGCCGACCTGCCGCTGCGCTTCGACCGCGCGGTTGAAGCCCGGCTTGGCCACATCGCGGCTGCCGACCACCGCCAGCACATCGCCGTTGTGCACATCGGTCAGCACCAGGCCGGCCTGCAGCGGTGGGCGCTTCTTGTTGTCCAGCCGCTTGATGGTGCCGGTCACCGCGCCTTCGGCATACGCCTGCGCGGCCGGCGACATGCCGGTCAGCACGCTCATGCCGGCGCCCTGCAGCACGCCTTCCGGGTAGTCGTGCGCCAGCTGGCGCCGCACCAGGTCCACATAGGCCGGGAAGCGATTGGCCGCGACCAGGCCGGGTTCGGTGGGCACGCCCAGCGGCGCGGCCAGTGCGCGCTTGTATTCGGCCGCGTCGATCAGGTTGTTTTCGTGCAGCTTGCCCAGCACGAAATTGCGCCGATCCAGCGCGCGCTCCGGGTTACGCCGCGGGTCGTAGTAGGACGGCCCCTTGACCAGCCCGATCAGCAAGGCGATCTGCTCGGTGGTCATCGAATTGAGCTCGCGGCCGAACCACAGCTCCGCGCCCGAGGACACGCCGTGGATCGCCTGCCCGCCGCGCTGGCCCAGGTAGACCTGGTTGAGATAGGCCTCCAGGATGGTGCGCTTGTCGTAACGCGCTTCCATGATCACCGCGTACAGGATCTCGTTGAACTTGCGGGTGAGGGTCTGTTCCTTGCCGATGCCGAGCAGGCCGCTGCGTGCCAGCTGCTGGGTCAGGGTGCTGGCGCCCTGGCGGACCTGGCCGCCGGAGCGCGCCATGATCCAGGCCGCGCGCACCATGCCGCTCAGGTCGATGCCGTGGTGGCTGTTGAAGTCGCGGTCCTCGACCGCCTGCAGGCCGGTGACCAGCAGCTCGGGCACTTCTTCCATGCGCACCAGGCGGCGTTCTTCCTGCTTCTGCCCGTACAGCGTGGCGATGCGCGCCGGATCCAGCCGCGCACTCTTGAGCGCCTTGCGGTCGCCGGCGTCGCGCAGGCTGGCCACGCGCCCACCGGAGAGGCTGACCTCAACCCGCCGCGCAGGCACGCGCCCGTCCACATCGACATAGCCGCGGCTGGCGATGGTGAAGCGGCTGCCGTCCTGCTGGTAGGTGCCGGCCAGCTTGGCCTGCCCGTCGTCGCGGTAGGAGGCTGCATCCAGCTCGGTCTTAAGGGTGGCCGCATCCAGCGCATTGCCTGGCGCCAGCACCAACGGCCGCCCGTACACGCGGGTCGGGATCTGCCAGCGCAGCTCGCCGAAACGCTGGGTGACCTGCTTGTTCAGATACACCGTATAGGGAATCAGGAAACCGAGCGCCAGCGCGAATGCCGCAAAGGCCCAGACAATCAGCCTGCGTTGCCAGCGGGAGCCTTGCTCGGTGGAATCGTCCTCGAAATCGTCGGGAGCGTCGTTGTCGTGGCGTCGGGGCACAGGGATGCGAGAATGTAGAGTCCGGCGAGTCTAGCGCAGCGCTGTCGTGGTTGTGGTCAGCCGGCCCCTTTGACTTAAGAGCGGCTAACAAAACCTGCGACGCCTGCCGGCAGGCGGGCACGGACCGCGCTTTGCATCTGCGGTTACCCTTCGTACCCTGCGCCTGCCTTGCGCGGTCCTTGCCCACCGACGACTGCCCGCCGGGTTTTCTTCGTCACGCCATGTCTGGAGTTCCAACGGAATGTCGATGTCCCTGGCCGATGCACGCTATCTGTTCAATCGCGTGCTCGGGCTGATCCACCGCAGCGTGGCAAGCATGCGCACGCGCGGCTGGCGCGCCACCTGGCAGCGCATTCGCGTGCATACGCAGGCGCCGCCGGCGGCGCTCGGCACGCCGTTGTGGTTGCCGGACGCTGCGCCATTTGCCGCGTTTGCCGTTCCGCACAGCGCCGTCCCGCGCGTGACGCTGGTGATTCCGGTCTACAACCACATCGCCCACACGCTGGCGTGCCTGCGCGCACTGGCGGCGCATCCGCCGTTGCTGGAGGTGGAGATCATCGTCGTGGACGACGGCAGCAACGATGCCACGCAGACACAGCTGCCGCAGGTGCAAGGCCTGCATTACCACCGGCGCGTCAGCAATGGCGGTTTCATCGCCTCCTGCAACGACGGCATCGCACTGGCACGCGGCGACTACGTGGTGCTGCTCAACAACGACACCATCCCGCAGCCCGGCTGGCTGGATCGGCTGATCGACACCTTTGCCCAGCACCCCACCGCCGGCCTGGTCGGCGCGCAGCTGGTGTACCCGGATGGACGCCTGCAGGAATCCGGCGGCGTGGTATTCGCCGATGGCAGCGCGTGGAGTTATGGCCGTTTCGAATCGGCCGACGACCCGCGCTACGCCTATGTGCGTGCGATGGACTATTGCTCCGGTGCGGCGATCGCGTTGCCACGCGCGTTGTTGCAGACGCTGGGCGGGCTGGATCGCCGCTACATGCCGGCGTACTACGAGGACACCGACCTGGCCTTTGCGGTGCGTGCGGCCGGCCACCGGGTGCTGGTGCAGCCGGCCAGCGTGGTGGTGCATGACGAGGGCACCAGCAATGGCACCGACACCCGTACCGGGGTGAAGGCGTATCAGGTGCGCAATCAAGGCGTGTTCGCCGACAAGTGGCAGCAGACACTGGCAACGCAGTTGCCGGTCGGCACGGTTCCCGGACCTGCGCTGCTGCATCGTGGCCAGCGCCAGGTGCTGATCCTGGACGAATGCGTGCCGCAGCCGGATCGCGACTCCGGCTCGTTGCGGCAGTTCAACCTGATCCGCCTGCTGTGCGAAGAAGGCGCGCACGTGGTGTTCGTGCCGACCCGCCGCGAACACGCCGGACGGCACACGCAGGCACTGCAACAACTGGGCGTGGAAGTCTGGTACGCGCCGTTTCTTGAGGGCATCGGCAGCTGGCTGCGCACGCACGGCCCGCGGTTTGCCGTGGTGCTGCTGGTGCGTCACCACGTTGCGCACGCCTGCCTGCCGCTGCTCAGACGCTACGCCCCGCAGGCGCGCACGCTGTTCGACACCGTCGACCTGCATTACCTGCGCGAGCGCCGCGGCGCCGAGCTGGCCGGCGATGCCAACCTGTTGCGCGCGGCAGAACGCACCCGCCTGCGCGAACTGGAGATCATGGCCGCCACCGACGTCACGCTGCTGGTCTCGGCAGCCGAACAGGCGCAGCTGCAGGCGGACGCACCGCAGATCCGCACCGCCCTGCTCTCCAATCTGCATGAGGTGGCCGGCAGCGGTCACCGCTTCGAGCAACGCCGCGACCTGGTGTTCGTCGGCGGCTTCCGGCATTCCCCGAACGTGGATGCGGTGCAGTGGTTCCTCAGCGCGATCTTTCCGCAGGTGCGCGCGCACCTGCCGGAGGTGGTCTTCCATTGCATCGGCGCGGACATGCCCGAGGCATTGAGACTGCTGGCCGACGAATGCCCCGGCGTGCAATTGCACGGGCATGTGCCGGATCTGCTGCCGTTCATGGAGACCGCACGCATCGCGGTGGCGCCGTTGCGCTTCGGCGCAGGCGTCAAGGGCAAGATCAATCTGAGCATGGCGCATGGGCAGCCGGTGGTCGGCACCACCTGCGCGGTGGAAGGCATGCATCTGCGCGACGGCCAGGACGTCTGCGTGGCCGACGACGCCGACGCATTCGCCAATGCAATCGTGCGGCTGTATCGCGATGCGGCGCTGTGGCAGCGCCTGGCCGACAACGGCTTGCATAACGTGGCCCGGCATTTTTCGCTGGATGCGGCACGCGGCACGGTGCGCGAGCTGTTTATTGCAGGGTGAGTGGCCGCCGGGAGTTCGGGCAGGGCGTGCAGGGCGCCGCCGCCGCAGGCGGCCGCGGCGTCAGCGCTGCTCCGCCACCGCCTTGACCCGGCGTGTGAACTCGGCCAATTCCGGTAGCTCCGGATCCAGCTGGTGCGCCTCGTCCTGCGCGCGCCGTGCGAAGGCAGCGTCCTCCTGTCCCAGGCGTTCGCTGCCCACCGCGACCCAGCGCTGCGCTAGCCGGCGACGCGCGCCGGCCAGCGCATCGTCACCGGGCATCAGCGCCTGCCAGGCATCCAGACAGCCGCGCGCGGCACGCAGGCGGTTGTTGCGCAGCTCGTCCTCGAAGCAGCGCTGACTGGCAGGCACCACACGTGCGGCGGCCTGCAGCACGCGTGGATCGCGCGGTGCCAGCGCCTGCGCCGCACGCACCGCGTCGTAGGCACTGGCGCCGGGAGGCGTCATCCATTGCTGTCGCGCTTCGGCATCCGTGACCCGCTGCAGCAGCGCGCGCAGGCGGCGCTCGCGGGTACCGCGCGACAACCCGGTTTCCGGGCTGCGCTGTGCATCGCGTGCACGCGCAATGGCCTGCTCGGCCTGGGCGATCGACGCAGCGCCCGGCAGCAAGGCTTTCGCTTCCTGCAGCGACTGCAGCGCGGCGTCGAACTGGAAGTCCGCCGCCTGCCGGCCGGCTTGCGCGGCATACTCGCCGGCCACCCGCTCAAGCCCACGTCGGGCAGCCGCATCCTCCGGCTCGGCCGCCAGCACTGCGTTGAAATCGCGTGCGGCCGGTGCCAGGCGACCACGCCGCAACAGGCCCTCGGCGCGCTGACGGCGCTGTTCCAGCACGCGGTGGTAGTGGCCCTCGGTCAGCGGGACATCGGCATGCCCGGGGTCATAGCGCTTGGCGGCGGCCAGCAACAGCGCCGCATCGCCGAGCGCATCGCGCGCCAGTGCGTGGCGGGCCTGCGCCAGCAGATCGGTCAATGCGTCCTCGCGCCCTTCCAGCGCGTCGGTACGGTCCGGCGCCAGGGTCAGGATGCGCTGGTACAACGGCAGCGCGCTGTCCGGGCTGCCATCCAGGCGCCCTTGCTGTTGCGCGGACACCGCCTGGGCGAACAAGGCATCCAGGCCGGCCCGACGCGCCTGCAGCGCGCGCAGGCGCAGCGCGACCGGGGCGGTCTGCGCCTGCGGCACCTCCAGCGCGTTCGCCAGCGTCAACGCACGTTGTGCAGCGGCGGCGTCCCCGGCTGCGACCGCCGCACGTGCCTGCACCACGGCGGCGGCACCGGTGCGCGCCAGCCCGGCGCGGGCCTCGCCACGGTCGCTATCCAGGGCAAGCGCGGCCGCGAACAGTTCACGCGCGCCGTTGCCGTCGGCCGCACTGAGGTGGCCGCGTGACAGCGCCGCATCGCCGCGCTGCAGCAGTTGCTGGATGCGCGTGTCCGGCCATAGCCAATCGGCCAGCGGCTTGCGCAGCACGACCGTGGCCAGCAACAGGCAGGCGCACAACACCAGCACCACGCGCCATAGCGCGCGGCTGCGCAATGGCGCCCAGAGGCGGGGCGATCGGGCCCAGCGCGGAAGCGGGAACATGCGGTGGCGTCCGTCCTTGGCGCGACCTGAGGGGGACGCGTTCACCGGGTCATGGTAGCTGTCTGCTGCGAAGACGATGTGGGCTTTGGGGGAATCGGGAATCGGGAATCGTCAGGCAGGCACCCCTCGCTTGCTGTGGGTGCCGTCTGTTCCAAAGCGATTGGCGCCGGCGAGCGGCGGAGCACTCAACCGAGTCGCCGCACCTCGTTGACGCCGGGCAGCGCGTCCAGCTTGCCAAGCAGGCTGGACAGCTGGCCGTAATCGCTGACCTTCAGGCGCAGGCGCAGCTGCGCCCTGCCGGTGTCGCGCACGTTGTCGCTGTTGATTTCCAGCACATGCGCGTCCTCCTGCGCGATCAGGTTGGTGATGTCCTTGAGCAGCCAGCGGCGGTCGACCGCGCGCACCTGCACATCCACTTCGTAGCCGCTGCCGGCCTGGCCCCACTCCACCGGGAGCACGCGCTGCGGATGCGCCGCCGCCAGCCGCGACAATGCCGCGCAATCGGTGCGATGCACGGTGATGCCGCGGCCGCGGGTCAGATAGCCGGCGATCGGCTCGCCCGCCACCGGCTGACAGCAGCGCGCCAGCTGCACCAGCAGATTGCCCACGCCCTGCACGGTGAACTTGGACTTGCCCAGGCCCTCGCGGCGCGCGGTGGGCCGCGGTGGCGCCGGGACCGCGGGCTGCGAGGCGGCCCGTTCGGCCTCCAGCAGGGCGCGGCTGACCTGGTTGGGCCCGGTATCGCCCAGCGCCACCTGGATGTACAGGTCGTCAACCGTCTCGGCGTGGAACTTGCGCGTGGCCACGCCCAGGTCGGCGTGCTGCAGGCCCAGCCGCTTGAGCTCGCGATCGAGCAGGTCCTTGCCGGCCTGCACGTTGCGCGCGCGGTCGAGCTTGTGGAACCAGGCGCGCACCTTATCGCGCGAGCGCCCGCTGGCCAGAAAGCCGTTGGACGCCAGCAGCCAGTCGCGGCGCGGGTCGGCTTCCTTGGCGGTCATGATCTCCACCCGGTCGCCGCTGCGCAGCCGGTAGGTCAGCGGCACGATGCGGTCGTTGACGCGCGCGCCGCGGCAGCGATGCCCGACCATGGTGTGCACGTGGTAGGCGAAGTCCAGCGGCGTGGCACCTTGCGGCAGGTCGATGACCTCGCCCTTGGGCGTCAGCGCATACACGCGGTCTTCGATCAGCTCGGCATCCAGCGCACCGGCCAGTTCGCCGTGGTCGCCGTCCTGCACCTGTTCCAGCAACTGGCGCATCCACTGGATCTTGCGGTCGAAGGCCTTCTCGCCGCCCTTGCCGCCTTCCTTGTATTTCCAGTGCGCGGCCACGCCGAGCTCGGCCTGCGCGTGCATCTCGTGGGTGCGGATCTGGACTTCGATGGTGCGCCCTTCCGGGCCGACCACCGCGGTATGCAGCGAGCGGTAGTCGTTGGCCTTGGGCCGGGCGATGTAATCGTCGAACTCGCTCGGCACCGGTGCCCACAGCGAGTGCACCGCCCCCAGGGCGGCATAGCAGGCGGCCACGTCGTCGACCATCACCCGGACCGCGCGGATGTCGTACAGCTGGTCGAAGGACAGGCGCTTTTTCTGCATTTTCCGCCAGATGCTGTAGATGTGCTTCGGCCGCCCGCTCACGTCCGCGCGCAGGCCCTGCTGCGCCAGCGTCGTCGACAAGGTGCGCTTGACCGCATCCAGATAGCGCTCGCGCGCCACGCGGGTTTCGTCCACTTCGCGGGCGATGCGGCGGTAGGTGTCCGGCTCCAGGTGCCGGAACGCCAGGTCCTCCAGCTCCCATTTCACCTGCCAGATGCCCAGCCGGTTGGCCAGCGGCGCATGGATGTCACGGGTGAGCTGGGCCAATGCACGGCGCTGCTCTTCGCTCAGGCGGTCGGCCACGCGCATGCGCGCCAACTGCCGTGCCAGCAGGATCGGCACCACTCGCAGGTCGTGGATGATGGACAGCAACAGCCGCCGCAGGCCTTCGCTGTTGCGCCCGGCCTCGCGACCGGCGTGCAGGGCCCAGACCTGGTCGGCCGCATCCAGCCCGTCCAGCAGTCCTTCCACCGCCACACGGCGCTCGGCCGGTTGCCACGGCAGGCCGGCGATCGCGCCGCGCAGCGCCGGCAGGTCGAACAACAGTGCCGCAATCAGGGTCGCCTCGTCGGCCGCCAGCAACCCCAACGCGTCCAGCGTGTCGGCGAGCAGTGCCCAGGGCACGTCCTCGCTCGGCGAAGGCTGCTGCTGCCAGGCCTGCGCCAGCGCGTCACGCAGGTCTGGCGCGATCGATGCGAGGGCAGGACGCTGCAGCAAGGCATGCAGGCGCTCGAAAGAGGAACTGGTCACAGCGGTGGACACGGCGATCGGCAACAACAAGGGGCTGACAGCTACGGTAACGTGCGCGTCACCTTCTCCACAACGCGCAGTGCGCCGTGGTCGGCGCAGCGGCACGCGCCTGCGCTTATGGTCGGTTCACCCGCCAAGGTCTTGATTCGCAACCGCTGTGGGCCGCGATTGGTGCAGCGCCGCAAGCCGATCAGCACGGTCAATCGGCTTTTTACATGCTTTTTACAACTCGCCCAGACCGCCTGCCTATCCTCCATTGGCGTTGCCGCTGCGTCCTGCCGCGGCCACGTCATTCCAACCAACTGCGAGGTAGCCGATGAAGACCTGGAAGAAGCCTGTCGTTCGTGAAGTCAACTGTGGCGCCGAGATCAACTGCTACGTCTCCGGCGAATTCTGAGCGCACCTGCCGCCCTTCCTCCCGATGCATGACCGGCGATTGCCGGCAGATAGGTAACAGTTCTCCATGCGCATCATCGTTCTGGGATCGGCGGCCGGCGGTGGGCACCCGCAGTGGAATTGCCACACACCCGCCAGCCGGCGGGCATGGCAACAAGCCGACGGTGCCCAACGTCGTACCCAGGCCAGCATCGCCGTCAGCGCCGATGGCCAGCGTTGGGTCCTGATCAATGCCTCACCCGATTTTCGTCAACAACTCCTCGCAACGCCCGCGCTCTGGCCGCAACGCGGTCTGCGGCATTCGCCGATCGAAGCGGTGCTGCTGACCAGCGGCGAGATCGACCATATCGCCGGGCTGCTGTCGATGCGCGAGAGCCAGGCGTTCTCGCTGCATGCCAGTCGCCGCGTGCTGGACCTGCTGTCGCAGAACCCAATCTTCGATGCAGTCAATCCGGCTTACGTGCAGCGCCAGCCGTTTGCGCTGGAGACGCCACTATCGCTGCTGGGCCTGCAGCTGACGCCCTTCTCGGTGCCCGGCAAGGTGCCGTTGTTCATGGAATCGCGCAGCGGGGGCGACCTGGCCGGCTCCAATGAAGAAACCCTCGGGCTGACCATCGACGATGGCCAGCACCGCGTGCACTACATCCCCGGCTGCGCGGCGATGACCGATGCCTTGCGCGCGCGCCTGCAAGGCGCCGAGCTGGTGTTTTTCGACGGCACGCTGTGGCGCGACGACGAGATGGTGCAACTGGGCATCAGCCAGAAGACCGGCCAGCGCATGGGCCACATGAGCATCGACGGCCCCGACGGCACGATTGCCGCGTTTGCCCCGCTGGAGGTGGCGCGCAAGATCTTCATCCATCTCAACACCACCAATCCCGTGCTCGACATCCACTCGCCGGAGTACGCCAGTGCGCGTGCCAGCGGCTGGGACGTCGCCTACGACGGCCTGGAGATCACCCTGTGACCACCCTGCTCACCCCGGACCAGCTGGAGGCGGACCTGCGCGCCATCGGCGCCCGCCTGTATCACGACCAGCATCCTTTCCACGCGCTGCTGCACGAGGGCAAGCTCGATCGCGGCCAGGTCCAGGCCTGGGCGCTGAACCGCTTCGAATACCAGCGCTGCATTCCATTGAAGGACGCCGCGATCCTGGCGCGCATGGACGACCCGGCGTTGCGGCGGATCTGGCGGCAACGCATCCTCGATCACGACGGCAACAGCCCCGGCGATGGCGGCATCGCGCGTTGGCTGCACCTGACCGACGCGCTCGGCCTGGACCGCACGCTGGTGGAATCCGGCCGTGCGCTGCTGCCCGGCACCCGGTTTGCGGTGCAGGCCTATCTGCAGTTCGTGCGCGAAAAAAGCCTGCTCGAAGCGATCGCCTCCTCGCTGACCGAGTTGTTCGCCCCCAACATCATCGGCCGGCGCGTGGCCGGCATGCTCAAGCATTACGACTTCGTCTCGCCCGAAGCGCTGGCCTATTTCGAGCATCGCCTGACCGAAGCGCCCCGTGATTCGGATTTTGCGCTGGACTACGTCAAGCAGCACGCCGATACCGTCGAGAAACAGGACCTGGTCAAGGCCGCGCTGCACTTCAAGTGCTCGGTGCTGTGGGCGCAGCTGGACGCATTGCACGTGGCCTACGTCGCCCCGGGCATCGTGTGGCCGGAGGCATTCGTGCCCGACCGCGACGCCAGCCGGGCAGCGGCGTGAGCAGCATCACCCGCGACAGCCAGCCGGCCCTGCGCGCAGGCGTGCGCCTGCAGCACGACCGCGCGCGCGACCAATGGGTGCTGCTGGCGCCGGAACGGGTGGTCGAGCTGGACGAGATCGCACTGGTGGTGGCGCAGCGCTACGACGGCGCGCGCTCGCTGGCGCAGATCGCGCAGGAACTGGCAGGCGAATTCGATGCCGACGCGGCCGATATCGAAGTCGATGTGATCGAACTCACCAACACGCTGCATCAAAAGCGTCTGCTGCGGCTATGACCATCGCCCCGCCACCCCTGTCGGTGCTGCTGGAGCTGACCCATCGCTGCCCGTTGGCCTGCCCGTATTGCTCCAACCCGATCGCATTGGCGGCGCTGCGCGAGGAAATGGATACTGCCGGCTGGCGCTCGCTGCTGCAGCAGGCTGCCGACATGGGCGTGCTGCAGGCGCATTTTTCCGGTGGCGAACCGATGCTGCGCAAGGACCTGCCCGAGCTGGTGGCGCACGCACGCGCGCTCGGGCTGTACAGCAACCTGATCACCTCCGGCGTAGCCGGCGGCGAGCCGATGCTGGACCAGCTGCAGGCGGCCGGACTGGAGCATGTGCAGCTGAGCGTGCAGGATGTCGACCCGGCCGGTGCCGACCGTATCGCCGGCTATCGCAACAGCCTGGCGAAGAAGCGCGCGTTTGCCGCCGCCGTACGTGCGCGCGGCCTGCCGCTGACGCTCAATGCGGTCTTGCATCGCCATAACGCCGAGCGCGTGCCCGGCATGATCGCGCTGGCGCTGGAGTGGCAGGCCGAACGCATCGAAGTGGCGCACACCCAGTACTACGGCTGGGGCCTGCGCAATCGCGCCGCGCTGATGCCCAGCCGCGCGCAGCTGATGGCCACGATTGACGCGGTGGAAACCGCCCGCCGCGAGCTCGGCGACCGCCTGGCGATCGACTTCGTCACCCCCGATTACTACGCCCGCCAGCCCAAGCCGTGCATGGGCGGCTGGGGCCAGCGCTTCGTCAACATCTCCCCGCGCGGCGACGTGCTGCCCTGCCACGCGGCCGAAACCATCGACGGCATGCGCTTTGACAACCTGCGCGAGCGTTCGCTGGCCGACATCTGGAACAACGGCGAGGCCTTCGTGCGCTTCCGCGGCACCGCGTGGATGCCCGAGGTCTGCCAGGGCTGCCCCAAACGCGAGATCGACTGGGGCGGCTGCCGCTGCCAGGCGCTGGCGCTCAGTGGCGATGCCGCCACGCTGGACCCGGTCTGCGAACGCTCGCCGCGGCATGCCGAGGTGCGCGCCACCGCCGAACGCGAAGCTGCAGCGCCGGCACCGGAGTTTGTTTACCGCCGTCCCGAGCGCGCGAAAGTGCCCGCGTAGACCTTACGTCGCCGGTGGCGGAGCGCCCCCACACCCTGGTGTTGTCTCCACGCTGTGCGAGGCGGCCTGGGGCTGTCCCGCACACATCAGCACCTGTGGTCTCAGGCTGCACGGTGCGCTCCAGCGTCTACACTAGCGGCCTCTTCGTCTTCTGGATGGCTTCCATGTCGCTCGCGCGCCGCATTCCCTTGCTGGTCTGCCTGACCCTTGCCCTGAACGCCACCCCGGCCCTGGCACAGCGCGCGGTGCAGGGCGACCTGCAGTCGCAGATGAGCGCCGAACAGTTCAAGGCCGCCGGCCTGGACAAGCTCGATGCCGGCGAACTGGCCGCGCTCAACGACTGGCTGCAGGGCAAGGTCGCCAAGGAAGCTGCGGTCGTGGTCGAACAGGCCAAGGAAGCCGGCCGCCAGGAAGTGATCGTCAAGAACCGCGGCTTCTTCGATTTCGGCAGCAAGGAGCCGATCGAGAGCAACATCGTTGGCGAGTTCAAGGGTTTTTCGACCGGGCGCGTCTACACGCTCGCCAATGGCCAGGACTGGGAGCAGACCGACGCCGCCACGTTGTCGGGCGTGCGCAAGACCGCGCCCAAGGTCAAGATCAAGCCGGGCCTGGTCGGCGTGTGGTATCTGCAGATCGAGGGCTACAACACCCAGGCCAAGGTCCGCCGGATCAAGTAAGCCCGACCGGGCACCGCGCGGCCCGCCAGCGGGCTGGCGCACCCACGCCACTGGGAGAACACGCATGCGGTCGATGACACGTTGCAGCCTGGTGTTGCTGGCGTCGCTGGGCTGGTTTGCAGGTGCTGCGCCTGCAGGCGCGGCCACTGCAGCCGCCCTGTCAGCGCAGCAGTGCGCCGACGCGCCCGAGGTCGGCATCGACCAGGCGCTGGTGTGCTATCACGATGCCATCGAACGCCAGCCGCTGGTCTACCGGCGTGTGGCCACCAGCACGGTGGCCGGTGTCGAGCGGCGCGATTACCTGCTGACCTCGCAGCAATGGTCGCCCGAGGCCCTGGTGCAGCCGGCCAGCTGGCAACACGATGTCGCGATCTATCTACCCACGGATGCGCTGCCGACACGTGCACTGTTGCTCTCCACCAATGGCACCCGTCATCCAGCCGATGGCGGCGCGCCGCAGCCGCCCAGCGAATTGTCGCCCGAGGCCCTGGCGACGCTGGCAAAGCGCAGCCGCACCGTGGTGATTGCGCTCGGCGATATCCCCAGCCAGGCGCTGACCTATCGCAACGACGGCACGCCGCGCCGCGAGGACGACAGCGTCGCCTACAGCTGGTCGCTGTTCCTGGCATCGCCGCAGCAACGCAAGACCCTGCCGCTGCATGTGCCGATGGCCGCCGCCATCGCGCGCACCATGAGCCTGGCCGAACGCGAGTTGGCGCCGTTGCAGATTCATCGCTTCATCCTCGCCGGCGCCTCCAAGCGTGGCTGGGCGAGCTGGCATGCCACCATCGCCGACGCGCGCGTGGAGGCCGTGGTGCCGTTGGTGATCGACATCCTCAACATGCCGGCAGTGCTCGAGCACATGTACCGGAGCTATGGCGGCAACTGGCCGATCGCATTCAACGCCTACGCCAGGCAGGGCATCACCACGCAGCTGCACACGCCGGCCTTTGCGCAACTGGTGCAACTGCAGGACCCGCTGCATTATCTGCACACGCCGCAGCGCAAACGCCTGGCCGTGCCCAAGTACATCGTCAATGCCAGTGGCGACGATTTTTTCCTGCCGGACAACACGCAGTTCTTCTACAACGCGCTACCCGGCAGCAAGGCGCTGCGCATGGTGCCCAACAGCGCGCATAACGGCATCCGCGCCTTCATCGTCGACAGCCTGGTGCCCTTCGTGACCCGGCTGCAGCAGCAACGCGCGCTGCCAAAGGTGCGCGATTCGCTGCGCGCAGGCGAACACCCGCAGCTCCGCTTCCACTCCTCCGAGCGCCCTGCGCAGTTGCGCCTGTGGCAGGCGAGCAACCCGGTGGCGCGCGACTTCCGCCATGCCTGCGGCATTCGCTACAGCGCCACGCCGATCACGCCTGCACGCGGCAACACCGTGTCGGTACCGGTACGGATGCCCGAGGCCGGCTGGAGCGCGTACTTCGTCGAGGCCACCTACGCGGACGGCTTCGTCGCCACCAGCCAGACCTACGTGCTCGGCAAGCAGCAGTACCCGACGCAGGCACCGCCCACCGACGGCGCGGCCTGCAGCACCTTGCCGGGCGCTGCCTCTGCGGCGACTGCGCGCTGAGTGGGCGAATCTTCCGGCAGCTGACAACCAGGCTGTCGGTATCGAATGTCGGCATCAAATGTGGATGTGGATGTCCATGATGGCCCAGCGTCCAGATGGCGACGAACGCCACCGTCGCAGACCAGGAGTGGCCCGCGCGCGCCTTCCGCACCGCGCAATTGCCTCCGCGCAGACAGCGCTGAATCGGGCAATCCTGCACTTGAGCCTGCCAACAAGATCGATCCAACCCGACTGAACCATTGACATCGTTGTCACCAACTTCTACACAGGCCGCTACTCGCCGATCGCATTGGCCGACCGGACGAACCCAAAGGACTGCACGTGGCTGCGACTTCGCGTTCTGCTCTCGCTACCGGCCTGCCCACCGCACCGGTTGCCACCGGCTTCATCGCGGCCGACGTCGGTGGTACGCATGTGCGGGTCGGCCACATCGCGCAGGCGGACAACGCTGCGGCCGAGCTGGCGCATTACCGCACCTACCGCTGCGCCGAACACGCCAGTCTGGACGCCATCCTTGCCGACTTCCTGCAGACCGGACGCGATGTCGAAGCCGTGGTGATCGCCAGTGCCGGGGTCGCACTGGACGATGGCAGCTTCATCAGCAACAACCTGCCGTGGACGATTTCGCCTGGCCGCATGCGCGCCGCGCTCGCCGTGCCCAGCGTGCACCTGGTCAACGATTTCGAAGCGGTGGCCTACGCCGCCCCCTTGATGGAGCAACGCGCCGCGCTGCAACTGAGCGGGCCGACCCCGCGGCATGCGCGCGCCACCGGCCCGATCCTGGTGGTCGGCCCCGGCACCGGGCTGGGTGCGGCGGTCTGGATCGATGCCAGGCCGCGGCCGATCGTGCTCGCCACCGAAGCCGGCCAGGTCGCCCTGGCCAGCAACGACGAGGTGGAACTGCAGGTGCTGCGGATCCTGCTGCGTGGCGAGCGCTATCTGCCACTCGAGCATGTGCTGTCCGGGCCCGGCCTGCTGCACCTGTACAACGCCGCGTGCGAACTGCATGGCGCCACCCCGCGCCATCGGCTGCCGGCCGCGATCACGCATGCCGCGCTGCACGAAGACGATGCGCTGGCACGCGAGTGCCTGCAGATCTTCTGCGCCGTGCTGGGTAGCGCGGTCGGCGACATGGCGCTGGCCTACGGCGCGGCCGGCGGCATCTATCTGGCCGGCGGCTTCTTGCCGACGATCGGGCCGTTCCTGCAGAACAGCGCTTTCCGCGAACGCTTTCTGGCCAAAGGCCGCATGCGCGCGGTGCTCGAACGCATCCCGGTCAAGCTGGTCGAGCACGGGCAACTGGGCGTGCTTGGCGCGGCCAACTGGTATCTGCAACACCACGCTGACCTGTCGTAAGCGATCCACCACGCGCTCGGTCCCGAGCGCGCGTCTGCAAGACCCCGCATCCGGCGAGCAGCAGCCCGCCGTCCTTCCCTGTGCGTGATGAGGAGAGACATCATGAAATACAGCATCACCCTGCTGTCCAGCGCGATCGCGTTGTCGCTGGCATTCGCTGCGCAAGCCCAGGACGCGCTCGACCGACAGGCCACCGACCTGGACGCCGTGCAGGTGGTCGGCATCCGTGCCAGCCTGGAAAAGTCGCTCGACACCAAACGCAACAACGCCGGCATTTCCGAAGCGATCACCGCCGAAGACATCGGCAAGTTTCCAAGCACCAACGTGGCCGAGGCGCTGTCGCAGATTCCCGGCGTCACCCTGGACCGGCGCTTCGGCCAGGGCGAGCGCGTCAGCATCGACGGCACCGACCCCAGCCTCAATCTGTCCTTCCTGGACGGCCACCCGGTGGCACAGGCGATCTGGCTCTACGGCGAGCAACCCAGCCGCGGATTCGACTACACCTTGCTGGCGCCGCAGATCCTGGGCCGCGCGGAAATCCTTAAATCCTCCGAAGCGCGCCTGACCGAAGGCAGCCTGGGCGGCACCGTGTTGATGCACACCCGGCAGCCGCTGGACCTGGACGTCAACGAGGTGGCCGCCTCCATCGGCTACAGCTACAGCGCACAGGCCAGCGAAGGAAAACCGAATGCCGCGCTGCTGTATAGCTGGAAAAACGCGGCCGACACCTTCGGCATCGCGGTATCGGCGCAGCATTACGAAGAGCGCGTCGATCGCCGCGGCATGGAAGTGTTCGGCTATGCACCCGCCAGCACATTTGCCAATGCCGCAGGCGGCGTGCCCGCCGATGCGGACGTGCCCAACTCGATCAACGCGGCCTGGTTCCAGCAGGATCGCGAGCGCGACAGCGCCGTGGTCAACCTGCAGCTCAAGCCCAGCGAGGCCTTGGAATTCAACCTCAGCGGCCTGTACATCAACGAGAACTTCGACAACTACAACCAGTCGATGTACAGCTTCCTGACCTGGAATGCCGGCACCGTGGCGGCAGTGGACCAACTCGGCGGCCTGCGCAATGGCGTGGTGACCAGCGGGCATTCCGGTGCCAATGCCGACCCGCTCGGGGGCACCGTGATCTACGACAACAACGTGCGCGAATCGGAAGTCACCACCAAGGGCCTGGACCTGCGCGCCGCATTCCGCGGCGATGGCTGGGGATTGAATGGCCAGGTGGGCCAAAGCAGATCCGAGAACAAGGACCTGTCGCAGTATTTCATCGAGCCGTTCTACAACGGCGGCTTCAGCTGGGACACGCGGCGCGGCATCCGCTTCGACGACCCGGCGCGCGCGCGCGATCCGGCCAACTGGGGCTCGGCCGGCGGCTGGTTCGGCAATAACGGCATCTTTTCCACCGAAAGCAAGGACACCTACGGCCAGCTCGACCTGAATCTGCAGTTCGACAGCGTGTTCAATCAACTGCTGCTGGGCGTGCGTCATGGCAAGCACGAGGAGCGCTTCGAGCTCAACGTCTATGGCGGCGTGACGCCGGGCACGCTGGCCGATGTGGGCACCATCGGGCTCACCGACCTGCAGGAGTTCCATCCCGACCACGGCCGGCATGTGCAGGCAGGCCGCAACAACGTGCTGGACTGGATCCGCAACAGCCCGGTCGACTACGGCGCGCCGGACCCGGCCAGCTACCTCAACAACACCTGGGCGCTGCAGCAGACCAACAACGCCGCCTATGCCCAGCTGAATTTCTCCGGCGGCGGCCTGCGCGGCAATCTCGGGCTGCGTTATGTGGATTCGAAAACCGAGGGCAGTGGCTTCGTCTACAGCGGCACGCCCACCCTGCAGAACGCCGACAGCCTGTGGCAGACCCGCACGCGCAAGGAGGATTTCCTGCTGCCCTCGCTCACGCTGGCCTACGAGGCCGCCGACGATTGGGTGTTCCGGTTTGCCGCGGCCAAGGTGATCGCCTGGGCACCGTACAACCAGATGGTCAACAACACCTTCCTCAACGACACCACGCTGACCGGCAGCGGCGGCAACGCCGAGCTGTCGCCGTACGAATCCTGGAACTTCAACCTGTCGGCCGAGTATTACTTTGCCCAGCAGTCGGTGGTGGCCTGGTCGCTGTTCTACAAGAAGATCGACAACTACATCGATACCAGCGCCAGCGTGGAACGCCAGTACAACGCGCTACGCGATACCGCGCCGCAAAGCTGGGCGCAGTTGCTCGGCAGCAACGGTTGCAGCGCCGATGGCTACTGCGATTACAGCATCCAGCGGCCACGCAACGCCGGCGATGGCAAGGTCAAGGGCTTCAACATCGCATTCCAGCAGCCGTTCGGCGACAGCGGCTTCGGCCTGACCGCCAACTACACCTACGCCAATGGGCAGAACAACACCGGCGATGCCCTGCCCTACCAGTCGCGCAACAGCGTGGCAGTCAGCCCGTACTACGAAAAGGGCCCGCTCAACGCGCGGCTGACCTACAACTGGCGCGACAGCTACCTGGCCGGCGGTTACGTGGCCGGCGCCGCGCCGGCAAGCGTGGACGACTACGCCGAACTCGGCGCGAGCATCGGCTATGCGTTCAGTCCGAACTGGTCGTTGCAGATCGACGCGCAGAACCTGCTGGACGAGCAATACCTGCAGTATCTCGGCGACACCGACCACCTGGCCGGTCGCTACAGAAGCGGGCGCCGCTATATGGCAAGCCTGCACATGAAGTTCTAGCAGCGGCTGGCAAAACGGCTGCGCTCACCGCCAGGCGGGCGCGGCCCGTGCTCGGAATCGGCACGTACACCTCGTGCAGGCCGGTTCCGGGCGCGCCGTCCACACCCAGCCGACCACTGGCCGCTATGTTTCGTTAGTGGCTTCAAGCGCAGCGCGCGGCATGAGCAACCCGTTGATGGCAGGACCTGCGCTGATGCAGCGCGTCCAGCACCACTCAGTTGCGCAACGCCGCCACCCGCTGCGACAACTTCTTCGCCGATACGCCCGACCTGGCGCCCAGCTCCTGCGCAAAGACCGACACGCGCAATTCCTCCAGGTCCCAGCGTAGCGACTGCCATTCATCACGTTGCTGCAACCCACGCGCGGCCGCCTGGTCCAATGCATCCACGAACGGCTTGAGTTCGAGCATGCGCGCCTGGTCGCGGGCCGGATCGCGTTTGGCACGCTCGGTCCGCAGGATCATCGCCTTGAGATAGCGCGGATAACTGGCCAGTGCCTCGGCCGGTGTTTCGCGCAGGAAGCCGGCATGCACCAGCGCGCGCAGCTGCTGTTCCATATCGTCCAGGTTGCCGCGCGCCCAGCCCATCAACGGCGCCTCCAGCAGCGGCTTGAGTTCGGCCACGGCGCCAAGGATGCTTTCGGCCAGCGTCAGCCGTTCCATCGCCTCGCCGAACAGGCGCTTGCCGGCCTCGTCGCGGCGCTGCGCAAAGGCACCGGGGTCGCGTATCGCGCCCAGGCCATCGGCCAGCACCGCGTTGAGCGCGGCATCGACCAGATCGCCGCGCAGACGCTCCTGCGATTCGATCGCCGCGTACAGCAGGCCGGTCTTGGGCGACACCGGCAGTTGCTTGCGCGCCTGCTTGATCTTGTCGGCCAGCGCGATTTCCAGCAGCCGGCGCACGCCGCGCGGATGCGCCTGCGCCGCTTCGTTGCGGTCGGCGAAAATGCGAAGCGCCGCGTCTTCGCCCTGGTCCACCAGCGCCGGATACGCCGGCACGCCGGCCTCGCCGGCCACCTGTTCGGGAATCGGCGTGGATGGAAAATCGCGCAATCCCTCGGCCGCCAGCGCGCGCCCCGCACGTGCGGCGAAGGCCTGGCCGGCACGCTCGCCAAAGCGTGCGCGCAATCCGTCCAGGTCGCGCGACTCGGCCAGTACCTTGCCGTCGTCATCGCGCAGGCGCAGGTTCATCAGCAGATGCGTGTCCAGCGACTCTTCGTCGAAATCCAGCGCCGCCACCTGCGTGCCGGTGGCCTTGGTCAGAAAGCGCGCCAGCTCGCCACGGATAGCGTCGGCCGAGGCAATGCTGTAAGCCTCGTAGAACGCGCGCCCGAAATCCGGCGCCGGCACATAGTTGCGCCGTTGCGCCTTGGGCAGGCTGCGAATCAGGGCCGATGCCTTGTCGGCGACGAAGCCCGGCGCCAGCCACGACAGCCGCGCCGGATCCAGCGCATTGAGCAGGTGCAGCGGCACATCCAGCGTCACCCCGTCATCGATGGCGCCCGGCTCGAAGCGGTAATGCAAGGGCAGCCGCGCATCGCCCAGCGGGAAATACTTCGGAAACCGGTCGGCCTCGCTGCCTTCGCCGGGCAACAGGTCGTTCAACGTCCAGTGCAGGCTGCGGCGCTTGTCCGGCGGCAAGGTCTTCCACCATGCATCCAGCCCGCTGGCCGAGTGCAGCTCGGCCGGGATGCGATCCAGATACCAGCGCGCCTGCCAGTCTTCGTCGGCGACGATGCCGGCGCGGCGCAGCTTGGCTTCTTCCTCGCGTGCCTGCTCCAGCACCTTGAGGTTGTCGGCGATGAACGCCGCACGCGTATTGATCTCGCCGGTGACCAGGCCCTGGCGCACGAACAGGTCGTGTGCGCCGGCCGGATCGATCTTGCCGAAGTGGACCGGCTTTTTCGGCGCCAGCACCAGGCCGAACAGGCTGATCTGCTCGGATGCCACCACCTGCCCCTGCGCACGCGACCAATGCGGGTCGAAATGCTTGCGTGCCAGCAGATGCCCCAGCTCGGCGATCGCCCAGTCCGGCTCGATCGCGGCATTGGTCATGCCCCAGACTTTTTGCGTATCCAGCAGCGTGGCGGCCAGCATCCACGGCGGCGGCTTGCGTGCCAGTGCCGAGCCGGGAAACGGCACGAACCGGCGCTGCCGCGCGGCGAGAAAATCGCCTTTTTCGGTGCGATGGCCGATCTGCGTGGGCAGGCCGGCCAACAGCGCACGATGCAGGGCCTGATACGCCGCCGCGCGTTCGCGCTCGCTGATGCGCGCCGAGGCCTCGGCAAGGTCGGCCTGCTTGCTGGCAGCGGCGGACGTGGCTTGCGCAGGTGGCGCATTCGGATCCGGCTTGCCTTCACGCGCCAGCCGCGCAGCGCGATGCAACTGCCCGCGCGTCGGCCGGTTGGCGTTGTGCCCGTCCTCGCGCGCAGGCGCGCTGGCACCTGCCAGCAATGGCGCCAGCATCGCAGCGGCCGGCTCCTCGCTCCACCCCAGCTCCTCGCACAACAGGCGCAGCTGCCGATGCAGCTCACGCCATTCGCGCATGCGCAGGAACCCGAGGAAATGCCGGTTGCACCAATCGCGCAACTTGGACTGGGTGAGATCCTCGTGCACCTGCCGGTACGCCTCCCACAACCGCAGGATGCCGACGAATTCAGAGCGTGCATCGGCAAACAGCGCATGCGCGTTGTCGGCCGCCTCGCGTGCTTCGGGCGGGCGCTCGCGCGGATCCTGGATACCCAGGAACGCGGCGATGATGATCATCTCGCGCAGGCAGCCGTGCTGTTGCGCAGCCACCAGCATGCGCGCCAGCTTGACGTCCACCGGCAGGCGCGCCATCTGCCGGCCGATGGCGGTGAGGCGCCGATTGGCATCGATCGCGCCCAGCTCCAGCAACTGCTGCCAGCCGTCAGCGACTGCGCGTTCGTCCGGCGCTTCCAGGAACGGGAACTCCTCGATCCGCCCCAGCCCCAGTTGCAGCATGCGCAGGATCACGCCCGACAAGGACGAGCGGCGGATTTCCGGGTCGGTGAATGCCGGCCGCGCGGCAAAATCCGCTTCGGCATACAGGCGGTAGCAGATGCCTTCGGCAATGCGGCCGCAGCGGCCCATGCGCTGGTTGGCGCTGGCCTGCGAGATCGGCTCGATATGCAGGCGGTCCAGCTTCTGGCGCGGGCTGTAGCGCTTGATCCGCGCAAAGCCCGGATCCACCACATAACGGATGCGCGGCACCGTCAGCGAGGTTTCGGCCACGTTGGTGGCCAGCACCAGGCGCCGGCGCGGCCCCGGGTTGAACACGCGGTCCTGGTCGGCCGCCGACAGCCGGGCGTACAGCGGCACCACTTCGGTTTCGCGGTACTTGCGCCGTTCCAGCGCCTGGTGCGCATCGCGGATCTCGCGCTCGCCGGGCAGGAACATCAGCACGTCGCCACGCGGATCGATGCGGGTGATCTCGTCGATCGCCGCCACGATCGCATCGTTGACGGTGCGCTCGCCATCGCGGCCATTGCCACGCTCGCCGTCGCCGCCGTCGTCGGCCTCGCCCTCGAGCGGCCGGTAGCGCACCTCGACCGGGAAGGTCCGGCCTTCCACGTCGATCACCGGCGCGTTGTCGAAATGCCGGGCGAAGCGCTCGGTGTCGATAGTGGCCGAGGTGACGATCAACTTCAGATCGGAGCGCTTGTGCAGCAGCTGCTTGAGATAGCCGAGCAGGAAATCGATGTTGAGGCTGCGCTCGTGCGCCTCGTCCACGATGATGGTGTCGTAGGCCGACAACCAGCGGTCGCTGGCGATCTCGGCCAGCAGGATGCCGTCGGTCATGAACTTGATCCGCGACTGCTCGCCGACCCGGTCGGTAAAGCGCACCTGGAAGCCCACCGTGGTGCCCAGCGGCGTCTTCAGCTCCTCGGCCACGCGCGCGGCCACCGCCCGCGCGGCGATCCGGCGTGGCTGGGTGCAGCCGATCATGCCGGCCGCGCCGCGCCCGGCCGCCAGACACAGCTTGGGCAGCTGGGTGGTCTTGCCCGAGCCGGTCTCGCCGGCGATGACCACGACCTGATGGTCGCGGATCAGCGCGATGATGCGCTCGGCCTCGCGCGCGATCGGCAGTTGCTCGTCCAGCGTGATGGCCGGCTGCTGCTCGGCACGCGCCTGGCGTTGCGCCTGCGACGCCGCCAGCGCCTGCTCGAAGGCCTCGCGCACCTGCGGGTTGCCGGGCTTGCCCTGCCAGCGCGACCATAGACCGAGCAACCGGCCACGGTCGCGGCTCATCGCGCCATCGACGGCGCGGCGGCGCTCACGCAAGGTGTTGGCAAGGTCGGTGTCGATAGCGCTCATTGATCGAAAAATGTGAAAGATTGAATGACAGCAGATCCTTTAGCCTGTCTATTGTGACCCGATATCTGTTTCCTCAGGAGGACCATTCCCATGTCCAAGAAAAAGAACGCCAACAAGCCCGTCGTCATCAATGAAGCATTGGACGCACTGCCGGTCGCCGCAGCATCGGCACCACACATCGATATCGGGATCAAGGACGGTGATCGCAAGCAGATCTCCGACGGTCTGGCCCGCTACATGGCTGACGCCTTTACCCTGTACCTGAAGACCCACAACTTCCACTGGAATGTCACCGGGTCGATGTTCAACTCGCTGCACACCATGTTCGAGACCCAGTACACCGAGCAGTGGGCGGCGCTGGACGAAGTGGCCGAGCGCATCCGCGCCCTGGGCTACAACGCACCGGGCTCCTACAGCGAGTTCGTCGCCCTGACCTCGATCCCGGAAGAACAGGGGCTGAGCGACAGTGCCGACTGGCGTGAAATGGTGCGCCAGCTGGTCAGCGGCAACGAAGCGGTCTGCCGCACCGCGCGCAAGGTGCTGGGCACCGCCGACGACGCCGGCGACGACCCGACCGTGGACCTGCTGACCCAGCGCCTGCAGACCCACGAGAAGTACGCCTGGATGCTGCGCTCGCTGCTGCAGTAACCCCTGGGCCTGGCCCCTGCGGGTGTGCCCAAGGTTTCGCTGCGCCGGAACCTTGGGCCCCTGCTCCATCGCCGGCCACACCCCGCGCCTTCGGCGCGCCCCTGACTCGGCGGGTTGCGGCCCTCTCCGCGTCGCGAAACATGTCCCCCGGCATTCACATCGCGGCAATCCCCGACGCACCGTCGCGCAACACCGCCCGCCTGACACCGGCCAGGGCTTGACCCGCGCGGTATCCTAGGCGGATGTCTTCCCCCGCCCACGAACTGCTCAGCCGCGTCTTCGGTTACGACGACTTCCGCGGCCCACAGCAAGCCATTGTCGAACACGTCGCGGCAGGCAACGATGCCCTGGTGCTGATGCCCACCGGCGGCGGCAAGTCGCTGTGCTACCAGGTGCCGGCGCTGTTGCGCGACGGTATCGGCATTGTGGTCTCGCCGCTGATCGCACTGATGCAGGACCAGGTCGAGGCCTTGCGCCAGCTCGGCGTGCGCGCCGAATTCCTCAATTCCACGCTGGACGCGGAAAACGCCCAGCGGGTCGAACGTGCGTTGCTGTCCGGCGACCTTGACCTGCTCTACGTCGCGCCGGAGCGTCTGCTGACCCAGCGCTTCCTGTCCTTGCTGGAACGCAGCCGCATCGCGCTGTTCGCCATCGACGAGGCGCATTGCGTTTCGCAATGGGGCCACGATTTCCGCCCCGAGTACCGCCAGCTCACCGTCTTGCACGAACGCTGGCCGCATATCCCGCGCATGGCCTTGACCGCCACCGCCGACCCGCCGACCCAGCGCGAGATCGCCGAGCGCCTGGACCTGGTCGACGCGCGCCACTTCGTCAGTTCCTTCGACCGCCCCAACATCCGCTACACCGTGGTGCAGAAGGACAACGCGCGCAAGCAGCTGCAGGAGTTCCTGGGCCGTCACCGCGGCTCGGCCGGCATCGTCTATGCGATGTCGCGGCGCAAGGTCGAAGAGACCGCGCAGTATCTGTGCTCGCAAGGCTTCAACGCCCTGCCCTACCACGCCGGCCTGCCGGCCGAGGTGCGTGCGGAAAACCAGCGCCGCTTCCTGCGCGAGGACGGCATCATCATGGCCGCCACGATCGCCTTCGGCATGGGCATCGACAAGCCGGACGTGCGCTTCGTGGCGCATGTGGATCTGCCCAAGTCGCTGGAAGGCTATTACCAGGAAACCGGCCGCGCCGGCCGCGATGGCGACCCGGCCGAGGCCTGGCTCTGCTACGGCCTGGGCGATGTGGTGCTGCTCAAGCAGATGATCGAACAGGGCGAAGCAGCCGAGGAGCGCAAGCGGCTGGAGCGCGCCAAGCTCGATCACCTGCTCGGCTACTGCGAATCGATGCAATGCCGCCGCCAGGTGTTGCTGGCCGGCTTCGGCGAGACCTATCCCAAGCCCTGCGGCAACTGCGACAACTGCCTGACGCCCGCCGCCGCGTGGGACGCCACCGTGGCCTCGCAGAAGGCGCTCAGCTGCGTGTACCGCAGTGGGCAACGCTTCGGTGTCGGCCACCTGATCGACATCCTGCGCGGCAGCGAGAACGAGCGCATCAAGCAGCTCGGCCACGACCAGCTGAGCACCTACGGCATCGGCCGCGACCTGGACGAGCGCACCTGGCGCGGGGTGTTCCGCCAGCTGGTGGCGGCCAGCCTGCTGGAGGTCGACAGCGAGGGCCATGGCGGCCTGCGCCTGACCGATGCCAGCCGCCAAGTGCTCAAGGGCGAGCGCCAGGTGATGATGCGCCGCGAGAACCCGGCTGCCGGGCGCGAGCGCAGCGCGCAACGCACCGGCCTGCCGGTGCAGCCGCAGGACCTGGTGCTGTTCAACGCCCTGCGCGGCCTGCGCGCGGAGCTGGCCAAGGAGCAGAACGTGCCGGCCTTCGTGATCTTCCACGACAGCACGCTGCGCAATATCGCCGAACAGCGGCCCACCAGCATCGACGCACTCTCGCGTGTCGGCGGTATCGGCGGCGGCAAACTGGCCCGCTATGGGGCGCAGCTGATCGAGATCGTGCGCGAGCAGGGCTGATGCAGCAGCGTGTGCCATCGCGGTGACGGCGCCGGCATGAAAAACCGCGCAATCGACAGCGCGCATTCAATCAGCCGTTGCTAGTTTCACAAGGCGATCTGGCACGCGCTGTCAGTCCCTCCTGGTAGAGTCCATCCGATGAAACGCAGCCTGCTTCTCCTGGCCACTCTGTTTGCCGCCGGCAGCGCGCTCGCCCAGGCCGGCGAGCGCAGCGCCGAGCCGGGGTCGGCGCAGTCGCTGGACCTGAGCGTTCCGCAAGCCCCGGTGCAGTACCGCTCCGACCCCGCGTACAGCACCGACCCGCCGGGCACCTTCTACGGCGACAAGAGCGGCCCCAAGCCTGCGCTGAGCCGCCCCAGCGCAGCCTCGCTTGCGGCCGAACGCGCCGAACAATGCCAGGGCAAGCTGCATGGCGCGGTCGAAACCGGCATGGGCTACTCCAACCGCGGCGGCAACAGCAACTGGCAGGCGGTCAACCTGAACTCCTGCAAGACCTATTACGACGATGACGGCAAGGCGCATCAGATCGGCGTCAGCATCAGTGTCGGGCGCGGCGAAGGCCCGCTGTTCGGGCCGCGCTACGGCCCCGGCGGCTATGGTCCTGGCCCGTTCGGCTGGTAACCGTACGGCTCCGTCTGCGTTGACAGAGGGTTCACTGCCGCATCGCTGAGAATGTGGCCTGCCTTACGAGACGTGCTCATGTCACAGAACAAGGAACGGCCAGTTGTATTCGTCGTCGAAGACGGCGATGGCACCCGACAACTCAGCTGCCTTGTGCTGGAAAGCTATGGTTTTACCTGCCGCAGCGCCGGCTCGGTCGAAGAGGCCCTGGCCCTGATCGAAAGCGACCCGCGCGTCGATGTGCTGTTTTCCGACATCCATTTCCCGGGCGGCCTGACCGGCGTGGATCTGGCGCTCAAGACCGCGCACGCCCCCTACAACCTGCCCGTGCTGCTCACCTCCGGGCTGGCGGTGGAGTATGTGGAAGAGATCCTGCCGGATGGCGTGGCCTTCCTCGAGAAACCCTATACCCCCGAGCAATTGCTGAGCGCGATCCGCAGCGTGATGGCCAAGCACCGGATACTTCCCACTCCGGTCGCCTGACGTAGAGGGTCGCGACTGGACGGCGACCCACAATCCCGGTATGAAGTGGCGGCCGATGCGATGTGTCGGCAACGGGGATTGACCACGACACGGTTGTGCCAGGGAAGCGGCGCCATGCCCGCCTGGCCCGACCATGCCTTACGCCAGGGGACAACATGAAACACCTAGTGACCGCAGCCATGGCCATGGCTGCGTTGAGCGGTTGCGCGACGGTCATGAACGACGCGATCCAGCCCATCCGTGTGGATACCAAGACTGCCGATGGGCACCTCATCGCTGGCGCCGACTGCGCCCTCAGCAACGACAAGGGACGGTTCACCCTGAAGTCCGGACAGACCGTGCAGGTACGCCGGTCCTCGCGCGACCTGGAGGTCAGCTGCGTGCTGCCCGGTCAGCGCAATGCCGCCGGTCGCTCCATCTCGCGCGCCAACATCGGGATCTGGGGCAACATCCTGATCGGCGGCGCGATCGGCGCCATTGTCGATCACAGCAAGGGCACCGGCTACACCTACCCGAGCTGGATCCAGCTGGTATTCGGACAGACGCTGAGCTTCGACCGCCACCGCGAGGACCGCGGCCAGCCGTTACAGGGCGACAACGCACACGTCGCGACAACCGCCTCCGGCACCGAAAGTGCGCCTGGCGAAGCCGTCACGCTGCCGCTGGCAGGCGAGGTCGCCCCGCCTGTGCAGGCAGGCACAGCAGCACCAGCCAGCAAGGTCGCAGCCACGGTTGCGCCTGCGGGCCCGGCGATGTCCACCGAATCGGCCAGCACACGCGCCCAGGGCATCAGCAGCGGCCTGAATTGCGGCACGGTGCAGGCACACAGCGCCACGCGTTTCACCGCCGCCTGCAGTGGCGGCAGTACGGTGCAGATCGACTGCGCCGGCTTCCGCTGCAGCGCAACCTTCCTCTGACCTGACATGGCTGCGCTCGGGGACGAGCGCAGCCCGAGGACTTGACGATCGTCGGGGATGACCCGACACGCTGTCGGCGCAGTCCCGATTTACGTGCCGCACGCCCCATTTAAACTGCAGCCACCGGACGCGAGGCCTGTTGGGCCGTTCAACTCGCGAGGCGCTGAGCACGCCCCCCGCCGGAACATCGCCGGCATCGCGTGACGCGCCTGGGTCGTGGTTGGTTGATCGTCCACCAGCGTGGATGCGCGCGCCTTTCAGGCGAAGAAGTCAGCCGTGCGCACGCACAGGCGGCTCGCTCGAGTGCGCCGTCGAACCATCTGATGCGTGTGCGACCACTGCGCCTGCGCTCCAGCGGACGTTACGAGATTCCCGAACCTGCAGCTGGATCCATGCCGATACCCGCCTTGGCTGCCGTCGGATGCATCGGATTGACAGCCTCTACCTAACACGCGGCTGGTGGCTGGTCGCTGCTGTTCCTGCGCTTCCGGCTGCAGACCTGTCAGCTTGCAGCCGGCAGGCGAACACGTGCTCGGTCGCGCCTGTATGCAGCCGCTGCGTCGGCACGCAGGTACACGCGTGCGCGCTTGCAGCCGTCGCGCGCGCTTGCGGGGCCAGGCGACGCGGCGCGGTTGCGCGCGGCCGCTGCAGCGTATTTCACGCCATCAAGCAGGCCGCTCGCTAGGCTGACGTCGGTGCAGCACTCGGCTGCGAAGATTTCAGGAAATTCCCATGGGCGACAATTCGTTTCTGTCACCGGCCTTCATCATTCTGGTCGTCGGCGTGATTGCCGTTGTGTTCTGGCTGGTGACGCGCGCCAAGAAAAAACGCAACAAGAAGTAAGCCACGAACCAGGCGACCCCGGCATCGGGATGCGCAACGCAGCTTGCGCTCACCGCGCAATCGCAGTGCATTGCCGAGCGCGCAAGACTCGGCCGACGCGCGTCGCTATTGCCCGGCACGGTCGCTACGTTTACGTGCGGGCCTGACAGCGCATCAATGCCGCAATGGCCTGAACAACGGCGCCGGGCAGTGACACCGCCATGGTGCGGTTACGCAATGCTTGCTGCATACATGTCGGCAGCAGCGGCATGCCGCCGCATGGCAGCCACGCGCATCCAACACGTGCTGCCCTTCAGAAACGCTCGCCTGTCGGCAGATAGCGCCATTGGCCGATGGCCAGCTTGCCCAGCGACACGCGGCCCACGCGCAGGCGCCGGATGCTGACCACCTCCAGCCCGACCTCCCCGCACATGTAACGCAGCTGGCCGGGTTGCACGTGCTTGATCGCAAAGCGCAGACGCTCCTCGTTCTGCCAGCTTACCTTGCACGGCGACAGGCTGCGCTGCTGATACATCAGGCCATGTGCAAGCCGCGCCATGCCATATGGGCGCAGCTCCCCGCGCACCTCCACCAGGAATTCCTGTTCGATGGAGATGGCGTCGGCGCTGAGCCTGCGCAGGACGCGGCCGTCCTGGCTCAGTACCAGCAAGCCGCTCGCCGCGTCCTCCAACGGCAGCGGCGCGTGCAGACGCAGGAAGTGCCGCTTGAGCACACGCATCTCGAGCTGGTCCAGGGCGCTGCGTGTTTCCACAGTGGCCAGTGCCAGCGCCGCCTCGGCGCTCATGCCTGCCGGTTTGTGCAGCAGCAGCGTGGCAGGCTCGGCAGGTTCGAGCACGGCGTTTTCCGCCAGCGTCACCTGCGCCGCGGTCGCCAGGGCTTGCGGCTCTTCGACCACGACCCCGTCCACACTGACCCAGCCGCCCTCGATGTATTGCTGCGCCTCTCCACGCGAGCAGCCAAACCGCGCGGCCACGCATTTATCGAGACGGATCGGATCGGACATCGGGCGGGCTCGGCTTGAGGGGACGGCAGTGTACGTGCTGGGTCGACGGATGCGTGAGGCCGGCTTCTGCGCTGCCCGACAAAGTGGGAAACTGGGCGCTCACACAGGAGATTGCAGATGTTCATCAAGTTTGGCAGCACCCGGGTCCGCCTCAACCACATCTCCGTCATCAGCGATCCCTTCAATGCAGGCGAAAACTTCGGATCGTATTGCCACTCGGTCCGGGTCGGCCTGCTCTCCGGCGAGGAAATCTTTGCACGCTTCAATACCGAAAGCGGCGCCGAGCAGCTTCATGCCGAGGTACTCGCTGCGCTGGAAGGTTGAGCGCAAGAGCCACAGTGCCGCCACGCGCGCGATGCGCGCTGCCGCACCAGCAGCCGGCCATGCCGGCTTGCAAGGTGCACGTGGCAAGGCCCGTGTCGCATGGCATCAGAGTAGATCGCATCGCCGGAACACGCCGCTGCACCAGCACCGGCGCTTACCGAAGACAAGCGGATTGCAGGTATCGCGACACATAGCGGATGCGATCCTGTCAAAGCATCCGCTGCGCTCAAGGGAAGCGCCGCTTGTCGGCGAAACGTCGGAAAATCGTTCTGCGGTTGGCATGCTTCGATCCGGCGATAACGCCACAAACACGCAGTGCATGTGCGGATGTCAGGACGCTGCGGACGGCTGTCGGGAAATTTCTTCCGCACGATGAATTCAATCTAAGTCATTTCAGATACGTACCTTTAGCTCGTCGCGATCCGGCCGTTAGCTGGGCAAGACGCTCTGGTGGATGACCCATTCATCGAGCCCCTCAGCTGCACTACCTGGATGCGGTAATGAATACATATCTGCAACGCCTCAATGTCGGCCGTCGCCTGGGCATGGCCTTTGGCATCTTGATCCTATTGTCGGGCCTGCTTGTTGCGACTGGCCTGGTCACCATGTCCAACGCCCGTTTCGAGCTGGATACCATCGTCAACAGCAACATGGAGAAGATCCAGCTGTCCTCGGAAATGCTCGACGCCAATACCAATGTGGCGATCGGCCTGCGCGACATCGTGATGGTGTCCGGCGATGCCGCCAACCGCCGCAGCATGGAGATGATCGAAAAAAACCGTGCACGCTACAAGGAGGCGCATGACGCACTGACGGCCTTGCCGAGCAGCGCCCCTGAAAAGAACGCGCTCCAGCTGCTGCAGGAAAAGCGCGACGTGTCGGTGAAGTTCAACAACCAGATTCTCCAGTACGGCATTCACGACCAGAACCAGCAAGCGCAGGATTTGCTGCAGGGCGACGCCGCCGTGGCGATGGACGCACAGCAGGCGGCCATCCGCGCCAATGCCGAGCTGGAGCGCCGGCTCAGCAAGGAAGCCTATCAAACCGCCGTTGCCTCGATGCATCGTGGCAAGGTCATCCTGGCCAGTGGTGGCATCACCGCGCTAGCCATCAGTGCACTGCTGGCCTGGTTGATCACCCGCAGCCTGACCCAGCCGCTCAGCCAGGCCACACGCACTGCAGAGGCCATTGCAGCCGGCAACCTGCACAACGATGTGCACACCAGCGCCAACGACGAAACCGGCCGCCTGCTCAAGGCCATGGACAAGATGCAGCTGCAGCTGCGTAACCTGATCACCGCGCAAACCGACATGGCCAGGCATCACGACAACGGCCAGATCAGCTTCCGTATCGATGCGGCGGCCTTCCCGGGCGACTACGGGCGCATGGCCAACGACACCAACCTACTGGTTGCCTCGCATGTGGCAGTGCAGACCGATCTGGCACGCATCATGGGGCGGTATGCCGTCGGCGAACTCTCCGAAGACATGCAGCCACTGCCCGGCGAAAAGGCCGTTTTCAGCGACACCATGTCGCAGGTCAAGCTCAACCTGTCGGCGATGAATCACCAGATCAAGCATCTCGCCCAGGCCGCGGCCAATGGCGACTTCAGCGCGCGCGGCGATGCCGAGCATTTCCAGTTCGACTTCCGCATCATGGTCGAAAGCCTCAACCACCTGATGTCCACGGCCGACGGCAACCTGCAGTCGCTGTCGTCGTTGCTGCAGTCCATCGCCGCAGGCGACCTCACCGCACGCATGAGTGGCGAATTCCGCGGTGTCTTCGCACAGATGCGCGATGACGCCAACGCCACGGCCAACCAGCTGGCGCAGATCGTCGGCAACATCCAGCAATCGGCCGTGTCGATCAACTCCGCGGCCAGCGAAATCGCCGCCGGCAACCAGGACCTGTCGCAACGGACCGAACAGCAGGCGGCCAATCTCGAAGAAACCGCAGCATCGATGGAGGAACTCACCTCCACCGTCAGGCAGAATGCCGAAAGCGCACGCCAGGCCAATCAGCTGGCGATCGGCGCCGCACGCGTTGCCTCGCAAGGGGGCGAAGTGGTCGGCAAGGTCGTGGACACCATGAGCGGTATCGAGGCCTCGTCCAGGAAGATCGCCGACATCATCTCCGTCATCGACGGCATCGCCTTCCAGACCAATATCCTGGCCTTGAACGCGGCAGTGGAAGCCGCACGTGCCGGCGAACAGGGGCGCGGCTTTGCCGTGGTGGCCTCGGAGGTACGCACGCTCGCGCAGCGTTCCTCCGGCGCCGCCAAGGAGATCAAGGACCTCATCGACGACTCGGTGCAACGCGTGGCCGAGGGCTCGGCATTGGTGCACAGCGCCGGCGAGACCATGGGCGAGGTAGTGGCCAGCGTGCAACGTGTCACCGACATCATGGGCGAGATTTCTGCAGCCTCCCAGGAGCAGTCGGCCGGCATCGAGCAGGTCAACCAGACCATCACGCATATGGACGAAACCACGCAGCAGAACGCCGCACTGGTGGAAGAAGCCACTGCTGCCGCGCGTGCGATGGAAGAGCAGGCGGTGCAGCTCACCGATGCGGTGGCGATCTTCAGGATCGACGCACGACAGACGCGGCAGCACGCAGCGGCACCGGTCGCACAGCTGCTGAGCAAGGCCCGCCACGCCTGAGGCAGCGGTCGGCACTGCACCATGGCGAGGTCGGTCGCATTGCGCGGCTCGCCTCACGCAGCGCGGCAGTCGGCACGACAACGCTAGCGCGTATAGAGGCCGGGAAAATAGCGCTCCATCAGCGACTGCGGAGACAGCGGCGGGGTGAAGCCATAGCGTGCATACAGGCCGTGCGCATCGCTGGTTGCCAGGCTGAAACGGCGCAGCCCCTGCAGATCGGGGTGCGCCATGACCGCGTCCATCAATTGCTTGCTATAGCCCTTGCCCCGGTGCTCGGGCAACACGAACACATCGCCCAGGTACGCAACGGTTGCGTAGTCGGAAACCACGCGCGCAAAGGCGACCTGCCTGCCCTCCAAGAACCCACCAAAACACAGCGAATTGGCGATGGAGCGCTGTACCACCGCAAGCGGGATGTCCCTGGCCCAGCTGGTGTGCTGCGCCAGGTAGCGATGGATCAGCGCGATATCGAGCGCGGATGGATCGGTGGAGACACGCAGCGGCGACATGACACTAGCTCCGGGACGGTGAGGCCTCAGGGTAGCGCCTGCGAGGGCAGCAACAACAGGGCACACAGCACCAGCATGAATCCCGCGATCGCCGCATCCAGCACACGCCATGCGCGCGGATCGCGAAAGGCCGGCTGCAACAGACGCGCGCCATAGCCCAGCCCGGAAAACCACGTGATGCTGGCCAGGCACGCGCCCGACGCGAACGCCCAGCGCAACGGACCCGGATAACGCGCGGCCAGACTGCCGAGCAGCAGCATCGTGTCCAGATAGACGTGCGGGTTGAGAAAGGTAAAGGCCAGGCACGCCAGCATGGCGCGCTGCCAGCGTTGCGCGCCGGTCTGCGCCGGCGCCAGTGCGCTGGTGCCACGCCAGGCCCTGCGTGCAGCCAGCGCGCCATATGCCGCAAGAAATGCAGCTCCCGCATAGCGAAGCGCCTGCAACAACTCCGGCCATTGCGTTACCAGCACGCCGATCCCGGCCACGCCCAGCACGATCAGCGCGATGTCACCGAACGCGCAGATCGCCACCACCAGACCGACATGCTGGCGCTGCAGTCCCTGCCGCAGCACGAATGCATTCTGCGCACCGATTGCAATGATGAGACCTGCGCTGGCGATAAAGCCAGAGATTGCGGCTTGAAGTAACACGAGCACCTCCCGGATCACAGGCGCCAATGCTGGGCGTTCCGCCGCAATTAGGAAAACTAAATCTTCTGTATCCTGCTTAGAACTTCTAATCCCGCCGGACGCCATGGATCTGCTGCATCCGCAACTGGCTGCATTCGCTGCCGTTCTCGAGGAAGGCAGCTTCGACGCCGCTGCGCGGCGGCTGTCGGTGACGCCGTCGGCAATTTCGCAGCGGGTCAAGGCATTGGAAGACCGCCTCGGCCAGGTACTGGTGATCCGCAAGGCTCCCTGCCGCCCTACTCCGGCCGGCGAGCGCCTGCTACGCAGGGTAAGGCCGATGCAGGTACTGGAGTCCGAAGCGATTGCCGATTTCCTTCCCGGCGACAGCAGCGCCGGGCATCCGCGCACGCTGGCCATCGCCGTCAATGACGACTCGCTGCAGACCTGGTTCCTGGCGGCCTTGTCGGCGCTGCATCGCGCACATGGTTTTCTGTTCGATGTGCAGATGGATGACCAGGACCACACCCTGGAGTTGTTGCGATCAGGCACGGTGCTCGGCGCCGTCACTGCCGAGCGCAAGCCATTGCAGGGCTGCAACGTGCAAGCGCTGGGAGTGATGCGTTATCACGCCATCGCATCGGCCGCATTCGTTGCGACGCACTTCACGCAGGGCTTGAGTGCAGCGGCTCTCGCGCGCGCCCCAATGCTGGTGTTCAACCGAAAGGACACGCTGCAAACCCGCTTCGTCCGCCGCATCACCCGCGTGCAGGTGGCGCCGCCGATCCACTACCTGCCAACCTCGACCGGCTTTGTCGAAGCTGCCGCACGCGGACTCGGCTGGTGCCTGGCGCCGGAATCGATGGTCACCCCCGCCGTGCGTGACAGGCAGGTGGTCATCATCGATCCCGGCCGCTGGCTCGATGTGCCGCTGTACTGGCAGTGCGCAGCAGTGCGCTCGCGCGCCCTGCAGCAACTTGGCCAGGCCTTGCGCAAGGCGGCGGCCGCGAGCCTGCGCTGAGACCGGCCGTGCCGCACGCGAAGCGGGCGGGCAACTCCGAAGCCCGAGGCGCGCAACTGCCGGCAGGATGTCGCACCGAATTGACGTGCAGATACGGTCGCTACCCTGCCCGCGCGCGCTTGGCACAGCCGCGTTGCCCGGCATCGCGCTGCCGCCGCCGCAGCGACCGGCTCGCCGTGCCACGCCGAGCCTGCTAGCCTTTCCGCCTATTCCGTTGTGATTGCCGATCCGTCATGAAAAAAGCCGTTGTTCTGTTGTCCGGGGGCATGGATTCCGCTGCCGTCATCGCGCTTGCGCAGGAGCAGGGGTTTGCCGTGCATGCCCTGAGCGTGCGCTACGGCCAGCGCCATACCTCCGAGCTGGACGCCGCCGCGCGCGTGGCCGCGGCGCAGGGCGTGATCGCGCACAAGGTGGTGGACGTGGACCTGCGCAGCATCGGCGGCTCGGCGCTCACCGACGACATCGACGTGCCCGACGCCGGTGGCGACGGCATTCCGGTCACCTACGTGCCGGCGCGCAACACCATCATGCTGTCGCTGGCGCTGGGCTGGGCCGAGGTGATCGGCGCCAACGACCTGTTCTGCGGCGTCAACGCGGTCGATTATTCCGGTTACCCGGACTGCCGGCCCGAATTCGTGCGCGCCTTCGAAGTGCTGGCCAACCTGGCCACCAAGGCCGGCGTGGAAGGCGCCGGCCTGCGCGTGCATGCACCGCTGCAGTTCCTCAGCAAGGCCGACATCGTGCGTGAAGGCGTGCGCCTGGGCGTGGACTTCGGCCTGACCGTGTCCTGCTACCGCGCCGACGCCGACGGACGCGCCTGCGGCCACTGCGACGCCTGCCGCCTGCGCGCGGCCGGTTTCGCCGACGCCGGGGTCCCGGACCCCACCCACTACGCCATTTCGCCTTGACGCCGGTGTAGGGTAGAATGCGCACCCCGGCGCGCTGCCGGGACAGTGGGCCGTTAGCTCAGTCGGTAGAGCAGAAGACTTTTAATCTTTTGGTCGATGGTTCGAATCCATCACGGCCCACCAATCAGATCAACAACGTAAAGGGCGCCCAGGGCGCTTTTTTTGTGCCTGCGGACAATCCACCGGCAACTGCGCAGCCATGGAACGTGTTGCACGGCCACGCGGTTGGATGGGGTGCAGCGCCTATCGCAGCGCGCGCGGCGCCGCCCAAGCCGGCACCTCCCGCCCGATCACGCTGCGCCGTCCGTCAGGTCCCGGGCCCGGCGCTGGCGGCCGTGTCGTTCCCGCTGATCACCTGGCTCGCGTCTTCTGGACACGCGATTGCACGCGCCGCGTTCGCTGCGCGGCCCCGACGGCGCGCGCCTGCTTGCGCAGCCACGTGAGCACGTCCACCGCCGCGTCCACACGCATGCAGACATGCAGGCGGCCCAGCACGACGCTCTGCGCATCGCTGCCCGGCAAGACCTCATCAAAGCCAGTGGCTTCGCAGGCGATCAGGACAGGCGACGCATCGGGCCGCGCGTCGGAATGCAGCATCGCCAGCACATAGCCCTGCATCGCCTCGACGCTGAGAACCACGCCCTCACAGACGCGGAATTGCCTGTTGGCGCTCATCGCTGCATCTCCGAGGGGCCATCGACGCCAACGATCACCGCAACCAGACGACGATAGGCCGACGTAAGCGGGTGAACGGGTGTGCTGGGGCCTTCGCCGCGCGGCGTCAGGTTGAACGAGGTTGCACGGTTCCATTCGAATGCGTTGGCGGCCGGATCGAAATGGTGGACGATTCGGTCTGCCGCAGACGCGGATGCTTCTTGGGTGTCGTAGTACATGCAGAACTCCTGAGTAGAGTGGAGTCCGCCAACCCGAGACCAAGCGGGGTGGCGGACGGTACGGGTTGGTCTACCGGACTCAGGGACCGGCGGGGCCGAAGCCCCCCGCGTACCGCCCGCCATAAAGATGGCAAGCACGCACCCCCGCGCGATGTAGGGCGACAAAAAAGCGCCTTGCATGGATCGATGGGCGCTGGTGCGCCTGAGTCGTCGGGAGACCAATCCCGGTCGCCGAATGGGCGGCGACGCTGGAATACTCGCTCCGCCGCTTGGCGCCTGTCAACGCAAAGACACACCGCCGCGACGACGCGGCGGTTGCGACGCAACGCGGCGAAAGCACTGCCCGCCGCGCCAGCAAAAGCTGAAACTTCGGCACATCCCGCTGGACGATCGGCTGGGCCGATGCGGCTGCGCCCATATGTCACACGCCCTGGCGGGAGCGAACCGGCTCCGCAGCAAATGCGAATTCACATGCCGCGCCACGTTTCCTATCGTTGTTGGCTCAACGACACGCGAGCGCAACGCCATGAGCAACATCGAAAAAGCCGGCACGTTTCTTCTTGGAGATCGCAGCGTCGCCCGCATCGGCTACGGCGCGATGCAGCTCGCGGGGCCCGGCGTGTTCGGCCCGCCCAAGGATCGCGAAGGCGCGTTGGCGGTGCTGCGCGACGCGATGGCGCACGGCGTCAACCATATCGACACCAGCGACTTCTACGGGCCGCACACCACCAATCAACTGATCCGCGAGGCACTGCATCCCTACCCGCAGGCGCTGACCCTCGTCACCAAGATCGGCGCCGCCCGCGGCGCGGACGGTTCCTGGCTGCCGGCCTTCTCGCCACAGCAACTGGTCGAGGCGGTGCACGACAATCTGCGTAATCTGGGGCTGGAAACGCTGGAGGTGGTCAACCTGCGCGTGATGTTCAAGACGCAGGAACCGGCGGAAGGCTCGATTGCCGAACAGCTGGAGACCCTGATCGCGCTGCAGCGCGATGGCCTGGTGCGGCACATCGGCATCAGCAACGTCACCGCAACGCAGGTGGCCGAGGCACGCGCCATGACCGACATCGTCTGCGTGCAGAACATGTACAACATCGCGCATCGGCACGACGACGCCCTCATCGACGCGCTCGCGCGCGATGGCATCGCCTACGTGCCGTTCTTCCCGCTCGGCGGTTTCTCGCCGTTGCAATCGTCCACGCTCGCCGCTGTTGCCGGGCGCCTGGCCGCGACCCCGATGCAGGTGGCGCTGGCCTGGTTGCTGCAGCGCTCGCCCAACATCCTGCTGATTCCGGGAACCTCGTCGGTGGCGCATCTGCGCGCCAATCTGTTCGCAGCGGAACTGAAACTGCCGGCCGATGCCGTCGAAGAATTGAACAGGATCGCCGCATAGACGCAGGGGCTGCCTCCTGGCAGGCAGCGCCTTGCACCCGGGACCGGGCGCGGCCAACGAAGCGTCGCGGGTGGTCGGCAGGCGGGTGCGGACGGCATGCCAGCAACTGCAGTGGATGCCTGGCACATGCCGATTGCAGGCAACCGGCCGCGCCCACCTTTTTGGGTGAGCGCAGTCACCCTATCGCTCAGCTTAGCGCTCGCGCCTAGCGCCCCGGTTCGTCGTTCCACAGCAGCTTGTGCAGCTGCATCTGGAAGCGTACCGGCAGGCGGTCGGCCACGATCCAGTCGGCCAGCTGCCGCGGCGTCACTTCGCTCTTGCTGGGCGAAAACCACACCGTGCAGCGGCGGTCCAGCGCATGGGCCGCGACGATCTCGCGCGCCCATTCGTAATCGGCGCGGCTGCAGACCACGAACTTGATCTGGTCGCGTGCGGTCAGCAGCGGCAGATTTTCCCAGCGATTGCGCGCTTGCTCGCCGGACGCAGGGGTCTTGATGTCGACCACGCGCGAGACGCGCGGATCGACCGCCGACACGTCCAGCGCGCCGGACGTCTCCAGCGAGACATCGAAGCCGGCATCGCACAGTTTCTGCAGCAGCACCAGGCAGCGCTTCTGCGCCAGCGGCTCGCCGCCGGTCACACAGACATGGCGCACGCCGTGGCCGGCGACTTCGGCAACGATCGCGTCGATGTCGTGCCATTCACCGCCGTGGAAGGCGTAGGCGGTATCGCAGTAGTGGCAGCGCAGCGGGCAACCGGTCAGACGCACGAACACGGTCGGCCAGCCGGCGGCCTCGGCTTCGCCTTGCAGGGACAGGAAGATTTCGGTGATCTTCAATCGCGGCAACGGCGACTGGACGATCTCGCTGGGGACGGCGGCGGCGTTCATGGGCAAAGTATGCGCCACGCCCGAAGGCGCGAACGCAACACGGCTCAGCGCAGTTGCTGGCCGAGACGGATGGACTGCAGACGCTCCTGGGCCACGCGCGCTGCGTCGGAGCCGGGATACTGCGTTGCGACCTGCTGCAAGGTCTGCTGGGCTTCGTCGTTCTTGCCTTCGCCATACTGCGACAGGCCAAGCTTCAACAGGCCGCCAGAGGCCTTGTCATGCGTGGGATAGCGGCTGACCAGATCGCGGAACTGCGCCTCGGCCAGCTGGAAATTTCGGGTGGCGTAATAGCTTTCGCCCAACCAGTACAAGGCATTGGGGGTATAGACGCCGTTTGGGTACAGCTCCAGAAAGCTCAGGAACAACTGCGAGGCATCGTCGTACTTGCCGTTCTTCAATGCATCGAAGGCGACATTGTAGGCAGTGCGTTCGTCGTTGCTGACGGCCATCGTGCCTGGATCGCCATGCACGCTGGGCGGCTTCTCGGAAGTTGCCGCCGCTGCAGGCCGCGCGGCAGGAGCCGGGGCCGGTGTGACGCTGCCGGTGGGCGATGGCAATGGCGGCGTTGCGCCACCTGCCCCTTCCAGCCGGTTCAGGCGTCCGTCCAGATCCAGATACTGGTCCTTGGACTGCTGCTTGAGTTGTTCGTTGTCGTGCTGCAGCTGCTCCACGGTCGCTCGCAAGCCCTGCAGGTCCGAACGCGCCTGCTGCAGCTGATTGAGAAGATCGTTGTTGGCCTGACTGTTGGCCTGCTGCTGCTCAAGCACGGCAACACGATCAGCGAGACTGGCTCGCTGCGCGTGCGCCGGCGCGGCGACCACAAGGGCCGCCGCGACGAACAGGGATGTCACTCGAAAGTGCATCGCTTCTTACTGAGCCGTGTACACGATTTCAACGCGACGGTTCTGCGACCAGCAGCTTTCGCTGGTTTCGGTGCAGACCGGACGCTCTTCGCCGTAGCTGACCACGGTCAGCTGGCTGGCGGAACCGCCGGCAGCCTGCAACGAGGACGATACGGCATTGCCGCGGCGCTCGCCCAGACCCATGTTGTACTCGCGCGAACCGCGCTCGTCGGCATTGCCCTGCAGGGTGATGCGCGAGGACGGACGGTCACGCAGGTACTTGGCGTGGCACGCCATGATGGCCTGGAATTCCGGCTTCAGGGAGTCCTGATCCAGATCGAAGTAGACAACGCGCTGGCGCAGGCAGGCATCGGTATCCAGGTCGCCCGGGCCGTACAGGCCAGAGGTGGACGGGCCGGTGGGAACGGAGGAACCAGCGGTGGTGTCAGTCGCAGGAGGCGGAGTTTCCTTCACCTTCTTCGAACAACCGGCCAGCACGGCAACGGACAACAGGGAGACAAGCAAGACGCGGGTGGACTTGTTCATGGGATACCTATGGAGGCTCTGGGCCAATGAGTGGTTTAACGCAGCGAAATATTAACATTAATGCGCGGTTCGGTAAGGCCCCCATGCGGGTTCTCTCACATCGCCATCGGCCAGGACCAGACGCTGGCGGACGCGAGCGTCGGCGGAGACGGCGTAGAGCACGCCACGGCCACCCTCACGTGCGGCGTACAGCACCATGCTGGCGTTCGGCGCAAAGCTCGGCGACTCGTCCAGCGACCCCGGCGACAGCGTGCTCCAGCTCGGCGAACCCAGGCTGCGATCCATCATGGCGATGCGGTAGCTATTGCCGCTGCCCTGCGCCACGGCGATCTTCTTGCCGTCGAAGGACACGCTGGCGGTGGCGTTGTAGTTGCCCTGGAAGGTCACGCGGTTGGCGCTGCCGCCGCTGGCAGAGACCTGATAGATCTGCGGACGACCGCCGCGATCGGAGGTGAAGTAGATGCTGCCACCATCCGGCGCCCAGGTCGGCTCGGTGTCGATGCCGAAGTGGTTGGTCAGCTGGGTCAGCTGCTTGCTGCCCAGGTCCATCACGTAGATTTCCGGGTTGCCGCTGCGCGACAGTGCCAGCGCCAGGCGACGCCCGTCCGGCGAGAACGACGGCGCACCGTTGATGCCGCGGAAGCTGGACACCAGTTCACGCGCGCCGGTGGCGATGTCCTGCAGGTAGATCGAGGAATTGCCGCGCTCGAAGCTCACATAGGCCAGCTTCTTGCCGTCCGGGCTCCAGTTCGGCGACAGCAGCGGCTCGGCCGAACGCACGATGGTCTGCGGGTTGTAGCCATCCGAATCGGCCACCATCAATGCATAGCGCATCGCGCCACCCTTGCCGCTGGCGGTCACGTAGGCAATCCGGGTCCAGAACGCGCCGCGCACGCCGGTGATCTTCTCGTAGATCGCATCGGCCATCTGGTGCGAGACATCGCGCATCGCGTTGGCGCGCGCAGTCATCGCCAGGCCGAGCAGGCGCTCGCCCTTGGCCACGTCGAACAGTTCGTACTCCACGCGGTAGGCGCCTTCGCCGGCATCCATGACGCGGCCGACCACGATGTAGTTCTGCTTGAGCGTGCGCCAGGTCTGGAACTGCACCTCGGTGCCACGGGTCGGCTTTTCGACGATCTGCGCAACCGGCAGCGTGCGGAACTGGCCGGAGCGGTCCAGATCGGCGCCGACGACGGCAGACACATCGGTCTGTGGCGCAGTACCGGAACCTTGGTACGGCATGGGCACGACGGTGATCGGTGTCGCCGAGGCGCTACCGCCCACGATATCGATGGTGAGCCCTTGCTGTTGCGCAAGTGCGCTCAGCGGCAACAACAGGGCGGTCAAGGCAGCTAGCCAACGCAGCGGTTTTTTCATGGACGGCTCGGATCGGGCAGGAAAAGTGTGCAAGGGATACCAATCAGCGAGTGAACATACTCGCAATCGTGAACGAGACAGCGTGAAAACGGAGCGAGTGGTCCACCAGCAGGCGCTTGCGTCAGTTTAGTGCCAGCGGGCTTGCGGCGGCGTGCCCGCTCGGTTGCCCGGCAGACCTGCACCAGGCAGTGGATCGCTACCGCTTCCCCGCCGAGGCGCAGCGCAGGCAGTGCTGCCGCGCCCCGGCCACCCGTGACCTGTGCTTACTGGTCCTGGGCGGTGAACACAAACGTCAGGTTGCGCTGGAAGACCGACTCGAATCCGCGATACGGCAATGGCTGGGCGCTCAGCACCGCGGCCTCGATCGAGCGCTGGCCGGCCTCGTCGTACGGGCAGCCGGGCGCGACCTTGGCTTCCATCACACTGCCGCCGGGCAACTGGCGGATGTTGATGGTGCACTTCTGGCCCGGCGGCACCGACGGCGGGCGCACCCACTGCGCCAGCACCTTCTGCTGGATCGCCGCGGCGTACTTGGCCGACAGATCGGTGCTGGTGCCGCCCTGCCCTGCGGTCGGTTGCGCGCTGGCGGCGGCAGCCGACGAGGCCTGCTGCGCGCGCGCGGCGGCGACCTGGCGCAGCTTCTGCTCGGCCAGCGCGGCCTCCTTGGTGGCCTGCTCGCGCTGGCGGCGGATCTCGGCGATCTTCTTCTCGCGCTCGGCATCGGCGGCAGCCTGTTGCGCGGCGGCCTGCTTCTTCTTGGCGTCGGCTTCTTCCTGCTGCTTGGCCAGGCGCAGTTTCTGCTCGGCCTCTTCCTGGCGCTTGCGCTCGGTCAGGTCGATCTGCTCCTGGCGGCGCTTGGCTTCCTGCTCCTGCTTGGCCTTTTCCGCCGACAGTGCCAGCGCATCGACACGGTCCTGGTCGACCTTGTCGGGTTGCGCGACGCGCTCCTGTGCCTGCGCCTGTTGCGGCGTGGGCGCATCCTGCGGACGCGGCTCGGGAATCGGCTGCGGCGGCGGCACGGTATCTTCCGGCGCGGGCTCGGGCAGCGGCGCGGGCGGTGGCGGTGCCTCCACCGGCGTGGCCTTCAGCGCCTGGCGCGCGACGCGTGCTTCGGCCGCAGACACGTCCAGCGAGGCTTCCATGCTGGGATCGCCCGCCGCCGGCTCGACCGAGCGTTCGGGCGACCACAGCCAGCCGGCAATGAACACCAGCGCGACCAGTACGTGCACGACCAGGGCCAGCATGACCGGTCGCAGCCAGCCATCCTCGCGCGCGGTCTGGGTGGGGAGTGCGTCAGCGTGCATCGCTGCCTGCAGTGCCGCCGGAGTCGGAGATCAGGCCGACCTTCTCGACCTTGGCCTGCTTGAGCACGTCGATGGCGTCCATGATCTTTTGATACGGCGCGGCGCGATCGCCGGCCACCACGACGCGCGCGTCCTTGTCCTGCGCCACGATGGCGGCCAGCTGCGCCTGCAGCGCGGCCACGTCCATGGCCTGCGGCTTGCCCTTGGGCAGCTGCAGAGCAAGCTGGCCGTCGGCAGCGACCACCACCACGACCGGATCCTGCTTGCTCTCCAGCGCCTTGGCGCGCGAGCTCGGCAGGTTCACGTCGGTACTCAGGGTCAGCAGCGGTGCGGTCACCATGAAGATGATCAGCAGCACCAGCATCACGTCGATGTACGGCACGACGTTGATGTCGGATTTGAGCTTGCGCTTCTTACGGCGGGAAATACCGGAAATCATCGCGGAACGTTCCTATTGATCCCCCGCACATGGATGTGCGGGCTCTTGCGGCGGACTCGCCCATCCAATCCCTCGCACACGCGGGTGCGAGCTGTCGCGCGTGGCTGGCCTGCCCAGTCCCTGCGCAGCGGGAATCGGGCATGAGCGGCTGCCACACCGGCCACGTCCGCGCACCGGGGTGTGCGGGCCATGGCAGGAGATTGGCCTACCTGCCGGCTGTCGCAGGGCGCGCGCATCACTCGTCTGCGCCGGCCTGGCGCTGCAGGATCGAGCTGAACTCGTCGGCGAAGGTCTCGTAGCGCACCGACAGCCGTTCCACACGGGTGGTGAAGCGGTTGTAGGCCCACACCGCGGGAATTGCCACGAACAGACCGATGGCGGTGGCGAACAGGGCTTCGGAAATACCCGGCGCCACGGCCGCGATACCGGCCTGCTCGCCGCTGCTGACCATGTCGTGCATGGTCACCATGATGCCGAACACGGTACCGACCAGGCCGACGTACGGCGCGGTGGAGCCGATGTTGGCCAGCAATTCGAGATTGCGCTCGAGCTGGTCGACTTCGCGGGTGAAGGCGGTGCGCATGGCACGCTGCGCGCCTTCCAGCTGCACCCGCCCATCCAGCCGGCGGCGGTCACGCAGCCGCGAGAACTCACGGAAGCCGCTCTCGAACATCGACTCCAGGCCGCCGACGGTGCGGTTGCGGTCGGTGGCCGATGCGTAGAGCTTGGCCAGATCGGCGCCGGACCAGAAGCGGTTTTCGAACTCGTCCGCCTCGCGGTTGGCCTGCTTGAAGGCGCGCGCCTTGCGGAAGATGATCACCCAGCTGATGAACGAGCCGATCAGCAGCAGCAGCACGATGATCTTGACCGGGATACTCGCCCGCAGGATCAGATCGACATAGTTGATGCTGCTGTTGTGCGCCACGCTGGCGGTCTGTGCCGCAGCGGCGGCAACGTCCTGCGGTAGTGCTTCCACTACCGTGTCCTGCAGGGCCAGGAGCAATGCAATCGACATCCGTTTGTTCCTCAGTAATCGGATTCTGGGGTTTCTAGAGCTTTCAACACGTCATACAGCGCATCGTCCATCCCGCGCGGGCGGAAGTCGCTGGTGCCGAGTGCGGCAATGCGCACCTCGGCGGTCAGCAGCACTTCGCCCTCGCGACGCACCGACTGCGCAAACAGCAGGCTGGCCCGTCTGCATCGCAGCAACACTGCCGACACTGACAGCGCATCGTCGAGCCGGGCCGGCTTGAGGAAATCCAGTTGCATCGAGCGAACCGCAAACACCAGCTCGTGCTGCTGGCGCAGGCGTTCCTGCCCGTAACCGGCCGCGCGCATCCATTCGGTGCGCGCACGCTCCATGAAGGCGACGTAGCGCGCATGGTAGACCACCCCGCCGGCGTCGGTATCTTCCCAGTACACGCGTGTCGGCCAACTGAATACTGGCGGGAAATCGGGAGACGGGAATCGAGCGTCGGCGGTCATGGGCACGGAGGGTTGGTCGAGACGGGCCGGGCGAGCGACAAACGGAGCACCATCAGAACAGCTCTCCCGGCTCGCCGATGCCCGGGGCGCGATCGCGCGGCGGCTTCAGGCCCAGGTGCAGATAGGCCTTGGTGGTGACCATGCGGCCGCGCGCGGTGCGGATCAGAAAGCCCTGCTGGATCAGATAGGGCTCGATCACGTCTTCCAGCGTGCCGCGCTCCTCCGACAGCGAGGCGGCCAGCGATTCCACGCCGACCGGACCGCCGTCGAAGTGTTCGACGATCACCCGCAGCATGCGCCGGTCGAGCTCGTCGAAGCCTTCCGGGTCGACCTTGAGCATCTGCATCGCCGCCTGCGCCACCGGCAGATCGATATGCCCGGCGGCCTTGACCTGGGCAAAGTCGCGCACCCGCCGCAGCAGCCGGTTGGCGATACGCGGGGTGCCGCGCGCGCGGCGGGCGATCTCGGCCGCGCCTTCGGGCGTGCAGTCGATGCCCAGGATGGCCGCCGAGCGAATCACGATGCGGGTCAGTTCCTGCGGCGAATAGAACTCCAGCCGCTGCACGATGCCGAAGCGGTCGCGCAGCGGTGCGGTCAGCAGGCCGGCACGGGTGGTGGCGCCGATCAGGGTGAACGGCGGCAGGTCGATCTTGATCGAGCGCGCGGCCGGGCCGTCGCCGATCATGATGTCGATCTGGAAATCTTCCATCGCCGGGTACAGCACTTCTTCCACCACCGGCGAGAGGCGATGGATCTCGTCGATGAACAGCACGTCGTGCGGCTGCAGATTGGTCAGCAGCGCGGCCAGGTCGCCGGCCTTTTCGATCACCGGGCCGGAGGTCGAGCGCAGGTTCACGCCCAGCTCGTTGGCGATGACATGGCTGAGCGTGGTCTTGCCCAGGCCGGGCGGCCCGAAGATCAGCACATGGTCCATCGCCTCGCCGCGCGCCTTGGCCGCTTCGATGTAGATCTCCATCTGCTCGCGCACCGGCTGCTGGCCGAGATAGTCGGCCAGGCGCTTGGGCCGGATGCTCGCATCGGCGGCATCGTCTTCGCGGGTGGCACTGCTGGCGATGATGCGATCCATTGAAAAGCCGGGAATGGGGAATCGAGAATGGGGAATTGAGCGGACAATAGTAGCGGTTACCGGCACCGCTGGTGCCCTTTTCAGCCGCCGCCGAGTGTCTCGGGCCGGCGCAGGCCGTTGCCCTTCCTATTCCCCATTCCCGTCTCCCGATTCCAAAGGCCGCGACGCGGTCGCGGCCTCAGATCTCGACCTGCGCGCCCAGCTCGACCAGGCGGTTGCCGGGGATGCGGAAGAAGCCGGTGGCCGGGGCGGCGTTGCGATGCATCAGCGCGAACAGCTTGTCGCGCCAGATCGGCATGCCGCGGTTGGCGCTGGCCACGATGGTCTCGCGGCTGGCGAAGAAGGTGGTGTCCATCGGGTCGAAATGGATGCCGCCCTGGTCGCAGGAGCGCATCAGTGCCAGCGGCACGTCCGGCGTTTCCATGAAGCCGAAGCGCACATAGACGCGGTAGAACTCGTCGCCGATCGATTCGATCTGCAGGCGCTTGTCCGCCGGCGCGTACGGGATCGGCAAGGTGTCGACGTTGAGGAAGATGTTGCGCTCGTGTAGCACCTTGTTGTGCTTGAGGTTGTGCATCAGCGCATGCGGCACGACCATCGGGTCGGCGGTGAGGAACACCGCCATGCCCGGCACGCGCGCCGGCGGGGCCAGCATCAGGCCCGGCAGGAAGCTGTCGATGCGGATGCCGTCCTTGCGGATTTCCTCGCGCAGCAGGGCGCGGCCGCGGCGCCAGGTGCGCATCAGGGTGAACACCACGATGCCGAGCGCCAGCGGGAACCAGGCGCCCTGCAGCAGCTTGGCGCCGTTGGCGATGACGAAGGCCAGCTCGATGAAGAAGAACACCACGCACAGCGGCAGCACCCAGTTGCGCCAGCGCGGCCACAACGAGCGCGCCACCAGCGCCAGCAGCAGCGTGTCGATCAGCATGGTCATCGACACCGAGATGCCGTAGGCCACCGCCAGATTGGTGGAACTGCGGAAGATCAGCACCAGCGCGATCACCATCACCATCAACAGCCAGTTGATGCCGGGCACGTAGATCTGGCCGATGGTGGTGCGCGAGGTGTGCTTGATCAGCATGCGCGGGATGTAGCCCAGCTGCATCGCCTGGCGGGCCACCGAATAGGCGCCGGTGATGACCGCCTGCGACGCGATCACGGCCGCCAGCGTGGCCAGGATGATCATCGGATACAGCGCCCAGCCCGGCACCGCTTCGAAGAACGGGTTCTTCAGCGCGGAGGGGTGATTGAGTACCAGCGCGCCCTGCCCCAGGTAATTGAGCAGCAGCATCGGCAGCACGAAGAAATACCAGCCGTGGCGGATCGGCCTGGCGCCGAAGTGGCCCATGTCCGCGTACAGCGCCTCGCCGCCGGTCACCGCCAGCACCACCGCGCCGAGGATGAACACCCCGTGCCAGCCATGCTCCATGAAGAAGCGGATCGCCCACCACGGATTGAAGGCCTTCAGCACTTCCGGCGCATCGATGATGTTCCAGGCGCCGATCGCCCCCAGCGACAGGAACCACAGGCAGGTGATCGGCCCGAATACCTTGCCGACCTTTTCGGTGCCGAAGCGCTGCACCATGAACACCACCAGCAGCACGACCACGGTGATCGGCACGATGAAGGGATGCAGGCTGGGCGCGGCGATTTCCAGGCCTTCCACCGCGCCCATCACCGAGATGGCCGGGGTGATCACGCCATCGCCGAAGAACAGCGAGGCACCGAAGATGCCGAGGATGCCGACCACGTACGCCGAGCGCGAGCCGTTGCGCATGGTGCGCTGGGTCAGCGCCATCAAGGCCATGATGCCGCCCTCGCCCTCGTTGTCGGCGCGCATGATGATGGTCACGTACTTGAGCGTCACCGTGACCATCAGCGCCCAGAACGCCAGTGACAGCACCCCCAGCACGGTGTCGTGGTCGCTGGTCAGCCCGTAGTGCGGCGAGAACGCCTCCTTGAGGGTGTACAGCGGACTGGTGCCGATATCGCCGAAGACGACGCCGATGGCGCCGATGACCAAGGCCATATGGCTATTGGCAGGCGCATGGCCGTGGCCAGCTGCGGAAGTGGGGGTCTGGGACATGAAGTGGGCAGGGTATCGCCAAGTGGCGTGAAGGAGAGGAAGACAGCGCAGCCTAGCGGAGCGCGGCCTGGAGGGCCTTGCGAATGACCGTGGCGACTTCGTCGCCTTCTGCCCCGGCCTCGCGTGCCATGCGTGCGGCCTCGGCCGGCTTGTAACCCAGTTGCTGCAACGCCACCGTGGCTTCGGACACCGCATCCGGGCCGAGCTGGCCGGTGATCGGCGCACCGCTGCTGAAGTCGGCGGCGCGGTCGCGCAGCTCCACCACCATACGCTCGGCGGTCTTCTTGCCGATGCCGGGGATGCGCGTCAGCGCGGTGATGTCGCCGCTGGTGATCAGGCGGGCGAACTCGTCCACGCTGACCCCGGACAGCACCGCCAGCGCGATCTTGGCGCCGATGCCGGTGACCTTCTGCACGTCGCGGAACAGCCTGCGCTCGCCTTCGCGCAGGAATCCGTACAGCGACACGCTGTCTTCTTTCTGCGCGTAGTGGGTGAACAGGATCACGTCGCGGCCGACATCGGGCAGGTCGTAGAAGGTGCTCATCGGCGCCTCCAGCTCGTAGCCCACCCCGCCCACGTCGATCACCAGCCACGGCGGCTGCTTGTAGGCCAGGATCCCGCGCAGGCGGCCGATCATTGGGCACCGCCTTGGCGGTGCCGGGATTGGGGAATCGGGAATGGAGAATCGTAAGAGCGCGCGCTGCTCTGGACTCTGCTGTTGCAATTCCCGATTCCCGATTCCCGAATCCCGATTCTCATTTCTTACGGCTCCAGGCCTGTTGGGTATTGACGCCCAGGTGCTGCGCGGTGGCGCGCACGTGGGCGTGGGTGATGGCGACCGCCAGTGCGTCGGCGGCGTCGGCCTGCAGCTTGCCTTTCAGGTTGAGCATGATGCCGACCATGTGCTGGACCTGCACCTTGTCCGCCCCGCCCTTGCCGACCAGCGCCAGCTTGATCTCGGTGGCAGCGTACTCGTGCACCGGCAGGTCGCGCAGCACCACCGCGCAGATCGCCGCCCCGCGCGCGTGGCCGAGCTTGAGCGCGGAATCGGCACTCTTGCCCATGAACACCTTCTCGATCGCCACTTCCTGCGGCCGGTAGGTCTCGATCACCTCGCCCAGCCCGTGCAGCAGGCGCTTGAGCCGCTGGGCGAAGTCGCCCTCGCCCAGCAGCACCAGCGGCGCATGATAGACATGCCGGCTGCGACCGCTCTCATCGACGTCGATGATGCCGAGCCCGGTCCGCTGCGAGCCGGGATCGATGCCCAGGATGCGGGTCATCGAGCGGCCGGGATTGGGGAGTCGGGAATCGGGAATGGGTAAAGCAGCCTCCTGGCATGCCCGACGCTGCCGGGCAATGCAGGATGCAGCTGTTTCAACTCCCGATTCTCCATTCCCGATTCCCGGCGCTTCAAGCGCCGAGACTCGACTGATCGACGTTCGAATACACGTCCTGGACGTCGTCCAGGTCTTCGAGCATGTCGAGCAGCTTGCGGACCTGCACGGCGGTGTCGCCATCGACGGCGATGTCGTTTTCGGCGCGGAAGGTGATTTCGGCGTGGGCCGGCTCCAGGCCGGCGGCGGTCAGCGCCTGCTTGACCTGGGCGAAGGCCTCCGGGGCGGTCAGTACGTCGATGGCGCCGTCTTCCGGATAGACCACCACGTCGTCGGCGCCGGCTTCGATGGCCGCGTCGGTGAGGGTGTCTTCGTCGGTGCCGGCGGCAAAGCTCAGCACGCCCAGGCGCTTGAACATGAAGGCCACCGAGCCGTCGGTGCCCATGTTGCCGCCGCACTTGCTGAAGGCATGGCGCACGTCGGCCACCGCGCGCACGCGGTTGTCGGTCAGGCAGTCCACGATCACCGCCACGCCGCCGGGGGCGTAGCCCTCGTAGCGCACTTCCTCGTATTCCACGCCTTCCAGCTCGCCGGTGGCTTTCTTGATGGCGCGCTCGATCACGTCCTTGGACATGTTCGCCGACAGACCCTTGTCCACCGCCACGCGCAGGCGCGGATTGTTGGACGGGTCGCCACCGCCGCCGCGCGCGGCGACGCTGATCTCGCGAATGATCTTGGTGAACATCTTGCCGCGTTTGGCGTCGGAGGCGTTCTTGCGGCCTTCGATGGAGGGGCCTCTACCCATGGGTGGTTCCAGACTGGCTTGAATGACAGGGCGCGAATTTTACCTGATTGCTCGCCCGCACCGGGGCGGCGGCGTTCAGTGGCCGAACCGGCCGTGGCGCAGGAAGCGCAGCACCTGCTGCGCGGCCTCGGGCGAGCGCAACAGACCGCTGTGGCTGGCCTGCACCACGCAATGGTCGCGCAGCCCCGGCAGGCGGGTTTCAGCCAGCGCCACGGTGCCGTCCGAGCCGCCGTCCAGCGGCGCCAGCCAGCGCCCCACCCCGCGCGCGACGGTGCCGGCGACCTGGCCGATCTCCGCCTCGCCCTCCCAGTGCGCGACACCGTGCTGCAGCAAGGCCGCGCTGCGCCCCAGCGCCCAGCGCCCGCCGCGCCGGGCCAGGCCGCGCGCGGCGGCGCTGCCGCACAACGGCGAGCCCAGGCAGACCACCCGGCGCACCGGCAATGCGGGCGCCGCGCGCAGGGCCTGCAGCGCCACCAGCCCGCCCAGGCTGTGACAGACCAGCCACTGCGCGCCGGTCGCCTGCAGGCGTTCGATCAGCCGCGGCACCGCCTGCGCCGGACCGCCGAGCACGCTGGCGTAGCCGAACAGCGCCGGCGCCAGGCCCTCGGCACGCAGCCGACGCGCGAGCGGCAACAGCCAATGCGCGGTATTCCAGACGCCGTGCACCAGCAGCACGTCGGCGGTTGCGGTCGCACGTCGCGCACCCGCTGGCATCGGCGTGCCGCTCAGTCGGCCGCAATGCGCGGATTGCGGCGCAGGATGAATTCGCGGTCGAGGATCTTGCCGACCGGGAAATCGTACTCGCCCACCTTTTCGAAACCGTAGCGGGCGTAGAAGCGTTGTGCGCCGAAATTCTCCGACCACACGCCGATCCACAGCGTGCGCGGGCCGTCGCGCTCCAGCCATTCCAGCGTGGTCTCGAACAGGCGGCTGCCCCAGCCACTGTTCTGGTAGTCCTTCAACAGATACAGCCGTTTGAGCTCACCGTCGCCGGGACGCACGTCCTGGTGCGGCAACCCGCAGGGCCCGGCGGCGGCGTGGCCGACCAGCAGGTTGTCCATCTCCAGCAGCCAGATCGCATAGTCCGGATGCGCCAGCACGATGCGTGCGCGCTCGACCGCGTAGGTCTCTTGCAGGAAGCCGTGCAGATCCTCTGGCGGGTACAGATGCCCGAAGGTTTCGGTGAAGGTCTGCGCGGCCAGCAGCGACAAGGCTTCGGCATCGTCCGGTGTGGCGCGGCGGATGCGGGTCATGCGGGCGTCTCATGCCGGGGGGACGTGGCAGCTTCGCGCATGCGGCTTCGTTGCCGCAAGCGGGCAATGGGGAATGGGGAAGCGGGAGGCGGGAATCGGGAATCGGGAATCGGGAATCGGGAAAGCATCCGGGATCCGCGTTTCCGGACCGCTCGCAGTGGATTGTCGAGGGCGCGCGAGGAGCGCGGCCCTGCGTCGCGGTTGCGGCAGGGCGCGCCTCGGCTGAGGACACCGCCAGTTCGGCAGATGTGCAGCGCGCCACCGCATCTAAGCATGCGACACGCTGGGGGCGCGGCGTATCAGCTGCACGGCCACGCGCTGGCGTGGCCGTGTGTGGCAGGTCAGGCCTGCTTGGGGCGTACCTGCACGTGCACTTCGGCCAGCTGATCGGCGGCGATCGGCGACGGGGCGTCGGTCATCAGGTCCTGCGCGCCGGTGGTCTTGGGGAACGGGATGACGTCGCGGATCGATTCGGTGCCGGCCATCAATGCCGCGATGCGGTCGATGCCGAAGGCGATGCCGCCGTGCGGCGGGGCGCCGTAGTTCAAGGCATCCAGCAGGAAGCCGAACTTGGCACGCGCCTCCTCGGCGCCGATGCCGAGCAGCTCGAACACCGCGCTCTGCATGTCCGGGCGGTGGATACGGATCGAACCGCCGCCGATCTCGTTGCCGTTGAGCACCATGTCGTAACCACGCGAGACCGCGGTGCGGGCGTTGGCGCGCAGGTCGGCGATGTCGTCCACCGCCGGCGCGGTGAAGGGATGATGCAGGGCCACGTAGCGCTGCGCCTCCTCGTCCCATTCGAACATGGGGAAATCGGTAACCCACAGCGGCGCCCAGCCATCGGCGACCAGATTGAATTCCTTGCCGGCCTTCAGGCGCAGTGCGCCCATGAAGTCGGACACGGTGTTGTAGCGGCCGGCACCGAAGAACACGATGTCGCCGTTGGTTGCACCGGTGTGCTTGAGCAGCGCAGCGAAGGCCTCTTCGCCGAAGAACTTGGCGATCGGCGAGCTGACCTCGCCGGTCTCCGACAGCTTGATGTAGGCCAGGCCCTTGGCGCCGTACTTGACGGCGTGCGCGGCGTAGTCGTCGATTTGCTTGCGACTCAGCGTGGCGCCACCGGGGATGCGCAGCGCGGCCACGCGGCCGTCGGCGTCATTGGCGGCGGCAGTGAACACCGGGAATTCGCTGGCCTTGACCAGCTCGGCCACATCGACCAGCTCCAGCGCGATGCGCAGGTCCGGCTTGTCCGAACCATAGCGACGCATCGCCTCGGCCCAGGTCATGCGCGGGAACTGCGCGGCCAGTTCGACGTCCACCACTTCGGCGAAGATGGCGCGGATCATGTCTTCGACGAAATCCTGCACGTCGCGCTCGCGCACGAAGGCAAATTCCATGTCCAGCTGGGTGAATTCCAGCTGGCGGTCGGCGCGCAGCGCTTCGTCGCGGAAGCAGCGTGCGATCTGGTAGTAGCGGTCGAAGCCGGCCACCATCAGGATCTGCTTGAACAGCTGCGGGCTCTGCGGCAAGGCGTAGAACTCGCCCGGATGCATGCGCGCCGGCACCAGGAAGTCGCGCGCGCCTTCCGGGGTGGCCTTGGTCAGGATCGGGGTTTCGATGTCCTGGAAATCGCGTGCGTCCAGGTGCCGGCGCAGCGCCTGCACCAGCTTGATGCGGGTGCGCTGCATGCGCTGCATTTCCGGACGGCGCAAATCCAGGTAACGGTACTTCAGGCGGGTTTCCTCGCCCGGGTTTTCATGCGCGTGGAACGGCAGCGGCGCAGCCTTGTTGAGGATGCTGATGCGGGTGGCGATCACTTCCACCTTGCCGGTGCGCAGCTTGTCGTTGACCGCATGACGCGCGCGCACCACGCCTTCGACCTGCAGCACGTCCTCGTAGCCGAGGCTGGCGGCCACCTTGAACAGCTCGGCGCTGGCGTCGTCGCCGGCCACCGGTTCCACCGTCACCTGCACGATGCCTTCGTGGTCACGCAGGTCGATGAAGCACACCCCGCCCAGGTTGCGGGCCACGTCGGTCCAGCCGGCGAGAGTGACGGTTTGGCCGATCAAGGTCTCATCGACCAGGCCGCAGAAGTGGGTACGCATCGAAAGCTCCGCTGAAAACCCGACGCAGGACGGCGCCGGAGAGCCGGATATTCTGGGGCCGGCGGGCGACAGGAGCAAATGCGCAGGCGCTCATGGCCGCTTAAGTCAGCGCCCGGCTGAATAGGCGCCAGACCCTTCCGCACCAAGGACGACACGATGCTGCGCACCGCCCTGCTGCTCTCCGGCTTCGGCCTGATCACCCTGACCGGCCTGCTGACCAGCGCGCCTGTCGTCGCGCAGGACCGTGGCTGGAACGGCCCCAGCATCACCTGCTCCAGCAACGACAACCGTCGCCGTGAGTGCGATACGCCGTTCCGCGGCCGCGCGGTGCTAGTCGAAAACATCTCCGGCACCCGCTGCATCGAAGGCCGTAATTGGGGCAGCGACCGCGGCCGGGTCTGGGTCGACAATGGCTGCCGTGGGCGCTTTGTCGATGGTCGCAACGGCGGCGGCTGGGGCGGCAACACTGGCCCCGGCGGTGGCGGGGTCGCCGGTACGGTGCGCTGCGAGAGCAACGACCAGCGCCAGAAGATCTGTGACACCGGCTGGCGCCGCGCCATGCTGGTGCGCCAACTGTCCAACACGCCCTGCGTGGAAGGCCGCAACTGGCGCCAGGACGGGGGCCGCATCTGGGTGGACGACGGCTGCCGGGGCGAGTTTGCGCAGGCCCGCGGCGGCGGCTGGGACCGGGGTGACGGCGGCGACGGTGGCCGCGACGACCGCCCCCGCAACGATTACGCCATCACCTGCGCCAGTGACGACCGCCGCCTGCGCACCTGCGGCTGGGATGGCCGCTACGGCCGCCCGGTGCTGACCCGCCAGCTGTCCGACACCCGTTGTGAAGAAGGCCGCAGTTGGGGGTACGACGCCCGCCGCGCGACGCTGTGGGTCAACGATGGCTGCCGGGCGCGCTTCGAGGCACGTTGAGGCAGCAGGTACGCGCGCCGCTTACGGGTCGGGACGGGGGATGCGGCTTCAGCACTGCCAGCCGCTGCCCGGCACCGCCCGTCGTTGCGGCGCGCTGACCCGGCTCAGGCAGGGTCGGCCGCGGGCTTTGCCGCGGGCTTGCTCTCGGCGGCGGCGGCCGGCTTGGCATCGCCACCGGCGCTACTGCTCTCGCTGAGGTTTTTCTTCTTCTCGCCCGCCGACTTGAAATCGGTCTCGTACCAGCCGCTACCGGACAGCCGGAACGACGGCGCGGTGATCTGGCGCTTGATCGTGGCCGCCGCGCAGGCCGGACAGGTCTGCGGATCGGGGTCGGCCATCTTCTGCAGGCGGTCGAAGGCGTGGCCGCAGGTGGTGCACTGGAAACCGTAGATGGGCATGGCAGGATCAGCTGAAGACGATGCAGGGGCGCAGATTCTAGACGGATGCGGGCAGGCAGGTGCAGTGATGCAGCTGCGCTTGACCACGCGCGCACGTTGCCGGCGAGAAACATCGACCGGTGATCGCTGCGTGCCCGCCCGTGCGCCCGATGGGCACCCGGCATCGCGGCTCCCATCGGCAGACGGCAAGACATGGGGGCGTGCGTGCGCATGCCGACGGTCGCCGGCCTGGGCACCGAGTGATGGGGCGGCGTGACCGTGCGAACTGCGCAGGCAGGTGGGGCCGTCATCCGGAACGTCAACCATCCAGGCTTCGCGCCGAACTACAGCCAACCACTTGGTATCGAACGCCGAAAGCCAGCTGGCTTCGGTCAAGCCGCGCGACACGGGCTGCTACACTCGAACAGGTGATCGACGCGCCTCTTCCCCCACGAGGACCGCATCCATGTTGCGGCTGACTGCCTTACTGCTGGGCGTTGCCCTGCTGCTGACCGGCAGCGGGCTGCTCGGCACCCTGCTTGCCGTGCGCGGTGGCCAGGCCGGTTTCGATGCGCGTGCGCTCGGCCTGATCATGTCCGGGTATTTCGCCGGCTTCTTTCTCGGCACCTTCTTCGCACCGCCGCTGATTCGGCGCATCGGGCATATCCGCGCATTCGCGTTCTACGCGGCGCTGGCGGCGATCGCGGTGCTTCTGCATCCGATCTGGTTGAACGCCTGGGGCTGGGGATTGCTGCGTCTGGTCACCGGCGCGGCACTGGTCGGCCTGTATACGGTGATCGAGAGCTGGCTCAACGCCGAGCCGGACGCGCGCCGGCGCAGCCGGGTGTTTTCGGTGTACATGGCGATCAATCTGTCGGCATTGGCGCTGGGCCAGATCCTTCTCACCGCAGGCGATGCGGGCGCACCGGCGATGTTCACGCTGACGGCGATCCTGATCTGCGCGGCAGTGATGCCGGTGATGACCACGCGCCTGATTCCGCCCGAGGTACCGCACGTGTCGCGCCTGCGCCTCAAGACGCTGTACGCGTTGGCCCCGGTGGCGACCATCGGCGCGGGATTGTCGGGCCTGGCAATGGGGGCGTTCTGGGGCTTGTTGCCGGTGTACGCCGACCGCATCGGGCTGGATGCCGACGGCGTGGCGATGTTCATGCTCACCGCCATCATCGGCGGTGCAGTGCTGCAGTGGCCGATCGGGCGCATCAGCGATGGCCATGACCGGCGCATCGGCCTGGTCACGATCAGCATGCTGGCGGCCGGCATCGCGATCGCCGCCGCAGTGCCGATGGTGCAGGCACAGACGCAACTGTTGTTCGTGCTGTTCTTCGTGTACGGCGGGTTGGCGTTCTCGCTGTATCCGTTCGCGGTGGCACACATGCTCGATTACCTGCCGCGCGAAGATCTGCTCTCCGGCTGCAGCAGCCTGCTGCTGGTACATGGCGTGGGCGCGGCGATCGGTCCGGCCCTGGCCGGTGGCGCGATGCAGAAATTCGGCCCTGCCGCGCTCCCGGTCTATTTCGCGGTGATGCTGCTGGCACTGGCCGGATTTACGCTGGCACGCCTGCTGCGCTTCACGCGCCGCCGCATCCACCCGATCTCTTTCCGCCCGATGCTGCGCACCACGCCATCGGCGTTGGAGTTGATGCCGGAAACGCAGCAGGCCGAAGCACCGCCGCACACCAGGAGCGGCTAACGCCCCCGTTTCGCGGGCATCGGTCGCAGAGCCGATGATCTGCGGCGTGGCTGCGGGGTCCTTGCCCGCCCACCATCCCGGGACGCGCCGCAAGACAGAGCAGTTGATAGAAGGCCTTGTAGATCAGCTGTAGAGCCGATGGTCTGCGGCTTGGCTGCGGAGCCCTTGCCCGCCCACGGTCGCGGGACACGCCGCAAGACAGAGCAGTTGATAGAAGGCCGTGTAGATCATCTGTAGAACCGATGATCTGCGGCGTGGCTGCAGGGCCCTTGCCCGCCCACCATCGCGGGACACGCCGTGAATCCGTCCATGGAGGCTCTTACGCGGCATCCATGCCGCGTAAGGTCCCGCGACGGTGAGCGGGCAAGGACCTGTCGGGATGGTCGGTGCGCAAGGTAAGAGCGGTGCTCGATACGCCTTGATCGATCATGACGCATCGACTCCACGTCTGGTGCAAGCCTCACTACAGACAGTTTTTCAAGTGAGCGCCGACCAACTGTCTGGTGCGGCGTCCTTGCCGGTTGCGGGACCGTGTGGCGGCATGGATGCCGCCACCGAGCCCCCAGGGACGGGTTCACGGCGTGTCCCGCAAGCGGTGAGGGCGCCGCGCCCTCGAAGACCTGAGCTTTTGACCCAAGCACTTGACCACCCTCCAACGACGCGACGATTCGCATCGTCTTGGAATGAATAGCCCACGGTATGACACGCAGTTTCGGAGGTGTCGTTCAACGACCCAACGCGAAAGCATGCAGACGGCGCTAGCCCGCAATCTTCCTTTCGACAGGGCGTAGTAGAACCATCCAGTGATCCCGACCGCACCTTTTGCGCGGTCATCATCACGCAATGCAAGCGCGGCAGTCTTTGCGGACCTCCCCGCTTGTTGGATTGCAATGGATTCGACGTCCTCCTCGCGCGTGCGCCATCCGGCCACGCTCGCGTTGTTACTGGTTCCGCTCACCCTGCCCGCCTACGCACAGCAAGCCCCCGATGGCGCAGCGACTGGCCCGTCCGCGGCCGAACCGGGCAGCGCTGGCGAGCAGGTGTCCACGCTGGATCAGGTGCAGGTGGTCGGCCAGGCGATGACGTATTCCAAGACCAATGTCAGCAAGGAAATGCTGGACCGCCAGTTCGTGCTGGGCAGCGTCAACGATGCGCTCAACGAACTGCCCGGCGTGGTGGTGACCGAGGCCGATGCCTTCGGCTCGTCGGATTGGGGCACCCAGATCAGCATGCGCGGCTTCGTCAGCAATCGCGATACCCAGCAGATCGGCACCACCATCGATGGCGTGCCCAACGGCGGCTCGGCCTATGGCGGCGGCTCCAAGGCCAACCGCTTCATCGACATGCCGGATCTGGAAACGGTGGAAGTCAGCCAGGGCACCGCCGATATCGCCTCGCGCTCCAACGAAGCGTTGGGTGGCACCTTGAACTACCTCACCGGCGACCCGCTGGAAGAGCAGCGCGTGCGCGTGATCGGCGGCATCGGCGACAACCAGGCGCGCAAGTATTACGCGCGCTACGACACCGGCCTGCTCGGCGGCAACACGCGCGCCTGGGTCAGCGGCTCGTCGGCACGCAACGACGACTGGATCGACGGCAGCGGCCACACCCGCCGCGACCACCTGGCCGGCAAGTTCGTCAGCGTATTGGACAAGTGGACGCTCAGCGGCTACGCGTCCTACGACGATGCCGACGAATCCGAATACACCAGCGTGACGCCCGAACAGTTCGCGCGCGACCCCGAGCACGACCTGCTGACCGGCACGCTCACCGGCATTCCGTACCTGGACCAGAACTATCGCTCCGGCTCGCGCGCGCTGCGCAAGAACACCTTCGGCTATCTGCGCGGCGCCTTCGATGGCGGCAATGGCTTCAAGACCACGCTGACCGGCTACGCGCACCGCATGCAGGGCCGTGGCGACTGGATTCCGCCGTATCTGGTGGATGTCACCAACGACGGCGCCGGCGCAGCGGAATCCGAAGCGCGTGGCGGCAACACCGTGTATGCCGGCAGCGACCTGGGCAAGCTGTATTACCTCACGCCCGGCGGCGCGGCCGCGACGATGCTGGCCGGTTGCGCCGGCAGCGATGCGCTGCCTGCAGAATCCAACCCGGCCTGCTATCCGGCCGGTTCGGTGCCGGTGCAGTCGTATCGCCACAGCCACTACGACAACCACCGCGCCGGTGCGATGGCCGATGTGGAATGGCGCGCGGATCTGGGCGCCATCGACAACACCGCGCGCGCCGGTGCGTGGCTGGAACGTTACGACCGTAGCGTCACCCGCGACTGGCATCGCCTGCTCAACGTCGGCACCAACATCGGCTTCGATCATCAGCCGTACTGGGTGCAGTTCAAGGACGACTACCAGACCGACGAGCAGATGTATTACGTCGAGGACGTGATGCGCTACGGCGCCTTTGCCTGGCGTGTGGGCGTCAAGCAGTTCTTCGTCGACCAGACCCGCGACCGCCGCATCGGCGATGCGCAGCATGTGGAGTCGGATTCGCATTCGGACCCGCTGCTGTCGGCCGGCCTGACCTGGACCACCCCGGTGCAGGGCCTGGAAGCCTTTGCCGGGTATTCGCAGAACTTCGCCGCGATTCCCTCCGGCGTGCTGGGCGAAACCGACCCGGTCGCGCTGAGCCGGGTGCAACCGGAAACCGCCGACAACGTCGAACTCGGCCTGCGCCTGAGCCGCTGGCCGTTGACCGGCAGCGTGACGCTGTACGACATCCGCTTCGACAACCGCATCGTCTATGTGCCGGCCAACTTCGTCACCGGCATCGACTACCTGGGCGAAACCGATGGCGTGTACGAGAACTTCGGCGGCGTGCATGCGCGCGGCGTGGAAGCGGCGCTCGGCTATGGCTGGGACAACGGCTGGCGCATCAACGGTGCCTATACCTACAACAAGGCCGATTACCTGGGCAGCGGCGATGCCGCGCGCGACACCGCGCTGGAGATCACCCCAGGTGCGCAGGTGATCGGCCAACCGCGCAACACCTTGGTGATGTCGGCGGACTGGAGCGGCCAGGCGTGGCGCTTCGGCGTGTCCGGGCGCTACCTGGGCAAGCGCTACCTGGACGCCTCCAACCGTGCGGCACTCGATGGCGTGACCACCTTCGATGCCAACCTGGGCGTGGAACTGTCGCAACTGTCGTCGCAGCTCAAGGGCCTGCAGCTGGCGCTCAACGTCAGCAACCTCACCGACAAGCGCTATCTGGAAGGCGTGGACGGCAGCGACAGCGCGTTCATCGGCGCGCCGCGCACGGTCGGGCTGACCGTGACGCTGGATCTCTAGCGTAGACGGCGCACCGCTGCCCGACAGGCGATAGGATTCCAGTGGATGGGGGCGGATCGGGGAAAAGGCATACGACCGATCCGCTCCCTGCATTGTCTCCTGCGCACCTGCAAAGGGACGGCATTGGCGCTTGTGCACGCACGCGCCAGAACACATGCGCTGACGCGTTGGGTACGCTCGGCCCGCTCCAGCGCCGACAGGATTGGCGCGCCAACCAGGTGAGACGATGATCGACCTTCCCCGCCGCCGCGTTCTGCAGACCGGGCTTGCCGGCGCCGCCGCCGCGCTGCTGCCGCCCAGCATCGCGCGGGCCGCCGCCATTGCGCCGGACCGCCGCACCGGCACGCTGGAAGATCTGCAGCATGTGGTGATCCTGATGCAGGAAAACCGCGCCTTCGATCATTACTTCGGCGCCCTGCCCGGCGTGCGCGGGTTCGGCGATCGTTTTCCCATTCCCGCGCCGCCGCTGCCGGGCGCGCCCGCGCGCACGGTGTGGCTGCAACCCAGCGAAGACGGCCGCCAATGGCTGACGCCGTTTGCGCTGGATACCGCAGCGCAATTCGGCTTCATGCGCGTGCAAGGCACGCCGCATAGCTGGGTGGATGCGCAACGCGCCTGGGATCACGGCCGGCTCGGGCACTGGGCCGCGGCCAAGCACGACCACGCGCTGGGCTATTACCGGCGCGCGGATATTCCGTTCCAGTACGCGCTCGCCGACGCCTTCACCATTTGCGATGCGTACCACGCCTCGATCCAGACCGGCACCAATTCCAATCGCGTGTTCCTGTGGAGCGGCGGCAACGACCCGCAGGCGCTTGCCGGTGGCCCGGTGATCGGCAACTCGCACGACAATTTCCCGGATTTGGGCGGTTTTGCCGAGCCATACCGCTGGACGACCTACGTTGAACATCTTCAGAAAGCGGGTGTGTCCTGGCAGATCTATCAGGACATGCGCGACAACTTCACCGACAACCCGCTGGCCGGCTTTGCGCCGTTCCGGCAGGCCTTCACTGCTGCACCCGGCCACGATGCGCAGTTGCGCGCGCGTGGCGTCAGCACACGCGATGTTGAACAGCTGCGCGCCGACGTGCTCGGCGGGCGTCTGCCATCGGTGAGTTTCGTCATCGCCGATGCGGCCGGCAGCGAGCATCCGGATCCGTCCAGTCCTGCGCAGGGCGCGGCCTATACCGCGCGTGTGCTGGATGCGCTGACCGCCGATCCGCAGGTGTGGAGCCGCACGGCGCTGTTGTTGATGTTCGACGAGAACGACGGCTTCTTCGATCACATGCCACCGCCTGCGCCCCCGTCGCCGGACCCGCGCGCGACCGGCGGCTTTGCCGGCGCATCCAGCATCGTCACCGACGACGACTACCACCGCCACCCGGCACCGGGCGAACAGAAGGTGGATCTGCCCGAGCTGCGCGGCCGCCCCTATGGCCTGGGCCCGCGTGTGCCGCTGTACGTGATCTCGCCGTGGAGCCGCGGCGGCTGGGTGGATTCGCAGGTGTACGACCACACCTCGGTATTGCGCCTGCTGGAGCGCCGCTTCGGCGTGCCCGCACCGGAGATCACGCCGTGGCGGCGCGCGGTGTGCGGTGACCTCACCGGTGCATTCGACTTCCGCAATGCCGATGCGCGCCCCTTCGTCGCGGCGTTGCCCGATGTCAGCGCCACCGCAGCGCGCGCGGCAGCCCTGCGCGAACACGCACTGCCGCCGTTGCCGGCCACGTTGCAATCGCCGCAGCAGCCGTTCGGTACCCGCCGTTCGCGGGCGCTGCCGTATCGCCCCAGCGTGGAACTGGCTTATCTGCCTGAGCGTGGCGAGGTGAAGCTGCGCATGTCCAATGCTGGCGCGGCGGTGGTCCTGCACGTCTACGACCGCCTCGATCTTGCCGCAATTCCGCGTCGTTATACGGTGGGGAACGGCGCGGCAGTGGATGGCACGTGGGCCACCGGCGATGGCCGTTACGACCTGTGGTTGATCGGCCCCAATGGCTTCCATCGTCATTATTGCGGAGATCCGGGCGCACCGTTACTGGTGGCCGAGATCACCCAGGATGCGAACGATCGCGCGGCCGTGTCCCTAGCGCTGCGCAATGCCGGCAGCACTGCGGTGCAGGTGGAGCTGCAGCCGGGCGCGTATACAGCCGCGCAACCGCACGAACGCCTGCGCATTGCACCCGGCGCCACCGAACGACGCCGCTGGCAGGCAGCAGCAACCGGCGGCTGGTACGACCTGTGGGTGACGCACGACGGCGCAGCGCAGCGGCTTGCCGGGCGCATCGAAACCGGCGCAGACAGCGTCAGCGACCCGGCCATGGGCGGGCCGGCGCGGCTGCAGCAGGACGAGCCGCTGGTGATCGGCGCGCCCGGTTGAGAAAACTCAGCGCGGCGTGACCGCTGTCAGCGTGCGCCACTCGCGCTGGAACGCGTCGTCGGTGAACCCCGCGCCCGTCATCGCGACCGCGGCAGCAACAGCCTTGAGCGCTGCATCGCGTGCGGCAGCATCGACCGTTGCGCCATTGAGATAGGCGGTCAGCAGCAGCGGTGCCTGGCGTCCTGGCTGCCACAGGATGGCGATGTCGTTGCGGGTGTCGCTGCCGTTGCTGCCGGTCTTGTCACCGATGTTCCAGCCGCGCGGCAGGCCGGCGCGCAGGCAGGTATCGCCGGTGCGGTTGTCGATCATCCAGTCGGTCAACTGCTTGCGCGAGGCCTGCTGCAGCGCGTCGCCCAGCAGCAGGGTGCGCAAGGTGGCGGCCATTGCCGCCGGGGTGGTGGTGTCGCGCGGGTCGCCCGGGGCGAACCGGTTCATCTCCGGCTCGTGGCGGTCGCTGCGGGTGTGCGCATCGCCGATGCCACGCAGGAAGGCGGTCAGTCCGGCCGGCTCGCCCACCAGCGGAAACAGCAGGTTGGCGGCCGGGTTGTCGCTATGGATCATCGTGGCCCGGCACAGCTCGGCCACGCTCAGCGACCCGCCGACATGGCGCTCGGTGACCGGGGCATGTTCAAGCATGTCGGCGGCGCGGATCTTCACCCGTTTCCCCAGGGTCAGCTCGCCCTTGTCCACCCGCTGCAGCACCGCCGCAGCCAATACAAATTTGAAGGTACTGCACAGCGGGAAGCGCTCGTCCTCACGCTGGCCGATGCGCCTGCCGGTGGCGCTGTCGAGCAGGCAGATGCCCAGGCGGCCACCGCTCCTGCGTTCGATCCCGGCCCATGCCTCTCGCAACTCAACCGCTGCAGACGCCACCAGACTGACGGCACGCAGGGGCCTGGACGCTGCAAGCAGCACACCCGCGCCGGTTGCGCACAGGAATTGTCGACGCTTCAACATGGACCAGCCTCCCGATCAGAGCCCGCAGTATCGGCCCGGCGCGGCCGCCGGAGTATCGCGATGTTTCGATCCCTGGCATGAATTGAACTAATCTCTGCGCATGCCCCGCCCTCGCCTCCCGCTCAACGCCTTGCGCGCCTTCGAGGCCGCCGCACGCCACCAGAACCTGACCCGTGCGGCGAGCGAGCTGTGCGTCAGCCAGGCCGCACTCAGCCACCAGATCAAGGCGCTGGAACAGCAACTGGGCAGCAGCCTGTTCCATCGGCTACCACGCGGAGTGGCACTCACCGACGAGGGCGCGGCGCTGGCGCCGGTGCTGGCCGAGGCCTTCGATCGCATTGCCGCGACCCTGGAGCGCTTTGCCGATGGCCGCTATCGCGAGGTGCTCAGCGTCGGCGTGGTGGGTACCTTCGCCACTGGCTGGCTGCTGCCGCGCGTGGATGCCTTTCATGCGGCGCATCCGGAGATCGAGCTGCGCCTGTCGACTCACAACAACCGCGTCGACCTGGCCGGCGAAGGCCTGGATCTGGCGATCCGCTTTGGCGATGGCGACTGGCAGGGGCAGATTGCCGAGGCGTTGATGGAGGCGCCGTTCGCGCCGGTGTGTGCGCCGACCATGGCACGTGGCTTGCGCACGCCGACCGATCTGGCGCAGCTGCCGTTATTGCGCTCGTACCGTCTGGACGAATGGCCGCAGTGGTTTCGTGCCGCGGGTGTGGCCGAAGTCGCCGCACGCGGGGCGATGTTCGATTCTTCGTTGACCCTGGCCAGCGCTGCGGCGGCCGGTATCGGTGTGGCGTTATTGCCGCTGCCGATGTTTCGCCAGGACCTGGATGCCGGGCGCCTGGTGTGCCCGTTTCCGATCCAGATCGACGCTGGACGTTATTGGCTGACGCGGCTGCGCTCGCGGGCGGAGAGCGAGGCTGGGCGCAGGTTTCTTGCGTGGTTGTTGGTGGAGCAAACGCCGGGGTGACGCTGGATGCGTTCCCGGGCCGGTTGCCTGCGTGCACGCGACGCTGCCTCTCTTGTGAGATGGCTGCGCCGCACCTCACCCAGCCCTTCCATCGAGATGCCTGTCTTCCGTCGTACCCTCACCCCAACCCCTCTCCCGCAGGGAGAGGGGCTTAATCACCAGAGCGGCGGCTTGCTCCCTTCTCCCGCTGGGAGAAGGTGGCGCGTAGCGCCGGATGAGGGTACGGGCGCGAAGCCTACTTCCATCACCTTCGCCCTCTTGCACCAGCGATCAACAGGCACCATCACCAGCCCCATCACCGCGCCCCTGCTGCTACACCCCCTCGATCAGCTCCATCCACGCCGCTTCCGCAGCCGCCAGTTGCTGTGCGGTGGCCTCGCGGTCGCGGCCCAGCACCGCCATCTTCTCGCTGTCGGCATAGTTGCCCGGGTTGGCGAGCTCGCGGTCCAGCGCCGCCAACGCCGCTTCCAGTTCGCCGACGCGCTTTTCGGCGCTGGCCAGCTTGTGCGGGTTGACGGCCTTCTTCGGCGGCAGCGGCTTGGTCGGCGGTGGCGGTGTCGGCGCCACTTCGGCCATCTTCTGCTTGGTGCCCTGGGCGGCCGGGCGGCTGCGCAGCCAGGCGGCGTATTCGTCCAGGTCGCCTTCGAACGGCTCGACCACGCCATCGGCCACGCGCCAGAAACTGTCGCAGACCAGGCCGATCAGATGGCGGTCATGCGAGACCATCACGATCGCACCTTCGAAGTCGCTCAACGCTTCGGCCAGTGCCTCGCGCATTTCCAGGTCCAGATGGTTGGTCGGTTCGTCCAGCAGCAGCACGTTCGGCTGCTGCCAGGCAATCAGCGCCAGCGCCAGACGCGCGCGCTCGCCGCCGGAGAAACCATCCACCACCTCGAAGGCACGGTCGCCGGCGAAATTCCATTTGCCCAGGAAGTCGCGAAACGCCTGGTTGGCGCCATCCGGCGACAGCTCGCGGAAGTGATCCATCGGCGACTGCCCCTCGTGCAGCGACTCCACCGTGTGCTGGGCGAAGTAGCCGATCCGCAGGTCCGGATGCGCACTGCGCTCGCCCGACAGCGGCGCAAGCTCGCCCACCAACGTCTTCACCAGCGTGGACTTACCCGCACCATTGGGCCCCAGCAACCCGATCCGGTCACCCGCCTCCAGCCCGAACCCGACATCGTGCAATACGGTAATCGCATCGCTGGACCCGCGCTTTTGCGATTCCCCATTCCCGATTCCCGGCTCCCGCGGCGCAGCCGCATACCCGCAAGCCGCATGATTCAACCGGATCAGCGAAAACGGCAGCCGATTGGGCTGGGCGAACTGGATGCGGAACTCGCGCTCGGCGCGGACCGCTTCGGTGCCGGCCATCTTGGCCAGGCGCTTCATGCGGCTCTGCGCCTGGGTGGCCTTGCTGGCCTGCGCCTTGAAGCGGTCGATGAAGCTCTGCAGATGCGCGCGCTCGGCCTGTTCCTTGTCGTGGGCGATCTGCTGCTGGCGCAGGTGCTCGATGCGCTGGCGCTCGAAATCGGTGTAGCCGCCGACGTACAGCTTGGCGGTGCCGCCATGCAGGTGCAGGGTGTGGGTGGCCACGTTGTCGAGAAACTCGCGGTCATGCGAAATCAGCAGCAAGGTGCCCGGGTACTTGAGCAGCCATTGCTCCAGCCACAGCACCGCGTCCATGTCCAGGTGGTTGGTCGGTTCGTCCAGCAGCAGCAGGTCGCTGGGCATCATCAGCGCGCGCGCCAGGTTCAGGCGCACGCGCCAGCCGCCGGAGAACGAGGACACCGCGCGGTGATGGGTGTCGGCCGGGAAGCCCAGGCCGTGCAGCAGCTTGCCGGCGCGCGCCTCGGCATCGTAGGCGCCGAGTTCGGCCATCTTCTGGTGCGCATTGGCCACCGCTTCCCAGTCCTCGCGCGCGGTGGCCGCAGCCTCTTCCTGCAGGATCGCGGAGACCTCGATGTCGCCGCCCAGCACGAACGACAGCGCCGGATCGGGCAGCGACGGGGTTTCCTGCGAGACGCTGGCGGTGCGCACCTTGCCGGGCAGGTCGACATCGCCCTTGTCCGCCTCCAGCTCGCCCTTGACCGCGGCGAACAGGCTCGACTTGCCGGTGCCATTACGGCCCACCACACCGACGCGGTAGCCGGCATGCATGGTCAGGTCGACGTTGGACAACAGCAGACGCTCGCCGCGTCGCATGGAGAAGTTGCGCAGGGAAATCATTGATGGACAGTCCGATAGAACGAAAAGGAATGAGCAGATGAGCAGCACTCCTGCGACGCCATTCTAGCGTTAACGAATAATTAGCGCCTTCGGGCTGGCCGTCGTTCCTTCGCGTCGCCGCGACCAGACCCCGCCCAGCCTTGCTGGTCCTGCCTGGACCCCCGTTCGGAGTTGTCATGAATTACCCGCTGTCCTCGCTCGCAACCGCCGTGGTTGCGGCGCTGCTCGCCTCCCCCGCCCTTGCCCAGAGCGCCACGCCGGCCAGCGCGCCCGCCAACACGCTGGACACCGTCATCGTCACCGGTACCCGCGTGTCCGACCGGACCGTGGCCGAGTCGCAATCGCCGATCGACATCATCAGCGCCGAGTCGCTGCAGGCCACCGGCACCTCGGAGCTGGCCACCGCACTGGCCCGCGCGCTGCCGTCGCTGAACTTCCCGCGCCCTGCGCTGAGCGACGGCACCAGCGCGATCCGTCCGGCACAGCTGCGCGGCCTGTCGCCGGACCAGGTGCTGGTGCTGGTCAACGGCAAGCGCCGCCACACCTCCTCGCTGCTCAACCTCAACGGCACCATCGGCCGTGGCGCCGCGGCGGTGGATCTGAACACCATTCCGGTGGCGGCGATCGCGCGCGTGGAAGTGCTGCGCGACGGCGCCTCGGCACAATACGGCTCCGATGCCATTGCCGGTGTGGTCAACATCGTGCTCAAGGGCGCGGAGAAGGGCGGCAGCCTGCAGGCCGGCTTCGGCCAGTACTCGGCCGGCGACGGCAGCAACTACGAGCTGTCCGGCGACACCGGCGTGGCGTACGGCAACGAGCGCGGCTGGCTGCATGTGGCCGCCCAGCTCAACCAGCAGGACCCCACCGACCGTGCGCGCGGCTATGCCGGCGCCCCCAGCGCCTCGCAGCCAGCGGTGGGCCAGAAGGCGTTCAAGATCGGCGACCCGGACGTCAACGCGCAGGCGGTGTCGGCCAATACCGAGTTCGCCTTCAGCGACAGCATCACCGGTTACGCCTTTGCCACCGCCAGCAACCGCGACATCACCTCGTTCGCGTTCTTCCGCGCGCCGGGCAGCACCCAGAACATCCTGTCGGTCTATCCGCAGGGCTTCCTGCCGGAAATCCAGACCTACGCCAAGGACCGCTCGCTGGTGGCCGGCGTACGCGGGTCCACGGCCAGCGGCTGGGACTGGGATGCCAGCTACAACTACGGCTACAACAAGATCGATTTCCACACCCGCAACACGCTCAACGTGAGCCTGGGGCCGACCTCGCCGACCTCCTTCTACGATGGCGCGCTGGAGACCACGCAGAACATCGTCAACCTGGACGTCAAGCGCGGCTTCGACTGGGGCCTGGCGTATCCGGTGACGGTGGCCTTCGGCGCCGAATACCGCAACGAGAAGTGGAACCAGTCGCCGGGCGAAGTGGGCTCGTATTTCCAGGCCGGCACGCTGGCCGGTGGCGCGCAGGGTTTCGGCGGGTTTGCGCCGAGCGTGTCCGGGCAGTATTCGCGTGACAGCTACGCGCTGTATGCGGATCTGGAAGCCGATTTCACCGACAAGTTCTCCGCCGGCCTGGCCGGCCGCTACGAAGACTTCAACGATTTCGGCAGCCAGGCCTCGGGCAAGTTGTCCGGCCGCTATGCGTTCACCGACAGGGTCGCGCTGCGCGGCACGGTGGCGTCGGGCTTCCGCGCGCCGTCGCTGGCGCAGCAGTATTTCCAGTCCACCAGCACCACCTTCCTGGCCGGCAATCCGAACCCGTTCGAGATCCGCACCTTCCCGGCCGACAGCACCGTCGCGCGTGCGCTGGGGTCCGAGCCGCTGGATGCCGAGACCTCGCTGTCCTACAGCCTGGGCCTGGTGCTGCAGCCGACCGATGCGCTCTACCTCACCGTGGATGCGTACCAGATCGACGTGGACGACCGCATCGTGCTGTCGTCCAACCTCACCGGCACCGGCGTGCGCAACCTGCTCGAAGCGCAGGGCATCTTCGGCATCAACGGCGGGCGCTACTTCACCAACGCGGTGGACACGCGCACGCGCGGTGTGGACGTGGTCGGCAGCTACCGCTGGCAGCTGGCCGCCAGCAGCGTGGACCTGACCGCCGGCTACAACTATTCGGAGACCGAGGTGCGCAGTGTCGCGGCCAATCCGGCCGCGTTGTCGGCCAACGGGCTGAGCCTGGAGCGCATCGACCGCACCGAACGCGGCCGCATCGAAGAAGGCTTCCCGCGCGACAAGTTCCTGGTCAACGGCAGCTGGAACCTGGAGCACTGGACGCTGGCACTCGGTGCCACGCGCTATGGCAAGTACAGCACGCGTCCGGCCGCGGCGATCAACGACCAGACCTTCGGCGCCAAGTGGGTGGTGGATGCCTCGGCCAGCTACAAGATCGATCGCTGGACGCTGACGCTGGGTGCGGACAACCTGCTGGACGAGTACCCGGACGAGAACAATTTCGCCAACTCCACCAGCGGGCAGTTCCCGTACAGCAACCTGTCGCCGTTCGGCTTCAATGGTGCCTACGTGTACGGCCGCATCAACTATCGCTGGTAACCCGGCGGCCTAGCCTGCGGTGTTGCCAGGCACTTAGTGCCCAGGCACGCTGCACGATTGCATCCTGACGCTCGACCACACGCCCCGGCTTGCCGGGGCGTGTGCGTTTTGCCCGGCGTGCTTGCGGCGTTCCTGATGCAGGCCATCCGCATGCGGGCATCGATGCGCCGTGAAGAGCCACCGGCGGCCGCAGTGGTATCAACACAGTTTCCACCCTGCCGGAGCACCCACCATGGACGCAGCGCAGCTCTCACGTGGCCGCCTGATCGACCACCTGCATCTGGTCGTCCACGACCTGGCGGCGAGCCGACGTTTCTACCAGGCCGTGCTCGATGTGCTGGGCATTCCGATCGGTGGCGAAGGCGAAGGATTCTTCTGGGCCGACGAGCTGTTCGTGTCCGATCGCCACACGGTGGCGCAAGGCGTACTCACCGGCCGCCACCATCTGGCCTTCCAGGCGCACGACGTCGCCATGGTGCATGCGTTCCATCAGGCCGCCCTCGCCCACGGCGGCCGCGACAACGGCGCGCCGGGCGTGCGCCCGTATCACCCGAGTTATTACGCAGCGTTTGCGCTGGATCCAGATGGCAACAACATCGAAGCAGTGTTCCATGGTCCTGCGCAACGCAGCGCCGATGCGGTGCAAATCACGTTCTGATGCAGAAGTTTCATAACTGCTATCGATGTCCATGATGGTGCAAAAAAACCCGCGCAGCAGCAGGTCGGGTGCAAGCGACGCATCACTCTGGTGCAAGCTGGCAACGTTTTCATAAGCATATTTGCGATGACGGTTGCAAGCGCAACATAACCAAAATTTGACATGCGGTTATGCGTGGTCAATGGTTGGGAACGCACCGCAGCTGCCGCAACGGACGCGGCCCGGGAAGGGGGCCCCTGCGATGCATCCGTTCCCCACTCGGAGTTGTCACCGCATGAATTGCAAGACCAGTCCACTCGCAGTTGCCGTTGTTCTTGCACTGTCGTTTTCCGCTTCAAGCGCAGTCGCGCAGTCACAAGCTCCCACCCAGAAAACCCTCGATACCCTGATCGTGACCGGCACGCGCGTGGCCGATCGCACCGTGGCCGAATCGGCATCGCCGATCGACATCATCTCGCCGCAGGCGCTGGAATCGACCGGCACCACCGAGCTGGCGACCGCGCTGTCGCGCGCGATCCCCTCGTTGAATTTCCCCCGCCCGGCCATCTCCGACGGCTCGGATGCAGTGCGCCCGGCGCAGCTGCGCGGCCTGTCACCCGACCAGGTGCTGGTGCTGGTCAACGGCAAGCGCTACCACAGCACTGCGTTGATCAACCTCAACGATACCCAGGGCCGTGGTTCGTCGCCGGCCGACCTCAATACCATTCCGATCGCCGCGGTGGAGCGCATCGAAGTGCTGCGCGACGGCGCGTCGGCGCAATACGGCTCCGACGCCATCGCCGGCGTGATCAACATCGTGCTCAAGGGCAGCGGTGAAGGCGGCAGCGTCAATGGCCGCTACGGCAAGTACAGCGCCGGCGACGGCGAGCAGTATCAATTGTCCGGCGATGCCGGTTTCAGCTTCGCCGGCACCGGCAAGGTGCACCTGGCCGCGCAGGCCGGGCATTCGGACCAGACCAACCGCGCACTGCCGTTCCAGGGCCGCGTGGAGCAGCGTTACGGCGACCCGGACATCGACCAGGGCGCCATCTCGTTCAATGGCGAATACAGCCCCACCGATTACCTGACCTTCTACTCGTTCGGCATGGTCAGCCGCCGCGAGGTGCTGTCCAACGGCTACTTCCGCTTTGCCGGCGACAACCGCAACCGCCCGGAAATCTACCCGGACGGCTTCCTGCCGCAGATCTACAACGTCAGCAAGGACGTGTCGTGGGTCGGTGGCTTGAAGACCTCCACCGAAGGCGGCCTGAACATCGATCTGAGCTACAACTACGGCCAGAACAATCTCACCTTCGATGTACGCAACAGCTTGAACAACAGCCTGGGCCTGGCCAGCCCGACCAACTTCCATGCCGGCACGCTGGAAGTCACCCAGAACGTGCTCAATGCCGACTTCACCAAGACCCTGGACTGGGGCCTGGCGTATCCGGTCACGCTGGCCTTCGGCGCGGAATGGCGCGGCGAGAAGTTCAACCAGTCGCCCGGCGATGCGGCGTCCTCGGCCAACGGCGGCATTCCCTCGGCCAATGGCGCGTTGATCCCGGGCGCACAGGTGTTCCCGGGCTTCAAGCTCTCCGACGCCGGCTACTACAACCGCAACAGCCACTCGGCCTATGTGGACCTGGAAGCGGATCTGACCGACAAGTTCTCCGCCGGCCTGGCCGGCCGCTACGAGAAGTACAGCGACTTCGGCGACACCGCCACCGGCAAGCTGTCGCTGCGCTATGCGTTCACCGACAAGGTGGCCGTCCGCGCCACTGCCTCCACCGGCTTCCGCGCGCCGTCGCTGCAGCAGCAGAACTTCCAGTCGATCGCCACCCAGTTCCTCAACGTGGCCCAGCCCAACGGCACGGTCACCGCGATCCCGTTCGAGATCGGCACCTTCCGTACCGACAACCCGGCCGCCATTGCACTGGGCGCCGAGCCGTTGAAGGCCGAGGAATCCAAGAACTACGGGCTTGGCGTGGTGCTGCAGCCGATCGAAAACCTGTACATCACGGTCGATGCGTATCGCATCGAGATCGATGACCGCATCGTGCTGTCGGAAAACCTCACCTCCAATGCGGCGCGCAACTACCTGCAGGCCAATGGCTTCCCGGGCATCGGTGGCGGGCGCTACTTCACCAACGCGGTGGACACCAAGACCCAGGGCGTGGATGCGGTCGGCACCTATCGCTGGAACCTGGACGGCGGCAGCGCGGAGCTGACCTCCGGCTACAACTACAACAAGACCGAAGTGGAACGGATCGCCGACAACCCGGCAGCGCTGGAAGCGATCGATCCGGGTGCAGTGCGCATCGGCCGCGCCGAACTGGGCCGCATCACCGAAGGCACGCCGCGCGACAAGTTCTTCCTGGGCGGCACCTGGTCGCCGGGCAACTGGTCGTTCACCGGCACCGCCACGCGCTGGGGCGAGTTCAGCACCTTCGGTACCAACGCCGGCAGCGACCAGACCTATGCGGCCAAGTGGACGCTGGACCTGGCCGCGTCCTACAAGTTGAACGACTGGAACTTCACCATCGGCGGCGACAACGTGCTCAATGAGTATCCCGACCGCCAGGAAGCCGGCCTGGGCACGCGCACCTACCTGCCGTACAGCAGCGCCTCGCCGTTCGGTTTCAACGGCGCGCTGGTGTATGCCAACGTGAGCTACAAGTGGTAAATCGCCACGTGCCGGTCGGCAACGACCGGCACCTCGATCGCCGAGCCCCACGTCGCTGAGACCAGGCGGCACGCCCGCAGCATCGCTCGCCCTGTCCGATTGTCGCGACAGGGCAAGTTCCCCCCTCATTTCGCAAGGATGCGCCACGCAGCAGACGCTGCGTCGCAGTCCGTTGTCCTTGCCGTGCCCGCCATCCCGCCAGCGCACACGCGCTGCGTGCAGGCGACACGGATCACGCAGTCCGCCGTCCTCTTCCCCCGCACTACACGCAGCGCAGTGCTGCGTCCATCATCCCCCTTGAGTCTCCATCCCCATGCACACCTCCAACGCACTCTCGCTTGCGATCTCGGCCGCGCTCACCGTCTGTACGTTTGCCGCCAGTGCGCAATCGCAGCCTGCCCAGCCGCAGAAAACCCTGGATACGCTGATCGTCACCGGCACGCGCGTCAGCGACCGCACCGTGGCCGAATCCGAATCGCCGATCGACATCATCACCGAGCAGTCGCTGCAGGCCACCGGCGCGACCGACATCGCCACCGCGCTGGGCAAGCTGCTGCCCTCGCTGAACTTCCCGCGTCCGGCAATCTCCGACGGCAACGATGCCGCGCGGCCGGCCACGCTGCGCGGGCTATCGCCGGATGCGGTGCTGGTGCTGGTCGACGGCAAGCGCTATCACACCTCCTCGCTGATCAACTACAACCCGTACGTCGGGCGCGGTTCGGCACCGGCCGATCTGAACTCGCTGCCGATGTCGGCGATCGCGCGCATCGAGGTGCTGCGCGACGGCGCCTCGGCCCAGTACGGCTCCGATGCCATCGCCGGCGTGGTCAATATCGTGCTCAAGCATGGCGCCGATGCCGGCAGCAATAGCGTGTCGATCAATGGCGGCATCATGGACAAGGGCGATGGCGAGCAAAACGGCATCGACGGTTCGGTCGGCCTGCCCTTCGGCGGCAGCGGCGGCGATACCGCTCCGGGCTGGGTGCGGCTGTCGTGGAACTACCAGAACACCATGAGCACCAACCGCGGCGAAAACACCAACCGCGCCACCACCGTGCCGGGCACGCCCAACCCGGGCGGTGTGCCTTACCAGCGCCACGGCGACCCGGCCTCCACGTTCTACCAGGGGCTGGCCGCCTTCGGCTATGCGTTCTCGCCGAACCTGGAGCTGTACGGCCACCTCAGCATGAGCCGGCGCGAAGTCACCTCCAACGGCTACTACCGCGCAGCTGAAAACACCGCGCGCAACGTGCAGGCGATCTACCCGAACGGCTTCCTGCCGCAGATCTACAACCCCACCAATGACCGCTCGGCGGTGCTGGGCCTGAAGGGCAGCACCGAGAGCGACTGGAATTGGGACATGTCGGCCACCTACGGCAAGAACGACATGAACTTCAACATCCTCAACAGCATCAATACCAACCTGTACTACACCACCGGCAGCTCGCCGACCAACTTCAATTCCGGCGGCTTCGAAACCGAACAGGGCACGATCAACCTGGACGTCAACAAGTCCTTCGACTGGGGCCTGGCGTATCCGGTCAATGTGGCCTTCGGCGCCGAGCATCGCCAGGACCGCTACCAGATCACCGCCGGCTCGCCGGCGTCGTACTTCTTCGATCCCAACACCATCAATCCCGACGACGGTGCACCGTATCCGGGTGGCGCCCAGGTGTTCTCCGGGCTTGAGCCGTCGGTGGCCGGCAAGTTCGGCCGCCACAGCAACGCGGTCTACGCCAACCTGGAAGCGGACATCACCGACAAGCTGTCCGGCGGCATCGCCGGGCGTTACGAAAACTACAGCGACGCCGGCTCCACGCGCTCGGGCAAGCTGTCGGCGCGCTACGCCTTCAGCGATACCTTCTCGCTGCGCGGCACCATCTCCAACGGCTTCCGCGCGCCGTCGCTGGCACAGCAGAACTATGCCTCGGTGGTGACCTTGATCCAGAACGGCGAGCTGGTGCAGGTCGGCACCTACCGCACCTCCGACCCGGTCGCGGTGGCGCTGGGCGCCGGCCCGCTGAGCCCGGAGAAATCCACCAACTACGGCCTGGGCGGCGTGTGGCAGCCGACGGCCAACTTCACCTCCAGCCTGGACGTCTACCAGATCCGCATCTGGGACCAGATCCTGTACTCGGACCAGCTGCAGCTGGCGCAGCCGATCGGCCAGGTGGCCGCGGTGCAGTTCTTCGTCAACGGCGCCACCAGCCGCACCCGTGGCGTGGACTGGATCAACAGCTATCTCGCCGACCTGGGCAGCTACGGCAAGCTCAACCTCAGCGCCAGCGCCAACTACAACAAGACCACGATCCTGGAACTGTCCAACCCCAACTTCGGGCGGGCCAGCCAGGGCCTGCTCACCGATGCCACCCCGCGTACCAAGTACATGGCCGCGGCAGACTGGACGCTGGGCGGCTTTGCGCTGAACTTCAACGCCACCCGCTACGGATCGATCAAGCGCATCAGCGACCCGGCCGATGGCAGCCAGGACCAGACCTACGATGCGCGCTGGCTGTTGAACCTGGCCGCCAGCCAGACCTGGAATGCGTTCACCTTCACCGTGGGCGCGGACAACCTCACCAACCAGTACCCGACCAAGGCGCAGCTGACCACCGGCTACGACGACCGTGCCGGCGGCCTGCAGTATTCGTCGCTGTCACCGTTCGGTTTCAACGGGCGTTACTGGTACGGCCGGGTCACCTATCGGTTCTAGGTCGCCACGCTCGATTGCAACGTGCTGATCGAACGTTTCGATCAGCGCATCTCTCACGCAAACACCGCCGATCGCTCGGCGGTGTTTGTCGTTGGGGCCATCGCAACACGCGTGCAGCGGCTGTTTGCCGTCTACCGCAATGGTGTGTATCCCGTTGAACGCCGTATTGATGGCCACAGTGCGTCGGCGGGCGTGGTCAACGCGTTGCCGCCATCCGTGCAGCGTATGGGAGGGTTTGTTGGCTGCTATTGCCCGACGACCTCACCAGGAGGCGAGCAGCGCGTCGACACCGCGCAGGTTGGCGCGGTCGTTCCAGCTCAGCGTGTCGCGCTGCTCCAGCCGCAGCGCCGGCAGACGGGCCAGCAGGCAGGACAGCGCGGCCTCCATCTCGATCAGGGCCAGCCGGTTGCCCAGGCAATGGTGGATGCCGCCGCCGAAGGACAGCGCGCGGCCCTGCTGCCGGCGAATATCCAGCACCTGCGGGTCGGTGAACTGCAGGCTGTCGTGATTGGCCGCGCCCAGCATCAGGTACAGCATTGCGCCCTGCGGAACCGCCACGCCTTCGATCTCGAACTCCTGCAAGGCCGTGCGCGTGGCGATCTGCACCGAGCTGTCGTAACGCATGCACTCGAGCACCGCATTGGGCAGCAGGCTCGGGGTGTCCTGCAGCAGGCGCAATTGCTGCGGGTGCCGATGCAGCGCGACCAGCGCATTGCAGATCATGTTGGAGGTGGTTTCGTGGCCGGCAAAGAACAGCAGGATCACGTTGGAGACGATCTCCTCATCGCTCAGGCGGCGGCCGTTGTCCTCGGCCTGGATGAAGCGCGTGATCAGATCGTCACCGCCATCGCTGCGGCGTTGCGCGATCACGTCGTGGAAATATGCTGCCAGCTGGTCGTAGGCGACACTGGTCGCCTGCAGTTCTTCGGCCGTCATCATCGGATCGAAGACCTTTGCCAGGGCACTGGTCGCATGACTCAGCGTGGTGGCATCGGCCGCATCGATGTCCAGCATCCGGCAGATGATGGCGATCGGCAGCGGGAACGCGAACTCGGTCAGCAGATCGCAGTGGCCGTTTGCCTGGAAAGCGTCGATCAACCCGGCGGCGATATCGCCGGCCACCTGGCGCATGGCATCCATCTGCCGCGCACCGAAGGCCTGTGTCATCAATCCACGCAACTGGGTGTGTAGCGGCGGGTTGAGCAGCAGGAACATGCGGCTCATGCCCTGAAACAGCGGCAGGTGCACCGCCGCCTCGCCGTAACGCAACCGAATGCTTTGCAGGTAATCGCGGCCGAGCCGGCGATCGCCGAGCAGCCGATCGACCACCGCGTAGCGGCCGGACATCAGCCGCCCGTCCGCCACCTGCACCAGCGGCCCTTCGTCACGCAGCCGTGCGTAGGTCGGATAGGGATCGTGCCGGAAGTGGGGTGTTGCGAAATCGCTGAGATGCATGGCCTGGCTCGTAGGGCATCGCCCGCGACAGGGGCGATGAGGGCGTGGGCCTGCCGGACAACGCAGGCACTCCACTGGGGGCTCCGATTGTCGGCCGCCCCTGCGCAGCGGCCTTGCGCAGGGGCGAAGCGGTGTCGTCTATGTTGAATCGGCGTGCCGGGCATGCGCCGTGCATCGCAGCCTGCGCCAGCGTGCGCAGGGCGCTGCGCCATGCGCGCGGAGGTCCGATGCATGCGTCTGCGTGCGTGCATGCGCTGCGTGTCGCATCACGTTAATCAAGCGCTGTGTACTATGGGCGTCCGGCCAACCGGACCAGCAACGCGGTCCTGTTCCCCCCGCGCCGGACTCCAGCCATGACCACGCAATGCCCGCAGGCGATGCCCGGCGCAGTGCCGTTGGCTGGTCGCGCCCGCGACGCTCTCTCGGACACTCTCACAACGGATTGGAATGCATCACGACACCAGCCTCATCGACATCATCGCCGTCGGCCTCGCGGTCGCTTTCGTGCTGGGCACGCTCGCGCAGAAGGTGAAACTCTCGCCGCTGGTCGGCTATCTGCTGGCCGGTGTCTGCGTCGGGCCGTTCACGCCCGGCTTCGTGGCCGACCAGACGATGGCCAACCAGCTGTCCGAGCTGGGCGTGATGCTGCTGATGTTCGGTGTGGGCCTGCACTTCTCGCTCGACGACCTGATGGAAGTGAAATGGATCGCGATTCCCGGCGCGTTGGCGCAGATCGTGGTCGCCACGCTGCTCGGCTGGGCACTGGCCTGGAGCATGGGCTGGCCATTGATGCATGGCCTGGTGTTCGGCCTGGCGCTGTCGGTGGCCAGTACCGTGGTGCTGCTGCGCGCACTGGAAGAACGCCGCCTGCTGGAAACCCAGCGCGGCCGCATCGCGGTGGGCTGGCTGATCGTCGAAGACCTGGTGATGGTGATCGCGCTGGTGATGTTGCCGGCCCTGGCCGAGGTGCTGGGCGGCGGCGCGCCGGCAGCGGCGCATGACGGCGAATCCACCTCGCTGCTGGCCGCGCTCGGCCTGACGCTGTTCAAGATGGTGGCGTTCGTGGCGGTGATGCTGGTGGTCGGCCGCCGGGTGATTCCATGGTCGCTGGAAAAGGTCGCCGCCACCGGCTCGCGCGAGTTGTTCACCCTGGCCGTGCTCGGCATCGCGCTGGGCGTGGCGTTCCTGTCGGCCACGCTGTTCGGGGTGTCGTTCGCGCTGGGCGCGTTCTTCGCCGGCATGTTGCTGAAGGAATCCGAGCTCAGCCACAAGGCCGCCAGCGATTCGCTGCCGTTGCGCGATGCATTCGCGGTGTTGTTCTTCGTCTCGGTCGGCATGCTGTTCGACCCGATGATCCTGGTCGAGCATCCGTGGCAGGTGCTGGCCACGTTCCTGACCGTGACCCTGGGCAAGTCGCTGGCCGCGTTCGTGATCGTGCGTGCGTTCGGCCATCCCACCGGTACGGCGCTGACCATTTCCACCAGCCTGGCGCAGATCGGCGAGTTTTCCTTCATCCTGGCCGGGCTGGGCGTGCAGCTGGCCATCCTGCCGGAAACCGGGCGCGACCTGATCCTGGCCGGTGCGCTGCTGTCGATCATCGCCAACCCGTTCCTGTTCTCGTGGCTGGACCGCTGGCAGGCCAGGCAGGCGCAGGACGCCCCGGCCAAGGTGGAGCCGGAGCTGCCGCCCGGCCCGCCGCTGCCGCTGGACGGCCATGCGATCGTGATCGGCTATGGGCGCGTGGGCAGTGCGCTGGCGCAGTTGCTGCGCAGCCGCGGCGTGCCGGTGCTGGTGATCGACGACAACGGCGATCACGTGGCCAAGGCGCATGCGGCCGGCATTCCCGGCATCCGCGGCAGCGCGGCGGCTGACCGCGTGCTGGCCGAAGCCCGCCCGGAGCATGCCAAGATCGCGATTCTGGCGATTCCGCAGCCGCTGGAAGCCGGCGAGGCGCTGGCCAAACTGCGCGCGATCAACCCGTCGCTGACGCTGCTGGCACGCGCGCACAGCGATACCGAGGTCAAGCACCTGCTCGAACATGGCGCCGACGGCGCCGTGCTGGCCGAACGCGAGCTGGCCTACTCGCTGGCCGAGATGGTGATGTCCACGCCGCCGTATCGGGCGTTGCGGGTACCGGCGTCGTAACCGCAAGGCGGGGTGGCGCAGCGCTGCACGACACGAAAACCCGCCGGCAGCGCCTGCGGGTTTTTTATTGCCCGCAGGTGGTTCAGTGCGAAACGGCTTGCAGCCGTGCATTGATCGAACTGCGACCAGGGCACCGAAAACTGCCCACCAAATCCACTTGATAATCATTCCCATCCGGAGCAGGATGAGCGCCCGTTTCCTTGGCGGCCTCATCCATGACGTTTGCGGTTGGCGTTCTCAACGCAGTGCCGAGCGTGCAGTTGTGCGAGCTGCTGGGCCGCATCGGCTACGGCTTTGTGGTGCTCGATCTGGAACACGTGCTGCGCGCGCCGGACGACCTGGAACACGCCATCCGCGCCTGCGAGCTGTCCGGCTGCGAAGCCTGGGTGCGGGTGCCGGAAGTGGACGAAAAACTGATCGGCCGCGTGCTGGATGCCGGCGCGCGCGGGATCGTGATTCCACGCGCCGAATCGGCCGCGCAACTGGCCGATGCCATCGCCGCGGCACGGTTCCCGCCACTGGGCCGGCGCGGCATCACCGGCGGGCGCGTCACCGGTTTCGGCAATGTCGACCTGCCCACCTACATCGCGCAGGCCAATCGCGATATCCGCATCGTGCCGATGATCGAAAGTGCCGCCGGCATTGCGGCAGTGTCCGAGCTGCTGGCGCTGCCCGGCGTGGCACTGGTGATGGAAGGCGCGCTGGATCTTGCGCTAGACCTGGGCCTGGGCCCGCAACCGACCCATCCACAGGTGTGGGAGCTGCTGCTGCAACTGCATGCGCACTGCGTTGCGGCCAACGTGCCGTTCTGCCCCAATCCGCGCACCGACGCGCAACGCGCGCACTGGCTGCAACAGCCTGACCTGCGCTGGCTGCTGGCCGGCGAAGACCGCGCGCTGATTCAACGCGCACTGCGCGGCCACCTGGCCAGCTTCGCCGCACCCACTCCACCACCCGCCTGCAGGAGCACGCCGTAGATGTCGACGTTCCGTTTCCACGCCCTGACCATCGCCATCGCTGCGGCCACGTGGGCCCTGCCGCCGTTGGCGTTCGCCACCGAGTCGCCGGATGCGGCAGCCACCGATGCGCAGACGCCGATCCGTGCGCTGGACACGATCCAGGTGCAAGGCAGCCTGCTCGGGCGTTCCAGGCCCGACGACGTGCAGCGCTATGCCGGCAGCCGCCAGGTGATCGACCGCGAGCAACTGCGCAATGGCGGCAACCGCTCGCTGGACGATGCCCTGCAGCGCGTGCCGGGCATCAAGATCTTCGACGAGACCGGCACCGGGGCGTTGCCGCAGCTGATGCTGCGCGGCCTGTACGAAAGCCGCAGCGGCCGCGTGCAGGTGCTGGAAGACGGCATTCCGCTGGCACTGGCGCCGTACGGGCAGACCAGCCTGTCGTTGTTTCCGGTGGGGCTGAACCAGATCGACCGCATCGATATCGTGCGCGGTGGCGCGGCCGTGCAGTACGGGCCGAACAATGTCGGCGGGGTGATCAATCTGGTCAGCAAGGAGATCCCCAGCGAGTGGAGTACCACGCTGGCGCACAAGGTCACCGCCGGCGGCCAGGGCCAGTTCCTGCAGGACAGCGCGCTCAGCAGCGGCGGCTACCTCACCGACAACCTCGGCCTGCAGGTCGATGCCAATCGCACTTACGGCGAGTACTGGCGCGCGCACAGCGATACCGATATCAGCAATCTGCGCGTGCGTGCGGAGTGGTGGCTGGACGACACCAAGTTGCTCAAGGCCAGCGTGCAACGCTATCTGGTCGACATGGATCTGGCCGGCGCGCTCAGCCCGGACGATTACCGGCGCGACCCGCGCCAGTCCACGCGCCCGCTGGACAGCTTCGATGGGCGTACCACGCGCGCATCGTTGAGCTACGAGCAATTGTTCGGAGACTGGGGCCCGTTGAAAGATGTCCGGTTGTCCTGGACCAACTTCAGCGCGCGCAGCAGCCGCAACTTCATCGTCGGCATGCGCCAGGCCGCCACCGAAACCTGGCGTTCGGACCTGCCGCCGCAACTGCGCCAGACCGCACCGCGCGACTTCCGCGTGGTCGGCAGCGAGCCGCGCCTGAGCTGGAGCATGGGCGATGCCGGTGGCGTGCGTCAGCAGTGGACCGCCGGCGTGCGTGCGGTGCACGAGGACATCGATTTTTTGGTCGGCAATCTGCGCCTGCGCGATGGCCTGTTCACCAGCGTGCGTGACTGGCAGTTCGAAGACCGTGCCCTGGCCGCATACGTCAGCAATGCGATCACCCTGCCCGACGAACGCCTGACCATCACCCCGGGCCTGCGCTATGAGCGGCTGGATTCGCGCTATTTCAATCGCGCCACCGGCCTGCGTACGCGCAACCAGACCCGCGATGTATTGCCGGGGTTGACGGTGGGTTTCCAGGCCAACGCACACTGGTTCTTCTATGCGGACGGGCAGCGCTCGCTGCGTGCGCCGCAGGTCACCCAGATCATCTTCGGCAACAACCTGGATGCCGAACTGGCGTGGAATTACGAAGCCGGCACGCGCTACCAGCCCAACGACCGCACCCGCATCCAACTCGGTGCCTATCTAATCGATTTCGATCAGCAGATCCAGCTGGACAACACCACGCGCATGTTCCGCAACCTCGGCAAGACCCGCCATCAAGGCGGCGAGCTGGAACTGCAATGGAGCCCGGAAAACCTGCGCGCGCTCACCCTCAACGCCGGTTATGCGTATCTGGATGCCAGCCAGGAATCGGGTGCATTCCGCGGGCTGCGCGTGCCCTACACCTCGCGCAACCAGATCACCCTCGGCGGCAACTACACGCTCGGTCACACCACTGTCGCACTGTCGAGCTACTACTTCAGCAAGGCCTACAGCGATGCGGCAAATACCGTGCAGGAGAACGCCATCGCCTCGGTCGGCGAGTTGCCGTCGTACTGGGTATGGAACACGCAGGTGAGCCATACGCTGTTCGAACGCGATGGGCAAAAATTCAGCGCGTCGCTGGCGATCAACAACCTGTTCGATCGGCAGTACTGGTTCCGCGGTGTGGATACCAGCCCGTGGGGCCGCCAGGCCGCACCGTCACGCACCGTCACCGCCGGGCTGGAGTACACGTTTTAGGCCTGCCACCCGGCACATGCCGTAGCAACCGACGTACAGGGGCGTCGGTCGGCTGACGGCAACGGCGCTCGCGCTGGCGCGCGCCGCAGACATGACTGCGTGCATGAGGCACGCATCCCTGCCGCAGCATGCGGCATGCGATCACCGTATCGCAGGCCACCCACCGCCATCGCGGCGCCAGGCAGCCCGTTTCAGTACCGGTTTTTCCACCGTCCTGTTGAACGAGAGCTGCCATGACTGCGACATCCGCTGCACCGTTGGTGATCCTCACCCATGTCTGCCATCCGGCCATCACCGAGGGCTTCCTGCCGGCCGCGCATGCGCTCGGCCTGCCGGTATGGCTGCTGACCGATCACCGACTCGATCACCTGAGCCATTTCCGCGAGCACCCCGCGCATGCGCCGCAGCGGGTGATCGAATGCGATGTGTTCAACCCGCTCGGCGTGCTGGATGCGTTGCACGACGCCGATGTGTCACCGCGCGCAGTGTTCAGCAACAGCGATCATCTGCAGACCAGCACGGCGCTGGTCGCAGCGGGTCTTGGCCTGCCCGGCAAGGACTGGCAGGTCTGTTACGCGGCCAAGAACAAGGCGGCGATGCGTCAGCGCCTGCGCGCGCATGGACTGCCATCACCGTGGTTCTGCACGCTGGCGCCGGGTGCGGCGTTGCCGGCCGGCATTCCGTGGCCGGTGGTGGCCAAGCCGCGCGAGGGCGTGGCCAGTGTGGATGTGCGCCACTGCGCAGACGCCGCACAGTTGCAGGCCTATCTGGACGATGTGTGGCAGCGCCATCCGCAGCGCACCGTGCTGCTGGAAGGCATGCTGGAAGGGGCGCTGTTCACGCTGGAAACGCTGGGCGACGGCCGCACCCTGCAGGCGCTGGGCGGCTTCCAGGTGCGGCTGTCGCCGCCGCCGCATTTCGTGGAATGCGAGGCGCAGTGGGATGCCCGCGTGGACACGCCGGTGATTGCGCAGGCGCTGCAACAGCTGCGCAGCTTCGGTGTCGGCTTCGGGTTGTGCCATAGCGAATTCATCCTCACCAATGACGGCCCGGTGCTGGTGGAGATCAACTACCGCAGCATCGGCGACCGCCGCGAATTCCTGCTCGACGACATGTTCGGCAGGCAGTGGTTCACCGCCGCGCTGGCACCGCACCTGGGCCTGCCGCTGCCGCAGCTGCGCTGCGATCGCGCCCATGCCTTGCTGCGTTACTACGTGGCCGAGCAGGACGGCGAGCTGGTGGCCGCCAGCGAAGACCGCCGCCACCACGATGCGCACAGCGACGTGCACTACCGGCGCATGCGTGCGCCCGGCGAGCGCATCCGCCTGAGCCATTCCAACAAGGATTACCTGGGTGTGCTGAGCGCAGTAGCCAGCGATGCACAGGCGCTGCAACAGGCGGTGGTGCATGCCGAAGCGGGACTGCAATGGCGGATCGATGGCGCGGAGCTGCGCGCATGAGCAGCGCCGCCGACCAGCGCTACATCGCCACCCGCATCATCGATGCCTGCCTGCGCGAGGACCTGCGTGGGATCGCCTCGCGCGGCAGCGCCGCCACACCCGAGGCAAGCGTGCTGGCGGCATGGACCGACCCCAGCCCGGTGGAGGGCTGGTGGCGCATCGCACACCTGCCCGCTGGCACGCTGTGGTTGCCGATCCATCGGCAGGGCTATCTGCAGGACATCGGTGCCTGCGGCGACAGCTGGATCGTGCAGAGCGCCGATGGCACGCATGTCGAACGCGGTGCGCAGGCCTGGCTGCAGCGCATCAGCGCGCAACTGGACGTGGAGACGCAACAGCTGCATCGCGCCTATGCCGAAGAAGCCGAGTGCGCCGCCGCCCACCTGGGCCTGGCGCGGCAGGCCTTCGATGCCCAGGCACCTGCGTTGCTCAACGCATTGCAGCATCCGGATGCAGCCGAGCGTGCGTATCGCTGCGATCAACTGGCCAGCTACCGCGACCATCCGTTCTATCCGACCGCACGCGCCAAGGCCGGGCTGGAGGCCTCGGAACTGCGCGATTACGCGCCCGAGTTCGCGCCCAGCTTCGCGCTGCGCTGGCTGGCGATTCCGCGGGCGCAGGTCAGCTGCACCGGCGCCGCGCCGGACGAGCTGTGGCCGGACTTCGCCACGCTGGGCCTGGCACCCGAACTGGCCGACACGCACGTTGCCTGGCCGGTGCATCCGCTGGTGTGGGCGCGGCTGGAGCAGGATGGGTTTGCGTTGCCGGCGGGCAGCCTGCGCGCGCCGCAGGCCTGGCTACAGGTGCGCCCCAGCCTGTCGGTGCGCACGCTGGTGCCACTGCAGCATCCGCAGTTGCATCTCAAGCTGCCGATCCCGATGCGCACGCTGGGCGCGCTCAACCTGCGCCTGATCAAGCCCTCCACGCTGTACGACGGTCACTGGCTGGAGCGCGCACTGCGCCGCATCGATGCGCGGGATCCTGCACTGCGCGGCCGCTGCGTGTTCGTGGACGAATCGCACGGCGGGCACGTGGGACAGGCGCGCCACCTGGCCTATCTGCTGCGGCGCTACCCACCGCTGGACGACGCCACGCTGGTGCCGGTGGCCGCGCTGTGCGCGCTCTTGCCGGACGGCCGGCCAATGGCAATCCATCTGGCCGAGCGCTTTGCGCACGGCGATGTGCTCGGCTGGTGGCGCGAGCACACCGAGCTGATGCTGGCGGTGCATCTGCGCCTGTGGCTGCGCTACGGCATCGCGCTGGAAGCCAATCAGCAGAACAGCGTGCTGGTGTATGCCGATGGCCAGGCGACGCGGCTGCTGATGAAGGACAACGACGCCGCGCGCATCGCGCTGCCACAACTGCGCGCACAGCTGCCGGATCTGGACGCGTTGGGTCCGCTGCACGATGCGCGCATCGCGGTGGACGAACCGCATGCCCTGGCGCGGATGTTCTGCACCATCGTGCTGCAGCTGGACCTGCAGGCGGTGCTGGAAGGCCTGGCCGAGTGGCAGCCCGCGCTGCGCGCGCCACTGTACGCGCAGTTGCAGACGCAGTTTGCAGCGACGCTGGCGCAGCTGGACCGCGACGGCATCGACACCGGCCCCGCACGCCGCCTGCTGGCCGCACCGCGGCTGCCGGTGAAGTACCTGCTCAGCGCCGGCAGCCTGCTCAGCAAACAGCTGACCGGTGCGAGCGACATCAACAAGTTCTACGGCGATAGCGCGCCCAATCCCTTCGGCGCCGCCTTCGCCGGCGCACAGCAGATGCCGCGCCAACAGGCGGGTGCCCCGCGATGAAGCGCATCCTGGGCCCGGTGCTGGCGGCGCACTACCTGGCCGCCTTCACCGCACTGGGCATGCCGTTGTTTCTGCCGCAGGTGCTGGCCGAACTGGCGCCTTCGGCGGCGGTTGGCTGGAGCGGCGTGCTGTACGTATTGCCGACGCTGTGCACCGCGTTGACGGCCGGCACCTGGGGGCGCCTGGCCGACCGCTATGGACGCAAGCGTTCGTTGCTGCGTGCGCAGCTGGGCCTGGCGCTGGGCTTTGCGATCGCCGGCTTTGCGCCGTCGCTGAGCTGGCTGGTGATCGGCCTGATCGTGCAAGGCACCTGCGGCGGCTCGCTGGCGGCGGCCAATGCGTACCTGGCCAGCCAGCCGCAGGCCGGCCCGCTGGCGCGCGCGCTCGACTGGACGCAGTACTCGGCACGCCTGGCGATGGTCAGCGCGCCGGCGTTGCTGGGCCTGGCAGTGGCGCTTGGCCCGGCGCAGTCGCTGTATCGCGCGCTTGCGCTGTTGCCGCTGCTGGCGTGCGCGCTGACCTGGCGCCTGCCGGCCGACCGGCCTGCGGTGCGGCCGGCAGCGTCCCCTGCGCGGTCAACACCCTCCGCAGACGCTGCCGCGTCGCTGTCGGCGTCAGCACGGACCGCCACGACGGCCAGCGCCCTGTGGCCGGCGTTGCTGGTCGCGCAATTCCTGTTCTGCTTCGCGATGGTGGTGACCTTCCCCTACTTCATCCCGTATGCGCTGGCGCGCGGTGCCGGCCACGATGCGCTGGCCGGCCTGCTCTACAGCCTGCCGCACCTGGTCTACCTGGTGGTGCTGCCGTGGTGGCGGCGCGGCGATGGCGACGCCTGGCTGGTGCCCGGCCTGGTGCTGTTTGCGGTGGCCTGCCTGTGGCAGGCGCTGTTGCACGACGCCGTCGCATTGGCAGCGGCGCGGCTGTTGTTCGGCCTGGGCATGTTGTTCGGCCTGCGCGGGCTCAACCGCCGCCTGGCGCAGGTCGCCAGCGGGCATGGCGCCGGGCGCCTGTTCGGCCGCTTCGACGCCTGCGGCAAATGGGCCGGCGTGTTTGCCGGTGCCGCTGCCGGCGCGCTGACCCAGGCGGCCGGCCCCGCCACCCCCTTCCTGGCTGCCGCGCTGGCTGCGGCGGCCGCTGCGCTCACCGTCCTGGTGCGCTTCCCTTCGAGGAGATCGACCGATGTCGCCGCACACGATGCATGACCCCTGGTACGACAGCATGGCCGACGCGCAGGCCTGCAGTTGCTGGTTGAACTGCTACCTGCGCGAGTTCGCGATTCCGCAACGCGCCGTGGACTTCGATTATCGCGGCCTGGATCGGCCCGGCCCGCGCGTGGCCGAGCAGCGCTGGCTGCGGATCGATCTGGGCGATGCCGGTGTGCTGTGCGTGCGCATTGCCTACGCCGATCGCCTGGGCCGCTGCCGCTTTGCCTTCACGCCGTTCCTCAAGGGCGCGGGACAACCGTGGCAGAGCCTGGACGCGCATGCCCTGGCGCGCTGCCTGATGCAGGCGCTGGGCAGCACGCAGGCGGTCAATCCGGAACTGCTCGCGCAAAGCGCCAACAGCGTGGCGGTCACCGCTGCGTTATTGAGACAGGCGCACCGCACCGCGCCGACCGGCGAGGCGATGATCGACGCCGAACAATCGATGCTGTGGGGGCATGCCCTGCATCCCACGCCCAAGAGCCGCGAAGGCGTCGACCTGGCGCAGGTGCTGGCCTGCGCGCCGGAAGCGCGCGCCGCGTTCCAGCTGTTCTGGTTCCGCATCGACCCACGGCTGCTGCGCATGCAGGGCCGCGATGTGCGCGCGAGCCTGCGCCAGCTCTCCGGCGACGACGACCTGTATCCCTGTCATCCGTGGGAAGCGCAGCGCCTGCTCGACGATCCGTTGCTGCGCACCCTGCAGGGGCGCGGCCTGATCACGCCGGTCGGTGCGCTGGGCGACGCCCTGCGGCCCACCTCGTCGGTGCGCACGCTGTATCACCCGGAGCTGGACTATTTCCTCAAATGCTCGGTGCATGTGCGCCTGACCAACTGCGTGCGCAAGAACGCCTGGTACGAGCTGGAAAGTGCGGTCGCGCTGACCGAGCTGCTGGCGCCGAGCTGGCGTGCGTTGGCAGCGCAGGTGCCGGGCTTCGACGTGATGCTGGAGCCTGCGGCGACCTCGCTGGAGGTCGCCCAGCTCGATCCCGCCCTGCACGATGCCGACCCGTTGGCGGCGCGTGGCCTGTCGGAGAGCTTCGGCATCCTGTACCGGCAGACCCTGACTGCCGCGCAGCGGGCGCGGTGGCAGCCGCAGGTGGCCGCGGCCTTGTTCACCTGCGATGCGCAGGGCAACAGCGTGTGTGCGTCCAGGCTGCAGGCATTGGGTGGCGCGCAGCTGGATCGCCACACCGCCACGCTGCTGTGGTTCCGCGCCTATGCCGGCCTGCTGCTGGATGGCGTATGGAGCGCGCTGTTCCAGCACGGCATTGCGCTGGAACCGCATCTGCAGAACACCGTGATCGGGTTTGCCGACGGCTGGCCGACGCGGGTGTGGATCCGCGACCTGGAAGGCACCAAGCTGCTCGCGCACCACTGGCCTGCCACGCGCTTGCAGGGTGTGGGCGAACGCGCGCGGCAATCGCTGTACTACACGCCGGAACAGGGCTGGAATCGCGTGGCGTACTGCGCGCTGGTCAACAATCTGGCCGAGGCGATCTTCCACCTGAGCGAAGGCGATGCCGTGCTGGACGCGCGCCTGTGGCAATGCGTGGGCGAGCTCGCCGCGCGCTGGCAGCAGCGCCATGGCGCGCAGGCCGCACTACAGGGCCTGCTCGAGGGCGCGCCGCTGCCCGGCAAGAACAACCTGGGCACGCGGCTGTGGCAACGCGCCGACCGCCAATCCGACTACACCGCGCTGCCCAACCCGATTCCACGCAGCGCGGCGACACGGCGGGTGGCGGCATGAGCCTGCGCATCGATGGTGACGCAGTGATGCAGGCATTGCCGGGCATCCGCAACCAAAGCGATGGCCCGCTGTGCGCCTACGTCTACGACCTGGCCGCTCTGGATGCGCATGCGGCATGGATGCGCGCGCAGCTGCCCGAAGCGTGCGAACTGTTCTACGCGGCCAAGGCCAATGCGGAGCCACCGATCCTGCAAACGCTCGCCCCGCACGTGGATGGCTTCGAGGCGGCCTCCGGCGGCGAACTGGCCTGGCTGCATCGGCAACAACCCCAGGCCGCGTTGTTGTTCGGCGGCCCGGGCAAGCTCGATGCCGAACTGGCCCAGGCCGCCGCACTGCCCGACTGCACCGTGCATGTGGAAAGCCTGGGCGAGCTGGAACGCCTGGCCGCGATCGCGGCGCAGGCCGGCCGCTGCGTGCCGGTATTCCTGCGCATGAACATCGCCGTGCCCGGTGCGCAGAGCACGCGCCTGATGATGGGCGGGCAGCCCTCGCCGTTCGGCCTGGACCCGGACGATCTGGATGCGGCGATCCAGCGCCTGCGGACCAGCCCCTCGCTGCGGCTGGAGGGCTTCCATTTCCACCTGATGTCGCACCAGCGCGACGCCGGCGCGCAGCTGCATCTGATCGCCGCCTACCTGCGCACCGTGCAGCAGTGGCGGCAACGCTATGGGCTCGGCCCGTTGCGGGTGAATGCCGGCGGCGGCTTCGGGGTGGATTATCTGGCGCCGGAATCCTCGTTCGACTGGGCCGGCTTCTGCGCCGGCCTGCCTGGCTTGCTGCGTGAACACGGCCAGGCGCTGCGCCTGCGGCTGGAGCCCGGCCGTTATGTCAGCGCCAGCTGCGGCTGGTACCTGATGGACGTGCTGGACCTCAAGCGCAGCCACGGCGCGTGGTTTGCGATCGCCCGCGGCGGCACCCATCACTTCCGCACCCCGGCCGCGCAGGGGCACGATCACCCCTTCCGTGTGCTGCGTGGCGCGCATGCCCCGGTGCTGCGCGACACCCCGGTCACCCTGGTCGGGCAGCTGTGCACGCCCAAGGACGTGCTGGCGCGCAACCAGCACGTCGCCGCGCTGGCACCGGGCGACTGCCTGGCCTTCCCGCTGGCCGGCGCATATGCCTGGAATATTTCGCACCAGCAGTTCCTGATGCATCCGCCGCCGCAGATGGTGTTCCTGCCGGCGGCGGCTCAGGCGGCGGCAACGGCGTCGGTCGAAGGCTGGACCGGCACGCGGATGTCTGCACGCAACGCTGCCTCTGCCACTGCTTCCGGGTCGTCAAGGTAGAGGTAATGCAGCGGCGCGGCGCGCAAGACGTAGCCGCTGTGTGGTAACCATTGCGCGAGCAGAAGGTCCAGTGCGTCTTCGATACCGGCATACGCACCGATGTGTCGCAACACCGCATGCGTGCCGCCGTCGAGCCGGCGCAGTTGCAGCGGCGCGGGCGGTGCCAGGGCGGCGTCGATGACCATGCCGCATTCGAACAGGTGCCGATGCGCCGGCATGTCGCGGTGGTCGCTGAGCGGCAGGCCGATCAAGGACTGCAGTTGCGCGATCACACCGACCCGCTCGGCCCAGGCCGCGATGCGGCCGAAGCCACGGTCCAGGTCGTCGAAGGCGCCACGCTGGCGCAACACCACCACTTCCAGCGGATCGAGCACCTGCACCAGCACCTGCAGGGGCGCGCCGGACACCTGCGGCGGCACCGAGGGCCTGGCCAGCTGCTGCAGTTTCTGCGCGCGCACGGCGGGCGCGTTGCGCAAGCTGCTCGGGCTGGCCTGCAGCACGGTGCGAAACGCGCGTGCCAGCGCCTGCGGGGTGTGATAGCCCACCGCCAGCGCCACCTCGGTGACCGATGTCGCCTGCTCGCCCAGCAGATGCAGCGCATGACTCAGGCGCAGCCGCGCGATGGTCTGCCCCAGGGTTTCGCCGGCCAGTGCGCGATAGACCCGATGAAAATGATGCGGCGATTGCTGCGCCACTGCCGCCAATGCGGCCAGGTCCGGCAGCGGTTCGCCGGCGCGGATGCGGGCCTGCAGATGGGCGACGACGCGCTCGACGCTGCGCTGGCGGTTGAAGACGACCGAGGTGGCTGCTGGCATGGGCGGTTCCTGATGGGCGGCCCCAGCATCGCGCAGATCGGCGCCGCCTGCGGTCCCGATCTTGCGCAGTGTCGGTGGCGCGCCCTGGCGCAGACAGCGCGCCGCAGGCGTCCACGTTGAAACGGCCTGGCTGCGGCGCGTGCGCCGGATGCACGTCACCGTCGATAGGCGGTGCGGCCCCGCCAGGAACACCCCGTATGCTCAGCTCGCTTGCAACGCCAGGGACTGGATGCGCCCCAGCGCGGCGCCGTCAGCGCGATCGATGTCGGCCGCCGGCGGGCCCTGCCAGTGGCCGAAGGGATACCTGCGCAACCCCGGATCCGGCTGCAGCGGCAGCGCGCGCGCTGGCCAGTTCGATGACGAACAAGGCACAGCGCTGCAGCGTCGAGGCGACCACCGCGCCCCATGCGCGGTCGGCGGTGGCCGCGCGCAGTTGCTGCCAGCCCGGTGCAGCGAGCGGGTCGTCGAGCTGGCCACGGCCGCTGCGCTGACCGGTGTGGCCGTCGCGCAGCACGCCGATCTACGCACTCATGCGTCGGACACGCCGGCTTCGGCAAAGGTCGCCATGCCGTTGTGCAAGGCGCAGGCATGGCGCAACAGCGGAATCGCCACCGCTGCGCCGCTGGCCTCGCCCAGGCGTAGATCCAGCTGCAGCAGCGGTTCGGCGTCGAGTGCGCGCAGCAAGGCGGCATGGCCGCGCTCCTGCGAGCGATGCCCGAACAGCAGCCATTCGCGCACGCCGCCATTGAGATGGGTGGCGACCAGCGCTGCGGCGGTGCTGATGAAGCCATCCACCAGCACCGGAATCCCGGCCTGCGCCGCGGCGATGTAGGCGCCGACCAACGCGGCGATCTCGAAGCCGCCCAACCGGCGCAGCCGCTCCAGCGCGGTGGAGGCATCGGCATGCAAGGCCAGCGCACGGGTGATCACGGTGGCCTTGTGGGCGATGCCCTCGGCATCCAGCCCGGTACCGGCACCGGCCATCGCCTGCGGAAACTGCGACAGCAGCGCGCAGCCCAGTGCCGCGGCCGAGGTGGTGTTGCCGATGCCCATTTCGCCACCGACAAACAGCTGCGTGTCGCAACTTCTTGCCTGCGCAACGCTTTCGGCGCCTGCGGCCAGTGCATCGCGCAACTGGGTGGAGGTCATCGCCGGCTGCTCGCAGATGTTGGCGCTGGCTGGCGCGATCCAGGCACGCCGCACCCGCGGCAACTCGCCCGGGTCGTTGACCACGCCCAGGTTCACCACTTCCAGGCGTGCACCGAGTTCGCGCGCCAGCACCGCGATGGCGGCGCCGCCCCGGGCGAAATTACGCACCATCTCGCCGGTGACCGCCTGCGGAAACGCAGACACGCCTTCTGCGGCGACCCCGTGGTCGGCGGCATATACCGCGATCCAGACCCGCTGCACGGTGGGGTGTTCGTTGCGCTGCCAGGCCGCCAGTTGCACCGCCAGCTGTTCCAGCCGGCCCAGCGCGCCGGGCGGCTTGGTCAGTTGTTCCTGCCGCGCCAGCGCAGCCGCGCGTACGCGCGCGTCCGGCATCGCGCAGGCACCATGGATCCAATCGCTTGTCACACCACCTCTCCCGTCAGAACCATCGGCACACCTGCCACACCAGCACCACAGGCTCGCACTGTAGCGCCAATGCCTGGTGCAGCCGGCCGGCCTGATCGACAAATCGACGCGTCAGTTCGCCCACCGGCACGCTGCCCTGCCCCACCTGGTTGCTGACCGGCACGATCCGCCCCGGCAGTTGCGGCAGGGTGGCGAGCAGGGCCTCGCGCCTGCGCCCGAATCTGCCACTGCGTGTCTTCCAGGACCCGCGTCGGTGCCCGGCGCGCGAGGCCGCTCAGCGGCCATCGCCGGTGCACCAGCCGCGCTTACTGCGCGGCTTGATACCGCAGGGTCAGCAGATAATTGCGCCCCGGCTGCGCATACCAGCGTGCGGTTTCGTACTGGCGGTCGAACACGTTGTTGGCAGTGAGCGAGACCTTCCAGTCGGCAGTCACTGCATAGCTCACGCGTAGATCCAGCAAGCCGTAACCGGCCAGGCGCTCGGTGTTGGCCAGATCGTCGAACCGCTTGCCGGAGCCGAACAGGCTCGCGCCGACGCCGAATGCCCCGACGCTGCGGTCCGCATCGATGCGCCCGCTCTGCCGCGCACGCCGCGGCAGCCAGTTGCCTTGATTGATGCCGCCATCGGCTTCCGGCTGCAGCCAGGTCAAGGCGCTGCGCACGGTCCAGCCGGCCAGCTCGGTGTCGTAGCCGGCTTCCACGCCGCGGATGCGCGCCCGGTCGATGTTGTTCGGCTGCCCGAACGGATGCGCCGCATCCACCAGCGCCGCGTCGTAGGCGATCAGGTCGTCGATGCGGGTCTGGAACGCGCGCAGCGTCCAGGTGCCCCAGTCGTAGCTGCCGCGCAGGCCGAGCTCGGCGCTTCGGGAGGTTTCCGGCCCCAGCAACGGATTGCCGAAATCGGGGTAATACAACTCGTTGAAGGTCGGCGCCTTGAACGCGGTGCCGTAACTGGCGGTCAGGCGCAGATGCTCGGCAACATCCCAGCCCCACAGCAGGCTGCCGGTGGTCTTGCCGCCGAACTGGCTGTTGTCGTTGCGACGCAGGCTGGCCTGCACCGACTGCGTACCGAAACTTTGCTGCCACTGCGCGAATGCGGCGCGGTCGATGCGGCTGTCGGCATTGTACGTGTCGCTGCTGGCGATGGCATCGCGCTGCCAATCGAAGCCGACCGTGAGCAGGCCCGCACCGGCAGCGATATCGGCCTGCAACGCGCCCTGCTTGCGGCGGGTGTCATAGGTGGACACATACGCACCGTCGTAATACGCATCGCTGAAGTCGGAACTGCTGCCGACGCTGGCGGTGAGCTTGAGCGCATCGGTGGGCGCATAACGCACGCGGCCGCCGACCGCCTGCTGCACGCCCTTGGACAGGTTGCCGCCGAAAGCCGAGCCGTCGTATTCGTTGCGGCTCTGCGCGCGCAGGCCGTGCACGTCGGCATCCCACTGGCGATTGAGGCGCCAGCCGCCCTGCAAGCTCAACGAATCGTTGCGGTAGCCATCGCGATCCGGATCGTAGTCGCTGGAGCTGGTGTCCAGATACGCGTTGATGCCATCGGTTTCGTCATGCACCGCGTTGGCCGAGTACCAGCCACCGCGCTCACTCGGATCGCCCTCACTCCGCCCGGCCACGCCCGCGCTATAGCGGCGCGCATTGTCGCTGCCGGCCGCCGCGCTGAAGGTCGGCACGAAGCGGCCTTGCGGGCGGCGGGTAAAGATCTGGATCACCCCGCCCAGCGCCTCGGAACCGTACAGGCTGGAGAACGGGCCACGCACGATTTCGATGCGCTCGATCTGCTCGATCGGCACGTCCTGCAACGCCGCGCCGCCCGAGGTGGCCGAGCCGATGCGCACGCCATCGATCAACACCACCACCTGGTCGGATTCGGTGCCGCGCAGGAACAGCGAGGTCGGCTTGCCCGGGCCGCCGTTGTTGGCCAGCGCCACGCCGGCCTCGCCACGCAGCAGGTCCTGCAGTGAATTGACCTGGCGACGCTCGATCTGCGCGCGGTCGATCACCGTGACCGGCGCCAGCGTCTGGTCCTGGGTCTGCGCAGTGCGCGAGGCGGTGACCACGACCTGGTCGAGATCGATGGCAGCCTCGGCGTGGGCCAGGTGGGCCACGCACAGCGACAGCCCTGCGGCCAGCACCGCACGACGCGGCAAAACGGAAGAAAGGGACATCGACTGCTGCTCCTGGAACCGCGCCTACCCGCGCGGGGGCAATGGGGCGGCAGGCAGCAACGGGCCAGGCGTCCAACGCGCAGCGCCAGACGAGCAAGGCCACGCCCACCGCGTGCCGGTTCAATCCCTCAGGCCGGTCTCCGGGCTCGCGAGTGGAAGCCTGCGCCTCCGATGCCGCGCCTTCCCATGCGACTGCACAGTGGCGTAATGCGGCACCTGACCTCGCCCACCGTTGCGGGGGCAGCTCCGGCATTGCAGCTCGCCAAGGCGATCTACGCACCGGATTCCCGTTTAAACAACCGCAACTGCGGCAGTCACCTCAGGGGCGCGCATGGTAGCAGGATTGGCCAGGGGCACCGGCGCGCTCTGGCAACCGGCCAGGCGCCGCGCGTCGGCACGCCCCAAATCCAGCCACGCGTCGGTGGGGTGCTGGAATTTCCCAGGGCATGGAAGCAACGCGCCGAGGCGGCAGCGCGGGCGCACCAAGGCGCAGGTGAAGCTGGCGCGCAACCCGTGCATTGGTGCCCAACAGTAACGGGAGCTTCAAATCACGCGTTGCCGGCTTGTTCAAGGTTTCCAGGGCATGGAAGCGACGTGCCGAGGCGGCAGCGTGGCCGGGGATTGGCGGAGAGCGGCACACGGATGTGCCGCGGCGGCGAGTCAGACAGGATGTCTGACCGAGCCGAGGAGCCAGTCCCCGGCCGCGCTGCCGCCCCTACCGAAGCCAGTACCCACAGGCATCGTGCATCGCCGTACCCACTCCCACTCCGCGCCCCGGCCCGCGCCAGCAGCGCGGGCGCACCAAGGCGCAGGTGAAGCTGGCAAGCAGCCCGTGCCTTGGTGCCCCGAAGAGAGCGAGGCTCTGCGTTCCTGCGCTTAAAGGCGGGCGTACAACCTCATGCTCCCTGCAGCGCCTGCTCCAGATCGGCCAGCAGATCGTCGATGTGTTCGATGCCGATCGACAGCCGCACGGTGTCTTCACTGACGCCGGCATGTTCCAGCTCGGCCGGGCCCAGCTGACGGTGCGTGGTCGATGCCGGGTGCGTGGCCAGCGACTTCGCATCGCCGATGTTCACCAGCCGCGTGAACAACTGCAGCGCATCCAGAAAACGCGCGCCTGCCGCACGACCGCCGGGCAGGCCGAAGGTCAGCACGCCCGAGCCATGCCCGCCCAGATACTTCTGCGCCAATGCATGCTCCGGATGATCCGGCAGCGCGGCGTAATTGACCCAGGCAACCCGCGCGTGCTGCTGCAGATAGGTTGCTATTGCCAGCGTGTTGGCATTGATGCGCTCCATCCGTAGCGGCAGCGTTTCGATGCCTTGCAGGATCAGGAACGCATTGAACGGCGACAACGCCGCGCCGGTATTGCGCAGCGGCACCACGCGCGCACGGCCGATGTAGGCGGCATCGCCCAGCGCTTCGGTGTACACCACGCCGTGATAGCTCACGTCCGGCTCGTTGAGGCGTGGAAACCGCTGCTTGTGCTCCGCCCACGGAAAGCGCCCGCTGTCCACGATCGCCCCGCCGATGCTGTTGCCATGGCCGCCCAGATACTTGGTCAGCGAATGCACCACGATGTCGGCACCGAACTCGATCGGCCGCAGCAGCGACGGCGTGGCTACGGTGTTGTCCACGATCAGCGGCACGCCGTGCGCGTGCGCCACTGCCGCCACCGCCTCGATATCGGTGATGTTGCCGCGCGGGTTGCCGATCGACTCGACGAACACCGCCTTGGTGCGTTCATCGATCAAGCCGGCAAACGCCTGCGGATCGCGATAGTCGGCAAAGCGCGTGCCGATGCCGAACTGCGGCAGGGTATGCGCGAACAGATTGTAGGTGCCGCCATACAACGCACTGGAGGAGACGATGTTGTCGCCGGCCTCGGCAATGGTCTGGATCGCATAGGTCACCGCAGCCTGCCCCGACGCCAGCGCCAACGCGCCAATGCCGCCTTCCAGCGCAGCCACGCGCTGCTCCAGCACGTCATTGGTCGGATTCATGATGCGGCTGTAGATATTGCCCTGCACCTTGAGGTCGAACAGGTCTGCGCCATGCTGGGTATCGTCGAATGCGTAGGCGACGGTCTGGTAGATCGGCACCGCCACCGCCCGCGTGGTGGGATCTGGCTGATAGCCGCCGTGCACGGCGATGGTTTCGGGCTTCCACTGCGGATCGGTCATGGCGCGGCTCGCTCGGACAGGAGTGCCGACCATAGCCGGCCTTGCGCGCGTGTCTGCAAACCAGCGGTGATGACCTTATGCCACCACGTTGTGAGCACAACGATGCGCCGCATGTGCCATCCACATCACGCAAACGGGCACTGCCTGCGCAGTGCCCGTTGCTTGCTTCAAACGCGACCAGCGATGCGGCGCACAACCGATGCCGGCTCTCAGCCCTTGGTGAACACCAGGCGCCCGCCTTCAGCGCGCACTTGCACGGTGTCGCCGCTGAGGTAATGCCCCGACAGGATCTGCTGCGCCAGCGGGTTTTCCACCTGCGACTGGATCGCGCGCTTGAGCGGGCGCGCGCCATACACCGGGTCGAAACCGACATTGCCCAGCAATTCCAGCGCCGCATCGTCCAGGTCCAGCTTGAGGCCGCGCTCGGACAGGCGTTTTTCCAGCCCATGCAACTGGATGCGCGCGATCGACTTGATCTGCGCCTTGTCCAGCGGATGGAACACCACGATGTCGTCCAGCCGGTTGATGAACTCCGGGCGGAAATGCGCCTGCACCACGCCCATCACCGCCGCCTTCATCTGCGTGTAGGCCTCGGCGCTGCCGTCGCCGGACAGCTCCTGGATCTGGTGCGAGCCCAGGTTGGAAGTCATCACGATGACGGTATTGCGGAAGTCCACCGTGCGGCCCTGGCCATCGGTGAGGCGGCCGTCGTCGAGCACCTGCAGCAGGATGTTGAAGACATCGGCATGCGCCTTTTCCACCTCGTCCAGCAGGATCAGCGAATACGGACGCCGACGCACCGCCTCGGTCAGATAGCCGCCTTCCTCGTAGCCCACGTAGCCCGGGGGCGCACCGATCAGGCGCGACACCGAATGCTTCTCCATGAACTCGCTCATGTCGATGCGGATCATGGCCTCGGTGCTGTCGAACAGGAAGTCCGCCAGCGCCTTGCACAACTCGGTCTTGCCCACGCCGGTGGGACCTAAGAACAGGAACGAGCCGCTCGGGCGATTGGGATCGGACAGGCCGGCGCGCGAACGCCGCACCGCGTCGGAGACGACCTTGATCGCCTCGTTCTGCCCGACCACGCGCTGGTGCAGTTCCTCTTCCATGCGCAGCAGTTTGTCGCGCTCGCCTTCGAGCATTTTGTTGACCGGGATCCCGGTCCAGCGCGACACCACCTCGGCGATTTCCTCGGCGGTGACGCGGTCCTGCACCAGCTTGAAGTCGTGGTGTTCGACCTCGTTGGCCAGCGCCATCTGCTTTTCCAGCTGCGGCAGCACGCCGTACTGGATCTCGCTCATCTTGGCGTAGTCCTGGCGCCGTTGCGCCGCTTCCAGTTCCAGCTTGGCGTGCTCGATCTGCTCCTTGACCTTGGTGGTGCCCTGCAACGCGGCCTTTTCCGACTTCCACAACTCGTTGAGGTCGTAGAACTCGCGCTCGAGCTTGTCGATGTCGGTTTCCAGATCGGCCAGGCGCTGACGCGAAGCGTCGTCCTTTTCCTTCTTCAGCATCTCGCGCTGGATCTTGAGCTGGATCAGGCGGCGCTCCAGGCGATCCAGTTCCTCCGGCTTGGAGTCGATCTCCATGCGGATACGCGAGGCTGCCTCGTCCATCAAATCGATGGCCTTGTCCGGCAGCTGGCGGTCGGTGATGTAGCGGTTGGACAGGGTGGCGGCGGCGACGATCGCCGGGTCGGTGATTTCCACGCCGTGATGCACCGCGTAGCGTTCCTTCAAGCCGCGCAGGATCGCGATGGTGTCCTCCACCGTCGGCTCGCCCACGAACACCTTCTGGAAGCGCCGCTCCAGCGCAGCGTCCTTCTCGATGTACTTGCGGTATTCGTCCAGCGTGGTGGCGCCGATGCAGTGCAGCTCGCCACGCGCCAGCGCCGGCTTGAGCATGTTGCCGGCGTCCATCGCGCCATCGGCCTTGCCGGCGCCGACCATGGTGTGCAGCTCGTCGATGAACAGGATGATCTGGCCCTCGTTCTTGGACAGATCGCTGAGCACCGCCTTCAGGCGTTCTTCGAACTCGCCGCGGAACTTGGCGCCGGCAATCAACGCGCCCATGTCCAGCGACAGCACGCGCTTGCCGCGCAGGCCTTCGGGCACTTCGCCGTTGATGATGCGCTGGGCCAGGCCCTCGACAATGGCGGTCTTGCCCACGCCCGGTTCGCCGATCAGCACCGGGTTGTTCTTGGTGCGCCGCTGCAACACCTGGATGGTGCGGCGAATTTCTTCGTCGCGGCCGATCACCGGATCGAGCTTGCCGCTCTCCGCGCGCGCAGTCAGGTCGATGGTGTATTTTTCCAGCGCCTGGCGTTGTTCCTCGGCGTTTTCCGACTGCACGGTCTCGCCGCCGCGCAGCTTGTCGATGGCCGCTTCGATCTTCTTCTTGTCGCCACCGGCCGCCCGCAGGGCCACGCCCAGCGGGCTGGCATCGTCGGCGGCCGCCAGCACGAACCACTCGCTGGCGATGAACGCATCGCCATGTTGCTGGGACAGCTTGTCGGTCTGGTTGAGCAGGCGGTTGAGATCGTTGCCGATCGACAGGTTGCCTTCCTGCCCGGAGACCTTGGGCAGCGTGTCCAGCGCCTCGCCCAGCCGCTCGCGCAGCAGCGGCACGTTGACGCCGGCCTGCGACAGCAGCGGGCGCGTGCTGCCGCCGCTCTGGTCGAGCAGCGCGGCCAGCACGTGCACCGGCTCGATGATGTTGTGGTCGCGGCCCACGGCCAGCGACTGCGCGTCGGCCAGCGCCTGCTGGAACCGCGAGGTGAGCTTGTCCATCCGCATGGGGAGAATCCTCTGAACTGGTGGCCGGCGACGCCGACGATACCGTGCAGATGCGGCTGCCGTGCGGGGTTTCAAGGTGTGGCGGCTGCGCGGGCGCCGATGCGGGCACCAGGACCGGCTCCTATCCGTTGCATGAGATGCGCGGTATGGGCTCGCACAGTGGCCTGAGCGACCCAGGCCCACCGGCAAACCGTCAGATGATCCGCCGGAGAGACAAAGGTGCAGGCATGGCACCCTCCTGCTCCTCAGCAGGAGTGTCCGCGCCCGCTGGCGCCACCACGTCCGGCGTCCGCAGCAGGCGCGCCAGCACCTGCGCCTGGATTGCCGCCAGGGCCGGCGCGCCGGGTGCACGCGGATGCGGGACCGGCACCGGCAGATCCAGGCCGACCTGGCCGTGTTCGATCAGCACGATGCGATCGGCCAGCGCACTGGCCTCGGCCACGTCGTGGGTCACCAGCACCAGGGTGAAGCCATGCTGCCGCCACAACTGCACGATCAGCTGCTGCATCTCGATGCGCGTCAACGCATCCAGCGCGCCCAGCGGTTCGTCCAGCAGCAACAGCCGCGGCCGATGCACCAGCGCACGCGCCAGGGCCACGCGCTGGCGCTGGCCGCCGGACAGCGTCGCCGGCCAGTCGCCGCCACGCGAGCCCAGCCCCACCGCGTCCAGCGCCACCTGTGCCTGCGCACGCCCGGCACGCCCCAGGCCCAGCGCCACGTTGTCGATCACGCGCTTCCACGGCAGCAGCCGTGCGTCCTGGAACATCAGCCGCACCGTATCGCGCTGCGCCGCCAGCGCGGCATTACCGCTGTCGACGGTGCCGGTCTCGGCCGTCTCCAGCCCGGCGATCACCCGCAGCAAGGTGCTCTTGCCGCAGCCGCTGCGCCCGACCACCGCCACACATGCGCCGGGTGCGACGTCCAGGTCGATGCCGCGCAACACGGCGCTATCGCCGTAGCGCTTGCCGATGCCGCGCAAGCGCAGCGGCAGGCCGGTGTCGGTCGCGCTCATCGGCGCAGCTCCGCACGCTGTTGCTGCGCCGGATGCCAGCCCAGCCACCAGGCTTCCAGTCCGCGTGCGGCCAGATCGGCCAGCTTGCCGAGCAGTGCATACAACACGATGGCGACCACCACGATGTCGGTCTGCAGAAACTCGCGCGCGTTGGTCGCCAGATAGCCGATACCGGAACTGGCGGAAATGGTTTCGGCCACGATCAGGGTCAGCCACATCAGCCCCAACGCAAAGCGCAAGCCGACCAGGATCGACGGCAATGCGCCGGGCAACAACACATCGACGAACAGCTGCGGCCCGCGCAAGCCGTAATTGCGCGCCATCTCGATCAAGGCCGGGTCCACGCTGCGGATGCCGTGGTAGGTATTGAGGTAGATCGGGAAGAACGTGCCCAATGCCACCAGGAACAGCTTGGCGCCCTCGTCGATGCCGAACCACAGGATCACCAGCGGAATCAGCGCCAGATGCGGCACGTTGCGCAGCATCTGCAGGCTGCTGTCGAGCAGGCGCTCGGCCACCCGCGACACGCCGGTCGGCAGGCCCAGCGCAAAGCCGATGCTGCCGCCGATGGCCAGGCCCACGGCCGCACGCCAGCTGCTGATGGCCAGGTGTTGCCACAACTCGCCACTGCGCACCAAGGTGACTGCCGCGCGCAGCACCGCGTCCGGCGCAGGCAGGATGCGCTGCGGCAACCAGCCGCCGGAGGCCGCGACCTGCCAGGCCACCAGCAAGGCCAGCGGCAACACCCAGGGCACCAGTGCATTGCCCAGACGCTGCAGGCGGCTACGCATCGCGCAACCGTGGTGTGGTGGCAGGGCCTCGACGCGACGGCGCGCATCTGCCCGTTGCCGATGTCCGGCACGCGTCCGCACCTGCGCGTGTGCTGCGGCTTGCGCGCATCACTTGCCCCCCGCCGGCTTGCCCGCCGTTTGCGCGGCGGCCGCCGCGGGCGCACGCCATACCGCCGGCGCCACCAGCACGCGCTTGGGCAACAGGCGCTGCGCGTAGAACAGATCGGCAGTGGCCTGCTGCGCCTTGACGACCTCGGCGCTGAGCGGCTGCACGCTGGCCGGCGGGCGGTGCGTCAGCGTGCGCTCGACCACCGCGGGCGACAGCCCGCTGACCTGCGCCAGCACCTTGATGCTGCCGGCGCGGTCGCGCTCCAGCAAGCCATCGGCCTGGTTGAGCGTGCCCATCACCTGCTGCACGAACGGACCCCAGGCGGTGGCGTAACGGCGCGAGGACAGGAAGAACCCGCCGGTCAGCCCCAGCCCTTCGCCGTTGGCGAGCAGGCGTGCGCTGCCATCCAGCGTCAGTGCCGAATACCACGGGTCCCAGATCGCCCAGGCATCCACCTGCCCGGCCGCGAACGCCGCACGTGCGTTGGCCGGCGACAGATACAAGGGCGTGATGTCGCGCATGCTCAGGCCGGACTTGGCCAACAGCCGCAGCAGCAGGTTGTGCGCACTGGAGCCTTTCTGGAAGGCAACCCGCTTGCCCTTGAGGTCGGCCACACGCCGCAGCGAGCTGCTGGCCGGCACCAGGATGGTCTCGGCCTTGGGCGTGGGCGGCACCCAGCCCACGTACAGCAGGTCGGCACCGGCGGCCTGCGCGAACAGCGGCGGAATGTCACCGGCACCGCCCAGGTCGATGCTGCCTACGTTCAGGGCTTCCAGCAGCTGCGGGCCGGCCGGGAACTCCACCCAGCTGATCCTGGTGCGCGGGAAGCGCTGCTCCAGCAACCGATGCTGCTTGGCCAGCACCAGGCTGGACACCGCTTTCTGATAGCCGATACGCAGCTGCGCCGGCTCGGCGGCCGTTGCGGGTTGCAGCCACGCGATGCCGAACAACAGCAACGCAGCAAACAAAAAACGGTAGCGCATCGGCGTGTTCCTCATTGCCAATCGGTGGACGGTTTTTCCCAGAGGTTCACGCCACCCTCGACCGCAAAGCGATCGATCTCGGCCAGCTCGTCCGCACTGAACTCGGTCGTCTGCAAGGCCGCGACGTTTTCAATCAACTGCTCCGGGCGGCTGGCGCCCAGCAATGCCGAGCTCACCCGCTGGTCGCGCAGCACCCAGGCCAAGGCCAGCTGCGCCAGGCTCTGCCCACGCCGCTGCGCGATCGCCTCCAGCCCGCGTGCGCGTTGCAGGTTGTCCTCGGACAGATGTTCCGGCCGCAGCGAGTCGCCACCAGGCCGGTTCACCCGCGCATCGCCGGGCACGCCATTGAGGTACTTGCCGGTCAACAGGCCCTGCGCCAGTGGCGTGAAGGCGATGACCCCGGCGCCGACCTCCTCGGTTGCGTCGAACAATTCGTGCTCGGCCCAGCGATTGAACAGGTTGTAGGCCGGCTGATGGATCAACAACGGCACCTTCCACTCGCGCAACAACGCGGCGATTTCGCGCGTGCGCGCCGCCGAATACGACGACACGCCCACATACAGCGCCTTGCCCTGCTGCACCGCGCTGGCCAGTGCACCGGCGGTCTCTTCCAGCGGCGTGTCCGCATCGAAGCGGTGCGAGTAGAAGATGTCCACGTAGTCCACGCCCAGGCGTTGCAGGCTCTGGTCCAGGCTGGACAGCAGGTACTTGCGCGAACTGCCGCCCTGCCCGTACGGGCCCGGCCACATGTCCCAGCCGGCCTTGGTGGAGAGGATCAATTCATCGCGATACGGCCTGAAGTCTTCACGCAGCAGGCGGCCAAAGTTGATTTCCGCGCTGCCATACGGCGGGCCGTAGTTGTTGGCCAGATCGAAATGGGTGATGCCCAGGTCGAAGGCAGTACGCAGCAATGCGCGCTGCGTGTCGATCGGCGTGCTGTCGCCGAAGTTGTGCCACAGGCCCAGCGACAGCGCAGGCAGGACAAGACCGCTGCGGCCGACACGGCGGTAGGCGATACGGTCGTAACGATCGGGGTGTGCGAGATAGGTCATCAGGGTATCCGGTGAGTCAGCGTGCGCTGAAGCGATTGACGGGGCGTGCCAGCCCCAGATGATCGCGCAAGGTGCGCCCGGCATATTCACGCCGGAACAGTCCACGCCGCTGCAGCTCGGGCACCACGTGCGTGGCCACATCGGCCAGGCCGCCGGGCAGATGGGGTACCAGCACGTTGAAGCCGTCGGCGGCGCCCTGCTCGAACCAGGCCTGCAGCTCGTCGGCAATCTGCGTGGGCGTGCCGATCAGGCTGTAATGCCCGCGCCCGCCTGCGATGCGCCGGCCGAGCTGGGCAATGCTCAGTTGCTCCTGCCCGGCCAGCTCGGTGAACAACTGCTGGCGACTGCGTTGCCCGGTTTCGGTGAGCGGCAACTCCGGCAACGGGCCATCGGGCGGATAGCCGGACAGGTCGAAATTGCCCAGCATGCGCGACAGCAGCGCGATGCCGACCTCCGGCTCCACCAGCGCCTGGAACTGCTCGAACTTTTCCTGCGCCTCGGCCTGGCTCTGCCCGACCACGATGAACACACCCGGCATCACCTTCAACGCATCGCGCGAACGCCCGAACTGTTCCAGCCGCCCCTTGATGTCGGCATAAAATGCCTGCGCCTTGGCCAGCGACGATTGCGCGGTGAACACCACCTCGGCCGTTTCCGCCGCCAGCGCGCGCCCGGGCTCGGACGAGCCGGCCTGCACCAGCACCGGATGCCCCTGCGGCGCACGCGCGATGTTGAGCGGGCCGCGGACCTGGAAGTGCGCGCCGCGATGATCCAGCACATGCAACCGCGCCGGATCGTAGTGCACGCCGGCGGCGGTATCGGCGATGAAGGCATCGTCGTCCCAGCTGTCCCACAGCCCCGCGACCACCTGCTGGAATTCGCGCGCCCGCGCATAGCGCTCGGCATGCACGTAATGCGCGTCGCGGTTGAAGTTCAATGCTTCGTCGGCGGCATCGGAAGTGACCAGATTCCAGCCGGCACGCCCGCCGGACAGATGGTCCAGCGAGGCGAACTTGCGCGCCACGTGGTACGGCTCATTGTAGCTGGTGGTCATGGTGGCAATCAGGCCGATACGCTCGCTCACCACCGCCAGCGCGCTCAGCAGCGTGAGCGGCTCGAACAGGCTGGAGCGCGCCATCCGCGATGCCACCGGCCCACCGGCCGCAGCCAGGCTGTCGGCGACGAACACCGCATCGAACCTGGCGGCCTCGGCGATGCGCACCATCTCACGGTAGTGATCGAACACCAGCGGATCGGCACTGGCCTGCGGATGCCGCCACGCGGCCACGTGATGGCCGGTGGCCATCAGGAACGCCCCGAGCGAGAGCTGTCGTGCGGCGCTCATCGCAATCCACCGTGCGTCGCGCCTGCATGGCTCGGATCACTCTCGAAACACATCACAAACATCGTCAAAAATCCTTGTGCAATTGCAGCCCGACATAACGCTGGTCGTCACGCGGCACCAGTCGGTACACGTTGCCGGTGGCATTGGCCAATAGCGGCGCATACGCGCGGTCGCCGAGATTGCGGCCGAGCACCGCCACCCGCCAGCCATGCGCATCGTCGGCCAGCGCGATGCTGGCGTTCCAGATCGCATACGGGCCCTGGACGGTTTGCGGGGTCTGGCTGAGGTCGTACTGCACGCTGTCCTGCCAGCTCACGTCGCCGCTGAATTCCAGCGCCAGGCTGCCGCGCAGCGGCACCCGATACCCGACGCGCAGATTGCCCTTCCAGTCCGGCGAAAACGGCAGCGGCCTGCCGTCGACATTGCAGTTGGCCGCGGCGGCGGCGGGGCAGGCAAACCGCTGGATGCGCGCCTGCGTGTAGGCCAGCGAGCCGGCCAGGCTGAGCCGCTCGGTGGGCCGATACTCCAGGTCCAGCTCCAGGCCCTGCGTGCGCACCTGCCCGGCGTTGATCAGGCGCGTCACCACCTGCCCGGCCACGGTGTCGAAGAAGTTGGCCTGGTAGTTGGCGTACTCGGTATGGAACAGCGCCACGTTCGCACTGAGGCGATCGTCCAGTGCACGCGCCTTCAGGCCGAGTTCCCAGGCGTTGGAGGTTTCCGGCTTCAGCGCCGGCGTATCGCGCGGCTGCATGTTGAAGAACACGTTGTAGGCCGGGCCCTTGTAGCCGCGCGAATAGGTGAGGTAACCGGTGGTCTGCGCATCGACGTCGTATTGCAGGCCGATGCGGCCGGACACGCCGTTTTCCGCGGTGCTGCCACTGCTCGCCGTAGACGGCTGGATGCCGGTAACCGCGGCTGCGGAGCTGGACACGCGCTGGTGCCGGTAGTCGAGCGTGTCGCGGGTAAAGCGTGCGCCCAGCAGCGCCCGCAGGTCCGGGCGCCAATGCCAGGTCGCCTCGCCGAACGCGGCATAGGTTTGCGCGCGGGTGGCGTAATCGGCCACGCCCACGTTGCTGGCGGTGGGCGTCGTCACCGTGCGGCGATAGGTTTCGTCGTTGCGCGCATGCAGGTAATACAGCCCGGCCACCGCTTCCACCGCGCGGTCGCGCGGGGTCTGCAGGCGCAATTCCTGCGAATACTGCGTGTACCCCAGGTCGCCACGGTCGTGCGAGGACGGAAGCGCCGCGCTGCGTTGCGCGGTGCGATCGCCGTCCTGGAACTGGGTGTTGTCCCACTGCCGCCACGCGCTGATCGAGGTCAGCAGCGCATCGCCGAGCTGCTGGTCCAGCTGCAGCGAGACGCCCTTGTTGATGTCGTCCAGCTGCGTGCGGTAATCGCTGTTGATCTGCCGGTTGTCGGCGCTGGCGACAACCGGTGCCAGCGCCGCGGCGAAGTCCGCACGCGTGCTGGCAACCACCACCCCGCTGGGCGCATCGCTGTGCGATTGCAGGTAGTCGGCGAGCAGCGTCGCGTTCAAGCCGGGGGTCGGGGTCAGGTCCAGCCGCAGCCGCGCGCCGGAGCGTCGGTAGCCGTTGACGGTCTGGCCGTCGGCCACATTGCGCACATTGCCGCCGTACTCGGCCCACAACGTCGACACGCTGGCCTTGAGCAGCTCCGGCACCAGCGTGCCGCCAACACTGGCACGCACGCGGTCTTCGTCGCCGCCACCGAAGTGCGAATAATCGACATAGCCGCCAAACAGTTCCGGCGCCGGCTTGCTGACGATATTGAGCACGCCGGCCGAGGCGTTCTTGCCGAACAAGGTGCCCTGCGGCCCGCGCAGGACTTCGATGCGCTCGACATCGAGCAGGTCCAGCGTGGCCTGGCCTGGACGCCCCAGCACCACCCCGTCGATCACCGTGGCCACGCTGGGCTCGACGCCCGGCGAGGTGGAAATGGTGCCCACGCCACGCAGGAACAACGAGGTGTCCTTGTTGGAGGCACCAGTGCGGAAGGTCAGGCTGGGCACCAGGGCCGGCAGGTCGGCCACGCTGTTGCGGTTTTCGCGCTCAAGCGTCTCGCCCTGGACCACCGATACCGCCACCGGCACCTGCTGCAAGGTGGTTTCGCGGCGCGTGGCGGTCACGGTGACCGCACCCAGGGTCTGCGCGGCGCGCTCCGGCGTCGCGGCAGCCTCGCCCACCTCATCGGCCAGCACCGGCGTAACCGCCCATGCCAGACTCCACGCCAACACCTGCGGCCTGGCCAACCATCTCGAAGCAGCGAGGATCCTTGCAGGGGTCCGGTGTCGCGCGGGCATGTACGTCCTTTCGTGGCGTCGGCTGTCTTGCAGCAGCGTGGGGAACTGCGAGTCGGCGAGCGTTGTGCATGCACGGCGACCCTTGCGCAGCGCAAGCCAAAACGGCGCTGCAATGCAGTAGCGCATGCTGTTTGCAGCTGGCTCAAGCGTCAAATAACCAATGTTCAGATGGTTATTCACTCACGCGTCGCCGCGTGCCGGTCATCCATGCCCGGCGCGCGCCAAGACCCTCGCTGCACGACACCCGGCCAGCAGCGATAATGGGCACATGGATGCACCCAAGCCCTGGCACCTCTACCTGCTGCTGTGCCGCAACGGCAGCTATTACGCCGGCATCACCAACGATCTGGAACGGCGCTTTCAGGCACACCTGCGTGGCACCGGCGCGCGCTATACACGTGCACATCCGCCGCTGGAACTGCTTGCCAGCCATCCATATGCGGACCGCGCCGCCGCCTCGCGCGCGGAGTGGCAGCTCAAGCAACAACCGCGCGCGCGCAAGCTGACCTGGCTGCTGGCACAACCGCACGGCGGTACCGAGTCACAGCCCGCTGACGCCTCGATCACGCCCGCCTAGCCGCGCGGTTTCTATGGTGTAGCGCTGTCAATCGCGGAGCAGCACATGCACTACCAGCTCTACTACTGGACCGGCCTGCAAGGCCGCGGCGAATTCGTCCGCCTCGCACTGGAAGATGCCGGTGCCGACTACACCGACGTGGCGCGCGTGGAAGGCGATGAGGTGATGAATGCCTTTCTGGAAGGCAACCAGCCCGGCGCGCAGCCGTTTGCGCCGCCCTTCCTCAAGGCTGGCGATACGGTGGTTGCGCAGGTTGGGGCCATCCTGCATGTCATCGGGCCACAACTGCAGCTGGTACCCGACTCGGACGCGCAGCGCATCCAGGCATTGCAGTTGCAGCTGACCATCGCCGACCTGGTGGCCGAGGTGCACGACAGCCATCATCCGATCGCCACCGGCCTGTATTACGAAGATCAGAAAGCCGAGGCAGCCAAGCGCGCCAAGGACCTGCGCGACAATCGCCTGCCCAAGTTCCTGGGCTACTTCGAACAGGTGCTGCAACAGGCCGGCGGCACCCATGTGCTGGGCACGCACTCGTACGTGGACCTGTCGCTGTTCCAGTTGGTCAGCGGATTGGAGTACATGTTCCCCAAGCGCATGAAGACACTATCGGCCGATCTTCCCGGCCTGAAGGCCTTGCAGCAACGCGTGGCCGCGCGCCCGCGCATCGCGGCCTATCTCGCATCCGAACGACGCGTGGCGTTCAATACCAATGGCATCTTCCGCCACTATCCGGAACTGGATGCGGCGTAAGTAATGGCGGCACGTGGCGTAGCGCGTGCCGCCCATCTGCGTTGCTTCATGCCGGAATGTGGCGCGAAGCTGCAACCATGCATGCAAGGCCGCACCGGGCGGCCTTATCCTCGCCCCACCACACGCCGCTTCAACGACCCTGCAGCAACGCCGTGCGGATCCGCTGCAACTGCGCCTTCACGGCAGCCGCCTGCGCCGGCCCCAGCCGCAGCAGCGCCTTTTGACCGACCGACAGCGACTCCAACGCCGGATCGACAAACCGATAACGGCCACGCTCGTCGCGTTGCACCCTGATCGGCTGTGCCGGGTCGGGCGTGCGCAGCAAATGATCGATCACGTCGATCACGCGATCGTTGAAGTAACGATCCGGCGCGCCCAGGTCGGCATACGCCTGCTGCAACAACGGATAGAAACGTACATAACTGCGCACCAGCGCCTGCGCATCCACCTGGGTGAACGCCGCAACGTACGGCGCATAACGCGCCGCATTGGCCTGGTCGACCACTACACTTCCGGCGGCATCGGACACCGCAAATTCACCTGCCACCGGTTGCAGCACCGAGGCGCGACGGCTGATGCTGGGCTGGGTGAGATTGTCGATCATCACCACAACCCGTTCGATCAAGTGCTTGCGCAACACGATCGACAATGCACCGTCGTCCTGCACCAACGCCAGCAAGGCCTCCCACGCTGCCGCATCGCTTTGACCCAGCGCAGGGATCGCCGCGTCGGCGGCATCGGCCGAGGGCTGCTGCACCGGATGGCGCGGCCCCGCCGGCGCCGGCGGCGACGGGGTCACCGCCGCTGCCACGGCGCTGGCGGTCTGGCTGATCGGCGCTGGCAAGGCGCCCGGCGCAGTGGGTGACCCGCTGAACACCCACCAGGCAGCGCCGGCCACCACCGGAACTGCCAGCAGCCACGGCCAACGCGAAGACTTGGATTGCATCATGGAACTCCTTACATCGACACCATCCAGGGTGTGACCATGCCAGATCGCGGTGGTTCCATCGATGTGCAGCGATACTGCGATCAAGCATTGAATCGAGGGCGCGGCGCCGTCACCGCTTGCAGGGCACGCCGTGAATCCGTCCCTGGCGGTGAATCGAGGGCGCGGCGCCGTCACCGCTTGCAGGGCACGCCGTGAATCCGTCCCTGGCGGTGGGGGCTCGGTGGCGGCATCCATGCCGCCACACGGTCCCGCAACCGGCAAGGACACCGCACCAGAGAGTTGGTCGGTACTCATCTGAAAAGCCGTCTGTCGTGCGGCGCGCATCGGACGTGGAGCCGACGCTTCATGATCGAACAAGACGCATCCAGCACTGCTCTTCCATGCACACCGACCCTCTCAACTGGTCCTTGCCCGCTCACCGTCGCGGGACCCTGAGCGGCATGGATGCCGCGCCGGAGCCTACAAGGACGTACTTGCGGCGTGTCCCGCGATGGTGGGCGGGCAAGGGCCCTGCAACCAAGCGCCAGATCGACCGCTCTGCCGCTGATCCATCCGCACTTTCCAAGCCCAGCCACACAACCCAGAAAGCAGTCGAGACCGGGAACAGCGTGGTTGTTCAGCCGCGATCGGATGCTTGAATCAAAAGCTCAGTGAATCGAAGGCGCGGTGCCCTCACCGCTTGCGGGACACGCCGTGAACCCGTCCCTGGGGGCTCGGTGGCGGCATCCATGCCGCCACACGGTCCCGCAACCGGCAAGGACACCGCACCAGACAGTTGGTCGGCGCTCATCTGAAAGCTGTCTCTCGTGCGGTGTGCATCAGACGTGGAGCCGATGCTTCACGATTGAACAAGGCGCACCCAGCACCTGCTCTTACTTTGCGTACCGACCATCTCGACTGGTCCTTGCCCGCTCACCGTCGCGGGACCCTGAGCGGCATGGATGCCGCGCCGGAGCCTACAAGGACGTACTTGCGGCGTGTCCTGCGATGGTGGGCGGGCAAGGGCCCTGCAGCCAAGCCCCAGATCGCATGCTTTGGCTTTTGGCTTTGGCTTTGGCTTTGGCTTTGGCTTCGGCTTTGGCGTTAGCTTTGGCTCATCCACATCGCCTGGTCTCGGACCAGGACGACCGGCGTTGCCGCATCAAGCGACGCCACCGCCCGCCTGAAATCCGCGAGCAGGCGTGCGCACCGCTCTCAGCCTGCGAAATCCAACCGCGCATTCACCCAGGCCGCCACGATCGCGGCGGCCGCCTGCTCGGCCTGTTTCGCGGGCAGGCGCTTCTCGCGCACCAGCCATGCGGCAGTGTCGGCGCGCACCTTCGGTAGCAACGCGCGCACGGCCTTGCGCTGTGCCGCCGGCCAATCGCTGTCTTCCCCGGTCCAGGCGGCAATCGCCTTGTCCGGATCGTCGCCGTAGCGCTTGCGCAATGCCGGGGTCAGGTACAGCAACGGCGACACCGACGCGCGTAGCGCGATGATTTTCCACTCCGCGTAACTGGCGTAGCGAATGGTGCCTGCATCCTTGCCCAGGGCCTGGATCAACCCGTCGAAACCGGCATCCAGCTGCTTCCAGCTGGCCAATGCAAACAGGCCGCCCGGCGGCTCGCAGATGGGCGCGAACCCGTCGCGGGTGGAGCCATACAGCGAGCCGAACGCCTCATATGCTGGCTCCCCCACTGTGGCGAAGATGAAGCAATGCACGTACGGGCGCTGATCGCGGTCGTCGCGCTCGATCCACATCCGCAACAACGTCAGGATACGTTCCTGCGGCTGCATGGCAGGTACGCCCTCCACGTCGTCGAGCAGGGATGCGGCGAAGTCGTCGACCTTGCGCAGCGCCTTGCGTGCGCTTTCAAACCGCGCATCCGCCAGCGCCGCATCCACGCCCGCAGCAGGAACGAACTGATGCAGATAGGCCAGCCACGCCGAGGCCAGCGGCGTGTCGTAGCCCTGCAACTGGCGCGCGGCGTCGGCAGGCGCGGCAGGAATCGCGGCGATGATGCGGTCCAGTGCCTGCTGCTGCGCAGTGAGCGCCTTGGCCAACGCATCGGCCCTGGCCTTCAATGTGCGTTGCAGGCAGCCGTCCAGCTTGGCGTCCTGCGCGCAGGCATTGCGCTGCCGCAACCAGGCGCGCTGCTGATCGCGCACGCCAGCGACCGCGTGCCGCGGCGTGGTGTCCACCAGCGCCCGATAGGACGCGTCCAGCTGATCGTCCAGCGTGCCCAGCGCCGGCACCGCGCACAGCCGTTTTTCGACCGCGGTACCTGCCTGCTTGCAATCGAACGACGTCGCCCAGGCGCCGCCGGTGCCAAGCAACAGGGCGCCACCGATGAGCACGCGCAATACACCTGAGCGGGACATCATTGCACCGTGTCCTTGCGTGCAGGCAACAACGAGAGCAGCAGCAGGGTCACCGCCAGCGCGACATAGGCACCGACGAACTGCCAGCTGATCGCGCGCGCCAGGCCTTGCAGCGACCATGGCAGATAGATGCCGCCGCGCGGGTCCACCGAATGGATCAGGCCGAACAGCGTCAGCCCGGCGGCCACCAGCAGGAAGACCGCGCCGCGGCGCAGCCGGTCATCGATCATCGCCACCACCGTGGCGATCCACAGCATTGCGGTGATGATGAAGCCGTTACCCAGCGCGAAGATCACCGCCAGCTCCGGCAGGCCGTGCCCATCGAGCTTGGTGGTGAGTGCGACCAGCTGCTCCGGCGGGATCCAGCCCGGCGCCTTGATGGTCAGCAGGTACGCCACCGACGGCAGAAAGCCCAGCACCATCGCGCCGGCATGTTGCCTGGGCGTGGCCTGGAACGCCTGCGTGGTGATGTCAATCGACACGTACACGATGATCGGTGCCAGCACCGCCAACGGCAGCCACTGCACCAACCCGGAGATCACGCCGAGCATGCCGCCGATGCCGACGAACAGGCCGGTCAGCAGCGTGTAACCGGAGCGCGCGCCCATGTGCTTGTAGGCCGGCTGGCCGATGTACGGGGTGGTCTGCGCCACCCCGCCGCAGACGCCGGCGACCAGCGTGGCCAAGGCTTCCACCAGCAGGATGTCGCGGGTGCGGTAGTCATCGCCCGCCGCGCGTGCGCTCTCGCTGACATTGATGCCGCCCACCACCATCAACAAGCCGAACGGCAGCAGCAACGGCAGGTATGCCACCGTGGCCGGCAGGCCGTCGATGAAGCCCAGGTTCGGCAGCGGCAACACGATCGTCGGCGGCGTGAATGCAGGCACGGCAAAGCCCGGCGCGCCCAGGCCTGCCAGGCCCAGCCCGTAATACAACGCAGTGCCGATCACGAACGCCACCAGCACGCCGGGCAACTTGGTCGGCAGCCGCCCCTTGGCCAGCAGCACATACAGCAACAGGCCCAGGGTGACGAAGCCGGCCACCGGCGAGCGCAGGGTTTCCAGCAGCGGCAACAGGCCCATCAGCACCAGCGCGATGCCGGCGATCGAACCGAGCAAGGCCGCACGCGGCAGCGCGCGCGTGACCGCCTCGCCGACGAACGACAGCACCAGCTTGAGCAGGCCCATCACCACCAGCGACGCCATGCCGAGTTCCCAGGTGGCGATGGCGGCCGCCCGCGGGTCCAGCCCCTGCGCCTTGAAGCCGACGAACGCCGGGCCCAGCACCAACAGCGCCATGCCGATGCTGGTCGGCGCATCCAGGCCCAGCGGCATCGCGGTGACGTCGTCGCGCCCGGTACGTGCGGCCAGCCGCCGCGCCATCAAGGTGTAGAGCAGGTTGCCCACCAGCACGCCGAACGCGGTGCCGGGAAACATGCGCCCGAACACCACTTCGGCCGGGAACTGGAACATCCCGACCAGTGCCATCGCAATGAAACCGAGGATGGAGAGATTGTCGACGACCAGGCCGAAGAAGCCATTGAGGTCGCCGGCGACGAACCAGCGCGGCGATGCCGCAGTACGCGAGGAAGGGGCCGACATGGGAGCCAGGAAGCGTGGGGATCGGCCGATGGTAGCCGCTGCTCATCACGCGCGACAGCGCTGCGGTGAATCAGAGCGTGTCGCCGCGATTGCGCCCGCCAGTCCTGCACGCGGCGGCCCTGAGGTAGCGACACACGCTATTTCATTGCCGCCTCGACCTCGATCCAGCCGACGATGTCGCCACGGTTGGCGCTGCGATAGCGCACCTGCACGCGCGTGGCGTCGGCGCTGACATCCAGCGCATCGGCCTGATCGCCCTGCACCAGGTAGCGCTTGGTGCTGGTCGCCGAAGGTGTGGCGTACAGCGGCAGACGCGCCACCTGCACGTGCAACTGCACCGGCATCGGCGCGTCCAGCGTGGTGCCGATCGCGCTGGACACCCGCACCCCACGCGCGTCGTAGCGCGGCCATACCGACAGCGGCATGCCATCGTCGCTGCCCGGATCCAGCAAGGTCTGGATCTGCAGCGAAGCGATCGGCTGCTGCGTCGTGGCCACATACAGCCGCCCATCGGCCGCGTAGCGATACACGTCGGCGTACCACATCGGCCCGCTGCGGCAGGAGCTGGTCACGCTGCGGTCCGACTTGTCGGGCGTCAGGTTGAAGAAGCCTTCGCACTGCACCGCCGGGCGCGTGGGCGGGGTCAGCACACGAAACCGGCGTTGTGCCGGATCGAACACGAACACCAGCACCGCCTCGTTGACCTGGCCGAGCATCGCCGACACCGCCAGGTCAGGATGTCCGTCGAAGTTGTAGTCGTCGCTGTCCACGCCGGTGCCGCCTTCGCCGTCGTCCACATTCGCGTCGAGCCATTGCTCCTTGCCGCCCGGGGCGAACACCACATGCAGGCGTTCGCCGACCAGCGTGGCAGTGGCATGCGTGTGCGCGTCGATCGTCACCTGCACGCTGGCATCGCGTGCCGCGGCCGCGAACGACAGGCCGAAGAGCGCCATCGACAACCACACGCCGGCCGCGCGCACACGCAGCCGGCGCAGATGTTCAAGGCGCATGGCCACCCGGTCTGGCAGCTCACCCAGCACGAACCTGCCCGCTGAAAAGACACGGGTGCAACGCGTCACTGCACCGCACGCGCAGCACTCGGCGGTGCCATGCCGCTGCCCACGCCGCGGTCGCACCGCAGGTACGGCGGCCGCGCCAAGCGGCACCACTCAGAACGACACCTCCACCGCCTGCCGCGACCACAGCACCGACTGGTGCCCGGTGGCCTGCTTCCAGGCCAGGCGGATCGCCTCGATGTCGTTGCGCCGCTGCGGGGTGTCCTCGTGCAGGATCACCAGCACCTTGGTGCCCAGCCGGTTCGGCTCCTTGGCACCGCGAAACAGCCATTGGCCGTAGGCATCGAATACGGTCAGCCCGTCCGGGAAGCGCGGAGTCACTTCCTTGTCCAGGAACGCGCGCCATTGCGTGTCGTCGATGGTGCGGGTCTGCGGGCGATCGGCCGGGCCGGTCTCCTGGCCCACACCGAAGTACAGCTCGCTGCGCACCCAACCGTGCGCCGTCGCCGGCCGCGCCGCGTCGCCTTGCAGGCTGGCAGTGGTCGAGCCCGGCGCGCCGCCGGGAGTGGTGGCGCAGGCGGACAGCGCCAGCGTGGCGGCAAGCAGGCAGGACGGCAGCAACTTCATCGACTTCTCCACAACGGGTACGGTTACGACGGATCGGGGGCGGGCTCATGCAGGGCCGGCATCAGCTGATGCCGGTGTGCGCGCACTGTGCCATCTCGCACGCGCCTGAACAACGCGATAATATCTCTCTATCCGGATGAATGTGGACGATCCGAACCCCTTTGCGCCCTGCCCGGCCGGATGCCGACCGCGCGGCGCGTTCGCAGTTGCTGTTGCAGGAGAGAGACATGACCCGCCCCACCCTTTCGGCCATCGGCCTGGCCGTCGCCGCCGCGTTGAGCGCCAATGCACAGGCCCAGCAGGCCGCCCCCGGCGCCACCACGCTGGATACCGTGATCGTCACCGGCACCCGCGCCAGCGACCGCACCGTGCTGGAATCGACCGTCCCGGTGGACGTGCTCACGGCCGAGGACATCCGCAAGGCCGGCGTGGTCAATGGCGAGCTCGGTAGCGCGCTGCAGGCATTGCTGCCCTCGTTCAACTTCCCGCGCCAGTCCAACTCCGGCGGCGCCGACCATATCCGCGCCGCGCAGCTGCGCGGCCTCTCGCCCGACCAGGTGCTGGTGCTGGTCAACGGCAAGCGCCGGCATACCTCGGCGCTGGTCAATACCGACAGCAAGATCGGCAAGGGCACCACGCCGGTGGATTTCAACTCCATCCCGATCAATGCGATCAAACGCATCGAAGTGCTGCGCGACGGTGCCGGCGCGCAATACGGCTCTGACGCCATCGCCGGCGTCATCAACGTGATCCTGGACGACAACCCCGAGCGCGGCGAGCTGGAAGCCAGCTTCGGCGCCTACAACACCGATGTGGAGCCGATCAACCGCCGTGTCACCGATGGCCAGACCAGCTACGCCAGCGCCAAGGTCGGCACGCTGCTCGGCGATGACGGCGGCTTCTTCAAGGTCGGCCTGGAGCTGAAGAATCGCGAAGCGACCAATCGCGCCGGCTTCGACCAGATTCCATCGTTCGAAGAACAGACCCCGGCCAACCTGGCCCTGGCCGGCCGCCGCAACTACGTGCTCGGCGATGGCGCCACCAAGGGCCTGAACGCCTGGCTCAACACCAAGATTCCTTTCAGCGCCAACGGCGAGTTCTACGCCTTCGGCACCTACAACCAGCGTGACACCGAGGGCGCCAACTACTTCCGTTACCCGGATGGCAGCGCCAACTGGCGCGAGATCTACCCCAACGGCTATCGCCCTATTTCCGAAGGCGAGAATCGCGATCTGCAGATCGTCGCCGGCGCCCGTGGGCAGCTCGGCGACTGGGACTACGACGCCAGCGTCAACTACGGCCGCAACGACTTCACCTACCGGCTGCGCAATTCGCTCAACGCCTCGCTCGGCCCCGGCAGCACCACGCGCTTCAAGACAGGCGACTTCGCCTTTGCGCAGACCGTGGCCAACCTGGATCTGACCCGCGTGTTCGATGCGGCCGGCGCCACCCATACCTTCGGCACCGGCGCCGAGTTCCGCCGCGAGCAATACCGCACCCATGCCGGCGACCCGGCCAGCTATGCGGCCGGCCCGTTCACCGATCGCCCCACCGGCTCGCAGGCCGGCGGCGGCCTGAGCCCGCAGGACGAGGCCGACCTGTCCCGCAACGTGGCCAGCGCCTATGCCAACGTGTCCAGCCAGTTCGGCGACAAGTTCTCCACCGACCTGGCCGGCCGTTACGAGCATTACCAGGATTTCGGCAGCCAGTGGACCGGCAAGCTGGCCGCGCGCTATGCGTTCGCCCCGGCATTCGCGCTGCGCGGGGCGGTCTCCAACAACGTGCGTGCGCCCTCGCTCAGCCAGATCGGCTACGAAGCCACGTCCACCGGTTATGACGCGGCCGGTCGCCTGACCCAGGGCCGCCTGCTGTCGGTCTACAACCCGATCGCCCGCGCGCTCGGCGCCACCGACCTGAAGCCGGAAAAATCGCTCAACTACAGCCTGGGCTTCACGAGCCAGCTGGGCGATCACTTCGACCTGTCGCTGGACTTCTTCCAGATCGACATCGACGACCGCATCGCGCTGTCCGAAGACATCACCGGCACTGCGCTGACGGACTTCGTGCAGCAGAACTTCGGCGTCAGCGGTGTGCAGAGCGCCAGCTACTTCCTCAACGCCGCCGACACCCGCACCCGCGGCGCCGAGCTGGTCGGCAACTGGCGCCAGTACGCCTTCGGCGGCGACCTGCTGCTGACCGGTACCTACAGCTACGCCAAGACCGAGTTGAAGAACGTCATCGGCACCCCGGCGCAGCTGCTCGCGCTGGACCCGGACTACGTGCTGTTCGGCATCGAAGAGAGCAACACGCTCACCGATGCGGCGCCGCGCACACGCGCCGCGCTGGCCGCCAACTGGAACAACGAGCACTGGAACCTGCAGACCCGCGTCAACCGCTACGGCAGTGCGACGCGCGTGTTCGACTTCGGCGGCGGCTTCGTGCCACGCCAGACCTACGGCGCGGAATGGCAGCTGGACCTGGAAGCCGAGTACCACATGGGCACGCAATGGACGCTGGCGATCGGTGGCCAGAACATCCTCGACAACTATTCGGACCGTTCCATCGACGATATCGCCTACTTCGGCAACCTGCCCTACGACGTGCTCTCGCCGATCGGCAGCAACGGCGCGTACTGGTACGGGCGGGTGCGCTACACCTTCTGACGCCGGTATTGGCGGATTGGGGATTGGGGGATTGGCAAGGGCGGATCGTCGCCAATCCCCACTCCCGAATCCCCAATCCCCGCCGTTGCATAACCTGAATATCACATCGCTTTGCGCACACTAGCGCGATGGCAGACGTGCACTCCCCCCTTCCGTCGCCGCCATTGCTGGACGATGCCTGTGCATTGTTTCTGGACGTGGACGGTACCCTCATCGACTTTGCCGACAGCCCCGAGGCTGTGCGGCTCCTGCCCGAGGTCCGCGCGGCCATCGGCCAGCTGAGCGAGCGCCTGCATGGCGCAGTGGCACTGGTCAGCGGACGACCGCTGTCGCAGCTCGACGCCTTGTTCGCGCCGCTGCTGCTCCCGGCCGCCGGCCTGCACGGACACGAACTTCGCAGCGACATCGCTGCGCGCGCGGCAATGCCGCAGGACACCTCCGAGTGGCTGCATGGCCTGCACCAACGCGCCGCCGCACTCACGCACCGGCACCCTGGTGTGCTGGTTGAAGACAAGGGCGTCAGCGTCGCGCTGCATTGGCGCGCGCAACCGCTCGCCGGCCCCGAGGTGCTCGCCTTCGCGCAGCAGGAAATCGCCCAGCTTTCCGGCTATCGCCTGCAACCGGGCGACCATGTGGTCGAATTCGTGCCCGAAGGCAGCAACAAGGGCCTGGCGGTCGAACAGCTGATGCAGCACGGCGCATTTGCCGGCCGCACGCCGGTGTTCGTCGGCGATGACCTCACCGACGAATTCGGCTTCGAAGCGGCCAATCGTCTCGGCGGCTGGAGCGTGCTGGTCGGCGATCGCGCCACCACCAGCGCGCGCTTCCGCGTCGACGGTACCGCCGACGTGCATGCGTGGCTGCAACGCAACGCGCGCCAGGCCTGAGCGCGGCGCGCTTCCCTCTTCTCTTCAAAAGGATCGTTCGCACTCCATGACCGAGCCAAACCTGGATCTGGGCGTCATCGGCAACTGCAGCTTTGGGGCATTGGTCGATCGGCAGGCACGTGTAGTGTGGAGTTGCCTGCCGGCCTTCGACGGCGACCCGGCATTCTGTTCGCTGCTCTCGCCCAAGGGCGAAGGCGGCGACTTCGCGGTGGAACTGGAAGACTTCGCCAGCAGCGAGCAGCATTACCTGCCCAATACCGCCGTGCTGCGTACCGTGTTGCGCGACAGCCACGGCGGCGAAGTGGAAGTCATCGACTTCGCGCCGCGCTGGCGCAACAACGGGCGCTTCTATCGGCCCGTCAGCATCATCCGGCAGATCCGCCCGCTGGCCGGCAACCCGCGCATCATCGTGCGCGCACGCCCGCTGGCCGACTGGGGTGGCCGCAGCCCGGAGACCACCTGGGGCAGCAACCACATCCGCTGGGTGCTGCCCGAGTTCACCCTGCGCCTGACCACCGATGTGCCGGTCCGCTTCGTGCGCGACGGCCTGCCGTTCGTGCTCAGCCACCCGGTCAACCTGGTGCTGGGCGTAGACGAATCGCTGACCCGCTCGCTCACCGGTTACGTGCAGGAAGCGCAGGAACGCACCGAGGAATACTGGCGCGAATGGGTGCGCTACCTGTCGATTCCCCTGGACTGGCAGGAAGCGGTGATCCGCAGTGCGATCACGCTCAAGCTGTGCCAGTACGAGGACAGCGGCGCGATCATCGCGGCGATGACCACCTCGATCCCGGAAGCGCCCAACACCCCGCGCAACTGGGATTACCGTTACTGCTGGCTGCGCGATGCTGCGTTCGTGGTGCGCGCGCTCAATCGCTTGGGCGCCACGCGCACGATGGAGCAGTTCATCGGCTACATCTTCAACATCGCCACCGCCGACGGCACGCTGCAGCCGCTGTACGGCGTCGGTTTCGAATCGCAGCTGGAAGAGCACGAAGTCGAGACGATGGACGGCTATCGCGGCATGGGCCCGGTACGGCGCGGCAACCTGGCCTGGATCCAGCAGCAGCACGACGTCTATGGCAGCGTGGTGCTGGCATCCACGCAGCTGTTCTTCGATCTGCGCCTGAAGGATCAGGGCGATGCGGATACCTTCCGCCGCCTGGAGCCGCTGGGTGAGCGCGCGTTCGCGCTGCATGACGTGCCCGACGCCGGCCTGTGGGAATTCCGCGGACGCGCCGAAGTGCATACCTACACCGCTGCGATGTGCTGGGCTGCCTGCGACCGGCTGTCCAAGATCGCCGACCGGCTGGTGCTGCCCGAGCGCAGCGTGTACTGGCGCGAGCGCGCCGACACCATCCGCGCGCGCGTGCTGGGCGAGGCATGGAGCGAGGAACGTGGTCATTTCACCGATACGCTGGGCGGTCATCGCCTGGATGCATCGCTGTTGCTGCTGGCCGATATCGGCATCGTCGCCAACGACGACAGCCGCTTCGTGCGCACGGTCGAGGCCGTCGGCCGCGTACTCAAGCATGGCGATGCGCTGTACCGCTACATCGCACCGGATGACTTCGGTGAGCCGGAAACCAGCTTCACCATCTGCACGTTCTGGTACATCGACGCGCTGGCCGCGATCGGTCGCAAGGAGGAGGCGCGTGAATTGTTCGAGCGCATCCTCTCGCGCCGCAATCACCTCGGCTTGCTGTCCGAGGATCTATCGTTCGAAGACGGCGAAGCCTGGGGGAATTTCCCCCAGACCTATTCGCATGTGGGTTTGATCATCGCAGCGATGCGCTTGTCGCGCAGCTGGCAGGAGGCGTCATGAGTCGTTTGGTGGTGGTATCCAACCGCGTCGCGGTGCCCGGCGAAAACCGGGCAGGCGGCTTGGCGGTGGGCTTGTTGGCGGCGCTCAAGGAGCGCGGCGGCGTGTGGTTCGGCTGGAGCGGCAAGACCGTGCGCGGCGACAGCGGCGGCATGCACGAGCAGACCGAGGGCGACATCAAGTTCGTCACCATGGACCTCAACAAGCGTGACATCGATTCGTACTACAACGGATTTGCCAATCGCACGCTGTGGCCGCTGCTGCACTTCCGCCTGGACCTGGTCGACTACGACCGCGCCACCCGCGAAGGCTATATGCGGGTCAATCGGCTGTTCGCCGAAAAGCTGGCGCCGTTGTTGAAGGACAGCGACACCTTGTGGATCCACGACTACCACATGATCCCGCTGGGCGCGATGCTGCGCGAGCTGGGGGTGGGCTGCAAGATGGGCTTCTTCCTGCACGTGCCGATGCCTTCGGCCGACCTGATGCAGGCGATGCCAGATCACGCGCGCCTGTTCAGCACGTTCTACGCCTACGATCTGGTCGGCTTCCAGACCCAGCGCGACGCCGAGCGCTTCAAGGCCTATGTGCGCCTGTTCGGCGGCGGCCGCATCCTGGACGGCGACATCGTCGAGGGTCCGGGTGGGCGTCGCTTCAGTGCCGCGGCCTTCCCAATCGGGATCGATACCGAGTTGATCGCCAACCAGGCCAAGGCCTCGGTCGGCAAGCAGGCCGTGCGCGACCTGCGCGAAAGCCTGCGCGGCCGGCAACTGGCGATCGGCGTGGACCGGCTGGATTATTCCAAAGGCCTGCCGGAACGCTTCCAGGGGTTCGAACGCTATCTGGAGCGCTATCCGGAGCAGTCCGGCAGCCTGACCTACCTGCAGATCGCGCCGGTGTCGCGCGGCGATGTCAACGAATATCGCCGGTTGCGCGGGCAACTGGAGCAGATCGCAGGCCATATCAACGGAGGGCATGCCGAGCCGGATTGGACGCCGCTACGCTACGTCAATCAGAACTTCAGCCATGCGACCTTGACCGGTTTCTATCGCGCCGCCTCCGTCGGTCTGGTCACGCCGCTGCGCGATGGCATGAATCTGGTCGCCAAGGAATTTGTCGCAGCGCAGGATCCGCAGGATCCCGGCGTGCTGGTGCTGTCGTTGCTGGCCGGTGCCGCCGATGAAATGAAGGAAGCGCTGCTGGTCAATCCGCACGACCTCGACGGCGTGGCCGATGCGATCGCCACCGCCGCAAGCATGCCGTTGGCAACGCGCATCGAGCGGTGGCGGGCGATGATGGATCATCTGCGCAAGAACAATATCAACCACTGGCGCCAGCGGTATTTGCAGGCGCTGGCCGATATCTGACTCTGGATTTGCGCGTTACCAGCAACACGCGACCCGCGCACACCGCAATCAGCATAAATAGGCGCCGCGCACTGCCGGCGCCTTTTTTCTTGCATCGGGAGAAAGTGCCTGAAGGGCGATGAGAATACGTCTGCCGGTGCAAGTGGAGGATGCTCGAGTCGAAAATCCCGGCGTGCACGACTCGCCATTCCCGAATGCCGAATCCCGCCTCATCGCTTGCGTCAATAACAAATTAGAGTTACAGCCGGATGACGCATTTTGTCGCCACGCGCCAGCCACCAGGACCGCCTGAGCTCACTGGCACTCTTCATCCCTGCGGTTTTAAGCACTTTCCGCGCTGCGATGCACGGCCTGAACACTGGTTCCCATTCCGTCACGGACACGAGCGTCGTTGCGGTCTAAAATATTCACATGAGTAGCGCTGAGAACCTGGGAGGGGCTGCGCGTTCATATCCGGACGTTCTTGTTTAGGACGTTTTAGTTAGAACACGGGCCGCCCTTCGCCAGCCTGTGATCTTTCTCCCTCCACGACTCGCCATCGCCTGCCGGTGCCTGGGTCCTTCCTGACATCTCAAAATGACTGATCAATCCTCAAAACGTGGACTAGGCACCTGGTTGCTGGTGGTCTATGCCGTGGTGATCGCCGTGCTCGGTGCGGTGCTTGCCTACGAGGGCGGCCGCCTGGTCGCCGTCGGTGGTTCCTGGTATTACCTGCTGGCGGGCATCGGCCTGTTCCTGGCCGGCGTGTTGCTGGCATTGGGCAAGCGTGCCGGCCTGTGGCTGTTTGGTGCAACCCTGGCGGCCACCATCGCCTGGGCGCTGTGGGAAGTGGGCCTGGATGGCTGGGGTCTGGTCCCGCGTCTGGCCTGGCTATCGGTGCTGGGGCTGGTGCTGCTGCCGTTCTGGGGCGTGGCCCGTCGCCGCATGCAGCCGTTGTCGGGGCTGGGCTATGTGCTGGTGACCGGCGTGCTGCCGATCCTGGGTGCGACGCTGATCCTGTGGCCGTTGCTGGCACCGCGCAACGTCGAACTGGCTGATGCCTCCAAGCTGCCGGCCGAGAACGCGACGCCCTTTAGCCGCGGCAACGTACCCAGCCCGGACGGCAACGTCGCGGCCAATCACGATGCCAGCAACTGGACCGCGTATGCCGGCTCCAACCTGTCCAACCATTACACCCCCGGCGCGCAGATCACCCCGGAAAACGCCAAGGACCTGAAGGTGGCCTGGGAGTTCCATACCGGTGACCTGAAACCGGCCGGCTCCAAGCTGGGCTATGCCTTCCAGAACACCCCGCTCAAGGTCGGCGACCTGCTCTACATCTGCACTCCGACCCAGAAGGTGATCGCGGTGGAAGCGGCCAACGGCAAGGAGCGCTGGCGCTTCGACCCGCAGACCAATCCGAAGGCGATGGCCGGCGTTGCCGCCACCACCTGCCGCGGCGTGTCCTACTACCAGGCGCCGCAAGGCACCGCCGAGTGCCCGACGCGGATCTTCTGGCCGATGGTCGATGGCCGCCTCGGCGCGCTGGACGCGCAGACCGGCAAGCTGTGCACCAGCTTCGGCACCAACGGCTTTGTCGATCTCAACGCCGGCACCGGCAACACCAAGCCGGGCTTCGTCGGCCCGACCTCGCCGCCGGTGGTGATGCGCGGCGTGGTGATCCAGCCCACCGGCCAGGTCCGCGACGGCCAGGAAGGCGATGCGCCGTCGGGCGTGGTGCGCGGCTTCGATGCGCTCACCGGCCAGCTGCGCTGGGCCTGGGACCTGGGCAACCCGGCGATCACCGCCGAGCCGCCGGCCGGGCAGACCTACACCCGTTCGACCCCGAACGTGTGGTCGCTGATGTCCGCCGACGACGAGCTGGGCCTGGTGTATCTGCCGACCGGCAATGCCTCGGGTGATTTCTTCGGCAAGGGCCGCACCCCGCAGGATGAGGAATACACCGCTTCGCTGGTTGCGGTGGATGCGGCCACCGGCAAGGAGCGTTGGCACTTCCGCACCGTCAACCACGACCTGTGGGATTACGACATCGGCCCGCAGCCGAACCTGGTCGATTGGCCGGTGGCCGGTGGCGGTACCCGCCCAGCGGTGATCCAGGCCACCAAGTCCGGGCAGGTGTTCGTGCTGGACCGCGCCACCGGCGCACCGCTCATGCCGGTCAAGCAGATCGCCGTGCCGCAGGGCACCGATCACGGCGACTGGACCGCGGCCACGCAGCCGATCTCGCCGGGCATGCCCAATACCGTGGGCGCGCCGAGCCGTGACTACGAAACCATTATCGAATCCGATGCCTGGGGCATGACCCCGTTCGACCAGCTGGCCTGCCGCATCCAGTTCAAGCAGCTGCGCTACGAAGGCATGTTCACCCCGCCGACCCTGCAAGGCTCGCTGGCCTTCACCGGCAACCACGGCGGCATCAACTGGGGCGGCGTCTCGGTCGATCTGCAGCGCGGCATCATGGTGATGAACAGCAATCGCCTGCCCTACACCCTGCAGGTCTACACCCGCGAAAAGATGAATGAGCTGGGCGTGGTATCGGTGTTCGACGGCAAGAGCAAGACGCCCGGCTACATGGCGCAGAAGGGTCTGGCCTACGGCGCCCGCAAGGAGCCGTGGATGTCGCCGCTCAACACACCGTGCGTGGCACCGCCGTGGGGCTACATCTCCGGCGTGGACCTGCGCACTCAGCAGGTGATCTGGCGCCGTCCGCTGGGCACCGGTTACGACCAGGGCCCGATGGGCATCCCGTCCAAGACCAAGTTCGAGATCGGCACGCCCAACAACAGCGGCTCGCTGGCCACCGCCGGCGGCGTGACCTTCATCGGCGCGTCCCTGGATGATTTCATGCGCGGCTTCGACACTCGCACCGGCAAGCAGGTCTGGGAGACCCGCGTGCCGGCTGGCCCGCAGGCCGCGCCGCTGAGCTACACCATCGACGGCAAGCAGTACATCGTGGCCGCGGTGGGCGGACACGACCGCATGGAAACCAAGTCGGGCGACAGCGTGATCGCCTGGGCGCTGCCGGACGAGGCAGGTGCCAAGCCGGCGAAGTAAGCCGGTGTAGCGTCAGCTAGTTAGGTATCGATAGACCGGCCATCGTGAGATGGCCGGTTTTTTTTGGGGATTCGGGATTGGGGATTCGGGATTGGGGAATCGGGAATCGGGAATCGGGAATCGGGAAAAGCGTCTTCCTGTCGCTGTTGGGTTGGGCTGGGCCTGTGGGTCGCCTGATTCCCCGATTCTCCATTCCGCTCTTCGATGTCTTTTCGTGGCGTTTCGCTGATCTGGGTCTGTAGGGCACCTGATTTCCTATTTCCTATTTCCTATTTCCGATTCCCGATTCCCTATTCCCTATTCCCTATTCCCTATTCTCGATTCCCGATTCTCCATTCCCGGTTCCCGCGCCTTGATGTGTATTCGTGGGGTCGCGCTGATGGCGCTGCGGCCAGTCTTGGTCACCGGCACGCGATCAGATGGCGTGGAGTCGAGGTCTACGAAGTGTTGACGGCAGCCATCGATATTTCACGTGAAATTTACAATTTGGAGGCGGGTGTCTAGTCACACCTCACGGCTCTGCGGTGTACCGGGCGGTGCTGAAACCGCTTCCAAATCAACTACATCGGGGTTCTCAGGGGTACGGCCGACAGATTCCGACGAACGGTAATTTCACGCCGTCATGATTCGGGCTCGGCCGCCGATACCCCATAGCAGCCCATGCAGTGCAGGACAGCGCTCCCCACTCCGAATCACTCCGTTGGACTCAGCCTATGTCGCCCTCATTCGATGCCACTGCCGTCTCCCGCCCGCCTTCCGGCCGGAGCCTCGCGCGTCTCACCAGGGCCACATGGCTGCCTGTCGCTGCACAGATCGGGCTGCTGGCCCTGCTCACGCTCTACGCCGCAACGCTGCTGCCCGGCGGCGTCTGGGCCGGGTTGGCGCGCCTGCTGCCGGCGCTGCTGGTGCTGGCCGCGGCAAGTGCGGGGCTGTGGTGGTGGTCGCGCCGCCGCAACGTCGCGCAACTGCAACAGGCCGTCGGCACGGTGACGGCCATCGGTGACGGGCACTTCCAGCGCCTGGACCTGCGCAACGCAGCCGGCGAGCTCGCGCCGTTGCTGCATGCGCTGCAGGCGACCCAGGACAGGTTGGCCATCCGCCTGGATGTGATGGAACAGGGCCTGCGCCACGGCCAGTTCGTGATCAAGGCGCTGGACGACCTGGACACCATGATCCGCATCGCCGACGACGATGGCCAGGTGCTGTTTGCCAACCGCAAGCTGCTGGCGATGCTCAAGCTGATCGAGCCGGATGTGCAGAGCTTCCGCCCCGGCTTCCATGCCGAAGGGTTCGTCGGCGGCAGCATCGGCGACATCTATCCCGACAGCCAGGCCGCGATCGACCGCATGCGCGCATTGACCGCCTCCAAGGCGGTGCGCGCGCCGTTCTTCGGCCGCCAGATCGACTTCGTCTACAGCCCGATCATCGCCGCCGACGGCGCCAGGCTGGGCACCATCGCACAGTGGGTGGACGTCACCGCGCAGGTCAACGCCGAGCAGACGCTGATCCAGATCATCGATGCCGCCGCGGCCGGCGATTTCAGCCGGCGCATGCAGATCGACGGCATGGACGGCGTACTGCTGTCGCTGGCCCAGGGCATCAACCGCATCTACGACTCGGTGGAAACCCACCTGGCCGCGTTGGCGCGCGTGATCGGTGCCCTGGCCGACGGCGACCTCACCCAGCGCGTGGACGGCGATGCGCACGGCATCTTTGCGCGCCTGCGCGACGACACCAACCAGACCGTGACCCGTCTGACCGAGATCATCGGCGGTATCCAGATCGCATCGGACACGATCCGCCGCGCGGCGGTGGAAATCGCCGCCGGCAACACCGACCTGTCCGAGCGCACCGAGCAGCAGGCCGCCAATCTGGAAGAAACCGCCAGCTCCATGGAGGAACTCACCTCCACCGTGAAGCAGAACGCCGACAGCGCGCTGCAGGCCAACCGGCTGGTGGTGGGCACCGGCGAAGTGGCGCAGAACGGCGGCCAGGTGATGGACGCTGTGGTGTCCACCATGGGCCAGATCAGCACCGCCTCGCGCAAGATCGGCGAGATCATCGGCGTCATCGACGGCATCGCCTTCCAGACCAATATCCTGGCGCTCAACGCCGCGGTGGAAGCCGCGCGCGCTGGCGAGCAGGGCCGCGGCTTCGCGGTGGTCGCCTCGGAGGTGCGCGCCCTGGCGCGGCGCTCGGCCGATGCGGCCAAGGAGATCAAGACGCTGATCGCCGACTCCACCGACAAGGTCGAACTCGGCTCGGGCCTGGTGCACCGCGCCGGCGCGACCATGCGCGAGATCGTCGGCTCGGTCAAACACGTCACCGACATCATGAGCGAGATCACCGCCGCCAGCGCCGAGCAATCCAGCGGCATCGAACAGGTCAACCGCACCGTCGCGCAACTGGACGAAGTCACCCAGCGCAACGCGGCATTGGTGGAAGAAGCCACCGCCGCCGCGCGCAGTCTGGAAGAACAGGCCGTGGAGTTGGCCGATGCGGTGTCGATCTTCCGCCTGCAGCCTGCGCACGGCAGCACCCCGAAAGCAGTGCACGCAAGTTTCGGAAACGCAGCCGCGTAAGCCGCCGGCACGGAATCACCGTAGGAGCGCACCTGGGCGCGATAAGGCTTTCCCGGTAACGCCCCATCGCGCCCAGGTGCGCTCCTACACCTGTCTGCCATCCCATCCAGCACGCGCGACCGACCAACGCTGCGAATCAGCGAGCCGTCGTGAAAATCGCCACGCTACGTAGGAGCGCACCCGGGCGCGACGAAGCATTACCAGTAAGCCCATCGCGCCCATGTGCGCCCCACATCGGGCTACGGCGCTAGTCCAGAAACCGCGCGTGCTGCTCCGGCGCAGGCAACTGCGCGAACGCGTCCAGCCCCAGCACGAACAACGGCATGCTCAGGGCGCGATCCAGGCCAGCGTGGCCATGCGTCCGCTACGGCGGTCGCGACGATGCGAGAAGAAGCGTTGCGGCTCGGAAATGGTGCACAGCCCGCCGCCGTGGATGGCGCTGGCCGGCACACCGGCACGCTGCAGGCGCTGACGCGCCAATGCATACAGATCCACCCGCCAATGCCCCGGGCGGGTCGCAACGAACGCGGCGCGTGCCTGCGCATCGTGCGCGACGAAGGCGTTGAACACGTCTTCGCCGATTTCGTACGCCTGCGGTCCCGCTGCCGGCCCCAACCAGGCCCTCACCTGCTGTGGCGGCGTGCGCATCGCCGCCACGCTGCGCTCCAGCATTCCGTCGGCCAGGCCGCGCCAGCCGGCATGCGCGGCGGCCACTTCGCTGCCATCCCTGGCCGCGAGCACGACCGGCAGGCAGTCGGCGGTGAGGATCGCCAGCACCACGCCGGGCACCGCGGTCACCGCTGCGTCGGCAACCGGTTCCTGCGCTGTTGGGGCGACAGTGCCTGCGGCACGCACCCACTCGCCGGGCGCAGGCGCAGGCGCATCGACGCGCAGCACCTCCACCCCATGCACCTGACGCAACCACTGCGGGGTGCCGGGCAGTGCCAACGCCTCGACCAGCAGCGCCCGGTTGCGTTCCACCTGCTCGGGCACGTCGCCCTCGGCACTGTTGCGGTTGCCGAGGTTGAGCGTGTCGAACGGCGCCAGCGAGCCGCCCAGGCCGTAGCGCAGCGTGGTCAGCGCATGGATGCGCGGCGGCGCCGGCCAGTCGGCCGGCAGCACGAAGGGCGCGGCGGCGGCCATGTCAGCGGCGTGCCAGCTCGGCGGCGCGCGCACTGTCTTCACGCAGCGCGGTCATCAGACGCTGCAGGTCCGCCGGCACCGGCGCGCTGGCGCGCACCGGCTCGCCGCTGACCGGGTGCAGGAATTCCAGGGTTTCGGCATGCAATGCCTGGCGCTTGAAGGTACGCAGCTCGTGCACCAGTTCGTCGCTGGCGCCCTTGGGCAGCTTCAGCGCGCCGCCGTACAGCGGGTCGCCGACGATCGGCGATTTCAGGTGCGCCATGTGCACGCGGATCTGGTGGGTGCGCCCGGTTTCCAGCCGGCATTCCAGCGCGGTATGCGCGCGGAAGCGCTCGCGCAGGCGGTAATGGGTGACCGCATCGCGGCCGTCGTCGCGTACCGCCATCTTCAGCCGATCGCGCGGATGGCGGTCGATCGGCGCATTGGCGGTGCCGCCGGAGACCAGCGCGCCCACCACCACCGCCAGGTACTGGCGATGCACATCGCGTGCGGACAGCTGCTCCACCAGCGCGGTCTGCGCCTGCACGGTGCGCGCCACCACCATCACCCCGCTGGTGTCCTTGTCCAGCCGGTGCACCACGCCGGCGCGCGGCACCGCCGCCAGCGCCGGATCGCGGAACAGCAAGGCGTTGACCAGGGTGCCGTCCGGGTTGCCGGCACCCGGGTGGACCACCAGCCCGGCCGGCTTGTCGATCACCAGCACCTGCTCGTCTTCGTACAGCACGCTCAGCGGGATGTCCTGCGGCGCGGCATGGGTCTGGGTTTCCAGCACCACCTGCACCTGCACGCTCTCGCCGCCGCGCAAGGTGTCGCGCGGGCGCGCCATTTCCCCGTTCAGCAGCGCATCGCCGGACTTGATCCACTCCGACAGGCGCGAACGCGAAAATTCGGGAAACAGCTCGGCCAGCACCGCGTCGAAACGGCGTCCTGCGGCGTTGTCGGGCACGATGGCCTGGCGGATGGACGGGTCGAGGGGGTCGGCAGATGGGTCGGACATGGACACAGGCACTCGGGCAAAAGCGGGAATTTGGGGGTCCGGGCGGCGGGAGTCAGTCGCCGGACAGGCCACTAGGCTATCATCGCGCTCTCGTTTTCCTGATGCGTCCTGCCCAGACCCATGATCCGACGGTCCACGTTTTCCGCGCCTGCGCGCCTGATTGCCCTCATGCTGGTCATGGCGTTCGTCGTCACCGGCTGCCACCGCGGCGCCAAGGACAAGAATCCCGACGAGGGCATGCCGGTCGAGCAGCTCTACGGCAAGGGCCACGACCTGATGGAGAAAGGCAACTGGGCCGGCGCCGAAGCCAGCTACAAGCGCCTGATCGCCCAGTACCCGTATGGCCCGTACACCGAGCAGGCGATGATCGAAACCGCCTACGCTCAGTACAAGGCCGGCAAGCACGACGACACCGTCTCCAGCGTCGACCGCTTCATCCGGACCTACCCGACCCATCGCAACATCTCGTACCTGTATTACCTGCGCGGGCTGGCCAACAGCAACCGCGACACGGTGTTCCTGCGCCGCGTCTGGTCGCTGGACCCGAGCCGCCGCGACCTGTCCTCGCCGCAGCAGGCCTACAACGACTTCAACACCGTGACCGACCGCTACCCGAACAGCCGCTACGCGCCAGATGCGCGCAAGCGCATGATCGAGCTGCGCGACGTGTTCGCCCAGCACGAACTGGACAACGCGCTGTACTACCTGCGTCGCAATGCCTGGGTGTCGGCGGCCGGTCGCGCCAACTACCTGCTGGAAACCTATCCGCAGAGCGCCTACCAATACGACGCTGTGGCGGTGCTGGCCGAGGCCTACACCCACCTGGGCAACAAGACCCTGGCCGCCGATGCCCGCCGCGTGCTGGAGCTCAACAGCCCGCAGCATCCGTGGCTGACCGGCAATTGGCCGAAGTACCCGTGGGCCATCCGCAAGCTCAACCCGTTCGCCGGCGAGAAGTCCGCCGCCACCGGTCAGCGCAATGCACAAATGAGCCGCGACTGAGCGATCAGCCGCCGGTGTGATGAGAAGGGGCCGCAAGGCCCCTTTTCTTATTGCGGCAATGCCGCTGCCGCAATGCCGGTGGCAGCGGCGCGGCTGAGTGTCGCAGGCGCCTGCCGTGCCTGACGACAGCCAGGCCCGATCGAGCGACAGATCGATCGTCCCGCACTACGGACGTGCACGCTTGCACACCACGCGTCCTCGCGCCGCCGAGCGCGCTTGCCTGCGGCAGTCGCGTTCACCTCGCCAGACCTGGCACCAGGTCACCGAACCGCGCCTGCGCGCTGCCTATACTCGGCCTCGGGAAGCTCACTCCCGCTGACGCCCGCCAGGAGGCCGCATGACCCGTTGCATCATCCCGTTCATGCTTGGCCTGCTGCTGGCGGCAATGACCACCACCGCCACCGCGGCTCCCATCGTCTACGGCGTCAACGCCCACGACAGCCGCTCGGCCTACCCCATCGCCCAGGCCGAGGCCCGCTTCAAGCTGCTGGCCGCGCGCAATCTGCACAGCTACCGCTTCGATGTGGACCCGCGCGATTACGCCACGCTGGATGCGCTGGTCCCGCTGGCGCGCAAGTACGGCATCACGCTGCGCCCGATGGTGTACCCGATGTCGCGCGAGATCGGTTACCAGCTGGCGCGTCGCTATGCGGCCGACATCAAGGTCTGGGAGATCGGCAATGAACAGGATCTGGTGCGCGCCGAGGCCGATGCCCGCATCGCGGCGATGACCACGATGTACCTGGGCATGCGCCAGGCCTCCAACGAACTGGGCGCCGGCCTGCGCTTCACCATCAACATCACCGCCTGCAACAGCGACGACCGCAGCGCCAACGCACGCTGCCCGGGTGACCGCAATGGCTCGCTGTGGTTCCTGGCCAAGGCCAAGGCGGCCGGCTTCAACTTCGACCACATCAGCTTCCACTACTACGCCTTCCACCAGGACGCCGGCTACTGGAGCACGTTGTATCTGGGCCAGCTGCGCACCGCCGCGCAGACCTACAAGACGCCGGTGTTCTTCAACGAGCTGAACTGTGCGGAGATCTACACCGGCAACACCACCGGCGGTGCGGAAGGCGACCGCGGCTGCTACGACAGCCTGGCGCAGCTGCTGCGCAACGTGCGCGACAACTACGCCGACGTGGTGTCCGAGGTGAACGTCTACGAATTGCTGGACCAGACCAGCATCGAGGGCGCCGAAGGCCATTTCGGCCTGATGTACGACCTGACGCGGCCCAAGCCGACCCTGGACCTGCTCACCCGCTTCGCCCAGGCGCCGGCCGCCGCAGCGGTGGCCAATGCGCCGGACGACCGACCGCAATAGCCAATCGGGCTACTGGCCAGAATACCCATTGGTGATCGGGTAACGCCGCTCGCGACCGAACGCGCGCCGCGACACCTTCGGCCCGGGCGCGGCCTGGTGGCGCTTCCATTCGTTGAGCCGCACCAGCCGCAGCACGTGTTCCACCGTATCGGTGGCGTAGCCAGCCGCGACGATGTCGTCGCGCGACTGCTCCTGGTCGACGTAGCGATACAGGATCCCGTCCAGCACATCGTAGGGCGGCAGCGAATCCTGGTCGGTCTGGTTGTCGCGCAACTCGGCCGAGGGCGGGCGCGAAATCACTGCCGGCGGAATCACCGGCGCCCCGCCCACGGTATTGCGCCACTTGGCCAGGCCGAACACTTCGGTCTTGTACAGGTCCTTGAGCGGGGCGTAGCCGCCGCACATGTCGCCGTAGATGGTGGCGTACCCCACCGCGTATTCGCTCTTGTTGCCGGTGGTCAGCAACAGCCCGCCGAACTTGTTGGACAGCGCCATCAGGATCACCCCGCGGCTGCGCGACTGCAGGTTCTCTTCGGTGATGTCCGGCTGGGTGCCTTCGAACATCGGCCCCAGCGCGGCGAGCAGGCCTTCGAACGCCGGCTCGATCGCGATAGTTTCCAGCTTGACGCCCAGCGCGCGGCATTGCTCGTCGGCCAGGTCGTTGGACAGATTGGCCGTGTAGCGCGACGGCAGCCGCACCGCGGTAACGTTGTCGCCGCCCAGCGCGTCGACCGCCATCGCCAGCACCAGCGCCGAATCGATGCCGCCGGACAGGCCCAGCCACACCTTGCTGAAACCGTTCTTGCGGCAATAGTCCTGCAGCCCGCGCACCACGGCGCGCCAGGCCAGCGCATCCATGCTTTCGTCGCCGTCGTCCACCCACACCACCGGAGTGAAGCTGCGCTCGCCGGCGGCGTAGTCCACCACCAGCCACTGATCGACAAACGCGGCGGCGGCCGGATGTACGGTGCCGTCGCCATCGGCCACCACCGAGGCGCCGTCGAACACCAGCGCATCCTGCCCGCCGACCACGTTGAGATAGGCGATCGCCGCCCCGCTCTCGCGGGTGCGCTCGGCCAGCAAGGCATCGCGCTGCGCATGCTTGCCGCGCTCGTAGGGCGAGGCGTTGGGCACCAGCACCAGCTCGGCGCCGGCCTGCACGGTCCTGGCCAACGGCTCGACAAACCACAGGTCCTCGCAGATCACCACGCCCACCTGCACGCCCTTGACCGTGACAACGCAGTTATCGCCATCCGGGTCCACGTCGAAATAGCGGCGCTCGTCGAATACCGCGTAATTGGGCAGCTCGCGCTTGCGGTACGTCGCTTCGATGCGCCCGTCGCGCAACACGCTGGCGGCGTTGTAGACCACGCTGCCGGCACTCTGCGGCCAGCCGACCACCGCCACGACCCCGCGCGTGCTGGCGGCGATGCGCGCCAGCGCTTCCTCGCAATGGGCCAGAAAACCGGGCCGCAGCAGCAGATCTTCCGGCGGGTAACCGCTGATCGCCAGCTCGGGAAACAGCACGATGTCCGCACCGAACTCATCGCGCGCTGCCGCGATGAAGTCGATGATGCGATCGGTATTGCGCGCCACGGCACCGACCGGAAAGTCGAACTGCGCCATGGCAATGCGGAGCGTCTGGGACATGTCAACGGCCTTGTGCGTGTGTTTTCCGAAGCACGGAAGCGGAAAGGGAGGACGAGCCGCAAGCAGACCTCGCGCGATCATCTCGCAGACGTCGTCGCCACTCGCCAGCACCGCATTATTCCAGAAGCGCAGCACCTGGAAGCCCTCGCGGCGCAGGAAAGCATCGCGCGTGGCATCCGCACCCGGCAGCAGGTGCTGGCTACCGTCGATTTCGACGATCAACGCCCGGGCAAGGCAGACGAAATCGACGATGTAGGGCCCGATGGGGACCTGACGCCGGAACTTGAAGCCGAGCAGACGCCGATCTCGCAACCGATACCAAAGCGCGCGCTCGGCGGCGGTCATCTCACGACGCAGGCGCTTGGCGAATCCGGTCTTGGCGGCGTGGCGCATCGACATTCTCGGCAGGAGGATGGCCACGGTGACTGGTGCCGCCCGGGTGGCGCCATCGGTGTCGATGGCACTTTGGCGTCGGAGATCGCCGCGCGGGAAGCGCCCTCACCCCTACCCCTCTCCCGCAGGCGGGAGGGGGGATGTCGCTGCCGGCGGGGGCTTGGGCAGCGGCAGTTGCCTGACCACGGTGTGCTCCGTCGATTTGCCGGAGAACGACAAACCTGGCGTGCTTGAGAACATGACCGGGCTCTTGCTCTTGCTCCTGCTCCTGCTCCTGCTCCTGCTCCTGCTCCTGCTCTTGCTCCTGCTCTTGCTCCTGCTCTTGCTCCTGCTCCTGCTCCTGCTCTTGCTCCTGCTCCTGCTCCTGCTCCTGCTCTTGCTCTTGCTGTAGCTGTTGCTCCCTTCTCCCGCCTGCGGGAGAAGGTGCCCGAAGGGCGGATGAGGGGATGTTCCAAACGCCCACAAAAAAGGCCGCCCGAAGGCGGCCTCTCTGACGCTCACACGCTTGCGCGCGCGGCGTGCTTACTTCACCAGCGCAGCAATCGCCGCACCCAGATCGCCCGGCGAACGGACGGTCTTGACGCCAGCGGCTTCCATCGCCGCGAACTTGCCTTCGGCAGTGCCCTTGCCGCCCGATGCGATCGCACCGGCGTGGCCCATGCGCTTGCCGGCCGGAGCCGAGGCACCGGCGATGAAGCCGACGACCGGCTTCTTCACGAACTGCTTGATGTACTCGGCGCCAGCTTCCTCGGCGTCGCCACCGATTTCGCCAACCATGATGATGCCTTCGGTCTGCGGATCTTCGTTGAACAGCTTGAGGCAGTCGACGAAGTTCAGGCCGTTGATCGGATCGCCACCGATACCGATGCAGGTGCTCTGGCCCAGGCCCACTTCGGTGGTCTGCTTGACCGCTTCATAGGTCAGGGTGCCCGAACGCGACACGATGCCGATCTTGCCCGGCTTGTGGATGTGGCCCGGCATGATGCCGATCTTGCACTCGCCCGGGGTGATCACGCCGGGGCAGTTCGGCCCGATCAGCACGGTGTCCGGATGCGAGCGGGTCAGCACGTTCTTGACGCGCAGCATGTCCAGCACCGGGATGCCTTCGGTGATGCAGACGATGACCTTGATGCCGGCCGCAGCCGCTTCCAGGATCGCATCGGCCGCGTACGGCGGCGGCACGTAGATCACCGACGCGTCTGCGCCGGTGGCCTTGACGGCATCGGCCACGGTGTTGAACACCGGCAGGTCGATATGCGTGGTGCCGCCCTTGCCCGGCGTCACGCCGCCGACGACCTGGGTGCCGTACTCGATCATCTGAGTGGCGTGGAAGGTGCCCTGCTGGCCGGTGAAGCCCTGCACGATCACCTTGGTGTTCTTGTTAATCAAAACGGACATGGATAGTTCCTTCGGTGTCGTGAATCAGGCGGCGTTCTTGACAGCTTCGACGACCTTCTTGGCACCGTCGTTGATGTTGTCGGCCGGGATGATGGCCATGCCGCTGTCGCGCAGCAGCTGCTTGCCTTCTTCCACGTTGGTGCCTTCCAGGCGCACCACGACCGGAACCTTGACGCCCACTTCCTTGACCGCCGCGATGATGCCCTCGGCAATCATGTCGCAGCGGACGATGCCGCCGAAGATGTTGACGAAGATGCCTTCGACCTTGTCCGAGGACAGGATCAGCTTGAATGCCTCGATGACGCGCTGCTTGTTGGCGCCGCCGCCCACGTCCAGGAAGTTCGCCGGCTCGCCGCCGTTGAGCTTGATCACGTCCATGGTGGCCATGGCCAGGCCGGCGCCGTTGACCATGCAACCGATGTTGCCGTCCATGGTGACGTAGTTGATGTCCAGCTCCGACGCGGTCACTTCGGTCTCGTCTTCCTGCGTCTTGTCGCGCATGGCGACCAGCTGCTTCTGACGGAACGCGGCGTTGTCGTCGCTGTCGAACTTGCCGTCCAGCGCGTACAGGTTGCCGTCGTCCAGGATGGCCAGCGGGTTAATTTCAACCAGCGCCAGGTCCTTTTCGTTGAACAGGCGATACAGGTTCACCATGATGCTGGCGAACTGGCCGGCCTGCTTGGCGGTCAGGCCGAGCTTGAAGCCGAAATCGCGGCCGTGGTAGCCCTGCACGCCTTCGACGAAATCGACGTTGAGCGAGTGGATCAGCTCCGGCGTCTCGGCGGCGACCTGCTCGATCTCCACGCCACCCTCGCTGGAGGCGATGTAGGTGATGGTCTTGGTGCCGCGGTCGACCAGGATCGACAGGTACAGCTCCTTGACGATCTCGCCGGCGGTGGTCACCAGCACCAGGTTGATCGGCAGCTCGACGCCGGCGGTCTGGTAGGTGGACATCTTGGTGCCGAGCATCTTGGCCGCTGCGGCCTTCACGTCGTCGGTGGTCTTGCAGAACTTGACGCCGCCAGCCTTACCGCGACCGCCCGCGTGGATCTGCGCCTTCACCATCCAGGGGCCCTTGCCCAGGGAATTGGCGACTTCAACCGCTTCGTCCGGGGTCGCCGCGACCTTGCCGGCCGGAACGGGGATGCCGTACTCGGCAAGCAGCTGTTTTGACTGGTATTCGTGGAAATTCATGCGTCACCGTGGGAAAAGGAAACGACCGCTGCGTGCAACGCAGACCGCCAGGGCGGCACGTCAAGAGACGCGAACGGGCCGCCTATTGTGGCCGACCACGCCGTGCGGCGCAAAAGTCGGCCCGAGTGCCCCGCCGCTGGCGGCGCTTGCGTCCAGCCCGGCACTGTGCGCAAGCGCTGCGTGGGCCGCGCACCTGCCTATACTCGCCGCTTGCGCCCGCGGGGAATCGGTTTGCCATCCAGCCCATCGCTTATCGACCGGATCCAGTCCGCGCCACAGCGCGAGCTGTACTTCTTTTCGCTGTACCGGGTGCTGGTGGCCGGGCTGATCGCCGCACTGGTGTTCAGCCCCCTGTCCGACGCGATCCCCGAGCCCCGCTACCCGCGCCTGGCGGCCGGTGTGGCGATCGGCTACCTGGCGATGGCCATCCCGCTGCTGTTCCGGGGACGCAACGAGCGCCGCCTGACCGCCACCGTGCTGTGCGCGGTGATCGCCGACATCCTCGCCGCGACGCTGGCCACGCATGCGCTGCCCGGCGCCAGCGCCGGCATCGCGATGATGCTGCTGTTCAATGTCGCCGCCGCCTCGATCCTGCTGCGCCTGCGCTATGGCATGAGCATTGCCGTGCTCGCCAGCGCCGCCACCGTGCTGGAGTACCTGTGGACCGTGCTGGAAGGCGGCGGCGCCACCCGCCCGATCGCCGAACTGGCGATGTTCGCCACCAGCTATGTCGCAGTGGCCTTCATCTGCGAACAGATCGCCTCGCGGGCGCGCCGCAATCAGGTGCTGGCCGAGGAGCGCGGTGCGCAGGTCGCCAATCTCTACGAGATCAACGAGCTGATCATCCGCCGCATGCGCACCGGCGTGCTGGTGGTCGATACGCACAACCGCATCACCCTGGCCAACGAGGCGGCGCTGGCGCTGCTCGGCGATGGCGACCAGCGCAACGCCCCGGTCGACCTGTCGCTGGCCGCGCTCACCCCGGAGCTGGCGCGCCGCCTGCAGCGCTGGCGCAGCGGCTGGCGCCAGGAAGAGGCCCCGCTGCAACTGGGCGCCGACCGCCCGGAAGTCCAGCCGCGCTTCGTGCGCCTGCTCGCCGACAGCGACCTGGTACTGGTGTTCCTGGACGATGCCAGCGTAGTGTCGCGGCGCGCCGAATCGCTCACCCTGTCGGCGATGGGACGCTTTTCGGCCAGCCTGGCGCATGAGATCCGCAACCCGCTGGCGGCGATCAGCTACGCCTCGCAATTGCTGGAAGAATCCCCGGACATCGGCGATGCCGACCGCCGCCTGCTGCAAATCATCCACCAGCAATGCCAGCGCACCAACGGCATCGTCGAAAGCGTGCTTGCGCTGGCCCGGCGCGAACGCGCTAACCCGGACAACCTGGACCTGGCCGCGTTCGTGCGCCGCTTCGTGATCGAGTACCGGCAGACCCTGTCGATGGAAACCGACATCCTGGAAGCAAGCATTCAAGGCGCGTCCGTGCATGCCCTGGTCGACCCCAAGCACCTGCACCAGATCCTGACCGCGCTGGTCCACAACGCGCTCAAGTACGGCCGGGTGATGGACGAGCCGGCGCGGGTGAAGCTGCGCGTCGAACGCCTGGAGCGCATGGCGGTGATCGATGTCATCGACCGCGGCCCGGGCATCCCCGAGACAGTGGCCGCACAGCTGTTCCGCCCGTTCTACACCACCTCCGAGCACGGTACCGGGCTCGGCCTGTACATCGCCCAGGAGCTGTGCCGCGCCAACCAGGCGCAACTGGACTATGTGTCGGTGCCGGGCGGCGGCGCCTGCTTCCGGATCCTGTTGCAGGGGCCCAACAGCCTGCTCGGGAAATGAGCGGGATCGTTGCGTCACGCCTGCAGCAAGCCCATGGCGCATCTGCCTGCAACGGCGCTGCATTCGTGTATCTGCGGTCAGCCGCTACGCTTCGTGCGTCCCGCCGCGCCCGTTGTTTGATCATGTGAATCGTTGGGCCCGCACTCGGCCGGCAATTGTCGACTGTCATCGCCCTGGGCTATCGTGCGCCACATGAACGAACCGAAAAGTGCCCTGGTTGTCGATGACGAGCGTGACATTCGCGAACTGCTTGTTCTCACCCTGGGCCGGATGGGCCTGCGCATCAGCACCGCCGCCAACCTGGCCGAAGCGCGCGAGCTGCTGGCCAACAATCCCTACGACCTGTGCCTGACCGACATGCGCTTGCCCGACGGCAACGGCATCGAGCTGGTCACCGAAATCGCCAAGCACTATCCGCAGACCCCGGTGGCGATGATCACCGCGTTCGGCAGCATGGACCTGGCGGTGGAGGCCTTGAAGGCCGGTGCCTTCGATTTCGTCAGCAAGCCGGTGGACATCAGCGTGCTGCGCGGCCTGGTCAAGCACGCACTGGAATTGAACAACCGCGACCGCCCCGCTCCGCCGGCGCCGCCGCCGGAACAGGCCAGCCGCCTGCTGGGCGATTCCAGCGCGATGGAAAGCCTGCGCGCCACCATCGGCAAGGTGGCGCGTAGCCAGGCGCCGGTCTACATCGTCGGCGAATCGGGCGTGGGCAAGGAGCTGGTCGCCCGCACCATCCACGAACAGGGCGCCCGCGCGGCCGGCCCGTTCGTGCCAGTCAACTGCGGCGCCATCCCCGCCGAACTGATGGAAAGCGAGTTCTTCGGCCACAAGAAGGGCAGCTTCACCGGCGCGCATGCCGACAAGCCCGGCCTGTTCCAGGCCGCGCATGGCGGCACGCTGTTCCTGGACGAAGTGGCCGAACTGCCGCTGCAGATGCAGGTCAAGCTGCTGCGTGCAATCCAGGAAAAATCGGTGCGCCCGGTCGGCGCCTCCAGCGAGTCGCTGGTGGACGTGCGCATCCTTTCGGCCACGCACAAGAACCTGGGCGATCTGGTCTCCGATGGTCGTTTCCGCCACGACCTGTACTACCGCATCAACGTCATCGAACTGCGCGTGCCGCCGTTGCGCGAACGCGGCGGCGACCTGCCGCAGCTGGCCGCGGCAATCATCGCCCGCCTGGCGCACAGCCATGGCCGCCCGATACCGCTACTGACCCAGTCCGCGCTCGACGCGCTGGACCAGTACGGCTTCCCGGGCAACGTGCGCGAGCTGGAAAACATCCTCGAACGCGCCCTGGCCCTGGCCGAAGACGACCAGATCAGCGCCACCGACCTGCGCCTGCCCGCCCACGGCGGCCACCGCCTGGCCGCCACCCCCGGCAACGCCGCCGTCGAACCGCGCGAAGCCGTGGTCGACATCGACCCCGCCTCGGCCGCCCTGCCCTCGTATATCGAGCAGCTGGAACGCGCCGCGATCCAGAAAGCGCTGGAAGAGAATCGTTGGAACAAGACCAGAACCGCCGCGCAGCTAGGCATCACGTTTCGTGCGCTGCGCTACAAGCTCAAGAAGTTGGGGATGGAGTAGAAGGGCCGGGAATGGGGAATCGGGATTGGGAAATCGTAAAAGCGAGTTCGCTTCGTTCGCTCGTCCTTACTGCTCCGTTCTGACCTCTATGTCTCCTTGAGCATTGAAGACGGCATTCATGGCCTGATGCTGTTCTCACAATAAAAAACGGCGCTCCTCTTACGAGGAAGCGCCGTTTTTTTGGCCTTCGCAACTTTGCCCAGTCTCAAAACCGTCGAGCAAAAGCTTGGGGGGAAAAGGATTACCGCTGTAGCCAGCTTCTCCGATTCCCCAATCCCGATTCCCGATTCCCGACCCTCAGTCCTTGGTTACCCGATTGATCTCGGCCAGGCTGGTCACCCCGTGCGCGGCCTTGACCAGCGCAGACTGGCGCAGGTCGCGGATGCCGATCTTCTGCGCGGCCTCGGCGATCTGCATCGCGTTGCCGCCTTCCAGCACGATCGCGCCAATCTCGTCGGTCATCGGCATCACCTGGTAGATACCGGTACGGCCCTTGTAGCCTTCGGTGCACTCGTCGCAACCGACTGCCTCATACAGCTCGATACCGGCAGCGAGCTGCTCTGCAGTGAACCCCTCCGCCAGCAATGCATGCTCGGGCAGGCTCGATCTGCGCTTGCAGTTGTTGCACAACCGTCGCGCCAGACGCTGCGCAATCACCAACGTCACCGACGAGGTGATGTTGTACGGCGCAATACCCATGTTCATCAAACGCGCGATGGTCTGCGGCGCATCGTTGGTGTGCAGCGTGGACAGCACCATGTGACCGGTCTGCGCGGCCTTGATCGCAATCTCGGCCGTTTCCAGGTCGCGGATTTCGCCGACCATGATGATGTCAGGGTCCTGGCGCAGGAACGAGCGCAACGCCGCCGCAAACGTCATGCCGCGCTTGTTGTTCTGCTGCACCTGGTTGACGCCAGGCAGGCGGATTTCGACCGGGTCCTCGGCAGTGGAGATGTTGCGCGTCTCGTCGTTGAGGATGCCCAGCGCCGTGTACAGCGACACCGTCTTGCCCGAACCGGTCGGCCCGGTCACCAGCACCATGCCGTAGGGCTTGTGGATCGCCTCCAGGAACAGCTTCTGCTGGTCCGCCTCGTAGCCCAGCTTCTCGATACCCAGCTTGGCCGCGCTGCCGTCCAGGATACGCAGCACCACCTTCTCGCCGAACAGCGTCGGCAAGGTGCTGACACGGAAGTCGATCTGCTTGGTCTTGGACAGGTTGAGCTTGATGCGCCCGTCCTGCGGCACCCGTTTCTCGGCGATATCCAGCTGCGACATCACCTTCAGGCGCGCCGCGATGCGCTGGTTCAGCTTCACCGGCGCCTTGGCCACGTTCTTCAGCAGCCCGTCGATCCGCAAGCGCACCCGATAGTCGTCTTCATAGGGCTCGAAATGGATGTCGGAGGCTCCCCGCCGGATCGCATCCACCAGCACCTTGTTGACGAACTTCACCACCGGCGTGTCGTCGCCCTTGGCATCGACTCCGGCATCCCCGCCGGCGCCCATGTCCTCGTCCCCGGCCGACACGTCCAAATCCCCCATGTCGTCATCGTCGTCACCGAGCGATGAGCCAAGCGACGCATTGCTGGCCTGCCACTGCTCCAAGGTGCGACGAATCTGGTCCTCGTCGACCAGGATAGGCTCGACCACCAGGTTCGTATGGAACTTGATATCGTCCAGCGCCCTGGTCTGAGTTGGGTTGCTCACCCCCACGAACAACCGGTTGCCGCGCTTGAACAAAGGCAGCACCTGATATTTCTGAAGCAACTCTTCACTGACTAGCTTGACCGCATTCTGGCTGGCGTCGAACGCCGACACATCAAGTAGCGGCATACCGAACTCGACAGCGTTGGCTGCAGCTAGCTGAGCAGCCGTCACCAACTTTTTCTCAGAAAACCATTGGGGCAACGGTACTTTGGCACTACCCGCCTGATCCATTGCAGATCGTGCAGCAGCCTCCTCTAGAACACCGTCTTGGACCAAGCGCCTGGCGATTCCTGTTATGCCAACGAGATTGACAGAAACTCCAGCACTCATCTTACACCCCCAATTTGCGTACCCTAAGCTGACAGAACTCTAGAACGGTACTGTTGGAATCGATCAACTTGCCGTCAAATAAGGACAAGGCCCCGAAAAAGCGGGGCCTTGCCATCAAAATCCACTCACTTATTAGATCAGCCAGCGGTACGGCAGCTTGCCGGGACATGCTTAGCTTCACCAGCGGTGTAGCTGCAAGCCCATGTAATCGGCGAGTCTTTATCAGCCTGCGTGGGGGTAAGCTTCAAGATCGGCTCAACTTTTGCGCCAGTGTTCTTGGAAGTACCGGTGACCACACCATTGGCGATGACCACGCTTGCCACCTTATCGGTAGTTTGCCCGGAGTATCCAGCGGCGGTGTTGTTAGTAACGGCAGTTGCCAGAATACCTTGAGACTGGGCAGTCTCAGCTACCGCCAGCTTAGCTGCAGACATAGCAATCATGGTTTCGCTGACTTTGCTTCGAATGGTGTAATCCTGATATGCCGGAAGAGCAATGGCGGCTAGGATCGCGATGATGGCAATAACAATCATCAATTCAATAAGAGTAAAACCTTGCTGCTTTTTCATTTCCATCCCCAGAGTTAAGTAGATTAATTCCTCAGACTTGATTTAGCTAAACCTCCCCAAGCCTTAGGGTCCTGCAGGCCTACGATATGCACCTTTCATGCCAATTTCCGCGCATCACCGTATAGCCCTACATGGCTCATCATGCCAGACCGCCTGGCGGTGTAAATAGGCAGCTCTCTCAATTGAGATTGAGCAAACAGTGTGACGCAGAAGGTCACTTTTCGCCGCTAATGCGCCAGAGTTGGTCAAAAGGCAGCCTAGACTTGGCGTAGCCAGGGGATGTATACCGCGGTGAAACCCGCTACTATCTGCCGAATTACGGCCTGGGGTGGCCGACGGGGAAAGCAAATGTCAGCGGCACGACACGCTATGAAAAAGCAAGTGGCAGACAGGGGTAGCCAAATGCAGTCGTTCCTCTGGGAGGGGACGGACAAGCGCGGTGTTAAGATGAAAGGCGAACAGAGTGCTCGCAATGTGAATATGTTGCGAGCCGAACTTCGTCGTCAAGGGATCATGCCCTCCTCCGTGAAGGCCAAGCCCAAACCGCTCTTTGGTGCAGCCGGAAAAAAAATTACGCCAAAGGATATTGCGTTCTTCAGCCGCCAGATGGCCACGATGATGAAGTCGGGCGTCCCAATTGTTGGCTCATTAGAGATTATTGGCGGAGGACATAAGAACCCGAGAATGAAACAGATGGTTGGTCGAATCCGAACTGACATTGAGGGCGGATCCTCACTCCATGAAGCGATCAGCAAGCACCCCGTACAATTCGACGAACTTTATCGCAACCTTGTAAGAGCGGGCGAAGGAGCGGGCGTATTAGAAACAGTCTTAGATACAGTTGCTAGCTATAAAGAAAATATCGAGGCCCTAAAAGGGAAGATAAAAAAGGCTTTATTCTATCCCGCCATGGTTGTCGCGGTAGCGATCATAGTCAGCGCAATTCTTCTTATTTTCGTCGTACCTCAGTTTGAAGAAGTTTTTAAGAGCTTTGGAGCTGAGCTGCCGGCTTTTACACAAATGATCGTAAATGCATCGCGCTTCATGGTTAGCTACTGGTGGATTATGCTTATCGCAGGAGTAGGCTGTGCCGCGGGATCAATCTTTGCTTATAAACGCTCACCCCGTATGCAGCACAGCATGGATCGACTGATTTTGAAATTCCCGATTATTGGTCAAATCATGCACAACAGTTCCATTGCGCGTTTTGCTAGAACCACTGCTGTTACTTTCAAAGCGGGCGTTCCACTAGTTGAAGCGCTCGGCATCGTAGCAGGCGCCACCGGCAACAAAGTGTACGAAGAAGCCGTGCTACGCATGCGGGACGACGTGTCGGTTGGCTATCCGGTCAACATGGCAATGAAGCAGGTCAACCTGTTCCCCCATATGGTGATCCAGATGACCGCAATCGGTGAAGAAGCAGGCGCACTGGATACGATGTTGTTCAAAGTTGCCGAGTACTTCGAGCAGGAAGTCAACAATGCCGTTGATGCGCTCAGCAGTCTCCTTGAACCACTAATTATGGTGTTCATCGGTACTATCGTAGGCGGCATGGTCATCGGCATGTATCTTCCGATCTTCAAACTTGGCGCAGTGGTGGGTTAAGACGTAATGGCATTTCTCGACCAGCATCCCGGTCTCGGCTTTCCCGCCGCGGCCGGACTGGGACTGCTGATCGGCAGCTTCCTGAACGTGGTGATCCTGCGCTTGCCCAAGCGCATGGAGTGGCAGTGGCGGCGCGATGCGCGCGAGATCCTGGAGCTGCCGGACATCTACGAGCCACCGCCGCCAGGGATCGTGGTGGAGCCGTCACATGACCCGGTCACCGGCGACAAGCTCAAGTGGTGGGAGAACATCCCGCTCTTCAGCTGGCTGTTGCTGCGCGGCAAGTCGCGCTACAGCGGCAAACCGATCTCCATCCAGTACCCGCTGGTGGAGTTGCTGACCTCGATCCTGTGCGTGGCCAGCGTCTGGCGCTTCGGCTTCGGCTGGCAGGGCTTCGGCGCGATCGTGCTGAGCTGCTTCCTGGTGGCGATGTCGGGCATCGACCTGCGCCACAAGCTCTTGCCGGACCAGCTGACCTTGCCGCTGATGTGGCTGGGCTTGGTCGGCTCGATGGACAACCTCTACATGCCGGCCAAGCCCGCCCTGCTGGGCGCGGCGGTGGGCTATGTCTCGCTGTGGACGGTGTGGTGGCTGTTCAAGCAGCTCACCGGCAAGGAAGGCATGGGTCACGGCGACTTCAAGTTGCTGGCCGCGCTCGGCGCCTGGTGCGGATTGAAAGGCATTCTGCCGATCATCCTGATCTCCTCGCTGGTCGGCGCCATCCTCGGTTCGATCTGGCTGGTGGCCAAGGGCCGCGACCGCGCCACCCCGATCCCGTTCGGCCCCTACCTGGCCATCGCCGGCTGGGTGGTGTTCTTCTGGGGCAACGATATAGTCGACGGTTACCTGCACTTCGCAGGCCTTCGTTGACCGGGCTACGGCGATGAGCGACTTCATCGTCGGCCTCACTGGCGGCATCGCCTCCGGCAAGAGCGCCCTGGCCGCCGAATTTGAGAAGCTGGGCGTGCCGGTCATTGATGCGGATTTCGTTGCGCGCCAGGTCGTGGCGCCTGGCCCCATTCTCGACGCCATTACCGAGCAGTTCGGCCGCGAGATTCTGTTACCGGATGGAACACTGGACCGCCAAGCGCTGCGCAAGATCGTCTTCGCCGATCCAGCCCAACGGAAAGCGCTGGAAGCGATCACCCACCCGGCCATTCGTGCAGAACTGCAGCGCGCCGCGCTGGCAGCAGTGGGCCCTTACACGGTCGTCGCCATTCCCCTGCTGACCGAAGCGGGCGGACGAGCGACCTATGCCTGGCTGGACCGCATTGTTGTCGTCGATCTGCCGGTGTCGCTTCAGCATGCTCGCCTGATGCAACGCGACGGGATTACCGCAACACTTGCCGATCAGATGATTGCCGCGCAGGCATCTCGCGCACAACGCTTGGCGATTGCCGATGACATCGTCAGCAACGAAGGCAACACGGACCAGTTGGCGCAACAAGCGCAACGGCTGGATGCGACCTACAGGGCAATGCCACAAACGCATCGCATCGGGCGCTGACGTCCACGGCCAGGCACCCACGATGCTCCCACGGTCAGCCGGCTGCCATGATCGGCGGCGATTTCATTGGCACACGCTGCATGGCGTTCGTTCCCTCCGCGCACCGCTCCTCCGGCATGCGTGGCATGTCTCCCAGGCAGCTTGACGCAGTCGAAGCCAATCAACGCCCTGACACCGACCGCATTTAGTTGCTGCATTGACATTGCAAACAACCAGTAGCAATCTCCGCCTCAAGGAGCGTAGAAACTCCGTGCATAGCGGTACCCACCTCCGTCAAACCGGTGGGTTTTTTGTGCCTGCCTGCAGGTACAAGCCGACGCGATGCCTGCGTCGGGAGGGCGGCTAATACAACACTCCTTCGGGAGGAATACGCCCGCCGACTATGCACGGTTTCTAACCTCCCGACATCCCGTCGCCGGCCGGCGACGGTGCCTGTTCTTCGAAGGAGGCGTTGTCATGGCAAATGTATCGATCTCGCAGGTTAATGGGCGTCGTCGCTCCGTGATGCTGGCGGAGGTGAGGAGATGAGCCGAACGAATTCTCCAAGCTCCATGCGGTCCAAACCGAACGTCAAGTGCACCGCTTCCGCCAAGCGAGCAGCCACGCCGGTAAAGGACACGCAGCCCATGCGGCTGGTGCCCTCGCCCACGTTCGATGTGGACAACCTCGCCTTCGACCGCCGCCACAGGTCTCGCGTGGACGATCTGCCGCCGCGGCCACCGCGCAAGGCACGCACGCCCACGCGCTGCACGGTGGGCTATGCGTTCTACGATGCAGAACCGGGCCGGCCCCACAGCCAGCGGATTCCCAGCGTGCGCTTGCGCGGGCTATGGCTGGAGCAGCTGGGGTTTGCGGTTGGGTGCAAGCTGCAGATCACTGCGCGTGCGGGCGAGTTGGTGGTGACGGTGGTGGAGCGCTGAGGGGTGTTTTGGGTGCGGTTGTTGGTTGGAGGCGCTGCCTTGGGGGACGCTATGGGTAAGGCTGTCGCGCCCGGGTGCGCTCCTACGGAGGTGCGGGTGGTGGTTAGCGGTGGAAGGCGAGTGTTGCGATGACGCCGCGTTGCTGGCCTGGGCGTACGCTGACGCGCCAGCCGTAGAGGTCGCACAGCCGGCTGACGATCGACAGGCCGATACCGCCGCCTTGCGAGTGGCCGGCGTGGGTGCCGCGGTAACCGCGCTGGAACAACTTGGCGGCGTCTTCCTCGCTCAGGCCGGGGCCGGAGTCGATCACTTCCACTGCATCGGCAAGTACGCGTACGCGCACCTGGCCGTCCTGGGTGTACTTGACCGCGTTGCCGATCAGGTTGCCCAGCGCTACCGACAAGGCGGATTCGGGCGCATCGATGACCAGGTCGCGCTCGCCTTCCAGCAGCAGCTCCAGCGGTTTGCCGCCGAGCTGGGCGCGGTGCGCGTCGATCAGTTGTTCGGCCACCTTGGCGACATTGCTGCTGCCCTGCCCGCGCTCGTTGCGCGAGAGCAGCAGCAGCGAGCCGATCAAATCGCTGCACTGCAGTTCGGCGCGCTGGATGCGTTGCAGGCGCTGCAGCATCTTTTCGTCGAGATTGGGCTTGGTGAGCAGCAGTTCGGTGGCGCCGCGAATCACCGCCAGCGGGGTGCGCAGTTCGTGGCTGACGTCGGCGTTGAATTCGCGGTCGCGCTGCACCACTTCGGTGAGGCGGGCCGAGTAATCGTCCAGCGCTTCAGCCAGCTGGCCAACTTCATCGTCCGGGAAGTGCGCGGCCAGCGGCTTGGGCTCGCTGGTGCCGCCGCGGTAGGCACGCAGGCGCGCGGCCAGGTCCGACACCGGGCGCATCACCTTGGATGCAGACCACCAGCCGATCAACAGCGAAAAGCCGCTGAACACCAGCACCGAGAGCATCAGCGTGCGCTTGAGCTGGATCTCGCCCTTGAGCGTCTGGGTCATGTCGTAGGCGAGGAAGAACCACTCGCTCGGCGTCTTGCGTACCGCCAGCTTGTACGAATACGCGTTGCCGCTGTCGTCCACGCCGGAGATGGTGTGGATGCCGTCGGGCAGCTGATACCACTCCGGCTGTTCCAGCCGCAGCGCATCGAACTTGTCGCTCTTGACCACGCGCCCGCGCATCTGCTGCACCGGCAGATCGGGGTTGCGCAGCGGGTCGGAGTAGAAGCGCTGCGCGAAGGCGTCGATATTGCGGTTCATCACGTCTTCGACCAACTGGTTTTCCACGCGCGAACGTGCCCAGTTGGTGGCGAAGGCGAACAGCGTGGTCAGGCAGAAGCCCAACAACACGAACGACAGGATGATGCGGCTGCGCAGACGCCGCCGGTAACGGCCGCGCTTGCGCGCCGGCCGCGCGCCGTTATTGCTTTCAGGCATCGGGCGAGGCGATGCGATAGCCGATGCCGTGACGGGTCTGGATCATCGGTACGTCGAACGGCTTGTCGACCACCGCGCGCAGGCCGTGGATATGCACCCGCAGCGAGTCCGAATCCGGCAGTTCTTCGCCCCAGACGCGGGTTTCCAGCTCCTGGCGGGTGACCACGGCCGGCGAGGCCTCCATCAGCGACTGCAGGATCTTCAACGCAGTGGGGTTCAGCTGCAGCAGCTTGCCGCGGCGACGCACTTCCAGCGTGTCCAGGTTGTATTCCAGGTCGCCGGTTTCCAGCACGCGGGTGTGCACGCCCTTGCCGCGACGCGACAGCGCATTGAGCCGCACTTCCACTTCCTGCAATGCAAACGGCTTGATCAGGTAGTCGTCTGCACCGGAGTCGAAACCGGCCAGCTTGTTGTCCAGCGAATCGCGCGCGGTGAGCATCAGCACCGGTGTCTGCTTGCGCGCTTCGTTGCGCAGCTTGCGGCACACTTCGATGCCATCCATGCCGGGCAGGTTGAGATCGAGCACGATGGCGTCGAACTCATGCACCACGGCCAGATGCAGCCCGGTCACGCCATCGGCAGCAAAATCCACCGTGTGGCCGCGGTCTTCGAGATAGTCGCCCAGATTGGCGGCGATATCGCTGTTGTCTTCGATTACTAGAATTCGCACTGGAACCTCATTCGTTAAACTGTTTTTAGCGCTGGCGCCGAGAAATTTCGTGTTGGCTTATAGTCGTTTGATGGCCGCACGCGGCGGCGGTCAGACACTGCCCGGTACTGATCTGCGAACCAGGTGCACGCGCGCGCCGGCGGTTGGCCGACCATCTTCGCCTGCCATGGTCAAAATCTGGGTGATGAGCTCCTGGTCGTTATGCGAGCCTGCGCGCTGCTCGGGCAGCAGCGCGGTGACATCCGGCTGTGCCTCAGACGCGGCCGCGATGCGCTCGGGTGACGCTGTCACCTTAACGTGCTCATCCTGACTGATCCCGGAGTGCGTCTGGCCCTTGTGCAGATCGCTAGGCACCTGCTGCGCCGGCGGCCTGGACGGCATGTCGATATCGGCCGCCACTGCGCAGGCAGGGCCGGTCAGCAGACCGATCACGATGAGCAGCCTTCCAATGCCGCGTTGCCTTGCCATGCCGACGCCTCCTTGTGTGCCTGAGCGATTTAACATCAGCGAATGTAGACGCGAAGCCTGGGGGCAGCAAGCCGCCACATAAAAAGGCCCAAGTGCGACAACGCACTTGGGCCAAAAGTTCATCCCGATCACCGTCACTGCCGAGAGCGGAGCTACGGTCGGGTGAGGCTAGCGAGGAAAGGATTAGATTTTCGTTAAATTTTCGATAACAACGCGGGTGGCCCGATCAGCGGATCGACTGCTCCAGGTGCTGGATGATCGCCGCCGCCACGTCCACCTCGCAGACCCCTTCCACGCCCTCCAGTCCGGGGGTCGAATTGACCTCGAGCACCAGCGGCCCGCGTGTGGAACGGATCAGGTCCACGCCCGCCACGGCCAGGCCCAGCGCGCGCGCCGAGCGCACCGCGACCTCCTGTTCCTGCTCGGTGGCCTGGGCCACCGCGGCGCTGCCGCCCAGATGCAGATTGGAACGGAAGTCGCCTTCGGCCGCCTGCCGGCGCATGGCGGCAACGACCCGGTCACCGACCACGAAGCAGCGCAGGTCCGCGCCCTCGGCCTCGCCGATGAACTCCTGCACGATGAAATTGGCGTAGAGCCCGCGCAGCGCCTCGACCACACCGCGCGAGGCGCTGGCTTTCTCGGTGAGGATCACCCCGGCGCCCTGCGCGCCCTCGTTCAACTTCACCACATGCGGCGGCGGGCCGAGCATCGACAGCAGGTCCTGGGTGTCGTCGGGGTTGTCGCCGAACACGGTCACCGGCATGTCGATGCCTTGCGCGGCCAGCAACTGATGCGCGCGCAGCTTGTCACGCGAGCGCAGGATGGCATCGGAGGGGTTGGGGGTGTAGGTGCCCATGAATTCGAGCTGGCGCAACACCGCGGTGGCATAGCGGGTGACCGATGCGCCGATGCGCGGGATCACCGCGTCGAACCCGGTGATCGGCTTGCCCTTGTAGTGCAGGCTGAAGCCGTCGGCGGCGATGCGCATGTAGCAGCGCAGCGGGTCGAGGATGCGCACGGTGTGGCCACGCTTGCGCCCGGCCTCGATGAGCCGCCGGGTCGAGTACAGCTTGCTGTTGCGGGAAAGGATGGCGATTTTCATCGCAGCAGGGGTACGGCGCGGCCTGGACATGGTCGGAGTCTGATGACGGAGTGACCCAAGTCCGCAGGTCTGCCGGTCGATTGCACGGGCGGGCAGCGTCCCTGCCCTGCATGCTGCGTTCGACGGGTGTGCGACGGCCCCGAGAATGGGAGGCGGAAGCGACGCAGCAAGGCAGCTGTCACACTGCATGCGTTGCATGACTCCGACGGCCTGGATGCTAGCAGGGCGGCTGCGCGGCGCTCAAGCGCGCGCGCATGACACCGGTGATGCACAGAGAGGGTTTGTCTGGCGACAGCCGCATAGACAACGCAGCCGACCTGCGCGATGCGTACATGTCAGATCCCTGCGGCCGTGCGCCCTGTTTCTCCGTCACTGCGGTCAGAAAATAATCGGCGGCCACGCCCTGCAACAACCGCCCTCACGCCGCCCCCCTGCCGTCGTGACGCAGTTTGCACAGCTGCCCACGCAATGCTTGAGTCCCCTCAATGCCGGCATGCCGGCGCACCCGAGACTCTCAATGCGACGTCCAGCAAGCGCGGCTTACGCCAACCCCTCCCGCATCCGCCAAGGACGCCCGTTTCCGCGCGGCGCCGTCTTCGATGGCAAGGGCACCAATTTTGCATTGTTTTCCGCGCATGCCACCCGCGTGGAATTGTGCCTGTTCGACGAACAGGGCACCGAAGTGCGGGTGGACCTTCCGGAATACACCAACGAGATCTGGCACGGCTACCTGCCCGACGTCAAACCCGGACAGCGCTACGGCTACCGCGTGCATGGCCCGTATGAACCGACCGAAGGCCACCGCTTCAACCACAACAAGCTGTTGATGGACCCGTACGCACGCGAGATGGATGGCGACCTGATCTGGGCGGACGAACTCTACGGTTACACCGTGGGCCACCCGGACGGCGACCTGAGCTTCGACGAGCGCGACAGTGCGCCGTTCATGCCCAAGTGCGTGGTGGTCGAAGACACCTACGACTGGGAAGACGACGCGCGCCTGCTGACGCCGTGGAACGAGACGGTGATCTACGAGACCCATGTGCGTGGCTACACCATGCGCAACCCGCAGGTACCGGAAGCCGTGCGTGGCACCTTTGCCGGCCTGGCACAGCCGCAGGTCCTGCAATACATCAAGGACCTGGGCATCACCGCGGTCGAACTGTTGCCGGTGCATGCGTATCTGGACGACCAGCATCTGCTGGACAAGGACCTGCGCAATTACTGGGGCTACAACACCATCGGCTTCTTCGCGTTGAAGTCGCGTTACCTGTCCAGCGGGCATCGCGATGAATTCCGCGACATGGTCAAGGCCATGCACAAGCAGGGCCTGGAGGTGATCCTGGACGTGGTCTACAACCACACCGCAGAAGGCAGCGAGCTTGGCCCGACGCTGTCGTTCAAGGGCATCGACAACGCCAGCTACTATCGCCTTGCCGAAGACAAGCGTTACTACATCAACGACACCGGCACCGGTAATACGCTCAATCTGAGCAACTCGCGGGTGATCCAGTTCGTCAACGATTCGCTGCGCTACTGGGCCAGCGAGATGCATGTGGACGGCTTCCGCTTCGATCTGGCCACGATCCTGGGACGCGAGCCGAGCGGCTTCGACCAGCGCGGCGGCTTCCTGGATGCATGCAACCAGGACCCGCTGCTGTCGGAGGTCAAGTTGATCGCCGAGCCCTGGGACTGCGGCCCCGGCGGCTACCAGGTCGGTCACTTCCCGCCGGGCTGGTCGGAATGGAACGACAAGTTCCGCGACAATGCGCGCGAGTTCTGGAAGGGCGAAGACGGCAAGCTGGCCGAGTTCGCCACCCGCTTCACCGGCTCGGCAGACCTGTTCGATCGTCGCGGTCGCCGCCCGTGGGCATCGGTCAACTTCATCACCGCGCACGATGGATTCACCCTGCGCGACCTGGTGAGCTACAACGAAAAGCACAACATGGCCAACGGCGAGGACAACCGCGACGGCTCGTCCAACGATGGCTCCTGCAACTACGGCGAGGAAGGCGACACCGAGAATGCGGACGTGCTGCAGATCCGCGAGCGGCAGATGAAGAACCTGCTTGCCACGCTGCTGCTTTCGCAAGGCACGCCGATGATGCTCGCCGGCGACGAGCGTGCGCAGTCGCAGGGCGGCAACAACAATACCTATTGCCAGGACAACGAGATCACCTGGCTGGACTGGGAAAACGACCCGACCGATGGCCGCCTGACCGACTTCGTCAAGGCGCTGACGCAATTGCGCAAGCGCTATCCGATCCTGTCGCGCGGCCGCTTCCTCAACGGCCAGTACAACGAAGAAGCGGGCCTGCGCGATCTCACCTGGCTCAATCCGGGCGGGACCGAGATGGACGACGCGCACTGGACCGACGCCGGCGCGCGCTCGGTGGGACTGCTGCTGGAAGGCAAGGCACAGACCTCCGGCGTCAAGGAACTGGCCAACGACGCCACCTTGCTGATCGTCATCAATGCCTACCACGAAGGCGTCACCTTCACCCTGCCCTCGACCGACGAACCGGTGCATTGGAAGCTGGTGCTCTCGACCGACGAAGCCCTGGAAGTGGACATGATGCCGGCAGGCGCCAGCGAATTCCTGGCCCCGCCGCGCAGCGTGTCGGTATTCGAGTGCAAGAACGACCAGTAACCCTGATGCGATAAACCAGACGCGCGGTCTGCCGGAACTCCGGCAGGCCGCGCGTTTTTTATTGCGTCGACAGAGCCAATGGATGCTCCGGTTTGAACCGGATCTGCACTGCCGGTCGGTAAATACCGCTGCTGTTTTCGTGTGCGGTTACCACTCTGCCGCTGACACCCAGCTGCGCGTCAAGCGCGGGTCAAACAGCAGCGCGCCTGACGACGGCGCGATCGCAGATCAAGCTCCGATTGCTTTGCTGGCGAAAGCGCTTTTTAAGGCGGTATCGATGACACCTATGGCCTGGATCACGGCGACATCGGCAAGCGTAATCACTGCCAGCCTGGATTGCACGATCCGGCAACGCCTGCAATGCAGCGCGGCACTTACAGCGATAAAACCAAGGTGCAGGAAGGCCGTAATCGCCAGGCGACACGCGCGCGTGCGGCCAGCCCTTGACTCTTCAAGAACTCAGCCCGGATACAACGGGAATCGCTTGTCCGGATGGTTGGCCTTCCATTCCTTGTAGGAGCTGGTGCCTTCCCATGCCTTGAACGCGCGCGGTGTGCGGCCACGCCCGGACCAGGTCTCGCCGGAATGCGGAATCCAGTACTTGGCGACGACCTCGCCCGTGGACGACAACGGCCCCTTGGACTTGCCGGTCATTGCCAGCGACGCGATCTGGGACTTCTGCTTGGCATTGAAGCGGCTGCCGAACTGGGTCAGCACCTCGACCACCTGGTCGAAGGCTTCCAGCGTCTGGGCGTACTTCAGCTGGGCTTCTTCCTGCTCGAGCTTGCGCAGCTCTTCCAGCAATTGGGCTTTGGCGGCGGCGGCGGATGAAGCGGGCGGAACCTGGCGCATTGGCAAAACTGAGGTTGGAAGGGTCAGCGAGTATTGCTGTTGCGCCGGCTAGCGTAAAGCGGCCGGGCGCGCCCGAGTCTGGCGGCGCTCAGCGATGGCGCAGCAAGGCGTGCTCGCGGGCCATGGTCAGCACCGGCCCGATGCGCCCGGCCCGGATCAGCTCGCGGCAGTGCTTGCCGACGAACTCGACCCTGGGCGCCGAGAACCACTGCACCACCCGATCCAGCTCGCCGGCGTTGATGGACCAGGCATGGCAGACCGCCTCGCCCAGTTCTTCCACGCCCACCAGCCCCAGCTCGCGGATCTGCTCGGAATCCAGTGCGAACATCTCCAGCACCTTGCCCGCATCGTCCGGAGTGCCGTAGTCAAAGCGCATCTGCCCGGCCAATTCGGCGCAATACGCAATAGAGGCTGCGCGCGCGGATTCGGCGCGTCGGATGCCCTTGAGAAGTGCGCCGATAAGTTGAGGATGCGTGGTGGTCATGGTGCTCGCTCGACGTGCCCGGCACTATGCCCATCGCCGCGCACCCGCTCAATCAGGAGCTTCCTGACCATGGGGAACGAAATGGCGAAGCAGCTACCAAACCCCGGCCTGTCGCCCCCATGCTCGGCGACCCCCTACGCTGTGTAAGTAACTCACCCACATTCGCCCCGAAATGACCCCACGGGGATTGCGGCAAGCTCCGACGGCATAAGGTGACAAGTGCCGCAAAAAGCACAGCATTTGTATAGATCTTGAATATACATGTATGCCTTTTCTTCATTCCTTGCGGTAGAGGCCGCTAAGTGTGTGTGCGCTTTTGCACAGCTCCGAAGGTTTACGAGATGGAATTTCTTCAAAGGCACGGCGTTGGTAAGCGCCTGGGCGCCGCATTCGGCGTCCTGATTCTTCTTTCTGCCATGCTTGTTGCAGCAGGCCTGTGGACGATGTCGGTTTCCAAACACCAGTTGGACTCGATCGTTCAAGACCGGATGGCGAAGATCCAGGTCGCCAACGAAATGCTGGACGCCAACTCATCGATCCTGGTAGCGCTCGGGACCTATGCAATGGTCACCAGCGATGCGCTCAACAAAGAGGCTGTCAAGACCATCAGTGACGAACGGGCCCGCTACAACGGGCTACGCGAAAAGCTCAGAGCCCTGGACAGCCTTTCCTTATCTGAAGGCGGTCGCCGCGTCAGAGTCGCCCTGGACGAACGCCGCACCATTGCTCGCAGCTTCACTGATCAGGTGATGGCCCTGTGCGCCGAAGGGGACCGCATGGGAGCACAAACCCTGCTGAGCGAGAAGGGAAGACCCGCCGTCCTGCTCTGGCAGAAAACACTGCGGGAGTTGGTGTCACGCCAGAACAACAACACCAAGGATGCGTACGCGGAAGCACTGGCCGCCATTGCAGGCGGACGGGCCATGCTCATTACCGGTGGCGCCGTTGTCCTGATCGCAAGCGCTTTGCTGGGCTGGATCATTACCCGCAGCCTCACCACGCCCCTGGCCCGTGCAACACAGGTCGCCAATGCCATTGCGCAAGGGGATCTGACCAGCAACGCGCAAACCAAGGCTCGGGACGAACCAGGGCGTTTGCTTCAGGCAATGCAGGTCATGCAAACGCAGATCCGCAGCCTGATGGCGGCCCAGTCAGACATGGCCAGGCGCCATGACGAAGGCCAGATCAGTTTTCTGATGGATGCCAGCGCACTGCCCGGCGACTACGGCCGCATGGCCGAGGACACCAACGCCCTGGTTGCCTCCCACCTCAGCGTGCAGTCCAACCTCGCACGCATCATGGGCCGCTATGCCATTGGCGATCTGAGTGAAGACATGGAGCAGTTGCCTGGCGAAAAAGCCGTGCTGACGCAGACCATGAATGAGGTCAAGACCAACCTGTCTGCCATGAACCTGGAAATCAAGCAGTTGGCACAAGCTGCTGCCAATGGCGACTTCACCGCACGCGGCGATGCGGAACGGTTCCAGTACGACTTCCGCATCATGGTCGAGAGCCTCAACCTGCTCATGGCCACCGCGGACAGCAACCTGCAATCCTTGTCCTCGCTGCTGCAGTCCATCGCCGCAGGCGACCTCACGGCCCGCATGACCGGCGAGTTCAAGGGCGTCTTCGCCCAGATGCGCGACGATGCCAATACCACTGCTGCACAGCTTGCAGAGATTGTCGGACGCATCCAGCAGTCGGCGGTGTCCATCAATTCGGCAGCCAGCGAGATTGCGGCAGGCAACCAGGACCTGTCCCAGCGCACTGAACAGCAGGCGGCCAACCTGGAAGAAACCGCTGCCTCGATGGAAGAACTCACCTCCACCGTGCGCCAGAACGCCGAACATGCGCGCCAGGCCAACCAGCTGGCGATTGGCGCCGCAGGCGTGGCATCCCAGGGCGGCGAAGTCGTCGGCCAGGTGGTCGCAACCATGAGCGGTATCGAGGCGTCGTCCAAGAAGATCGCCGACATCATCTCGGTCATCGACGGTATCGCGTTCCAGACCAACATCCTGGCATTGAATGCCGCCGTGGAAGCGGCGCGGGCCGGCGAGCAAGGCCGCGGCTTCGCGGTGGTGGCCTCGGAAGTGCGCACCCTGGCCCAGCGCTCTTCCGGCGCAGCCAAGGAGATCAAGGACCTGATCGACGACTCGGTGCAGCGCGTTGTGGAAGGCTCGGCCCTGGTGCGCAGCGCCGGAACCACGATGACCGAAGTGGTCGCCAGCGTGCAGCGCGTCACCGACATCATGGGCGAAATCTCTGCAGCCTCGCAGGAACAGTCGGCCGGCATCGAGCAGGTCAACACCACCGTGACGCAGATGGATGAAGCGACCCAGCAGAACGCCACACTGGTCGAGGAGGCGACCGCTGCAGCCCGCGCGATGGAAGAACAGGCCACGCAGCTGACCGACGCCGTGGCGGTGTTCAAGATCGACAAGAGCAACGTTGCGGTCCGCGCGGCTCCTGCCTCGTCAGCCATTGCTGGCTCAAACAGCAACAGGACGCCAACGCCTGTGAAGACACCCGCAAAAATTGTCCCGCACCGTGCAGCGCGCAAACTGGAAGCCATCAGCTCCACTGACGGCGCAGGCTGGCAGGAGTTCTGAGTCAATCCAGGTGGGCCCAGATTTTCTGGGCCCACCGGGGTTCTGATTCGCCCCGGCATTGCACAGCAGCAGACGGTGGCAAACGCTTGTCCTGCATTTCCGAGTCCGCTATAAGTTGCCCCTAAGCGGGCTTAACAGCACCGACATAGTGGCCAGGTAGGCTCGCTCCTCAGGGTCAGATGAGGTGCGGGGCTACCGTCCGTGCATCAAAGGGCATAAATGCAAACACTGATAAATGACCTGGAAGTGCTGCTGGCAGCTTGGGATGCGCAGGCAAAAATTTTTGATTCATGCGACATGCCTGCGTCCGCACTTGCCTTTCGAGAATGCCGGCGGCGCTTGAGCCTGGTCTTGGCACCGCATGTTGGCGCTTTCGGCGCACATGCCACGAAGGTCACTACCCCTCCTTGACGGATCAGGGGTAACCCAAGCGCTTGGCCACTAGTCCAGCCGCCAAGGAGGATGTGGAAGCTTGCGCACTCAACGGGCCACGTCCAGCACCAGCTGCGGGCCCATAGGCGGACATGGCTTGGCGCGACAAAGGTCAGGCGATCCCGCAGCCGGGTCGGTGTATTGGATACAACAAATGCCAACGCCCCAGGCAACGGTGTCGCTGAAAGGCAAACGCCGATGGTGAACACCCATCTCTGTTGAAAGATCACGATCTCCAGCCGTGCGGGCGCCTTCAGCGCCCGCTACGTCCGCGAATCGAAGAATGGAAAGCCCCATCTACGACAGGGATGGCAATGCGATCAACTCGCGGTTTCCGGCGCGATTACTTCGGTGGGGCGACGGTTTGGGCGTAGGTACCCAACGTTTCGCCTTTCGCCAGAACATGGCCCGACGCAGCGGCAAGCACCTCGTCCCGGGTCGCACCCGGCTTGACGTCCAGCATGGTGTCCAGCGCCAGGACCTGGAAGTGATAGTGGTGCGGCGGATCGCCCACCGGCGGGTGCGGTCCGTAGTAGCCAACCGAACCACGGCTCGTTGCCCCCTGCAGCACGCCATCGGGCTCAGTCAGACGCATCTGCTCCTGCAGGCCCTCGGGCAGCTGGGTGACCTTGGCGGGAATGTTCCAGGCCACCCAATGGACGAATGGCGTGATGGGCCTGGCATCGGGGTCTTCCATGATCACGACGTAGGAGGTGGCCTTGGCAACCGCTTTCCATGACAGCGCCGGCGAGACGCCATCGGCGTAATCGCTGAAGCGCTTGTCCATCGCAGCGCCGCTGGCAAACGCGGGCGCAGTCACGGTGAGCGTTCCCTTGCTGTTGGTCTCGGGACGAGCCAGGGCGAGCGGCACCCCATTGCCCTGGTTGACCTGTTTCTCGAGCGACGCCGCTGGTGCTGCGCTGGGTTGCCCTGCTGCCGCAGCGCGGGCCGGTACGCCCGTGGCGGAGATGCGGTAGATGACGCCATTGGCATCGTCCGAGACCAAGAGCGCGCCGTTGGCCGTCTCCGCCAGGCCCACGGGCCGCGCAAAGTGTTTCGTGCCGCCCTCGGTCAGGAAGCCGGTCACGAGTGGCTCGAAAGCGACCGGCTTGCCGTTTTCGAACTTCAGCCGCACCACCTCGTAGCCGGACGCTGGCTTGCGATTCCACGACCCACGGAAGGTGATGAAGGCATCGCCCTTGTAATCGGCCGGGAAGGATGCGCCCCGGTAGAAGTGGAACTGCATGGCTGCGGCGTGAGCCGTGTAGCCCAGGACCATCGGTTCGCTGATCGCGGCCCACTGCTGCTTGGTCATCTCGCCCTGCGGCGTGCTCTGCGGGTTGACCCCGTCCTTGCCCCAGATGTGGGGCCAGCCATATTGCTTGCCCTTGACGATGTGGTTGAGCTCCTCCGGCTGGACCTCATCGCCCAAGAAATCCATGCCCTGGTCCATGCCCCAGAACTCGCCGGTCGCAGGGTCCCAATCGAAGCCGATGGTGTTGCGCAGGCCACTAGCAAAGATGGTGCGTGACTTCCCATCCGGCGACACGCGCAGCATCGTCGCGTGCTCGGGGTTGGTCTCGTTGCACGCATTGCAGGTGGAGCCGATGCTCAGATACAGCATGCCGTCCGGGCCGAATGCCATCGTACGGTTCGGGTGCTGCCCACCGTCCGGTAGATCGCCCACCAGCAACCTGAGTGGTCCCAGGGTTCCGTCTTTCAGAATCGGGGCGACGAACAGCTCCTTGACCGTGACCAGGTAGAGCTGGCCATCGCGAACCGCCAGGCCATGCGCTCCGGATCGGTTGGCCACCACCTTGGCAGGTGCGTCGAGCTTGCCATCGTCGTTGGCGTCCTTCAGCAGCAGGACGTCGCCCTGATCACGCCGGGACACGTAGATGTTGCCGCCCGGCGCCACGGCGATGATGCGGGCATTCTTCAGCCCGGTTGCGAGCGGCTTAATCTGAAAGCCTGCCGGAACTTTCAACCCAGCCATCTGACCAGCACTGGCGTCCACCTTGTCCGGCTTGAATGTGTGCACCTGCGCCGGCACGTCGGTGCCATCCCCTTGCTGCGCGTGTGCGTGACCTACCAACAATCCGAGCAGTGCTGCGGACAGGATACGGCGCATATGGCTCTCCCGATGCGTGGATAAGGTGCTCTCAAGGACTGCCTGGTGGATCGGCAGCCGACACGATCTTTTTGCACGGGATGCGTGATGGGAACAGCAAGGAAACGCCTGCTTCACCTTGCTCACGGCCCATGGCCATGGCCCGAGTGAATTAGACGCCGGGCCGGTTGACGCAAGCACAGTCGGTACAGGTCACAATGACGACGATCGGGGTCAGACAGGTAGTCCTGCGCAAGGAGATTTCGGTGGAGACATCTGTCGTCGTCACATTGGAGGCCGCGTTTGCGGGGTTCACATTCCTGCCCTGGATTGCGTGGGCGCACAACAGCCTCAACCCCACGTTGATTCTTCATGCAGAGCGTGTGGAGTACCGCGTCTTGCGGACCCGTACTCGGCCTTACGCAGATGTTGCCTTGGTCGACTACCGGAAGACCCACGGAACCGAGAACATCGTGCTTGCGTTCCACGGATCGAAGACCACCTTCATTGCGAACACAGGGCTGCTGCGACGGACCAGGGAGGCCATCCACTTGCTCCACCAGCGTGGCTGCCCTCTTTCGGATCGTGCGCGTACGTTGATTTCTCCAGGCAGCAGCAACGACACCCACGCCCCATCGCGCTAACGCACCCGCACGACGTGCAAGGCTCAGACCACCACAATGCCGCTGCGTCGCTGCGCCGGCTGACCACAGCGGGCTCAGCGGCAGGTTCGGCGTCGGCAGCGGTCAAACCGCGAAGCGCCCGGTCAGCTCGTCGTGGGCAGCACGGTCTGGCGCAGGGGCGGATGCAACGGAAACGAACCGCGCTGCTGCTACGCAACGCGTTGCATCCCCTACCACGGCCCAGCTGTGCGTGCCCTCATTCCAGGGCGACGCCCTCCACAGGCTTGCTCAATCCGCGAAGCTCAACACCACGCGACCTTCGATGGCGCCTTGGTGCATGCGGGTAAATACCTCGTTGATGTTTTCGAGCCGGTCGGTCTGGACCGTCGCGGCCACCTTGCCCTGCCCTGCGAAGTTCAGCGACTCTTGCAGATTCAAACGGCTGCCAACGATCGATCCCCGCCCGGTCACGCCGTTGAGCCCTCCTTCTTCGCATTGACCGCCACAGTGGCGCCCGGTGGCCGGGCGAGATCCAGCTTGGCGTCGTCCACATCGACCGCTGCCACAGTGAGTCACATCGCCTTGGCGCGTTACGCGGCCATATGAACCAGCCCGCCGATGCCGGAGATGACGACCCAGTCTCCAGGCTTGGTGTCGGTCATTTTGAGCCCCTTGTAGACCGTCACACCTGCGCCAAGAATGGGAGCGATCCGAACGACTTCTTAGAAAGCAAGCGTTGGAGTGACGCCAAACGCCTCACCTCAAAGCCCCTTTTGAGTTCAATCAATTTTCCGTGGCGCGAGCGCTTTCCAGCAGGCTGCACGCCATGCACCTGGATGCCCAGGACCCAACACCAGAAACGACCGGTAAATAAGCATCAGCTCTCCGCATCCTTGACTGACATTTTTTGCATGACGATGCCCGAATCAATTCGGTTTGCTCCGGCACATACCATCATCCCAGCTTGCCCCAGAGGCCGTTCGATCCGAGTTGATCGAAATCAAGGCAGGCGTGTATGGTGCAATGCATCATGAGACCCGAGGTGGCACCGGCTGGCGTCGCTTTTCGGTGTCGAAGTCGCGCCATGATGGCGAGAAAGAAAAGCTGTTGTGGGGGGCAACAGCGTCATATTTTTTCAAGGAGTGTGGACATGAGGCCTGGTGAAAAATCAGCAGTCGTTACCGGTGCTGCGCAACGCAGTGAGGCTTCTTCAGGCAAGGCTCCAGGCGGATACGACATGCACGCACACACGTCTGCCCATCCCAGACCCGACTTCATCGCCAATGCCCAGCAGACCTTCGGGCTGACTGTCGTGAGCCTCACGGGAGCCCAATGGGAGGGACGCGCACGGGAGGTCAGTCTTCCTGGAGAACGGGGCCGATTTGGCGTGATGGCACGACATACACCAATGCTGAGCACGCTGCGCGAAGGCATGATCCTCATTTATCCGGAAACGGGCGAGCCGCCTTTCCAGCTCTATGTGTCGGGCGGCTTCGTCGAGGTCCAGCCAACTCACGTCGCCGTTTTGGCTGACCTGGCGCTGCGAAGCGAAGACCAGGACAGGGCGAAGGCCGAAGTTGCGAAAACTGCCGCGAATTCGCCCATGGCAACGTCTCTCACGGACGCTGCCTATGCGCAAACGCACGCCGAGCTCATGCATCACTTTGGGGAAAGCCCACGCGCCAAGCCTTGATGACTGGAACCGCGGCACATCGCCTCAAGCGTTCTCCGCTTGTTGGACAGTCATAAAGAGGGCCCCGCATGCCAGGTCGCGTCAAAGCAGCATTCAAGTATTTCAATCAAGCCGTGCCGTTCAAACTGCCCCAGGCCCTGGTGACAACGGCAGTGCTTATCGCATTGCTCTTGCTCCCGTGTCCTGAAGGCCTGTCGCCCAAGGCCTGGGGGCTGGTCGCCATCTTCCTGACCACCATCATCGCGATCATCCTCAAGGTCATGCCCATCGGGGTGATGGCGATGATGGCCATCGTCATCGTCGCGCTTTCCCAAGTCACGTCAACCAGCTCCAAGGGTGCGATCACTGATGCGCTCAGCAGCTTCTCGAGCCCGCTCATCTGGCTGATCGTGGTTGCGATCCTGATTTCCCGTGGCCTGAAGAAGACGGGCCTGGGGAACCGTATCGGCATGGTGTTCATTGCGCTCCTGGGCAAACGGACACTGGGCATCGGCTACGGCCTGACGATCTGCGAGCTCCTGCTCGCCCCCTTCACCCCCAGCAATACCGCGCGTGGCGGGGGCATTGTTCACCCCATCATGAGGTCTATTGCCAACTCGTTCGATTCCGATCCGGCCAAAGGCACGCAAGGCAAGGTGGGGACCTACCTGGCATTGGTGAACTACCACGCCAATCCCATCACATCGGCAATGTTCCTCACCGCCACAGCACCCAATCCGCTGGTGGTCGATTATGTCGCCAAAGCGACGACCAACAGCTGCACCTGTCCTGGACGACCTGGGCGCTCTGCATGCTTCTGCCGGGGCTGGCCTGTTTGATCATCATGCCTCTGGCCATCTATCTGCTGTCTCCTCCGGAGTTGAAGGCCACCCCTAACGCGGTTGATTTCGCCAAGACCGAATTGAAGGCGATGGGGCCGCTGACGGCGAAAGAAAAAGTGATGATCGGGACGTTTGGTTTGCTGTTGGTCCTTTGGGCGAACGTGCCCGCCATGATTTTCGGCCCCTCATGGACCCTGGATCCCACAGTCGTGGCATTCGTTGGCTTGTTTACGCTGATCATCACCGGCACGCTGGACTGGGACGACGTGCTTTCCGAAAAAAGTGCGTGGGACACGCTGGTGTGGTTTGGCGCGCTGGTGATGATGGCCGAACAGCTCAACAAGCTGGGCGTGGTTGGCTGGTTCACCGAGGCCATGAAGGGCGCCATCATCGCGAGTGGAATGGGATGGAAAGCCATCGCCGGCGTGCTCGTCCTGGCCTTTGTCTTTTCCCATTATCTGTTCGCGAGCACCACCGCCCACATCAGTGCGATGCTGCTTGCGTTCCTGGGCGTGGGTGCGCTGCTCATACCGCCGGATTACGTCATCCCCTTCATGCTCATGATGACCGCGTCTTCGGCGATCATGATGACACTGACGCACTATGCCACGGGAACCTCACCCATCATTTTCGGCAGCGGCTACGTCAGCCTGGGCGCCTGGTGGAGGATCGGACTGATCATGTGCCTGCTTGAGCTCCTCATCTTCGGTCTCGTCGGCAGCACCTGGTGGAAAGTCCTTGGCTTCTGGTAGACCTTGGATCTCCCCATGAGCAGCCAGGAACACAGCGCCTGACACGCCACCTGGCAACGGCCAACTCATCGCGCAGCGTGGAGCAGCACCTGCGTATCCCGCACGACCTGCAACAGAAAGGCCGCCAAGAAAAACGTCAGGACGCTTGCCTGCATGCCGCGTGGCACACCGCAACCGATGCTGGATAGATGGCATGCGGGCCGGCCGAGCGCGACATCATCAGCGGCGTGGGCAAGGTTGATACCTCGATTGATACCTCAAGGGGCATCGCTCGGAATTATCAATCGGCCGAAATATCCAGCCAAGTCAGACACTTAGAAACTTGGCGAAAGCTCTGGAGCGGGCGATGGGAATCGAACCCACGTCAGTAGCTTGGGAAGCTACAGCTCTACCATTGAGCTACGCCCGCGTGGCGTTGCGAGAGTGTAGGCGGGTGCGGGTGTCGGGCGCAATGCGCAGACGTGACGAGGGCCGGTTGCCCGGCCCTCGTGTCCTGCAGATCTACCGCGTGGACAGCTGTGCGGCGCGGATCAGAAATTGCCGCTGAAGTTCACGAACAGCGTCGCATCGCGGGCGCTGCGCTGTGCGGTGGTAGTGCTCAGGCCGATATTGCTCTGCAGGCCCCACAGGCCGGTGCGGGCGCCCAGCACGACGGTCGCATAGTTGCGGTCGAAGTTCTGGCCCGGGACGGTGTACATGCCCACTTCCGGCATCGACTGCAGCCAGGCGCTGGCTTCGGTGCCGTCCTTGAACTCGTGGTCGTAGGTTGCCTGCAGGTATGGCTTGACCATTGCACCGTCCAGGCGCACCTGGAAGCCGATGCGGCCGACCATCGAATCGATGTCCTGATCGGCGTAGCCCAATGCGGTGGAGCTTGCGTTGCCCTCGGTGTAGCCGTCGAGCTTGAGCTTCTGCCAGGTCAGGCCGACCACCGGGCCGTACTTGACGTTGCCTTCGCCCAGCGAATAGCCGGCGTTGACCGCGGCGGTGAGGTTGCTGCCGTCCGGCGAGCCGCTGTGCACGCGCGTGGCCGGCCCGAGCTGCACTTCGCGGTCGACGTCGTAGCTGAGCCAGCTGTAGCTGACCTGGGCATTGACCCAGACCGGGCCGGTGTACCAGCCGAAGAAGCCGCCCAGCGTGGTGTCGTCCTGCTTGAAGCTGCCGTTGCGGTTGCCGAAGTCGGCATCCATGCTGCCGAAGCCGGCGAAGCCGCCGAACACCAGGTCGCCGGCAGTCCAGTCCACGCCGAACAGGCCGGCCGGGGCCATGCCGTCGTACAGATCGGCGTGGTCGTAGCGCTGCATGTCGCCACGCACGCTGCCCCACCAACGCAGGCCATCGGCGTCCGGCTTGCCGTCCAGATGCCAGGCCACCTGGTCAGCGCGCGCGCGGCCGACCGCCTGCGCCGAATGCGTCAGCACCTGCTGCAGGCGCGGCGCTTCCAGCAGCGAAATGGCGTACTGGCCCAGGATCTGGTGGGTGGCGGTGGTCGGATGGATGCCATCGGCGAACACATAGGTGTTGGGCGCGTTGGCGGCGACCAGGCTGGTCGGGTTGCACGCCGGCAGCGGCACGGCCGGGTTGCAGGCGGTGCTGGTGACGTTGCTGAACCCGTAGGTGCCCGGATCGGCGACCACTTCCTGCAGGATGTGGAAGGTATCGACCGGGATCACGCGCAAGCCGGCCGAGCGCAGGCCATTGAACAGCGCGGTGTTGTAGGCGGTTGCCGCCGCAGTGCCCTGCGCCATCGCGGCGGCACCGCCGGCGCGGAAGCGAGGGGTGATGCCCACGTCCGGAATGGTCGGCACCATCACGTAGCGCGCGCCGGCGGCCTGCAAGGCGCCGACCGCCCCGACCTGCGCGGTGACCGCATTGCCGATGATGGCCTGCGCCTGGGCCGGCGCAGCTGCAGCGGCGAGCAGATCGTTGGCGCCGCCCCACACGGTGTAGAGCGCGTTCGGATTGGCCTGGCCGCCGTTGGCGCTCAGGTAGGTGTTGACCTGGCTGGTCACCGACGGCGCGGCACCGAGCACGCTGGTCGAATTGGCCTGGATGCGCGCGCCGCCGGCAGCGTAGTTGTCGCCGGTCTGGCCGTTGCCGTTGGGCGCTGCATTGGTGCCGTAATGGTCGGCGACGTATTCGGCCCAGACCCAGCCCGGGTTGGTGGTGAACTTGCCGGTGACTGCGCGCGAGGCGGCCGGCAGCAACGGGTTGTAGTAGCCGCTGTCGGTGAGGCTGTCACCGAAGAACACGGTCTGGTCGAAGGCAGACGCGGCCATGGCCGGCGTGGCCGCAATGGCGATGGCCACGGCCATCAGGGAACGGATCGGGCGAAGAGTTGAAGCCATGGAAGTGCCTGCTCAAGGTAGTGTGGAACTGGACCGGACCTGCTGACGTACGCCGGCGCATGGCACATGGTTTCACCCTCGCCGCCCGCGCTCACGCTGCATTGCCGCATAACGCAAAAACGCGCGCCCTGACGGCACGCGATGCCACAATGATGACATGAACATTCAACTCAACGGCACCCCGCGCGACATTCCCGACGACTTGCTGCTGGCAACCCTGCTGGAGCAGGAAGGCCTTGCACAGCGGCGCGTGGCGGTGGAGGTCAATGGCGAAATCGTGTCGCGCGGGCGGCACGCCACGCACCGTTTGCGTGCCGGCGACGTGGTGGAGATCGTGCACGCATTGGGCGGCGGTTGATGCGGCGCGCAGGCCGGCGCAGCTGCGCGCGATCGGTGATAATCGCCTGATGACCAATACCGCCCCCTCTGATGCGCTGATCATCGCCGGCAAGCCCTACCGTTCGCGCCTGCTGACCGGCACCGGCAAGTTCAAGGATCTGGACGAAACCCGCCTGGCCACCGAAGCGGCCGCCGCGCAGATCGTCACCGTGGCGATTCGCCGGGTGAACATCGGCCAGGACCCGAACGCGCCCAGCCTGCTGGATGTGCTGCCGCCGGATCGCTACACGCTGCTGCCCAACACCGCCGGCTGCTACACCGCTGAAGATGCAGTCCGCACCTGCCGGCTGGCGCGCGAACTGCTGGACGGCCACAACCTGACCAAGCTGGAGGTGCTCGGCGACGAGCGCACGCTGTATCCGGACGTGGTGCAGACGCTCAAGGCCGCCGAGCAGCTGGTCGCCGACGGCTTCGACGTCATGGTCTATACCTCCGACGATCCGATCCTGGCCAAGCGCCTGGAGGAGATCGGCTGCGTGGCGGTGATGCCGCTGGCCGCGCCGATCGGCTCCGGGCTGGGCATCCAGAACAAGTACAACCTGCTGGAAATCATCGAAAACGCCAAGGTGCCGATCATCGTCGACGCCGGCGTGGGCACGGCATCGGATGCGGCGATCGCGATGGAGCTGGGCTGCGACGGTGTATTGATGAATACCGCCATCGCCGGTGCGCGTGATCCGATCCTGATGGCCAGCGCGATGCGCAAGGCGATCGAGGCCGGACGCGAGGCCTTCCTGGCCGGGCGGATTCCGCGCAAGCGGTATGCCTCGGCGTCCAGTCCGGTGGATGGCGTGATTGGATGAGTGGGTGTGCTGCGTTGACATTGCAGTCGATGCGCAATGCTTGGCGGTGTGAGGTGCCGGATGTGGCCGTTGCCAGATCGCGCATTGCTGCGAGTGCCCCCTCACGCCCTACCCTCACCCCAACCCCTCTCCCAAAGGGAGAGGGGCTTTGTTTTCTGATGTGACCTAATTCATGACTGATCCTTTCACCAGCGACGGCGCCAAGATGCCGCCCAAGCCCTTCACCATCGAAGAGGGCCGCCGGCAGGTGCGCAGCTTCGTGCTGCGCCAGGGCCGCTTTACCCCGGCGCAGCAGCGCGCGTTCGACGAGCTGTGGCCACGCTTCGGCCTGGACTACAGCGGCACGCCGCGCGACCTGGATGCGGCGTTCGGCCGTCCCGCGCCCAAGGTGCTGGAGATCGGGTTTGGCAACGGGGCGGCATTGCGCTTTGCCGCCCAGCAGGACCCCAGCCGCGACTACATCGGCATCGAGGTGCATGCGCCTGGCGTCGGTCGCCTGCTCAATGCGCTGGACGATGACGGCAGCACGCATGTGCGCCTGTACCACCACGATGCGGTGGAAGTGCTCGAGCACGAGATCGCCGATGGCGCGCTGGACGAGGTGCGCATCTACTTCCCCGACCCATGGCACAAGAAGCGCCACAACAAGCGCCGCCTGATCCAGCCGGCGTTCGCGGCGCTGGTGGTGCGCAAGCTGCGCCATGATGGCCGCCTGCACGCGGCCACCGACTGGGCCGATTACGCCGAACAGATGTGGGACGTGCTCGACGCCACACCGGGCCTGGTCAATCGCGCCGGCCCGCGCGGCCACGTCGAACGCCCCGCCTGGCGCCCGCAGACCCACTTCGAAACCCGCGGCCAGAAGCTCGGCCACGGCGTGTGGGATTTGCTGTATGACCGGGATTCGGAAATCGGGAATCGGGAATCGCAGGAGCAAACGGCGATGCCCCCCGGATAACTCACAGCGTCAGCGCTTTCCCGCTCTGCCAATTCCCTATTCCCGACTCCCCATTCCCGGCCCCCAATGGATACCGCGCTGACACTGACCAACGATATGAAGCTCGTCCTCGGGCTGGTCGGTTTCACGATGGCGATGTTCCTGTTCGAGCGCATTCGCGCCGATGTGGTGGCGTTGATCGTGCTGGTGGTGCTGGGCGTCACCGGGCTGGTGGCGCCGGAAGAACTGTTTGGTGGTTTTTCCGGTAACGCGGTGATGAGCATCATCGCCACCACCATCCTCGGTGCGGGGCTGGAGCGCACCGGGGCGTTGAATCGCCTGGCGACCTGGTTGCTGCGGCGCTCGCACGGCAGCGAACAACGTCTGATGATGATGACGCTGGCCATCTCCGGCCTGAACTCGTCCTTCATGCAGAACCCGTCGGTGATGGCCTTGTACCTGCCGGTCGCCTCGCGGCTGGCCGCGCGCACCGGGCTGACCCTGCAACGCATGTTGCTGCCGATTGCCGCGGCCATCGTGATGGGCGGCGCGCTGACCATGGTGGGCAATTCGCCGCTGATCCTGCTCAACGACCTGCTGGTGTCGGCCAACAACAACCTGCCCTCGGGCATGGCCAGCATCGAGCCATTGACGATGTTCGCGCCGCTGCCGATCGGCGTGGCCCTGCTGATCGCCGCATTGCTGTACTTCCGTTTCTACGGCGACCGCAAGCTGATCGAGGAAGAACGCCTGATCAACGAAGGCGTCACGCCCTCGCGCACCGAGAGCTATTTCGCCAAGACCTACGGCATCGACGGCGACGTGTTCGAGCTCACCGTCAGCGCCGAAAGCCCGCTGGTCGGCATGACCCTGGGCGAGGCCGAGGCGCTGCACGACGCGCCCTTGCTGCTCGCCTTGAAGACCGGCAACGACACCCGCCTGGCGCCGCCGGCGGACATGCGCATCTGGGTCGGCAGCGTGCTCGGGGCGATGGGGCCGCGCCAGGAAGTGACCGACTTTGCGCAGAACCACTTCCTGCGCATGTCCTCGCGCCTGCGCAACCTGGGCGATCTGTTCAATCCCAGCCTGGCCGGCATTTCCGAAGCATTGATTCCGCCCAACTCGCGGCTGATCGGCAAGACCGCCGCCGAGTTGCGCCTGCGCAAGCAGAGCGGCATCAGCCTGCTGGCGATCAACCGCGACAAGCAGGTGATCCGCGAGGACGTGCGCAACGTGCCGCTGCGCGGCGGCGACATGCTGGTGTTCCACAGCATCTGGCAGGACCTGGCGCAGGCGGCGGAAAGCCGCGACTTCGTGCCGGTGACCGACTTCCCCAAAGGCGAGCAGCGCCCGCACAAGTTCAAGATCGCCATGGCGATCTTTGCCTTCACCATCCTGATCGCGCTGACCTCGCGGCTGCCGGTGGCGCTGACCTTGATGACCGGCGTGGCCTGCATGCTGGTCAGCGGCGTGCTGCGCATGGACGAGGCCTACGCCTCGATCAACTGGAAGACCATTTTCATGATGGCCGGCCTGATTCCACTGGGCTGGGCAATGGACAGCAGCGGCACCGCGGCCTGGGTGGCCGGCCACACCATCGACCGCCTGCCCGAGGGCATTCCGGTGTGGGCGCTGGAAATCAGCCTGGCGCTGCTGACCACCGCGTTTTCATTGGTGATCAGCCATGTCGGCGCCACCATCGTGATGGTGCCGATCGCGGTCAATCTGGCACTGGCGGCCAACGGCAACCCGACCGCGTTCGCGCTGATCGTGGCGTTGTCGGCGTCCAACAATCTGATGACCGCCTCCAACCCGGTGATCTCGATGGTGGCCGGCCCGGCCAACTATCAGCCACGCGAGCTGTGGCGCGTGGGCGCACCGCTGTCGCTGATCTACGTCGTGGTCATGGTCTCGATGATCAACCTGATGTTCTGGTGGGCAGCGCGCTGAATCGGCGTCGTGGCCGGCGACGGCGATCACTGCAGATATGCGCGCAGAGGGCCGATCATCGATGGTGCGCCGTCAGGCGCATTGCACGCCCGATCGCCAGACACGAGACGCGGCGACGGCGCCACCTGCTGCTTGAAGCTGGCCGACGACTGCTGGCGATGTCCTGCCAGCCGCGCTTTGCTCCAGACTCGGCACGCGGACGTTGTACTGGATCGGTGACGCGGCCTTAGAGCGGCAACCTAGCCAAAAACCACCTGCGTCCCCTCGATGCGTACCGGCACCGCCAGCAGCGATTGACCGCGGCACGGCCCGCTGATGCATTCGCCGCCACTGAGCTCGAACGCCGCGCCGTGCGCCGCGCAGACCAGGTGGCCTTCCTTGGTCTTGAGGAACTGGCCGGGTGCCCAATCCAGCCGCCTGCCGGCATGCGGGCAGACGTTCAACCAGGCGCGCACCTGTGCACCATCGCGATAGAGCACCAGCGACTCCGCGCCGCCGTCCCACACCGCTTCGACTTCCAGAAATCCGGCATCGGGAATCTGCGCCAGGTCGGCAAGCGTGGTGGGCGATGGCGAAGACATGCAATCTGCTGTGGGAGAACGGACTGCGATTGTGGCACGCGCCTGCATCGCGCCGACGCCGTGCGATGGCCACCACCCATGCATCTACGGCCCTCACGAATGCGCGTTCCTGCCGACCGGACGCCCTGCTTCTAGCCCCCTGGATGTGATGGAGTTAACAAAACAGGCCATTGTTTAACGAAGTTTTCACTCAATGACATGAAACCGCAACGATACTGCGGGCCTGTTTCCTGCCCGGCAGCCCACCGCCATGCCTGCACGCCTCTTCCAATTCGGCAACCTCCACCACCTGTTTGCCCCGCGCAAGCCGCGTCACCCGCTGGTGCGCGTTGCCGCCGGCCTGGCCGGTCTGGTCATCCTTGCCGTGCTGATCTTCTTCAGCGTGTTCGTGGGCGCGGCGATGATCCTGGGCGGCATCGCCTGGAAGCTGCTGAGCAAGTCGAACCGTCGCGCGCCGCAACAGACACGCGTGGTCGAAGCCGAGTACCGCGTGGTGCGCAAGCCCGCACTGCCGTTGTCGCACTGAAGCACCGCGCCACCGCCATCCGGCGCGGTGGGCATTGAATCCTGATATCACTGCGCGCATGAGCTGACCGGCATGCGCGCTTTCGCCTGCGCCGACGCAGACCGTGATCGCACGCACTGCCGGCCAGGCGGCGCGATGCACTCAACGCGCAGCACGGCGGTTCCGTCATGCACGGCCAAACGGCTAGACTCAGCTGCCCCGTTCCCCAAGGATGCGTGCATGACCCACGATGTGATTCCCGCCGCCGACGTCCCGCGCATTCCGGTGGTTGGTGGCGGCAACTTTCCGGTGCACCGCATCTACTGTGTCGGCCGCAACTTTGCCGATCACGCGCGCGAGATGGGCGCCACTGCGCCTGCCTCCAGGGCCGAGCGTGGCCAGCCGACCTTTTTCATGAAGCCCGCCGATGCAATCGTGGTCGGCCATGGCGACCACATTCCGTACCCGCCCGGCACCAAAGAACTGCACCACGAAGTGGAGCTGGTGGTGGCACTGGGCAGCGATGCGCCGGCCGGCGAGTTGCCGGTGGATCAGGCGGAGGCGCTGATCTATGGCTACGGCGTGGGCCTGGACCTGACCCGACGCGATCTGCAGGCCGCCGCCAAGGCCAAGGGCCTGCCGTGGGACATCGCCAAGGGCTTCGATCACTCCGCGCCGATCAGCGAGCTGGTGCATGCCGGCGAAGTGGGTGCGCTGGAGGCATTGAACCTGTCGCTGGAGGTCAACGGCCAGGTGCGTCAGCAGTCATTGCTGGACCAGATGATCTGGAACGTGCCGGAAATCCTGCATGAGCTCTCCAAACTCTATGCGTTGCGCGCGGGCGATCTGATCTTCATGGGCACGCCGGCCGGTGTCGGCCCGCTGCTGCCGGGCGATCAATTCAGTGCACGCCTGGAAAACGTCGCCGAGCGCCACGGCATCATCGCGGGCTGACACGCCGCCCGCTACGATCACGCCGCGGCAGTTGGTCCGCGACCGCATCTGGAGTGCGCTATGGGAATGGTCAGCGAATTCAAGCAATTCGCGATGCGTGGCAATGTCATCGACCTGGCGGTCGGTGTGGTTATCGGTGCAGCGTTCGGCAAGATCGTCACCGCGCTGGTGGAAAAGATCATCATGCCGCCGATCGGCTGGGCCATCGGCAATGTGGATTTCTCACGCCTGGCCTGGGTGCTCAAGCCTGCCGGCGTCGATGCCACCGGCAAGGAAATTCCGGCGGTGGCCATCGGCTACGGCGATTTCATCAACACCGTCGTGCAGTTCGTGATCATCGCCTTCGCGATCTTTATGGTGGTCAAGCTGATCAACCGCCTGACCCACCGCAAGCCGGATGCCCCCAAGGGCCCGAGCGAAGAAGTGCTGTTGCTGCGCGAGATTCGCGATTCGTTGAAGAACGACACGCTGAAGACACCAGGCGTGCCGTAAGCGGGCACATCCATTGCGCAACGTCGCGCAGGAGGATGACCTTTCGCACGCAGACGGGGGACCTCGCGCTGATAAGCTCGGGGTCCCCCTTGTCGTTGGAGCCGCCCTGCATGCGTCGCCTCGCTGTTGCCATCTCTGCCCTACTCGCTTGCGCACCCGCGCTCGCCGCACAGACCACCATCGCCGATAGCGCACTGCGCACCGCCGCGCAGCTGCGCGAGCAGGCCTTGGCCGACGACACCGGCTTTGCGGTGGTGGAATCGTTGACCACCGAAGTGGGCCCGCGCATCGCCGGTGGCGAGGCCGATCCGCGCGCGGTGGCCTGGGCCAAGGCCAAGTTCCAGTCACTGGGCTTCGACAAGGTGTGGACCGAGCCGGTGCGCTTTCCCAAGTGGCAGCGGCGCAGCGAACAGGCCGCGGTGATCGGTGCGCATGCGCAGCCCCTGCACATCACCGCCCTGGGCGGCAGCCCGGGTGGCACCGTCGAGGGCGAGGTGGTGCGCTTCGACAACCTGGCCGCACTGCAGGCCGCACCGGCCGGCTCGCTGGCCGGCAAGATCGCATTCGTCGATTACCAGATGACCAAGGCGCGCGACGGCAAGGATTACGGCAATGGCGGCGCGGTGCGCAGCAAGGGCCCGTCGGAAGCGATCCGCAAGGGCGCGATCGGCTTCGTGATGCGCTCGGCCGGCACCGACTCGCACCGCGTGCCGCATACCGGCATCACCCGTTTCGACGAAGGCCTGACGCCGGTGCCGGCAGCGGCGTTGTCGGTGCCCGATGCCAACCAGCTCGCGCGCCTGGCCGCGCTGGGCAGCACGCGTGTGCGGCTGGCACTGGATTGCGGCTGGGATGGCACGGCGACTTCGTACAACGTGATCGGCGAAATCACCGGACGCAGCAAGCCCAAGGAAGTGGTGGTGATCGGCGGGCACCTGGATTCCTGGGATCTGGGCACCGGCGCGATCGACGATGGCGCCGGCGTGGCGATCACCATGGCCGCGGGCCACCTGATCGGCCAACTCAAGCAGGCGCCCAAGCGCACGATTCGCGTGGTGGCCTTCGCCAACGAGGAGCAGGGCCTGTACGGCGGCAAGGCGTATGCGGCCGCGCACGGCAAGGATGCCAAGGACATGGCGCTGCATCAGATCGGCGCAGAGAGCGACTTCGGTGCCGGGCGCATCTATGCGTTCAACACCGGCTCGGCGGCACCGGAAGACTCGCGCGCCGCGACCAAACAGATTGCCGAGGTGCTCGCGCCGTTGGGCATCGCGTATGTGCCGGACAAGGGCGGCCCCGGCCCGGATGTCGGGCCGATTTCCGCCAAGGGCGGCGCATGGGCATGGCTGGCGCAGGACGGCACCGACTACTTCGACCTGCACCACACCGCCGACGACACCCTGGACAAGATCGACCCCAAGGCGCTGGCGCAGAACGTGGCGGCCTACACGGTATTTGCATACCTGGCGGCCGAGGCCGATGGCGATTTCGGCAGTCGCGCGAAAAGCGTGCAACCGCCGAGCGAGTAACTGCGACGGAAGACGTCGCAGGTGTCTTTGGTGAGGGCGAGCGGCACGGATGACGCGCATGCTGCCCGTTGCCTGTGCCGATACCTCCATCGACAGCGAGTGCCAGCGGCCAGGCACTCGCGGTTGCTGCAGGCCTCGCGCTACCTGCTGCCCCTTCGCTTCCACTCCAGGACGAGCACACACAATGGCGGCCAAGCGCCAACGCAGTGCCAACAACGCAGCGACCTTGCTGGATGTCGCCAAGCACGCCGGCGTCTCGCCGATGACGGCCTCGCGCGTCATCAACCGTCACCCGCATGTCGGCGAGGACATGCGCGTGCGCGTGGAAGCCTCGGTGCAGGCATTGGGGTACCGGCCCAATCTGGCAGGCCGTTCGTTGCGCACCAGCGGCCTGTTGCGCATCGGCGTGCTGTACAGCAATCCCAGCGCGGCCTACCTCAATCAATTCATGCTCGGCCTGCTCGAGCAAAGCAGCCTCAATGGCAGCCAGGTGCTGGTGGAAAAATGCGGTGCCATCCGCAGCCAGCGTGCCGCCACCGAACGCTTGCTGGCAGCCGGCGTGGACGGCGTGATCCTGCCGCCCCCGTTATGCGATTCGCGCCAGACCATCGCCGAACTCGATGCACGCGGCATTCCGGTCGTGGCGGTGGCGAGCGGCGCACCGATGGCGCAGATCAGCTCGGTGCGCATCGACGATTACCAGGCCGCGCGCGCCATCGTCGACCACCTGGTTGAACTGGGCCATCGCCGCATCGCATTGATCAAGGGCGACCCCAAGCACACGCCAAGCGCGTTGCGTGCCAATGGCTATCTCGACAGCCTGCAGGCCGCTGGCCTGCCCGTGGCCGAGGAATTGATGGCAGAGGGTCTGTTCACCTATCACTCCGGCCTGCTCGCCGCGCGCAGCCTGCTCGCACAGGCGCAACCGCCCACCGCCATCTTCTGCAGCAACGACGATATGGCGGCTGCGGCCGTTGCGGTCGCGCACGGGCTGGGCCTGCGCGTACCCGAGGATGTCTCGGTCGCCGGCTTCGACGACACCCCGGTGGCCACCACCATCTGGCCCGAGCTCACCACCGTGCATCAACCGGTCACCGCGATGGGCCGCGCCGCGGTGTCGTTGCTGGCCGATGCGATCCGCCAGCGACGCAAGGGCGATCCCGCAGCGGGCGTGCACCAGGTGATGAAGTACACCGTGGTCAAGCGCGGCTCGACGGCCGGGCCGCCGGCGCGGTAAGTGCTGCATCGATCGGCATCGTGTAACGCCTGCGCCATCACACACAAAAAAACGGCCACATCGCTTCCCGACGATGCGGCCGAATGGGAGGGTGCCTGACGTTGCCGTCAGGCGTACTGCAGCGCCGCAATCAACGGCGACGGGAAGAAAGCGCAATGACCGCCTGGAGAGTGACAACAGCGAAACATGTGCGACACGGCGCGTTGTGCGCCATGTCGCACAACGCACAGCCGGATCAGAAGCGCAGACGCAGGCCGGCGTAGTAACGACGCTCGAAGATGTTCTGGTCGTAGTAGTGGTTGGTCCACTGCGCGTAGCGCCGCTCGCTTTCGCCGGTCAGGTTGGTTGCCTGGGCGTACAGGGTCAGGTGGTCGTTGACGTCGTAGCTGAAGGACGCATCGAGATAGCCGACGTCGTCGTTCCAGATCGCCAGCTCGTCGCCCCACGCACCGCTGTTGACCTGGCTGAAGCGCTTGCTGCGCCAGTTGTAGGCCACGCGTGCCTGCAACTTGTCCTTCTGGTACCACAGCACCGCGTTGGCCTGGTGCTTGGAATTGTCGCCGATCGGCAACGTATTGCCTTGGATATCGGTGTTGTCGGTGTCGGCATCGGAGAAGGTGTAGTTGATGTTGGTACCGAAGCCACTCAACCAGCCGGGCAGGAAGTCGAAGGCCTGTTGATAGCCGACTTCAAAGCCCTTGATCTTGCCGCCGCCGCCATTGACGATGCGCTCCACCGGGCCGCCCAGCCGCGCCACGCCATCGGCGTCGGGCAACAGTTCGATGTTGGTCACCGTGGTGGGGAACGACTTCACGTCGATCAGGAACGCACCCACGCTGACCAGCGACGCATCGGAGAAATACCATTCCCACGAGGCGTTGTAGTTGGTGGCGCGATACGGATCGAGATCCGGGTTACCGGAGCGGCCATTGAGGAACAGCACCGCGTCCGAGGGCAACGCAGGGTTGCGCGGCGGCGTGCCATTGACCGCGTAGAAGCTCACCAGCCCGCGCCCGAGATCGGGCAGGTCCTGGCGCGCCACCGCCTTGTTGTAGGCAAAGCGCAGCTTCTGCGCGTCGGTGATGTCCAGCGACAGGTTGGCGGTGGGCAGCACGTCGGTGTACTGACGGTTCAGGCGATTGGTGCCGATCGCCGGGCTGACACCGTTCCATTCAACGTTGCCGATGAACACGTTGCCGCTGCTCAGGTACTGATCGATCGCCAGCTTGGTCTGCACGATGCGCGCGCCGATGTTGGCCGTCCACGGCACCGCGCTGCCGGTGCCGCCTTCCAGGTTTGCCAGGAAGTACGCCGCGGTGCTCTTTTCGGTGACCTTGTAGGAATCGGCGGCCTGCTGGTAGGCCACGTTGCCCGGGTACAGGCTGTTGAGGTAGCCCACCGGGTCCTTCATGACCTGCGGGTTGATCGCCGGCAGGCCCTGGCTGCCCAGGCCGGTGACCCTGAGCGGATCGAAGTCGTTGAAGTAGGCCCAGTAACCGGGGATCGAATTGAACGGCAGCAGGCGCGCTTCGGAGACGCCGCTGCAGGTGTCCACGATCAGCGGATCCTTGAAGTAGTACAGCGAGCGGTTGGGGTCGGCGCAGCTGGTGGATACCGGCGACAGGTAGCGATAGGTGTCCAGCTTGACCTCGCGCTCGCCGTAACGGATGCCGAACTGGAAGCCGCGCACCACACCCTCGTCGAACTCGAAAGTGCCATCGGCGCGGAACGCGTCCATCGTCGCTTCGATCTTGTTGCCCTGCGCCCAGGTCGACATCAGCTGCCAGTTGTCCGGGTTGGACACATCGGTGCCGAGGTTGACCGCCGGATAGGTGCCACGGAAATCCACCGAGGCATCCACCGTCGGCAGGCCATTGGCGTTGGCCCATTGCGTCACCCCGCCAGCGCGGGTGATCTGGTCGCCACGCGTCACCACCGCATCGGCACGCGCTTCGTCGTAGGTGCGCTGCGCATCGCCATGCACCCACCGGAACGAGGCACGGAAAGGGCCACCATCGTCGAAGCGCAGCTCCAGATTGGTGTTGAGCGCGTCCGAGTCGGCGACGCCGGCCATCGAGTGGGCCTGGAAGCGGTTGTAGCGGAACTGGCCGTATTCCAGCACGCCATTGGAATCGACCACCGATCCGGGCTGCAGCTGGTTGGTGGCCCAACCGGTGTGCAGCTGCGCGGCGACCGAGGTGTCCTGGTCTTCGAGCTTGGTGTAGGCCGCATCGGCCAGCACCGTCCACGAATCGTTGATGTTGAACTGGAACGAGCCGTTGATGCCGGTGCGCTGGCGGTCGGTGCTGCGGTTGTCCAGCTCGGTGGCGACCCAGTTGTAGAAGTAGTCGCGCGGCAGGTTGGACGGATCGGTATTGCTGCCGATGCGCCCGTCGCCGTTGAAATCGAAGCCCACGTTCTGCTCGGTGGATTTCTGCGCGCCATTGGAATACACGCTGGGATGCTTGTTCTCCAGCGTGGCATCGGAGTACGACACCGCCAGCAACGCGCCCCAACGCTCGGTGCGGAAACTGGCCAGGCCCGAGTACAGCTCGTTGAGTTCCTGCACGCGGTCGCCGTAGGAGCCTTCGGCCTGGCCGCTGAAGGTCCAGCCTTCGGGCAGGTCGAACGGGCGCCGTGTCTTGAGCGAGACGGTACCGCTGATGCCGCCATCCAGGTCCGCGGCGGTCGGCGATTTGATCACGTCCACGCCGCTGAACAGCGTCGGCGGGATGTCGACGAAATCCGGCTGCGCGCGGCCGATGTTCGGTTGGCCGTACTGGTCGCCGCCACCGGCGCTCAGGTACAACTCGCCGTTCATGGTGGTCTGCACCTGCGGCATGCCGCGGATATTGAGCTGCGAGCCCTCGCCGGCCGAACGCCGGATCTGCACGCCGGGCACGCGCTGCAGCGAATCGGTGATGGTGACATCGGGCAGCTTGCCGATGTCCTCTGCAGAGATCGAGTCGATGATCTGCGCGGCGGTGCGCTTGTTCTCGATGGCCTCGGCCTGCGCGCCGCGCACGCCCTTGACCATGACCTTGTCCAGGTCGGTGACCCCGGCGGCAGCGCTGGCGTCCTGTGCGTTTGCGCTGCCGGCCAGCAGGGTGAGTGCAGCCGCCAGTGCGGCGACCAATGGGGTGTGGCGGGTGTTCGCATGCAGCTTGTTCATGGTCCCCTCCCAGGGATGACGACAATCCACGACCGTTTCGAATGGCATTGCAGCAACGGCAATGCGGTATTGGCTGACGCGCGATCGGCGCATCAGTGCGACCGCCGTGCGGACACGGCGTGGCAACCTGTCGGCGCCGCTACGGAAGCCCGCTGGCGACGCCTGTTGATGGTTCGACATTCCAGCCGCGCACCTGCAGCGTGGCGTTGCGCAGGCTCGCCGCGGACGGGCCGCGAATCTCGACCTCGCGCTGCTCGCCCGGCACCAGGCTGAGGTAGTTGTCGCTGTAGTACGCCGGCAGGATGCGTTGGCCCTGCGCGTCCACCAGGGTCAGCTTGGTGTTGAGCGCCACCTGCTGCGAGGCATTGCGCACGGTGGCGCGCAGCACCGGCTCGGCACCCTCCTGCAGTTGCGTGCTGAGCTGCACCGGCACTGCCGCCAGCGCATCCAGGCCACGCATGGCTGCCGCATCGCGCGCCACCCAGTAGAAATTGCGCGAACGCACGACCGCATCGCGATCGAGCAATTGCAGCCGCACAAAGCCCAGCCCGTTGGTGTCCTTGAGCAACGGCGCCAGTTGCAGCACCGGTGCCGAGACCGCAACGGGCGCGGCGTCCACGGCCTGTTCGCGCTGCTGCAGCAATGCGCCATCGCTGCTGTAGACCTCTGCACGCACGCGCAGGCCACGCACCGGGGCGCTGGCGTTGTTGACCACCACCACGTCGTGGCCGGGCAGGTTCATCTGCACATGCAGCATCTCTGCCGCATTGCGCACACCGTAATAGGCCGCATGGGTGTCGTAGTCGTGGCTGTAGATCTGCCACATGTTGCTGGGCCAGGCCGGATGGCTCATCCACAGCAGGCGCCCGCTGTTCTTGGTCCACAGCTGCGCGTTGAAGCCTTCGAAGATGGCGCGATGGGTGTCGTAGTTGAGCAATTGCGCCTTGCGCTCAAAATCTTCCAGGCTGGTGGGCGCACCAAGCTTGTCGGTGAGCGAACGCATGAAGCTGGCAGTGTCGCCGTTACCGGACTGATGCCAGTCGTGATAGGCCCAGGCATCGCTGATCGGCCACTGGTCCTGCGCCGCCGGGACGGAGGCCTTGAACGACTCCAGGGTGGAGAACGACGGCGTGCCCACTTCCACCGAAAAGCCCTGTGCCAAGGCGTTGAAATACCCCACCGGCTCGCGGTAGTTGTACGGGCCGCTGCCCTGTAGATTGACCTGGTTGGAACTGCCGGTGTACCAGCGCGTGCCATCGAGCTCGGCCACCAGCGCATCCAGCCCTTCGTTGAGGATGGGTGCGGGCACGCCTTCGTTGCGGCCGAACCACAACACGATGGACGGATGGTTGCGGAAGCGCTTGATGACCTCGGCGGCATTGTCCAGGAACAGCGCCGCATCGGCCGGCTCCATGTTGTAATTCTGGGTGGACTGCCAGAAGTCGTTGAGCACCAGCATGCCGTATTCGTCGGCCAGCTCGAAGAAGCTGGCTTCGGTGTTCTGCCCCACCCAGTTGCGCACCACATTGAAATGCGCATCGCGCTGCAGGCGGAAGTACGGCTCCAGCCGCTCGCGCGAGACGCGCTTGCGCCAGTCGTCCATGCCCCAGTTGCCGCCCTTGACGGCAATGCGTACGCCATTGATGCGGATGGCCAGGTAAGGTGCCAGCGCGTCGTCACTCAGCGGCGTGACCGCCGGCGATGCCTGCGCGCCGGGATAGAACGATTGCGCATCGCCTCCGGGCACGGGGCGGATCGCACTGTGGCGGGCATCGACAATGCGTTCACCACGCTGACGTGCCTTGTTGAAATCCACCAGCACGCGGCGCAGCGCGCCGTCCTGGTCGAACAGCGACAGTTCGTAACCGACCTCGCGAATACCAAAGCGCAGCTGCTGCGTATCCGACGGTGTACCGGCCACCTCGACGCTGGCCTGCAAGGTATACAACGCAGGCTCGCCATAGCCGTTGGGCCACCACAGGCGCGGATTGGCAATGACCAGCTGCGGCGTATCGGCGGCGCTGAGCGTGAGCGTGGTACCACCGGCCGGCACGTTGACCTGCCGCTGGATGCGCACATCGCCGATGGCCAGTTGCAGGGTGCCCTGCACCGCCGCGGTACCGTCGTTGCGCAATGGCACGCTGATTTCAAGCTCGGCACGCCGGTGATCCGGGGCCAGCCGCGTCGTCACCACCCGGGTGTCGCCAAGCGCCAGCGGCCCGGTGGCGTGCAACTGCACGTCCTGCCACAGCCCGGCATTGCGATCGCGTACCGCCGGAATCCAGTCCCAGCCTTCGCTGGCGATGAAGGTCGGCCCATCCAGCGCCTGCACACCGCCATTCTCGCCCACGCCTGCGGTCATCGACTGCTCGTGCGCGATGCCAGGATGCGGCGGCGGCGAGACACGCACTGCGATGATGTTGCGGCCAGCCTTGAGCTGCTTGCTGACATCGAAGCGGCCGCGTGCGAACGCACCGCGCGTACGCCCGACCTGCGTACCGTTGACCCAGACCTCGCCCGCATAGTTGATGCCGTTGAACAGCAGTTCCAGCCGCTTGCCCTGCGCTGCAGCAGGCAGATCGAAACGGCTGCGGTACCACCAGTCCTGCCGGCTCAGCGATTCGGGAATGGCCATGTTGTTGAGACCGATATCCGGATCCGGATACACGCCCCGATCGACCAGCGTGGTGAGCACCGTGCCCGGCACGGTGGCCGCGTGCCAGGCCGCGGCACCGCCGCTGTCATCACCGCGCGACAGGCTGGCGCCCGTGGCCTGCCCCAGTTCCGGCGCAGCAGCCAGTTCCCACGCACCGACCCGCCATGCCGCCGCATCCAGCGGCTGCAACGCGGGCGTCGGTTGTACCGGCTTGGCGACCGGGGTAGAGAAGGCTGCCGCACTACGCGGCAGCGTTGCCGGCGGCTGCGGTGCGACCTGGCCAGCCATCTGCTTGACCTGGACCTGCCAGGCCGGCGAGGCGTCTTCGAAACGCTGCAAGGCCTGATCCGGCGCCTTGGCCGCAAGCTGCGCGATGGCCGGCGCATCCAGTGCAGCGGCGTGCGCGAGGAAACCGGCGATCTCGCCACCGAAGTGCTGCGTATAGGCGGCGGGCTGCTCGCGCGGACCAAACATCAGCACGGGCGCGACCGCGCTCTGGCGTACCGCACCGCTGGCGACCTGACGGCCATTGGCGTACAGCGTCAACCGCCCCGCTTTCGCCACCGCAGCCACCTGCGTCCAGGTCCCCGCAGGCAGCGCCTGCTTGCTGCGCAACACCGTATCTGCGCCCTGCACGAAGGCGAGCCTGCCGTTGTCGATTGCGAAGTAACGCCCGGCCGATTTCGCATCGCCCAGACCGGCGATCAATGCCGGGCCTGCATTCGCGCGCGAGGGACGCACCCAGCCGGACACGCTCCAGTCTGCGTCGGCAGCCAGCAACGGCGCATCGGCGGCAAGCTTCTTGGACAACCCCATCCCGCCCGCCAGTACGCGGACATCGTAGGGACCGGTCGATCGCACATCGACGGGCGCAGCCTCCACTGCAGCCCAAGCCATGCAACCACATACCACCCACAGCGCTCCACGGCGGAACGCCTTGCGAACCATCAGCATTAGAGGCCTCTCCCAAGCTCTACTGCCAAGCAACGGTACACATCGCGACAACGCAACTGCCAAAACGACGCGTAGCCGCCTTGTCATTGCCTCTGCCGTGATGCCGCCCGTGGCTGCCGCCCCTGTTTCAGCGGCCATGGTGCGAGGTAACGTTACCCCAGCTGGATATCGACGACAACCGTTCTGCGTTAGGGTTGGCGCTCCCAGGAGGAGGGACTCATGCGAAACCTGATCCAGTCCGCAGTACCGGCGGCGTGCGCGTTGCTGTATTCGATTGCGTTGCCTGCATCCGCGCAGCGCCTGCAGGTGCAATCGCCCGACGCACGTACGCAGGTGGAATTCACGCTACGCGAGGGCGGCGTGCCGAGCTATCGCGTGCTGTATCGCAACAAAGTCGTGCTCGACGACGCGCCGCTCGGGCTGGACCTGGGCCGGGCCAACACCCTCGGCAAGGCGATGACGCTGCAGGGCAGCACGACCGAAACGCATGACAGCCGATTCGAATTGCCCGTAGGCAAGACACGTCAGGCGCGCGATCACTATCGTCAATTGCGCGTGCAGTTGTCAGACCCCAAACAGCGACGCCTGACGGTGGAATTGCGTGCCTACGACGACGGCGTTGCGCTGCGTTATGTGCTGCCCGACGCCGGTGAGGTGCGGATTCGCAACGAGCTTACCGGCTTTGCATTCCCCAGCGATTACGCATGCTGGACCTTGAACCTGGGCCGCTTCGGAACCAGCCACGAGGGCGAATACGATGCGATCGCCGCATCCAGATTGCGCCCGCACAATCTGCTCGAGTTGCCGCTGGTCTGCCAGACCGATGCCGGCGGCACCACGCTGGCGATTGCCGAGGCAAACCTGCGCGACTATGCCGGCCTGTATCTCACCGGCCGCGAGGACGGTAGCCTGGGCGTAGCGGCGAAATTATCGCCACGCCTGGACGACCCCACGCTGGCGGTCAGCGTCGATGCCAAAGGCCAGGATTTCGCCACGCCGTGGCGGGTGATCATGCTGGGTGACAGCCCGGCCAGCCTGATCGAATCCACCCTGATTTCCGCGCTGAACCCGCCGCCTGCCTTCGATGCGAGCTGGGTGCGCGCGGGCAAATCGGCATGGGACTGGTGGTCCGGCGGGCTGGCCGGCGGCGTGGCGCAGCCGGGCATGAATACCGCCACGATCGAGCGCTATATCGATCACGCGCAGCAATTGAAGCTGCAGTACATGCTGATCGACGACGGCTGGTATGTCGGCAGCACCGGCGATGGCCAGTACAACGTCGATACCGATATCCGCCGGCCGGTGGAGCAGCTCGACCTGCCGGGCCTGGTGGCTTACGCACGGCAGCGCGACGTCGGGCTGTGGCTATGGGCGCATTGGCGCGCGCTGGATGCGCACATGGACGAAGCACTCGCCTGGTATCAGCAGCTCGGCATCAAGGGCATCAAGGTCGACTTCATGGACCGCGACGACCAGCAGATGGTGGACTTCTACCATCGCCTGCTAGGCAAGGCTGCCGAGCACAAACTGCTGGTGGACCTGCATGGCGCCTATCACCCAACCGGCCTGACCCGCACCTACCCCAATTACCTCACGCAGGAAGGCGTGCTCGGCGCCGAGTACAACAAGTGGACCACGCGCATCACCGCAACCCACAACCTCACGCTGCCATTCACGCGCATGTTGCTCGGCCCGATGGACTACACCCCGGGCGGCTTTCGCAATGTGCGCCCGGCCGAATTCACGATGCAGCACATCGCGCCGCAGGTGATGACCACCCGCGCGCAGCAACTGGCGATGTATGTGGTCTACGAAAGCCCATTCGCGGTGGTCGCCGACAGCCCGGAGCAGTACGAAAACGTGCCGGCCGCGCAGTTCCTGCGCGATGTGCCGGCAAGCTGGGATGAGACACGCGCACTCGACGGCGCCATCGGCGAGCACATCGCACTGGCGCGGCGCAGCGGCAAGGACTGGTACGTAGGCGCGATGACCAACGAGCAGGCCCGCACGCTGACGGTGCCGTTGACGTTCCTGGGCAAGGGCCGCTGGACCGCCACCATCTACGCCGATGGCCAGGCCCCGACGGACGTACGCATCGACACGCGCCAGCTCACCTCCACCGACAGCCTGCAGCTGCCATTGGCTGCAAACGGCGGGGCTGCCGTGCGACTGCAGAAAAAGTAAGAACAGCCATGCTGATCGCCCCAAGGCAGGCGAATGCCACCCGGTCGCGGCGTCGGTGACGCATGGTTACTCCATCGCCACCCATCCCGTGCAGCGGCTGTCGTCGGTGAGCGTGGCGCAGCCGTGCTGCTATACGTTGGCGATGGCCGGTTACGGGTATCCGTATGCATTGACTCCGGCGTCACCCGCACCGGCCTGTCGGCGGAAATGCGCAAAGGCGGTTTCTACTTCTGCGGGCCGGGCAGCGCACGTTGAGCTGAGTTGAGTTGGCTTGAGCCGATCGCGCGCACCGTTTTTCGGTGCGCGCGATCGATTACGGCAGGTCCACGCCTGCGCACACGTCCGGGCGCGCGTCCTTGAGCGGGTGCACGCCACTGGCGTCGAACTGCAACGCCGCATGCCCGGGTGCGAACGCAGGCCAGGCCGGCAAGCCCTTGGCATTCGGATTGCCACGCTGCACGAACGCGGCCCAATAGCGTTGCAGGCTCACCGGCGGCTGGCCGATCGGCAGGTCCTTGAACAGGAACGGCAGCTCGGCGCTGTGCGTGACCTGCCCGCCCGGTGCGGCGGTATCGAACACGTAATGCCACACCGGCACGCCGAGTGCGGCCTGATGCTGGGCGACGGTCACCGCCGGGCAACGGAAGGTCAGGTCGGTGGACAGCTGCATCGCCGCATCGCCCTGACGCGCCGCACGCTGCGCCGCATGCGTGCGCTGCGCCTGCAGCACCGCATCGGCCTGCGCGGGATAGTCGCGCCGCAGCCGCGCCTGCGCGCCCTGTTTGCCACCGTATTCCAGCTCCTGCGCCACGTAGCCGATCAACAGCGGCACCCTGGCCTGTGCACCGTCGGCCAGCAACGCGGCCGGCGCACGTGGCAGCACGCGTCCGTCGACCACGGCCTGCAGCCAGATGTAGCCATCGTCATCCAGTGCTGGCACGTCGACGCCCTGCCCGGCCTTGATCAGCTGCTCCACCGGCAACGCGCGCAACTGCGCCAGGCGTGTCGCAGCATCCTCGATGCCTGCGCGCCTGGCGATCTCCACACCCAGCGCGCGATTGTCCTCCAGCGAACGTGCCGGCAATCCGAAACCAGCGGTGCCGCTCTGCTCGATCGCCGCCGAGAACAGGCCACGTGCCAGCGGGCTGAGCATCAGCAAGCCCACGTCCTGGCCGCCGGCCGACTGCCCGGCGATGGTGACCCGCGCAGGATCGCCACCGAATTGCGCGATGTTGTCGCGCACCCACTGCAGTGCGGCGATCTGATCGAGCAGGGCGTAGTTGCCCGCGGCTTGGTTGTCGCCATCGCGCAGTTCCGGCAGCGACAGGAAGCCGAGCGCGCCAAGCCGGTACTGCAGCGTCACCACCAGCACGCCCTGTGCGACCAGGTTGGTCGGCAGGTGGCCGTCGGCGCCGCCGGCCACATTGGCGCCGCCATGAATCCACACGAACACCGGCAGCGGCTTGGCCGGCTGCAGCGTTGGCGTCTGCACCTCGACGTAGAGACAGTCTTCGCTGCCGCGCCTGGCCATCGCATTGTTCCAGCCCAGCGCCGGTTGCACGCATGGGGTGGCGGCCTGGGTGGCATCGCGCACCTCCGACCAGGCCGCCGCCGGTTGCGGCGGCTGCCAGCGCAATGCGCCCAATGGCGGGGCGGCAAACGGAATTGCGCGAAACACCGCACTGCCGTCGTCCTGCCATTGCCCGCGCACCACACCGTGATCGGTACGCACCTGTGGCGGCGTGGCAGGCGTGGACGCGGCGGCGGCGTGAGCGCCGGCGCTCGCTGCGCAGGCGGTGGCAAGCAGCCAGGCAGACAGGCGCATCACGGCGTTCCGCCCATCGCACGGGCACGCCAGGCGGCCTGGAACACCGCGGTGGCCGAGGCCACGTTGAGGCTTTCGACCTTGCCGCTGCCGCGGATCGACAACTGCAGGTCGCAATCGCGCGCGAACTGGCGGTCCATGCCCTCGCTCTCCGCGCCCATCACATACACCAGCCGCTGCGGCAGCGCAGCGGCGAACACGTCCTGGCCGCCTTCCACCAGCGTGGCGGCCACCGCAAAACCGGCCTGACGCAGCTGTGCCATCGCCGTTGCCGTCTCGGGCAGCTGCACCAGCGGCACCGCCTCGGCGCCACCTTCGGCCACGCGCGCGGCTGCACCGGACAGCCCCAGCGTGGCGCCGGCAGGCAGCAGCAGGCCGGCCACCCCGAAGTGCGCGGACGAGCGCAAAATCGCGCCGAAGTTGTGCGGGTTGCCCACGCCATCCAGCCACAGTGCCAGCACCGGCCCGGCCGGCAATGCAGCCAGCCAGTCCTGCAACGGCTGCGGGGCGACGCGCAGCACATCGGCCACCACGCCTTCGTGGTGCGTGCTGGCAGCGAGCTTGCTGAGATCGGCCTCCTCGACCACGCGGTAGCCGATGCGCTGGGACACGCACCAGGCCAGCAAGGCCTTGAACTGCGGAATGCGCGCCTGGCTCAGATACAGCTTGCGCACCGCCTCCGGGCGCGCCTTGAACACCGCCTGCACGGCGTTGATGCCGTACAGCCGCAGCTCGCGCGCATTGCCGCCGGACGACGCAGTGACGGCAGGCGTGTCGGCCGCTGCTGCCTGCTGTGCCGGCGGGCGGCCTGCAGGTGCGCGCGGCGCGGCGCGGCCCCAGGGATTGTGGGCGGCGCCGGAGCTGCCGCCATCGCGCGGCGGTCGTGCGCCCCGTCCATCATGCTGTGTCATCGTCGTATCCAAGGTTCGTGTTGCTTGCCGGGTCTGCAGGCACCGTATCGCCCTTCCACCACCCAGCGGTGTTGGTCATCTGCACGCCGATGCAGCCGGCGGTGCAAACGCATGGCGACGATGGTAAGCCACTGGCATAGCCAGCCGTACACGCGGCAGCGGAAGCATGGCGTTCAAGGCCCCGCAAGGCGCGAGGCAGGGTGACCTCGACGCCGTGCAGAACACGCCCGGGATCGGCACCACTGTCGGTGATGGATCTGCGCGCATCAGCAGCGCGCAGACCCGCTCGGCCGATGCGTTCGCCGTGGCACGCAGACGCGGCTCACACCAGCGAGGCCGGCCGCCCCACCCGCGCGAACACGCGCAAATCGTGCAATCCATCCGGCTTCATGATCGCGCAGCGGCTGACGCCTTCTTCGACGAAGCCGTTGCGCAGCAGCACCCTGGCCGATGCCGGATTGGTGTCGAGCACGGTGGCCTGGACGCGATGGAGCGGCAGGGCCTGCATCGCCCAGGCCACATAAGTGGCCACGATGCGCGTCATCCAGCCACGGCCCCAGTACGCGCTGCCGATCCAGTAGCCCAGCTCGGCCGAAAAGCGCCGCTCACCCTGCCCTGGACGCACCGCGATCGTGCCGCAGGCCTGGCCGTCGATCTCGATGGCCAGCACCGGGTGTTGCAGATCGACCACGCGTCCGGCCAGGAGAGCCTCGCCGTCGGCGCGCGTATACGGATGCGGAAACCGATCACTCAATCCGCGCGGCACCAACGGGTCGTTGGCGTGCAGCAACAAGGCGCCCAGGTCGTCCTGGCGCCAGCGGCGCAGCACGAAGCCCTCTCCGTGCAGCATCAATGATTCGTCCATCGCTTCGTCCCTGGAGTGGCTGACAAAACGTAACGGGCAGTCGCCAGGTGGATACGGAAGGCGCGCCCGGAACCGGAGTGTACGCGTGGCACATGCCGATTCCAGGCACCGGCTGCGCGCCTGACGGTGAGCGCAGTCGTTTCGTTTGCCGCTCCGGATCGCGCAGCATCGACACCGTCGATACTGCGCACCCCGGCCGCAAGCCGGCGACTCAGCGCCTGGCGGTCTGCGCCTGCTTGAGCGCGGCGCACAGGCGGATGGTCTCGCCGGTCTGGGCCATGCCACGGTCGGCACCGCTGAGCGTGGCCAGGCGCGGTTTGAAGAACGCATCCAGGCGGTCGGCTTCTTCCACGCTGCAGCCACCGGACGCGCCCAGCGCCGGCAACCCGCCGCCATCGAACGAGCCGCTGCGCTGCACGATGCGGTCGAAGTTGGCGGTGAACCACGGCCACATCGACGCGTGCGAGGTCTCGTAACTGTGGCCGCGTGTCAGCAGGCTCTTCATCTCGCCCACCTTGATCGCATCGGTCAGCGCGAAATCACGCACCTGGGTGAGTAGCGCCGGGTCCTGCACCGCGCCCAGGGCGGCGATCATGGCGTTGCGCTGCGCCGGGTCGGCGTGCGTGCGCAGCGCAGCGATCAAGGCCTGCACCGCCGGTGCGCCGCGCTCCTGCGCGGTCACTGCCAGCGCAGTGCCGAGCAGATCCGGATTGGCCTTGGAGAAGTCCAGTGCGCCGTTGCCGCCAGCCAGTACCGCATCGCCCTGCGCGAGCAGTGCCTTGCGCACCTCCGCGTTCTGCAGGCGCAGCGCGAACAGGCCGGCCAACGCCGAACGCAAGCTGGTGTCGTCGATCGATTCGCCGCTACGCCGCGTGTAACCCAGCTGGCGCAGACGCGGCAGATAGGCCTGTTCGGCCACCTTGCGCAATGCGCCGCGCTGGGCCTCGCTGGTGGCCTGGTAGCGCCAGATCCACACGAAGCGGTTCAGCAGCGCGGTGGACACATCGGCCGACGCGGACGGCGCCAATTGTTTGAGCGCTGCCAGCACCGCGTCGCTGTCGGCATCGCCATGGCGGTAGGCCGCATCGATCGCATCGGCATAGGCCAGCTGTTCGTTGTCGTCGAGCTGGCCGACCTGCTTGCCCAGTGCGGCCAGCTGCTTCTTCGGCAAGCTGAAGCGGTAATAGCCTGCGCCACGCGCATTCGGGAACACCCAGGTGTTCTTGCCGGCGCCGTCCAGCACGATGCTGCCGCTGGCGCCGTCGAGCATCTGGCAGGCGGTACCGACCTGGTCCTTGCCCTTGCCGTACTTGACGCACACCGGCACGCCCCATTGCTGCGCGGCCGCGCCGGTGGAGCCCAGCGGCAGGTAGCGCTGCTGCTGCAGCCTGACCACGGTCTTGCCGCCTTCGCTGGCGAGCTGGGTCTGCAGATACGGCACGCCCGGCTGATTGAGGAAGCTGCGGAATGCGGCCTTGAACTCTTCGCCCTTGCCGGCGGCCTCGGCGATCGCATCGACCAGATCGTCGGCGGTGGCGTTGCCGAATTTATGCTTGGCGATGTAGGCGCGCATGCCTTCGCGGAACACATCTTCGCCGACGAAGGCTTCGAACATCGCCAGCACCGCCGCACCCTTCTGGTAGGTGATGCCGTCGAAGGCGGTTTCGATATCGCCGTTGCCGGTGATCGGCTGGCGGATCTTGCGCGCGCTGACCAGGCTGTCGTTGTCCATCGCATGCTGGGCACCGGCGATGCGGTCCAGATTGGCGCGGTATTCCGGGTGCAGCTGCATGGTGATCTTCTGCTGCATCCAGGTGGCAAACGCCTCGTTCAACCACAGGTCGTCCCACCATTCCATGGTGACGGCGTCGCCGGTCCACTGGTGGGCCAGCTCATGGGCATTGGTGTTGAAGGAGCGCTGCACGTTCTCTGCCGGCGAGTCCTTGTCCAGCAGCAGCAGCCAGTCGCGGAAGGTGACAAACCCGGGGTTTTCCATCGCACCGGCGCTGAAGTCCGGGGCGGCGACCAGATCGAGCTTGTCGAACGGATACCCGAAGGCGTAATAGTCCTCCAGCGCGGCGATGATCGCCGGGGTCTGGTCCAGCGCCGGGGTGATGCGCGGCCCCTGGCCCTTGGCGGCAATGCCGCGCAACGGGGTCGGATTGGGGCGCTGCGGGGTGGCCGGCATGGGCGGCACGTCCACCACGTCCCACGGGCCGGCGGCGTAGGCGACCAGGTAGGTCGGCAGCGGCACGGTCGGGGCGAAGCTCACCGTCTTCCAGCCCTTGCCGGCCGGCTTGGTCGAGGTGGCGATGGTGTTGGCCAGCGCCTGGTCGTCGGTGGGCACGGTCAGGCTGAGGTCGAACGGGGTCTTGAACGCCGGCTCGTCGAAACCGGGGAACGCATAGCGCGCGCTGATCGGCTCCATCTGCGTCATCGCATAGGCCTGGCCCTGGTACTTCACCTGGTACAGGCCCTGCAGCTGCTGGTTGAGCGGCGCGCTGTAGACGATGTCCACGGTAAGCGTCTGCGGCTGCAGCGTGCGGCCGAAATCCAGGCGCACCACGCCGGTCTGCGCATCGGCTTGCACGTAGCGTGCGGTCAGTGCCTTGCCCTTGGCCGGCTGGACCGTGGCCTTGCTGACCTTCAACTCCTTGCCGTGCAGCCAGAGATGGTCGGAGGCCTCCTTGAGCTGCACGCGGATGCTGCTGCGGCCGCTGAACTCGGCCTGGTCCGGGTCGATCTTGAACGCCAGGCCGTAGTGCTCGGGCACCGCCCAGGTCGGCAGGCGGCCATTGGGGACCGGCTCGCCGGAGGACTGCGCCAGCGCGGTGCCGCAGCACAGCGCAAGGAGAGAGGGAGCAAGCAGGCAGGCAAGACGACGCATTGGCGATTCCGGTCAGGATAACCGCAGGAGTCGACCATAGCCGGGCATGACTGTCATGTGACCTTAGTCATTGGGCAACGACGCGGCGGCTGCGCAGACACCTACACGGCAGGCACGGGCATGGCACTGCAGCCCGTCAGCAGCCTGCCGTGCTCAGGCGTGCCCGCCTACCGACGGCGTCTGCGCCTCCAGGGTTTCCAGCTCGCGCGCCACCGCCTCGGGCGACTTGGTGAATGGCGCGATCAGGCTGTAGAACGCCGGCACCACGTACAGCGACAGCAACGTGGACAGCGACACGCCGAAGATCACCACCACGCCGATCGTGGCGCGGCTGGCCGAGCCGGGCCCGCCGGCCACCACCAGCGGAATCGCGCCGACCACGGTGGCGATCGAGGTCATCAGGATCGGACGCAGGCGCACCGATGCCGATTCCACGATCGCCGCGTGCACGCTGCGGCCTTCGTCGCGCAACTGATTGGCGAATTCCACGATCAGGATGCCGTTCTTGGCCGCCAGGCCCACCAGCATCACGATGCCGATCTGGCTGAACAGGTTGAGCGTGCCGCCGGTGAGCCACAGGCCAACCAGCGCGCCGAGCACCGCCAGCGGCACGGTGAGCATGATCACCAGCGGATGGGCGAAGCTCTCGAACTGCGCGGCCAGCACCAGGTACACCACCAGCAGGGCCATGCCGAAGGTCAGCAATACCGCGCTGCCGGATTGCTGGTACTCGCGCGATTCGCCCTTCCAGTCCACCTGCGCGTACTCGGGCAGTTCCTCGCGCGCGGCCTGCTGCGCCCAGGCAATCGCCTCGCCGAGCGGGTAGCCCGGCGCCAGGCCGGCACTGATGGTGATCGCACGCAGGCGGTTGAAGCGGTTCAGGGTGCCGGCCTCGGCCACTTCGCTGAGCGTGACCAGGTTGGACAGCGGAATCAGCTCGCCACGCGTGGAGCGCACGCGGATGGCGGTGAGGTCTTCCGGCGCCATGCGGCCCTCGCGTCCAGCCTGCAGCATCACGTCGTACTCCTCGCCGTTGTCCACGAACGTGGTGACGCGGCGCGAGCCCATCATCGCTTCCAGCGCGCCACCGATCGCGGTCACCGGCACGCCCAGGTCGGCCGCACGCAGGCGGTCGATGTTCACGCGCATCTGCGGGCGGGTTTCCTTGTAGTCCGAGTCCGGGCCGACCAGGCCGGGATTGGCTTCCATGCGCTGCAGGATGCGGTCGCGCCACTGCGCGATCTCCGCATAATCGGGCCCGCCCAGCACCAGCTGGAACGGCTGCCCGCGGCTGCGCACCAGGCCGCCACTCACCTGCGTGCGTGCACGCACGCCGCTGAGCACATTGAGTTTCTGCTGCAGCTCGTCGGCCACTTCGGTGGTCGGGCGCGTGCGTTGCTCCCAGTCCTGCAGGAACACGCTGACCCGGCCGGTATGCATCTCCTCGCTGCTGCCAAAGCCGCCGGGCACGCGCGGGTTGGCGCGCACGATGGGCTTGTCCGGCCCCACGTAGGGGCCGAGAATCGCCTCGACCTGATGCATCTGCCCCACGGTGTAATCGAAGCCGGCACCCTCGGGCCCGTCGATCATGATCTGGAAGTTGCCGCGATCCTCGGCCGGTGCCAGCTCGGAAGGAATGCGGCCCATCAACCACGCGCTGGCCCCCAGCGCCAACAGCATCAGCAGCGCGAAGATCCAGGTGCGATGCACATGCCGCTCCAGCGAGCGCCCGTACGCGCCGGACACCGCCTGCATGCGGCCATCGAACCAGCGATGGAAGCGATTGGGTTTGGCCTGCCCATGCGAGCGCAACAGCTTGGACGACATCATCGGCGTCAGCGTCAGCGCCACGAAGGCCGAGATCGCCACCGCCGCGGCCAATGCCACCGCCAGCTCGCGGAACAGGCGCCCGGTATTGCCTTCCAGAAAGCCCACCGGCAGGAACACCGCCACCAGCACCGCGGTGGTGGCAATCACCGCGAAGGCAACCTGCCCGGTACCGCGCCTGGCAGCCACCAGCGGCGGCTCGCCCAGGTCGATGCGGCGCTGGATGTTTTCCACCACCACGATCGCATCGTCCACCACCAGGCCGATACACAGCACCAGCGCGAGCAAGGTCAGCAGGTTGATCGAAAAATCGAACGCGTACAGCGCGATGAACGCGGCGATCAGACACACCGGCACCGTCACCGCCGGAATCAGCGCCGCGCGTGCGCTGCCCAGGAACACCCAGATCACCACCAGCACCAGCACCACCGCTTCGATCAGCGTGTGGTACACGCGCTCCACCGCCGCGTCGATAAACGTCGTGGTGTCGAAGGCGACGAAGATGTTGGTGCCCTGCGGCAGCGACTTCTGTACCTCGTCGGCCTGCGCGCGCGCCTCGCGCGCAACGTCCAGCGCGTTGGCGGTGGAATTGCGCACGATGCCCAGGCCCACATTGGGCACGCCATTGCTCTGGAAGTAGGCGCGGCGCTCGGCCGAGGTCAGCTCGACCCTGGCCACGTCGCCCAGGCGCACCACATAGCCGCCCTCGCCCTTGCTGAGCGGCAGCTTGGCAAAGTCCTCGGGCTTGAGATAGCTGCGCTCCACGCGCAAGGTGAAATCGCGCTGCGCCGATTCGATGCTGCCGGCCGGCAGCTCCACGTTCTCGTTCTGCAGCGCCGCTTCCACATCGGCCACGGTGAGTTCGCGCGCGGCCAGTTGATCGCGGTCCAGCCAGATGCGCATCGCATAGCGCTGGCGCCCGCCGATACGCACCTGCGCCACGCCGTCCAGGCTGGAGAAACGGTCCACCACGTAGCGCTCGGCGTAGTCGGACAGCTGCAGCGTGTCCATCGTGCTGGAGCTCATGTTGAGCCACAGGATGGGGTCGGCGTCGGCCTCGACCTTGGAAATCTCCGGCGGGCGCGCCTGGTCGGGCATGCGATCGGAGACGCGGCTGACCGCATCGCGCACGTCGTTGGCGGCCGCTTCCACATCGCGCGACTGCACGAATTCGATACTGATGTCGGACGAGCCATTGCGGCTGCGCGCCTCGATGGTCTCGATGCCTTCGATGCCGGCCAGCGCGTCTTCCAGCACCTGGGTGATGCGGCTCTCTACCACCGCCGCCGACGCGCCGGTGTATTCCACATCCACCGACACGATCGGCGGGTCGATCGCCGGCAACTCGCGCAAGGTGAGCCGGGTGAACGACATCACCCCCAGCACGATCAGCAGCAGGCTCATCACCACCGCCATCACCGGGCGGGTAATGGACAGGTCGGAGAGTTTCATCGGGCTGCCTGCGGGCGCGCGGCTGCCGGTGTCGATGCAGGCACGGGCGCGGCCTGGTCGACCGCCTTCAGCCCCGGACGCAGCTTGCCGGTGCCGTCCACCACGATGCGCTCACCGGCCTTGACCCCGTCGAGAATTTCCACCTTGCCGTCGCGGCGCTCGCCCAGGCGCACGTCGGCGCGCTCCACGCTGCTGTCGGGCTTGACCCGGAACACGTAGGACTCGCGCCCCACCTGCACCACCGCGATCTCCGGGATCACCACCGCCTGCCGCGCCGGCTGGAACAGCCGCACATCCAGCAACATGCCCGGGCGCAGCCGGCGATCGCCGTTGGGGAAATCCGCCCGCACCGTCACCGAACGGGTGGTCTCGTCGATACGCGAATCGATCGCCGCCACCACGCCTTCGAACTGCTCGCCCGGGTACGCCGCCGCGGTGCCGTTGACGGTATTGCCGAGCTGCACCAGCCCGAACTGCGATTCCGGTACCTGGAAGTCCACGTACATGCGCGCCACATCGTCCAGCGTGGCGATCACCGTGCTGGAGGTGATCAACGAGCCCGGGCTGATCTGGCGGATGCCGAGCACGCCGGAGAACGGCGCACGCACCTCACGGTCGGTGATCTCCGCGCGCATCTGCTGCACGCGCGCCTGCGCGGCATCGCGCAGTGCGCGTTGCGTATCGACGGTGGACTTGGCCACCAGCTGCTGGCCAACCAGGCTCAACTGGCGCCGGTAAAGCTGGTCGGTTTCCTCGAAGGTGGCCTGGGCCGCGGTCAGCGCCGCCTGCTGCGAGTTGCCGCGCAGCCGCAGCAGCAGCTGCCCGGCCTTGACCTCGTCGCCACTGTCGAAGTTGACCTGCTCCACCACATCGCTCACTGCGGCGGTCAGCGCCACCGATTCGCGCGCACGCACGGTAGCGATCGACTGCACGGTCGAGTTCCAGGGCTGGGTGGTCACCGCCTGCACAGAGACCGGGATGGGTTTGGCGGCGGCCGGCGCGGCGGCCTGACGGCTGCAACCGGCCAGCGTGACGGCCAACAAGAGCGCTGCGCCGAAACGCGCGCTGGGTCGAACAAGCATCAGAACATCCTGGCGGGGTACGTCGAAAGTTTAACGACCTAGCCGCCATGGAGTTGACAGAAAGGGCGTGCTTTGCACCATGACCAAAGACCCTTGCTGTCGTCGGCGCGATGCGCTGGTCAGCGTTCCAAGTCGAGGAACTCGAGCACATGGCGCGCCAGCGCCTCCACGTTCTCACCATCGGCGTGAAGATGGATCTCTGGCGCCTCCGGTGCCTCGTAGGGCGAATCGATGCCGGTGAAGTTGGGAATCTGCCCGGCCCGTGCCTTGCGGTACAGCCCCTTCACATCGCGCGCCTCGGCGACCGCCAGCGGCACGTCCACGAATACCTCGACAAATTCCCCGTCGTCGAACCGCTCGCGCGCCAGTTGCCGCTCGGCACGGAACGGCGAGATGAAGCTCACCAGCACGATCAGGCCGGCATCGGCCATCAGCCGCGCCACCTCGGCCACGCGGCGGATGTTTTCCACCCGGTCTTCGTCGGTGAAGCCCAGGTCGCGGTTGAGCCCGTGGCGCACGTTGTCGCCGTCCAGGATGAAGGTGTGATAGCCCAGCGCATGCAGGCGCTTGTCGACCAGGTTGGCGACCGTGGACTTGCCCGCGCCCGACAGGCCGGTGAACCACAGCACGCGCGGGGTCTGGCCCTTGATGCGCGCGCGCGCGGCGCGGTCCACGTCCAGATGCTGCCAGTGCACGTTGCCTGCGCGGCGTAGCGCAAACTCCAGCGTGCCGGCGGCCACGGTGGCATTGCTCTGCCGGTCGATCAGGATGAAGCCGCCCAGCACGCGGTTGCGCGCATACGGCGAGAACGCGATCGGCTCATCCAGCGCCAGATTGCAGTAGCCCACCTCATTGAGCTCCAGCCGCTTGGCGGCCAGCCGCTCCTGCGTGTTCACATCGACCTTGTGCTTGATCTCGCTGATGCTCGCGGTGACCGTGCGCGTGCCGATCTTGAGCCAGTACGGGCGGCCCGGCAGCAAGGCCGCATCGTCCATCCACAGCAGATGCGCGGCGAACTGGTCGGCCACTTCCGGCGGGTCGTCGACGGCGGCAATGATGTCGCCACGGCTGATATCGATCTCCTCGCGCAAGGTCAACGTGACCGCCTGGCCGGCGCGTGCGCTGGCCACCTCGCCGTTGGCATCCAGCACCGAAGCCACCTGCGTGCGGCGCCCGGACGGCACCACCACCACGGCATCGCCCACGCGCACCTGCCCGGCCGCGATGGTGCCGGCATAGCCACGAAAGTGCTGGTGGGGACGATTGACCCACTGCACCGGCAGCCGGAAGCCGCTACCGGCTTCCGGCGCCTGCACGTGCACGGTGTCGAGATGCTGCAGCAGATGCGGGCCGCGGTACCAGGGCATCCGCGTCGATGGGCTGGACAGGTTGTCGCCAGCCAGTGCCGACAACGGAATGCATTGCACATCGGCAATGCCCAACTGTGCGGCCAGCGCGCGATAGCCCTCGACGATGTCGGCAAACACCTGCGCGTCGTAGTCCACCAGGTCCATCTTGTTGACCGCCAGCACCACGTGGCCGATACCCAGCAACGACACGATGTAACTGTGCCGGCGCGTCTGCGCCAGCAGCCCCTTGCGCGCATCCACCAGCACCACCGCCACATCGGCGGTGGAGGCACCGGTGGCCATGTTGCGCGTGTACTGCTCGTGCCCGGGGCAGTCGGCGACGATGAACTTGCGCCGGTCGGTATCGAAGTAGCGGTACGCCACGTCGATGGTGATGCCCTGCTCGCGCTCGGCGGCCAGCCCGTCCATCAACAACGCATAGTCGATCCCTTCGCCCTGCGTGCCATGCCGGCGGCTATCGCTCTGCAGCGCGGCAAGCTGATCGTCGAACAGGCGCTTGCTGTCGTACAGCAACCGCCCGATCAGCGTGCTCTTGCCATCGTCCACACTGCCGCAGGTGATGAAGCGCAGCAGCGGCTTGGATTCGTGTTGATGCAGGTAGGCGCCGATGGCGCCGGGAATCGGGAGTCGGGAATCGGGAATCGCAAAGGCGTCCTCCTCCGTCGTAACGTCTGCAGCAAACTGCTGTTGCGAATCCCCAATCCCCAATCCCGATTCCCTGCCCATCAAAAATACCCCTCAAGCTTCTTCTGCTCCATCGACGCACCTGGCGCATGGTCGATCATGCGGCCCTGGCGTTCGGAGCTGGTGCTGACCAGCATTTCGGCGATCACCGCTTCCAGCGTGTCTGCGGTCGATTCGATCGCGCCGGTCAGCGGATAGCAGCCCAGCGTACGGAAACGCACCGAGCGCAGTTGCGGCGTCTCGCCCGGGTGCAACGGCAGGCGGTCGTCGTCGACCATGATCCAGGCGCCGTCGCGCTCCACCACCGGGCGCGGCGCGGCGAAGTACAGCGGCACCACCGGGATCGCCTCGCGGTAGATGTACAGCCAGATATCCAGCTCGGTCCAGTTGGACAGCGGAAACACCCGCACGCTTTCACCGGGCCTGGTGCGCGCGTTGTACAGATTCCACAGCTCCGGGCGCTGATTCTTGGGGTCCCAGCGATGCCGCGCATTGCGGAACGAGAACACGCGCTCCTTTGCGCGCGATTTCTCCTCGTCGCGGCGCGCCCCGCCGATCGCCGCATCGAAACCGCCCTGCTCCAGCGCCTGCTTCAGGCCCTGGGTCTTCATGATGTCGGTATGTACCGCCGCACCGTGGCTGATCGGGCCGACGTCCTGGGCGATACCGTCGGGGTTGATGTGCACGCGCAGGTCCACGCCGGTCTCGGCCGCGCGGCGGTCGCGGAAGGCGATCATCTCGCCGAACTTCCAGCGCGTGTCCACATGCAGCAGCGGGATCGGTGGCGGCGACGGCGCGAAGGCCTTGAGCAGCAGGTGCAGCAGCACCGAGCTGTCCTTGCCCACCGAATACAGCATCACCGGGGCCCGGAATTCGGCGGCGACCTCGCGCAGGATATGGATGCTTTCGGCCTCGAGCCGATCCAGGTGTGACAGGGGCAACAGGGTCATCGGGGTGTCGTGGGCGTCGGCGGGGCAGACCAGCCGATGGTAGGGCAAGGCGCCGCAGTGTGTGGCGCCGGCCGCCCGCACCCAAATAAGCGGCCGGCATAACGCGATAACGGCTCATCCTTTCTGGCCGCGGCAACGCATCCCTAACATCGCTGGTCTCATCAACCGCCCTGGATCCGAATGACCGCCGCCAGTTCCGCGCTACCGCCCAGCCCCTTGCCCGACGAGCGCAAGGCGCTGCTGGAACGGTTGGTCGACGGCCTGGATGCCGCGTCGCTGTGGTGGCTGTCCGGCTACACCGCCGGCCTGGCGCAGGGCCAGCCGCCGCGCTCGCTGGCGGTGCTGCCGGGCGGGCAGCCGCATGCGCCGGCGCAGGAGAGCCAGCGCCTGACCGTGCTGTACGGCAGCCAGACCGGCAATGCCCGCCGGGAAGCCGAGCAGCTGGTAGCCGAGGCCGAGGCCGCCGGCCTGAGCGTGCGCCTGCTGCGCGCCGACCAGTACCCCACCCGCGAGCTGGCCAGCGAGCGGCTGCTCTACGTGGTCATCAGCACCCAGGGCGAGGGCGACCCACCGGACGATGCGATCGGGCTGGTGGAATTCCTGGCCAGCCGCCGCGCGCCCAAGCTGCCCGAGCTCAAATACGCGGTGCTGGGCCTGGGCGATTCCAGTTACGCGGAATTCTGCGGCATCGCCCGCCGCATCGACGACCGTCTGGCCGAACTTGGCGCCAGCCGCGTGCAGCCACGCGGCGAAGCCGATCTGGATATCGACAGCGTCGCTGCGCCCTGGCGCGCACAAGCGCTCAAGCACGCACGCGAACAGCTCAGGAGCGGCCCGCCATCGGCCACCATCACGCCGTTGCGCAGCAGCGCGGCAGCGCCGGTGTGGTCGCATCAGCAGCCCTTCCCCGCCGAATTGCTGGCCAACCAGATCGTCAGCGGGCGCGACTTCAAGGGCCCGCGGTTCCGCGTCTATGCCGTGCCGAGCAAGCGCGTGCGCCATCTGGAATTTTCGCTGGAAGGCAGCGGGCTGAGCTACGAGCCCGGCGATGCGCTGGGCGTCCGCCATCGCAATCCGCCCGCGCTGGTGGATACGGTGCTGCAGACGCTGCGCCTGGATGGCCATGCCGCGGTCACCGTCGGCGAAGAGACGCTGGCCTTGCACGAGTGGCTGGCCACCCGACGCGAACTGACCAAGCTGTCGCGGCCGCTGCTGGCCGCCCATGCCGAGCGTGCACGCGCCGACGAGCTGCAGGCGCTGCTCACCCCGACCCAGACCGCCGGCCTGGCGTCACTACTCGCCGATCACCAGCTGATCGACGTGCTGCGACGCTGGCCGGCGGATTGGGACCATGCCAGCCTGCTGGCCGCGCTGCGTCCGCTCACCCCGCGCCTGTACTCGATCGCCTCCAGCCGCAAGCGCGTGGGCGAGGAAGTGCACCTGGTGGTGGACGAACTCACCTACCAGGCGCACGGGCATGCGCACCTGGGCTCGGCCAGCGGCTTTCTTGCCGCACTGCGCGAAGGCGATACCGCGCCGGTCTACATCGAGCCGAACGAGCGCTTCCGGGTGCCGGCCGATACCGATCGCGACATCCTGATGATCGGCCCGGGCACCGGCGTGGCGCCGTTCCGTGGCTTCGTGCAGGAACGCGCCGAAACCGGCGCCAAGGGCCGCAACTGGCTGTTCTTCGGCGCCCAGCATTTCAATACCGATTTCCTCTATCAGGCCGAATGGCAGCAGGCCTTGCAGCGCGGCGAACTGCACGCGCTGGAAGTCGCGTTCTCGCGCGACCAGGCGGAAAAGATCTACGTGCAGCATCGCCTGCGCTCGCGCGGCGCCGAGGTCTATGCCTGGCTGCAGGGCGGCGCGCACCTGTACGTCTGCGGCGCCATCGGCATGGGCAAGGATGTGCACGCCGCCCTGCTCGACATCGTCGCCACCCACGGCGCCCTGGATGCGGAAGCCGCCGCGGCGTATCTCACCCAGCTGCAGGTGGAGGGGCGGTATGCGCGCGATGTCTATTAGGGCCGGGAATCGGGAGTGGGGAATCGGGAATCGGTACAGCCCGCAACTGAATTCTCCCGGCAGACCAAGCCGCTTCTTACGATTCCCCATTCCCGACTCCCGATTCCCATGACCCACTCCGTCGAAGACATCAAATCCGAAAGTCGCCGTCTGCGCGGGTCGCTGGAACAGAGCCTGGCCGATGCGGTGACCGGGGCGTTGCGCGAGGACGATCAGACCCTGATCAAGTACCACGGCAGCTACCAGCAGGACGATCGCGATATCCGCGATGAGCGGCGTCGGCAAAAGCTCGAACCGGCGTATCAGTTCATGATCCGCACGCGTACGCCGGGCGGGGTGATTTCGCCCACGCAATGGCTGGCGCTGGATGACATCGCCACGCGGTACGCCAATCATTCGCTGCGCATCACCACGCGCCAGGCGTTCCAGTTCCATGGCGTGATCAAGCGCGAACTCAAGGCGACCATGCAGGCGATCAATGCCACCTTGATCGACACGCTGGCCGCCTGCGGCGATGTCAATCGCAACGTGCAGGTCGCCGCCAATCCACTGCTGTCGCAGGCGCATGCCACGCTGTATGCCGATGCCGCGCGGGTGTCCGAGCATCTGTTGCCCAATACCCGGGCGTATTACGAGATCTGGCTGGACGAAGAGCGCGTGTCCGGCTCCGGCAACGAAGAAGAACCGATCTACGGCGACCGTTATCTGCCGCGCAAGTTCAAGATCGGTTTCGCCGCGCCGCCGCTCAACGATGTGGACGTGTTCGCCAACGACCTGGGCTTCATCGCGATCCTGCGCGAGGGCGAGTTGCTCGGCTACAACGTCAGCATCGGTGGCGGCATGGGCGCCAGCCACGGCGATGCGGAAACCTGGCCGCGCGTGGCCAATGTCATCGGGTTTGTCACCCGCGATCAGTTGCTGGATGTCGCCACCGCCGTGGTCACCACCCAGCGCGACTTCGGCAGCCGTGCGGTGCGCAAGCGCGCGCGCTTCAAGTACACCATCGACGATCATGGCCTGGACACCATCGTGGCCGAGATCGAACGCCGTGCCGGCGTTGCGCTGCAACCTGCCAGGCCGTTCGCGTTCGAGCACAATGGTGACCGCTACGGCTGGGTCGAGGGCGACGACGGCCTGTCGCATCTGACCCTGGCCTTGCCGGCCGGGCGCATCGCCGATACCGACACCGCCGCGCATCTGAGCGGCCTGCGGGCGATTGCGCAATTGAACGTCGGCCAGTTCCGCATGACGCCCAACCAGAACCTGGTCATCGCCGGGGTGCTGGCCAGCGAGCGCGCACGCATCGATGCCCTGGTCGCCCAGTACGGCCTGGATGCCGGCAATCGCGCGCCCACCGCGCTGGCACGCGGCGCAATGGCCTGCGTGGCGCTGCCGACCTGCGGCCTGGCGATGGCCGAGGCCGAACGTTACCTGCCCGACTTCAGTGCGGCGTTGCAGCCGGTGCTGGAACAGCACGGACTGGCCGACACCCCGATCGTGCTGCGCCTGTCCGGCTGCCCGAATGGCTGCTCGCGCCCGTATCTGGCCGAGATCGCGCTGGTGGGCAAGGCACCGGGCCGCTACAACCTGATGCTGGGCGGCGATCGCCGCGGCCAGCGCCTGAACACGCTGTACCGCGAAAACATCACCGAAGCGGACATCCTCGCCGCGCTCGAGCCGCTGCTGGCGCGTTATGCGGCCGAACGCGACCAGGCCGGCGACGAAGGCTTCGGCGACTTCCTGCACCGCAGCGGCCTGATCGCGCTGCCGCCCTATCCCACACACCGTCACCTCGACCTGGAACTGCTCGCATGACCGCGCTGCCCGCTGCATCGATCACTGCATCCGCGCTGGACGACCTGGACGCGCTCAACGCGCAGCTGGAAGGCCTGCACGCCGACGAGCGCGTGGCCTGGGCACTGCAGCACGGCCCGCAGGAGGCAGCGCTGTCGTCCAGTTTTGGCGCGCAGTCGGCGGTCACCTTGCACCTGCTCACCCGGCAGCGCCCGGACATTCCGGTGATCCTGGTCGATACCGGCTACCTGTTCCCGGAAACCTACCGGTTTGCCGACGCGCTGGCCGACCGGCTCAAGCTCAATCTCAAGGTCTACCGCCCGCTGGTCAGCCGTGCCTGGATGGAGGCGCGCCACGGCCGCCTGTGGGAACAGGGCATGGTCGGCATCGACCAGTACAACAACCTGCGCAAGGTCGAGCCGATGCGCCGCGCCTTGGACGAGCTCAACGTGGGCACCTGGTTCACCGGCCTGCGCCGCAGCCAGTCCGGCGGACGTGCACAGACGCCGATCGTGCAAAAGCGCGGCGAGCGCTACAAGGTCAGCCCGATTGCCGACTGGACCGACCGCGACGTGTGGCAGTACCTGCAGGCGCACGACCTGCCGTATCACCCGCTGTGGGAACAAGGCTACGTGTCCATCGGCGACTTCCACACCACGCGCCGCTGGGAACCGGGCATGCGCGAAGAAGACACGCGCTTCTTCGGGCTGAAGCGCGAGTGCGGCATCCACGAGGACATCTGAGCACCACGCATCGCGCGCTCGTTACGAAGCTTGCATGCACCACCATGCGTCGAGTTTCCCGATGCACCCACCGCCGAGCGCGTCCCTGCCTCGGCGAGTCCGCGGTGCATTGAGGTGACGCGCACGTGCTCATGGCGCGGGAACACGCGCCTGATTGCGCTGCATCCAGTAGCGATCCATCACCCACATCAGCACCAACGACACCCCAACCAGCGGGAAGATCAGCCCGCAGATCGCCAGCAGCACCAGCAGACCGCGCAGCGTGCGCGGATCTGCCGGCAACGGCGGCACGCCCAGGCCGCCGACCGGGCGACGTTTCCACCACATCACCGCCGCGCTCACGCACAGCAGCACGATCGCCGCGCACGCCAGCAACAGGATCAGCTGATTGGCCGTGCCGTATTGCTGGCCCAGATGCACGTTGATGCCCCATTCCAGCGCGCGTCCGACCGGCCCGTAATCGCGATAGCGCATGTCCAGCAGCACCGCGCCGCTGTACTGATCCAGATGGATCACGCGCTGGTGCTGCAGGTCGGCCGGATACACCGAAGCGGTGTACACGCCGGTGGCGCCACGTGGCGGCGAGACGCTGTAGCCCGGCACGATGCCGAGTGCGTCGAAGCGCGCCATCGCCGCATCCAGCCCGATTGCACCGCGACCCGGCGCTGCGACATGACCGGTGCCGCCGTGGGCGGCATGTTCCGACTGCACCGCGTGTTCTGACGGGCTTGGCTGTTCCGCGTGTTCCGCGTGTTCCGTGTGTTCCGCATCCGCCAGCGTCACACCCGCCCGCCCGTCATGCAACCCCTCATCCACCCCCACGGCTCCACGCCCAGGCACCACAGATTCCGGCACGCGCGCCTGGCGCAACGACCACGCCGGGTCGGTCGTCTCGGACAAGCGCTGTTGCGACATCGGCTGCTGCACCCGCAGACCGGCCGGGTAGCCGAAGTCCTGCCCGTTGACCCAGCGATTGACCTGCGCGCCCCACAGCCACGACCATGGCATCCCGGTCAGTGCCAGGAACAGCAACACAGCACCGACGCCCGCGCCGGTGACCGCATGCAGATCGCGCCAGAACAGCCGTTGCGCGGGCTTGCCGCGTACGCTGACCACCCCACCGCGGCGCCCACGCGGCCACCACAGATACACGCCGGTGAGCACCAGCACGATCGCCCAGCCGGCCGCCATTTCGATCAACCCGCGCGCGGACGGCCCGACCAGGGCGAGACTGTGCAGCCGGCGAATCGTCCAGGCCAGGGTGCCATGCTCGGGCAGCGTGCCAAGCACGCGCGCGCGGTAGGGGTCGACATACACCACCTGCCGCGCACCGTGCGTATCGACCAGTCCGATCTCGGCGCTGGCATCGGCGCGGCTGGGCGTGGTGTAACGAAACAGGATGCCGCCATACCTGCGCTGCGCCGCATCGACCAGGCGTTGCGCTGGCGCCCGCACCTCGCCTGCCGGCACGACCTTCAAGCCGTGGTGCACGCTGCGGTCGATCGCATCCTGGTACAGAAACGCCGCACCGGTCAGCGCCAGCCAGACGATGAAGGGCAACACCAGCAAGCCGGCATAGAAATGCCAGCGCCACACCGCGCGATAGAAGCGCCAGCGGCCACCCCGGCGCGGCTCGGTGACGCTGTCATCGACCATGATCGCGCGCATCAGAAGCTCCAGTCCCACGACAGCGACAGCGCACGTCCATCACCAGGCGAATAGCCGGAACTGCCTGTGTCGTACCACGCGTAGACGTAGGCGCGATCGGTGACATTGCGCAGCTGCAGGCTGAGCGCATTGCGCGCATCCACATTCCAGCGCGCGCCCAGATTGAGCAGGGCGTAACCACCGGTGCGGCCCAGCGTATTGCTGCGCTCCAGATAATAATCGCCCTGCGCAGTGCCCCAGGCGCTCAGCTGCACGGCCGCAGTGAGTTGCCACTCCAGCCCGGCGGTGGCCAGCCAGTGCGGCACGTTCTCGATCTCCTTGCCGCGCGTGGCCGGCGCACTCGGGTCGGGCGTGGCGATGCTGGCCTTTTGCCGCGCATACGACATCCAGGCCCGCCAGTGTTCGGCCGGCTGCAGGTTCAGTTGCGCATCCCAGCCGCGGCGCAGCGTGCGCCCGACATTGGCCACATCGCCGGCACCGGCCACGCCATTGACACCCAGAATGGTGGCCACTTCGCCGGAGGCGCGTTGCTCCCAATACGCCAGGCGGCCGTCCATCACCGCCGATGGCGCGAACTTGAAGCCGGCTTCCCAACCGTCGTTGATCGACGGGCCCAGATTGCCGGGCTGACGCCGGTACGCACCATCGCCGCTGCCGATCTGGAACGTCCGCCCCCAGTTGGCGTACACGCTGCCTTGCCCGCCCAACCGGTAGCTGGCACTGAACTTGGGCTGCTTGATGGTGCCGTAGTCGTAGGTCGGTGCGTAAATACCGGCACGCACATCGTGCAGCTGCCCGGCGACGCGGTCGATGCGATAGCCGGGCACCAGCTGCAGCCCCTCGATCGGCGTCAGCACCGCCTGCACATAGGCGCCGCGCGTGCGCAGGGCGTACTCCCAGTCACGCAGTTGCGCACCCCGCACCCGTGCCACGGTGCGGTAACGCTGCGACTGATTGTCCTGCCACTGTGCGTCCACGCCGGCTTCGAGATTGGCCGCCAGCGCGCCCCAATCCGGCTGCCAGTTGCCGCGCAACACCAGGCCGCGGTGGGTTTCGTCGGTATCGCGTTCCTGCTGCAGGCCGGCGGCGGAAAAGCGCACCCAACGCCGATTGCGGTAGTCGTTCTGGTAGGCCTTGACGCTCCACTGCGCAGCGGCACCCAGTGTGCCGTCCGCATGCAACGCGGTCTGCCGCAGCTGGCGTTCGCTGCGGTCGTCCTGCGCATAGCCCGGCGAACTGCGTGGCGCCGCGCGCGCAGTGGCTGCATCCAGATAACCCGCCTCCAGCGCATGATTGTCGTAGTACCGCGTGGTGAGCCCGGCACGGAATGCGCCACCGGGGTCGGTATAGAACCACTTGCCGGCCACGCTGCGTTTGCGCGCGTCGGCATGCTCGCGATAGCCATCGGAGTCGCGCCAGGCCAGCACATAGTTCTGGCTCCACGCGCCCTGTTCGAAACCCTTGCCCAGCTGCACCTCGCGCGCACCGAAACTGCCGGCCGTCACGCTCAGCCGGCCATCGTTGCCGCCGGTACGGGTCAGCACATCCACACTGCCGGCGATCGCATGCAGACCGTAGCGCGCATCGTTGGTACCGCGCACGATCTCGATCGCGCTGATGTCCTGCGGGAATACGGCATCCAGATACGGCATGCCGCCGGCGTTGTCGTTGCTGGGGATGCCGTCGATCAGCAACTTCACCGCATTGATCCGCCCCTCGCCATTGAAGCCGCGGAACGAGAACCGCCCCGCGTCGGTGCCCATGCGGAACTGGGTGACCTGCATGCCGGGCGCGCGCATCAGCAGCTCCCAGCTGTAGTCGACATGCTGATCATGCAGCAGCTCGCCTCCGATCACATCCACCGAACTCAGCACGCGTGCCGCGCTCGGGCTGCGCTGCGGCTGCGCGTTCACCTGCACCTTGCCCAGGGTCAATGCCGCATCCTGCGCCTGCGCATCGCAGGCAGACCCACACACCAGCGCCAGCGATGGCGCGCACCACAGCGTTTTCAATAATCGCAACCACATGACCATCCCTTTGCCGTGCCGGCACGGCAACACCGCCGTGCGCCGCGGCATGACGGCGGGCACAGGCATCACTTCAGAAAGACGGGGCGTCCGTGCAAGTGCGTGCAGGCGTGCCAGACGATCGGGCACGCAATCGCTCCACCGCAGCGGACGCCCGCAATGGGGCCAGACTCACGCGTGCAGCGGCGGCCCACGTGCCCCGAGTGCGGCCCAACGCACCATCGTTGCCGGGCGTGCCTGCCGGTGCACCGGCGCCGGCGCCGGCAGCCGGTGCAGCAGGGACAACACCAACAGCGCCAGCCACGGCAGCAGGCGCGCGGCCAGCACGCAGTAATCGCAGGCTTCGCCGTGGGTGGTGGCGTGTTCGCCGGTGTGCGGCTTGTCTGGCGATGCAGCGAGGTGATGCTGATGCGCGGGTGCCTGTGCCGGCAGGGCCTGATGATCCGCATGCAGCGAACCGCCCGCGTCCAGCACCGGCCCGCTCATGCACATCGGCTCCACCGACGGCGCCTGGCTCCAGCGGCTGATCAGCGGCGCCACCAGCATCAGCAGCACTGCCAGACAGGCAAGCAGATGCAGGCAGGGGTGGCGACGGAGCGAGGGCATTGCGCGAGTGTAAGCCGCCACATGCCGCGGGGGCGATGGTGGCGGCCGGTGCGCGACCGCATGTCGCACCCGCCGGCACCGCTCACCCTGCCCACCACAAGGGCCGATGGCGGAGTCCACGCCCGCCCCCGAACCGCGCCGACACACGGGGCAACCGTGGAAGGCCATGCACGGCGGTTGTCGAGGCCGGTAGTCACAGTTCCGGCAGTGGACATGACAGCGCCTACGTGGCCGGCCCTGGCATGCCCTATGCTTGCACATCACTCCAGTCATCCTGCGCGCGCATGAGCACCGTCCTGTCCGATCAAGCGGCCGAGCCCCTTCCCTGCGCTGCCAAGCCGCCGAGCGAGGCATTGCGCCTGCAGGCGCTGCGCAGCTACGGCATTCTCGACACGCCGCGCGAGGCCGCGTTCGAAGACATCACCAGGCTGGCCTCGATCATCTGCCAGACCCCGATCGCGCTGATCAGCCTGGTGGATGCCGACCGGCAGTGGTTCAAGAGCGAAATCGGCATGGGCGAGCGCGAAACACCGCTGTTCAAGTCGATGTGTGCGCATGCGTTGCTCGACAGCGACGTGCTGGTGGTCCCGGACACACGCCAGGATGTGCGCTTCGCACGCAATCCGCTGGTAACCGGCGAGGCACCGCTGCATTTCTATGCCGGTGCCGTGCTCAAGACCAGCGAAGGCCTCCCGCTGGGCACGGTCTGCGTGCTCGACCGGCAGCCGCGCCAACTCAGCGACGAACAGGTCGATGCGCTGCGCGCACTGGCGCGCCAGACCATGGCGCAGCTGGAGCTGCGCCGCGCGCTGCAGGTGGCCGAAGAGTCTGACCGCTACCGCAGTCGCCTGATGGCCATCGCCGGGCACGACCTGAAGACCCCGCTGCGTACCGCCGCCTATGCCATCGACAAGATGCGCCGGCATGCCAACGTCGATTCCATCCCGACCCTGGTCACCGCGCGCGATGCGATCAATCTGGTGGCACGCAACCTCGACGAGCTGGCCACCCTGGCCGCCGCCAGCGAGACCGCCTCGCCGGATCTGCAGCCGCTGGCACTGGAAGATGTACTGCATGCGGTGCTGGGCGTGTGGCGGCAACCCGCAATCGACAAGTGCCTGGCCTTGCGCCATGTACCCACCTCGCTACGCGTGCGCAGCCATCCCACGCTGTTGACCACCTTGCTCGGCAACCTGATCGGCAATGCGGTCAAGTACACCGAACGCGGGCGCGTGTTGGTCGGCGTCCGGCGGCGCCCCGGCCATGCGGTGGTGGAAATCATCGACAGCGGCATCGGCCTGAACCTGGACCACCCCGAACAGGTGTTCCAGGCCTTCCGCCAGGCCGACCCGCGCAGCGACGGGCTGGGCATCGGCCTGTGGATCGTGCACCGCACCGCCGAAACCCTGGGCTGCGAAGTGGATGTGCGCCCCCGCCCAAGCGGCGGCACCTGCTTTTCGGTACGCATCCCGCTGGCCTGACAACGGCGCTCGGCAGCGCCGCGCCAGACCGCCGCCACCGCGCAGCAGATGGCGCTGGCTTGCTGGCGCTGCGCAGACCGGCACGCTCCGGTCGATAGCGCAAAAAAAAGGCGGACCCGGGCTCCCGACCCGACTCCGCCGCCAAGCACGCCAGGTCTCTCCCCAGGGACCCGGGTGCGCCGGTCGTTCCCGTGCGCAGCCTCGCGCAACGGTGCTGCGACAGCGCTGGCAACCGCTTGACGACACCGACAAACAGACCGGCCATGCGATGTACCGCATCGCCGGTCCCGCGCCGTCCACCCCTGGACGTTCGAGAGTGTCGCGTCATGGTTGCTACAAGGATTTACGACAGCGCAGCGCCCAACTTGATGCGGCCAGACCACACCGCCGCGGCCACCCTGACACCTGTAGGGAGAATCACTGACAGCATGCATTCCAGTCAGCGCAGGTGATTGGCCAGGCCATTGATAACACGATGGTTTTTCCGGAAAGCGGGCGCTGCGGCGCAGCATTGCGATGGCTTTCGCCGATTACCGTCAACCGTCTCAATCCTCCGAATCGGCCGCATCCTGGCGTGCGAACCAGTCCGCCGAATGCACCTCGTCTGCCGCAACCTCCAGCAACTGGCGCAACACCGCCAGCGGAATCTGCACCTGGGTGCCATCGGCCTGCACTGCCACCCAGAGCGACTCGTCCCGGGCATCAGCCAATACCGTCAGTACCGCATGCTCGCGTCCCTCGATGCTTGCCGACAGCTGCAACGCCATGCCGCCATCCTGATCGGGTAACCACAGCCGGCTCAGTGGTGGACGCAGGGGCTCGGTCATCGGGTTCAGCGCCTCACAGTGGCGAACGGGGAGCGCGTGCAGTCAACCGGGTCGGCACACCCTGCACGCAGACCGCAGTGTACGAACTGTCGCCATCGATTCCGAACACCGACAGCCAGCATGATGCAGTTGCACAGTTGCTACATGGACGTACTTGCGGCATGTCCCATGCCGGTACGCGCGCAAGCGCCCGCAGCCGACACCGGCAGCCATCGCCTGCGGGGGCGATCGATGCGCGGTGGCGCAACCGGACGCGGCATCACGCCTCAACTCGTCACCGCAGCTGACTGGCAGGCAATGCCCCTGCTTTACCTGCAGCCACCGACAACACCCGGTGGTGCTTGCGCGCGTGCCGGTGTGGGACCTTGAGCGGCATGGATGCCGCGCCAGAGCCTACATGGACGTACTTGCGGCGTGTCCCATGCCGGTATGCGCGCAAGCGCCTTTCAGTGACCGAAGTATTCGTACAAGACCGTGCAAAGGTGGGTGCGGGAATGGCCTGTGCGCTGCACCTTCACTCCTCACGTCCGCTGATAGGCAAGCAATGCTTTCGCTTCTCCTGCAGCCACCGACACCAATCGGTGGTGCTTGCGCGCGTGCCGGCGTGGGACCTTGAGCGGCATGGATGCCGCGCCAGAGCCTACACGGACGTACTTGCGGCGTGTCCCACGCCGGTACGCGTGCAAGCGCCCCCAGTGACCGAGGCATGCTCACAAACCCCGCAGACGTCGCGAGCAAGCCCGTGAGCAAGTCTGGTCGACGTGCGGTGCAGCCTTCGACAGGCGGTTCAGCTGGTAATGGTCTGGGTCAGGGATTCCCAGGTCGGCGGCAATGGCCAGGCCGGGGCCTGGTTGCCGTCCAGCACGCGGCGCAGGTCGCGCTTGTCGATCTGCGGCGCCAGCACATGCACCAGGTCCAACGCGTAGTCGCGTAGCACGCGGTCGCGCGGCAGCACAGCCCAGGCGATGCACTCGGCGATCGGCGCCGGTGCCGGCCAGGCGCGCAGGTCCTCGTCGCTGGCGCTGACCGCCATCTCCGCCACCAGGCCAACGCCGAGGCCGGCGCGCACATAGGTCTTGATCAGGTCCGCATCCAGCGCGGTCAGCGCGATGCTCGGCTCCAGCCCGACCTGCGCGAACGCGCGCTGCAGCGAGGAGCCGGGCCGCGTGGAGGATTCGTAGCTGATCAACGGATGTTGCGCCAGGGCCTGCATGTCCGGCGCGGCACGTGCCTGGTCCAGTGGATGGCCGCGCGGCACGATCACCAGCCGACGCCAGCGATACAGCGGCACCGCGATGCCGGCGCTCGGTTCGCCACCGGCGGTGCTGACCACCGCGATATCCGCATCGCCCTGGCTGAGCAGGTCCAGCGCCGCGCTTTCGGCGGCCTGCTGCAGATGCACGCTGACCTGCGGATAGGCGTGCTTGATCTGTGCCACCGCCGGCGGCAGCACGAAGCGCGCCTGGGTATGGGTGGTGGTCAGGGTCAGCTGGCCCTGGCTCTCGCGGCGCTGGTTGGCCGCATAGGTGCGGATGTTGTTGGCTTCCGACAGCACCAAGCGCGCGCGCTCGATCACTTCCACGCCGGCCGGTGTCACCGCATCCAGGCTGCGCCCCTTGCGCACGAACAGCAGAAAGCCCAGCTCGTCCTCCAGCTGCTTGAGCTGCTTGGACAGACCGGGCTGGGTCGCATGCACGCGCGCGGCCGCGAGCGTGATGTTGAGCTCGGCATCGGCGATGGCGACCAGATAACGAAGTTGGGTCAGCGTCATGGGCTTATATCCAAAAAAGCGCGAGGCGCCACGAGGAACTCGACTGTAGAGGAGTTCTGCAGGCCAGCTTATAACCGAACGCTATTTTCAGGGTGTATGAAGTCATTTCCGACGGCTATATGCCGGCGTTACGGTCTGGCCCTCCCCTCTCGATGCGCTGTCCGTGCCCTCTGTGTTCCCGCTTCTTGCCGACCTGCGTGGCCGTGCCGTCCTGGTGATCGGCGGCGGCGCCGAGGCCGAGCACGCCACCGCCGCGCTACTGCAGGCCGGCGCACTGCCGCTGGTGGGCGCACCTGAACTCAACCCGCAGCTGCGCGCCTGGGCGCAGGCCGGGCGGCTGCGCTGGCTGGTGGGACCGTTCGAGCCGACCTGGCTGGACCTGCCCGATCAACCGGTCTGGCTCACCATCGCCGCCAGCACTGCGCCCGACCTCAACGACGCGCTGCACGCCGCGGCCAGCGCGCGGCGCCTGCTCACCCACGACGCCGCACCCGCCGCTTCGGACGCCCAACCTGCGCGGTCGCCGGCGCCCCACACCAGGGTCGGCCAGCTTTCCCCCGGCAGCGTGACCCTGGTCGGTGCCGGCCCCGGCGACCCCGGCCTGCTCACCCGGCATGCCCTGCGTGCGCTGCGCCAGGCCGATGTGCTGCTCTACGATCGCCTGGTCAGCCCGCAGATCCTGCAACTGGCCCGGCGCGACGCCCTGCGCGTGGAAGTCGGCAAGGCCGCCCAGGGCCACAGCACGCGCCAGGAACAGATCCACGCACTGATGCGCGAGCACGCGCGCGCCGGGCGCCGCGTGGTGCGGCTGAAGGGCGGCGACCCGTTCGTATTCGGCCGCGGCGGCGAAGAGCTGGAATTCCTGCGCGCGCACGGCATCGGCTTCCAGGTCATCCCCGGCATCACCGCCGCGATCGCCTGCGCCGCCTACGCCGGTATTCCGCTCACCCATCGCGACCATGCCCAATCGCTGCGGCTGATCACTGCGCACTGCAAGGATTCGCTGGACACACTGGACTGGCAGGCGCTTGGCCAGGAACGCCAGACCCTGGCCTTCTACATGGGCGTGGCCGGCCTAGAGGGCATCCAGCAGCGCCTGCTGCAGGCAGGTCGCGCGCCGACCACCCCGTTCGCGCTGGTGGAAAACGGCTCGCGCCCGCAGCAACGCGTGATCACCGGCACGCTCGCCGGCCTGGCCGCCACCGCGCAGCAGCACGCGGTGCGTGCGCCAGCCCTGCTGATCCTGGGCGAGGTCGCCGGGCTGGCCGCCAGCCTGCACTGGTTCGGTGCCGCGCCGTTGGGCGCGCCCCCGCCCCCGCACTCACCCATCGCAACGCCCGACGCGCCCACACTCGCCCACGCAGCCTGATTCCGACGGAGACCCCATGGCCCTGTACGACAACATCCTCGACACCATCGGCCGTACCCCGGTGGTCAAACTCCATCGCCTCGCTCCGGAACACGTGACCTTGTACGTCAAGGTCGAGTCGTTCAATCCAGGCGGCTCGGTCAAGGACCGCCTGGCGCTGGCGATCATCCTCGATGCCGAACAGCGCGGCCTGCTCAAGCCCGGCGACACCATCGTCGAGGCCACCTCCGGCAATACCGGCGTGGCGCTGGCGATGGTGGCCGCCGCGCGCGGCTACAAGTTCGTCGCCACGATGGTGGAAACCTTCTCCATCGAACGCCGCAAACTGATGCGCGCCTATGGTGCCAAGGTGATCCTGACCCCGGCGGCCGAGCGCGGCAGCGGCATGGTGCGCAAGGCCAGGGAACTGGCCGAGCAGCATGGCTGGTTCCTGGCCAGCCAGTTCGCCAACCCGGCCAATCCGGCCTACCACCGTAACACCACCGCCGCGGAAATCCTGCGCGACTTCGCCGGGCTCCGGCTGGACCATTTCGTCACCGGCTGGGGCACCGGTGGCACGCTCACCGGCGTGGGCGAAGTGCTGCGCGTGGCCCGCCCGGAAGTGCGCATCACCGCCACCGAGCCGGCTGGCGCTGCGCTGTTGCAGGGCCAGGACTGGAAGCCGCACAAGATCCAGGGCTGGACCCCTGACTTCGTGCCGGAAGTGCTCAACCGCGAGGTCGCCCACGAGGTGCTGAGCGTGGAAGACACCGACGCAATCACCGTGGCGCGCCGCCTGGCCGCCGAAGAAGGCATCTTCACCGGCATCTCCGGCGGCGCCACCGTCGCCACCGCATTGCGCGTGGCCGAAGGCGCGGCGCCCGGCGCAGTGGTGCTGGCGATGCTGCCCGACACCGGCGAGCGCTATTTCTCCACGCCGCTGTTTGCCGACATCAACGAAGGTTCCGACGACGATTGGCTGGCCGGCCTGCCCTGATCGATCACGTCGTTGGTTTGCACGCACAGGCCGCGCCCATAGCGCGGCCTGTTTGCTTGTGGGTCCACCCAGGCATCGCCCCTGGCCTTCTGCGGTATGCGATTCCGTTGAAGAAGCGCGTCTGGGTGACGAATTCAGCCGCCACTACAGCGCCTGTTGCGCGCGCGTGCGGCGCCGGCCGTAAGCGCGCGACCGTCGGTAATACGGCTGGTCGGCGATTGAGCCGATCGATCGCATCGGGGTGTTCTCAAGCCTCCCTTGGCGCAACCGCCACAGCCGTTTCCGGCAATCGCAGCGGGTGAGATGAATGGGCGATAGCGTGCCCGTTCCGCGACGCGCGCCCCATCACGCGTTCCTCATGCAAATCCCATAATTATCTCGCTATGAAGATCGAAGTCTGGCAAGGCGACATCACCGAACTCGACGTTGACGTCATCGTCAACGCCGCCAACGAATCACTGCTGGGCGGTGGCGGCGTGGATGGCGCCATCCATCGCGCAGCCGGCCCGCGCCTGCTGCAGGCCTGCGAGGCATTGCCGCAGGTACGTCCGGGCGTGCGCTGCCCCACCGGCGAAATCCGCATCACCGACGGGTTCGACCTCAAGGCGCGGCATGTCTTTCATACCGTCGGCCCGGTCTGGCGCGATGGCAAGCACAACGAGCCGGAACAACTGGCCAACTGCTACTGGCAATCGTTGAAACTGGCCGAGCAGATGATGCTGCACTCGATCGCGTTCCCGGCCATCAGCTGCGGGATCTACGGCTATCCGCTGTACCAGGCCGCACGCATCGCCGTGACCGAAACCCGCGACTGGCAGCGCTCGCACAAGGTGCCCAAGCACATCGTGCTGGTGGCCTATAACGAAGCGACGTTCAAGGCCTACCAGCAAGCCCTGGCCGCGCAGGAAACCGCTGCCGCCTGACGCTCGCGATGCAGAAGGTAAGGATGACGAGCGCCGCGAGGCGCTCGTTGCATTTTGGCAGGTACGCAGGCGCAGCGCGGTCCACGCAAACAAGAACGCCGGCATCGCTGCCGGCGTTCTCTTTGCTACGTTCGATCCGGCCGCAAGGCGGCCGACACGGCGATCAACCCTTCCACTTGCCCAGTGCGGCCAGGCCGTTTTCCTTGGCGCGCTCATAGATGATCTGCTGCGCCTTGGCGACGTTGCCGGTCATGTCCTTGGCCCACAGCTTCAGCGCAGCCTGCTGCATCGCACGGCCATACGAGAAGCTCAGCGGCCACGGCAGGTTGCCGAGCTGGTGCATCTCGTTGAGGTGGGCGGTGGACTGCTCGTCGGTCTGGCCGCCAGACAGGAACACGATGCCCGGCAGGATCGCCGGCACGGTCGACTTCAGGCACATCACGGTGGACTCGGCCACTTCCTCCACGCTGGCCTGCTCTTCGCAGCCCTTGCCGGAGATGACCATCGAGGCCTTCAGGATGGTGCCTTCGAGCACGACATTCTGCTCATACAGCGCGCCGAACAGCGAACGCAGCGTGGCTTCGGTGACTTCGTAGCAGGTCTCGATGTCGTGGTTGCCGTCCATGATCACTTCCGGCTCGACCATCGGCACCAGGCCCTGCTCCTGACACAGTGCGGCGTAACGCGCCAGCGCGTGCGAGTTGGCCTCGATGCAGGTGCCGGAGGGGATGTCTTCGCCGATGTTGATGACCGCACGCCACTTGGCGAAGCGTGCGCCCAGCGTGTAGTACTCCTCCAGACGCGCGCGCAGGCCGTCCAGGCCTTCGGTGACCAGCTCGCCCGGCATGCCGGCCAGCGGCTGCGCACCCTTGTCGACCTTGATGCCCGGGATGATGCCGTGGGCGGTCATGTACTCGGCGAACGGCACGCCGTCCTTGGTCTTCTGACGGATGGTCTCGTCGAACAGGATGGCGCCGGAGATGTAGTCGCTCAGCTTGGGCGTGGTCAGCAGCAGTTCGCGATAGGCGCGACGGTTTTCTTCGATGTTCTCGATGCCGACGCTGGCAAAACGCTTGGCGATCGTGCTGGTCGATTCGTCGATGGCGATGATGCCCTTGCCCGGGGCGACCATGGCCTGGGCGGTTTCGGCAAGCTGTTCGATGCTCATGTAGTTCCTGTGGCAGCTGCGGGGGAGAAGGAAAGTATAGCGACGAAAGTCGTACACATTCCTTCACGGAATGTCTGCAACCGATTACACATGTGCGGCATGACAGGATGTGTGGCGCTGCTCGCAGCGTGATGCGCGTGCCTCGCGCTATGCGCGCCTGCAGGCGCATCCCGCACCGCAGACCATGTCCCGCACAGCACAACGGCGACCCGCAGGCCGCCGCTGTATTTGCAGGCAACGATGGTGGGCCAGCGCGTGCATCGACCTGCGACGCACGCGCGGCTCAGGCCAGGCGTTACAGCTCGCCCAGGCCGCTGGCGCGGCCGTCCTCGCCCACTTCCAGCAGGCGGAGCGTGTTGGTGGCGCCATGGGTTTCCATGTGCTCGCCGCTGGTGAACACCACGCGGTCGCCCGGTCCCATGCGCTCGTTCTCCACCAGCAGGCGGATCGCCGCACGTGCGGCTTCGCGCGGGGTCAGGCCGCGGCTGTCGAAGCTGATCGGGAACACGCCACGCATCATCGCCATGTGGCGGCGTGCGCCATCGTGACGGGTGAAGGCGTAGATCGGCATGTTGGAACGGAAGCGCGACAGGTAACGCGGCGTGCCGCCGGACTCGGTCAACGCAACCACGCCGGCCAGACCGATGTGTTCGGACAGGAACATGGTCGCCATTGCGATCGCCTGGTCGGCGCGCTGCAGGTTGCGTTGCGCCGCTTCGAAGTCGGTGTCGAACTCGAACTGGCGCTCGGCACCCAGACAGATGCGTGCCATCGCTTCCACCGCACGCACCGGGTAGGCGCCGGCCGCGGTTTCGGCCGAGAGCATCACCGCGTCGGTGCCGTCGATGACCGCATTGGCCACGTCCAGCACTTCGGCGCGGGTCGGGATCGGGCTTTCCACCATCGACTGCAGCATCTGCGTGGCGGTGATCACCACTTTGTTCTGCGCCAGCGATTCGCGGATGATCTTCTTCTGCAGGCCCGGCAATTCGGCATCGCCGATTTCCACGCCCAGATCGCCACGCGCCACCATCACCACGTCGGAGGCTTCGACGATCTCGACCAGGTTCTCGATCGCTTCGGTGCGCTCGATCTTGGACACCAGCGCGGCATCGCAGCCATGCTGACGCGCGATACGGCGCGCATCGTTCATGTCCTCGGCGTTGCGGCAGAACGACACCGCGATGAAGTCCACGCCGATCTTGGCGACGATGCCGATCAGTTCCTTGTCGCGCTCGGTCAGCGCGCCCAGCGACAGGCCGCCGCCCTGCTTGTTCAGGCCCTTGCGATCGGACAGCACGCCATCGTTGAGCACGGTGGTGACGATGCGCTGACCCTGCACCTCGGTCACCTGCAGCTGCACCAGGCCATCGTCCAGCAGCAGCACGTCGCCGGCGGCCACGTCCTGCGGCAGGCCGAGGTAGCTGACGCCAACCTGGTGCTGGTCGCCCGCGGGCGCATTGGGGTCGGCCACCAGGTCGAAACGCTCGCCGGTGGTCAGCTTGATCTTGCCTTCGGCAAAGCGTTCGACGCGGATCTTCGGACCCGGCAGGTCGGCCAGGATGCCGACCTCGGCACCGACGCGGACGGCCGCGGCGCGCACTTCGGCAGCGCGCTTGGCCTGGCCGGACGGGTCGCCGTGGCTGAAGTTGAGGCGCACCACGTTGACGCCGGCCTTGAACAAGGCCTCCAGCACACCGGGCGGATCCGTCGCCGGTCCGAGCGTGGCAAGGATCTTGGTGCGGCGTTGACGTTCTTTCATGATGGCCTCCCTGTAAAAGCCGCGAAACTTAACACACGCGTCACCTACCGAGGATGGCATTGCGGCATAGCCACCCTCGCATTCCGGCATGTCCTATAGACAGTGCGGGACAGTACGTACGCTTTCCGCAGCGCGCTGGGCGCGCGGCGGGTTGTTGCTGTGGGCTGCCACCCTAACGCGGCAGCGGTGAAGGTCCCACGGTTCGCAGCAGTCAGCAGACGACAGCGAGCGGACGCCGGGGCGCCGACGCTGCGCGCCCCTCGCCGCCTGCGCATGCGGCCACGCCCAGGCGAGCGCCGGCCGCGCTCGCCTGGCAATGTGCGCGGCTGCGTGGTCCGTCAGTCCTGTCCATCGATCAGGGCGCGCAACTCGGCAGGGGTGCGCGCGATCGCGCCCGCACCTGCGCCCCGCAGCTCGGCTTCGTCGCCAAAGCCCCACAACACGCCGATGCTATGGATGCCGTGATGGTTGGCGCCATCGATATCCATCCGGCGGTCGCCGATCATCACGCAGCCGGTCTTGGCAATGTCCAGGCGTCGCAAGGCTTCGGCAATCAGGTCCGGCTTGAAACGGCGCTCGCCGTCTTCGCTGGCCCCGATCACGTTCTCGAAGCACGCACCGAACGGCAGATGCTCGACGATGCGGCGCGCGTAACGCTCGTTCTTCGAGGTCACCACCGCCAGGCGATGACCGGCGCGCTGCAGGTCCATGACGACTGCACCGATACCGTCGAACACGCTCAGTTCGGTCCAGCCCACCGCGTCGTAACGCTGGCGATACGCTGCCAGTGTGCGCTGCACCAGCGCCGGATCATCAGGAAAACAGTCGGTGAAGCTGTCGCGCAGCGGCGGGCCGATCCACGCGCGCAGGGTTTGCGGCGAGGGTCGCGGCTGGCCCACCGCGTCGAAGGCATGCACGATGCTGGCGACGATGCCCGGCTCCGAATCGACCAGGGTGCCGTCCAGATCGAAGAACAGCGTGGCTGCACTCACTTGCCGCGCGCCTCGAGTGCCGCCACCGCCGGCAGGGTCTTGCCTTCCAGGAACTCCAGGAACGCGCCGCCGCCGGTGGAGATGTAGGTGACGTCCTTGGCGATGTCGTACTTGTCCACCGCGGCCAGGGTGTCGCCGCCACCGGCGATCGAGAACGCCTTGGAGCTGGCAATCGCACGCGCCAGGGTTTCGGTGCCGTGGCTGAAGGGTTCGAACTCGAACACGCCGACCGGCCCGTTCCACACCACGGTGCCGGCACTGGCGATCAGCTCGGCGTAGCGCGTGGCGGTCTGCGGGCCGATGTCCAGGATCAGATCGTCGGCCTCCACCGCATCGAGCGACTTCACCGTCGCCTCGGCATCGGGCAGGAACTGCTTGGCGACGACCACGTCGGTCGGCAACGGAATCTCCGCGCCGCGCAGCTTGGCATCGGCGACGATCTGGTTGGCGGTGGGAATCAGGTCCGGCTCGCTCAGGGACTTGCCCACCGCATGCCCGGCCGCGGCGATGAAGGTGTTGGCGATGCCGCCGCCGACGATCAGCTGGTCGACCTTGTTGACCAGGTTGGACAGCAGCTCCAGCTTGGTGGACACCTTGCTGCCGGCCACGATCGCCAGCAGCGGCTTGGCCGGGTTGTCCAGTGCCTTGGCCAGCGCATCGAGTTCGGCCATCAACAGCGGGCCGCCGGCAGCCACCGGCGCGAAGCGGATCACGCCATGGGTGGAGGCCTGCGCGCGATGCGCGGTGCCGAAGGCGTCCATGACGAACACATCGCACAGCGCGGCGTACTTGCGCGCCAGGGTTTCGTCGTCCTTGCCCTCGCCGACGTTCATGCGGCAGTTTTCCAGCAGCACCACCTGGCCCGGCGCCACCTCCACGCCATCGACCCAGTCGCGCACCAGCGGCACGTCCACGCCCAGCAGCGCTGTCAGGCGCGCGGCCACCGGCGCCAGCGAATCCTCCTCGGTCCAGCTGCCTTCCTTGGGGCGGCCCAGGTGCGAGGTGACCATCACCGCGGCGCCCTTTTCCAGCGCCAGCTGGATGGTGGGCACCGACGCGGTGATGCGCTGCTCGGAGGTGATCTGGCCGTTGTCGATCGGCACGTTGAGATCCTGGCGGATCAGTACGCGCTTGCCGGAGAGATCGAGGTCGGTCATGCGGACGATGGACATGGGGTCAGCTCGCTAGGTCTGGGGAATGGGGATTCGGAAATCGGGATTGGGGAATCGAAAAAGCAGCCGGTGCACGTGGCGCCGATGTCTGGGCGCTGCGCAGATGGGTGGCGTGGGGCAGCCGTTGCACGCTGGCGTTGCGCCCGCGTGCAGGTCGCGGAGATTGCAGCTTGCCTGCCGCGCATATCGCCGCCCATACGGCTGACGATGCGGGGGATGGTCGGTCGAGGACGACGGGCAATGCGGCTGCCTTGGCGACGGGGGATGCCCATTGTCGGACCTTCGCGCCGCAGCGGCAAACCGCCGTGCGGCGCGCGGGTCGTCAGGGGCTGCGATTGGCCGCCGGGCTGCGCAGCAGACTCACGGCGAAACCACCGACCAGCACGGCGCCGCCGATCAGCAGCCCCCACAGCAACCAACGCTTCCAGTCGCGCGGCGTGGCGGCCGGCTGCAGTGCGGCATCGCCGGCCAGCGGCTGCGCCTGCGCGGCGATGCTGGCAGGCGCCGGTTGCCACTGCGCGCCGCGTTCGCGACGCAGCGCCTGCAGCATCGAGGCCAGTGGCGCGTCTCCGCGTTGCACGCGCGCGCTACCCGCGACCACGGCATACGGCGGCAGCCCCTGGGCGAGGAACATCATCTGCTCCGGCTGGTAGCCCACGCGCAGCGTCGGCCTCGCGGTGCTGCGGCCTTGTGCGGCGAGCAAGCGCCATTGGCGATCACGCACCGGGGCCGACAGCTGTTGCGGCGGGGACGCGGCGGCCTTGCCGGCACCGAGTCGATACGCCAACCACGGCCCGGCGCGGCGCAGCCACGGCGCGTCATCGGCATCACGGCTTTCCACGATCCATTCGACCGCCTCGGCCTGACCGCCGCTGACATCGACCTGGGTGACCGGAAAGCGCCCGGGCAAGGCATACAGCACCGCCTTGTCCTGTGCGGTGCCCGGCAACTCCAGCCACTGCGATTGCAGCGGCGCAGCGACGCCGTCCAGTTCCGCATCGACCGCGCGCAAGGCCGGCAGCGCGCCCGACACCGGCACGATGCGCAGATAGCGCGCGCCCTCGTCCAGCGCGATACGGCGTTGCTGCAGACGCTGCGCCTGGTTGTCCAGCGCCATCACGGTGGCGTCGGCGGCCAGCACGCGCCAGTCGCGCAGATCGTCGCTGCCTTCCACACGCAGCCGGGCCTGCACCGGCGTGTTGCCGTCCCAGTCCAGCCACAGCGCACGCGGACGATCACCCAATGCGCTGGCATCGATCAGCCAGCTGCCACCGGCACCTGCAGCGGCGCCGGTGGCAAAACGGCCTTCCAGCCGCCGCACCGCGCCACTGGCATCGCGTTCGGCGATCAGCTGCAGGTCGCCGTTGGCAGGCGCTGCACCGGCCGGCAGCGCAAACACGGGCAGGCGTTGCCGACGCGGCGCGGCAGCCGGCGCGGCATCCACCGGCAAGAGCGCGGCCGGCATCTCCTCGCCACGCGCATCGATCACCGCGACATCGCGCAGCCCTGCGTCCTGTGCGCTGCGATAGATCGCTGCGTTCAAGCGCAGCTGATACAGGCCGGTGTCCGAGCCGGCCACCTGCAGCGGCCACTGTTGCCGGTAGTCCTGGCGCACATCGGCCGCCTGCGCCATCAGCGGCACCAGCAGCAGCCATCCCCATTGCCTCGATTTCATGCCTGTTCCTTGTCGACGCCATCGTCTCCGACGGCCTGCGCGTCGGCCACCGGCTGGCGCGGCGGCGCCGGTGCCAGGTAGCCCACCACGGTGCACAACAGGCCATAGGCCATGAACGAGCCGATGCCAAGCAGATTGCCTAGATGCTGGCGGTCGACCAGCACCAGCTTGGCCAGCACCAGGCCCATCAGCAACGCACCGCCCAGCCACAGCCCACGCTGACCGCGCCGCGAGCCGATCACCCAGCCCAGCACGCCCAGCACGCTCCACACGATGGTCAGGCTGGTCTGCGACAGGGTCGCGCCGATCAAGCCGGCGTCCCATGCCACGCCACCCCAGTGATGCACGCTGTGCAGGGTGCTGCCGGTGACCAGGGCCCAGCCCAGGACACCCAGCGCAGTCACCCGCCACCGTTGCACGACCAACGGCGCCTGCGCAGACCACGCCCACCGCGCCAGCAGGGCCAGCACCGCCAGTTGCGCCAGCTCGGCCGGGTTGAGCAAGGGCAGCCACGGCAACGGCGCGGCGCTCACCGGGTCCAGCAGCACGATCAGCCAACCGCTGCCCAGCACCGCGAACACACCGCCCAGCAACGGGTTGCGTGCCCGATCGAAGCCGGCGCCTTGCGGCCACGCCAGCCACGGCCAGCGCAACAGCCCCACTGCCGCCACGCCCAACCAGGGCGCGGCCAGCAAGGCGCAACGCCAGCCATTTGCCAGCATGTAAGTATCGGCCAACCACGCCACGCCCAGCGACACCACCAACGGCCACAGCAGCCACCAGATGAACTGCGCGGCCACGGCGCCTGCGCCGTGCTGCCTGCGCAGGCACCACAGCGCGCGCGTGCCTGCCACGGCGAACGCCAGCCAGGCCAGCGCCCCCCAATGCGCGAACGGTTGCGTATGCGCATGGCATTGCCACAGCGCCAACGGCGCAGCCAGCGCCAGCCCGGCCATCGCCGTCCACACCAGCGCCGTTGCCGGGCGACGCCGATGCACCTCGGCGGCCAGCCACACGGTGAGCGCGACAAAACCCAGCAGCAGATCCGGCTCGCTGCGCAGATCGCCGGCAAAGCGCAGGATCTCGTGCACGCCGCACAGCGTCCACCAGCCCAGCCCCCACAGATACGCCACCAGCGCGCGGCGCGGCTGCCCTGCATCGCGCAGGAACCAGGCACTGGCCCAGCCAGCCAGTGCAAGCAGCAGAGTGCTCATGCAGGTGGCGTTTGCCACCGCCACCGCGTCGTAACGCCAGGCATCCACACCGAAGGCGACACCCACCGCCGCCAGCAACTGCAATGCCACCCCGCTGAACTGCGAGATCCGACGCCGTTGCCGCAGCCCCAGCCACAGCAGACCGGCACCCTCCAGCGCAAAGACGCTGGCGGTGGCACGCGCCGACAGTGCCAGCGGTACGGCCAGGGTGGCAAAACCGACCGCCAGCATCGCGTGCGCCTGGCCCAGCAGACGCGTGGAGGCACGCCGCAGCAACCAGCTGGCCAGACCCGCGTACAGCGCAGCCACCGCCAACGCGCACAGCGCCAACGGCAGGCGTTCACCATCCAGCAGGCGCGCCTGCAGTGCGAAGGCCACCAGCGGGGTGCCGAACAGCAAGCTGCCGTCGATCAGCTTGCCCGCACTGCCATCGCCACGGCGCGCGTGCAGGACCGGGATTGCCACATACATGGCGAAGAACAGCAGCAGGAACGGCTCGGTGGTGGCAAATTTCGCCGGGGTGTATTGCAGCGCGCCCCACAGCGTGCCGATGCCGAAGGTGAAGGCGAATCCGAGCAGGTTCAGCACCCGCCACGGACGCGTCCAGGCGATCGCCACGATGCCGGCGTTGAGCACCGCGTAATACGCAAACAGCGCGACATGATTGCCGCTGCCGGTGGACAGCCAGATCGGCGCAAGGAAGCCGGCCAGCACCCCCAGCACCGCCAGCGTGCGCGAGTCCTGCACCACCGCCAGCACGCACATGCCGGCAATCAGCACCACGCTGATGCCCATCGCCAGGCCTGCGCCGAGCAGCCCGTACAACTTGAACGCGGCAAACACCGTCAGCAGCAAGCCGCCGATGGCCCCGCCCTGCAACGCCAGCGCAAAGCCCGGCCGCTGCAGCCGCTGCTTCCAGCCCAGGACCAGGCCGGCGAGCGCCAACACACTGATGCCGGCCAGCCGCAGCTCGATCGGCATGCGCATCCAGCCCTGGTCGGTGGCGTACTTCAACAGCGACGCCACGCCGGCCAGCAACACCAGCATGCCGACCTTGACCGGCACGTTGCCTTCGGTGAACCAGCGCTTCACCGCGCTGGCCGCGCACGCCAGCGGGCCTGGTCCGGACGGAACGTCGTACGCTTGCTGCTCGAATTTCGCAGGTGCAGCGGCCAGGGGCGGTGCTTGGACTGCGCTGCGCGCCGTAGCAGATGCGGGCACCTGTGCGGGCAATGATGGCGGCATCGGTCTCGGCATCGGCGCGACTGGCGACGGCGCAGCGTGCACATCTGCGGCGGCAGGCCGCTCAGGGGCGCCAGACCCAGACAGGCCGAGGTCGGACGCCTCCCGCGCCCCCCATGTAACGACTGGCGACTGCATTGGGCTGTGCACCGCCGCCGCGTCCGCGCCGCCTGCACCGCTGGCCTGCCATTGCGCAAGCCGCTGTTCCAGCGCATCCACGCGCCGCCGCAGCCCGGCGATCCACACCAGGGCGATCACCAACCCTACCGGCACCGCAAGCAGCAACAGCACCACCGACACGATCATCGTTTCCAACGCATAACCCCTGAGTCGGCATCCGGCCGAATGCGCGAACCATACAGGCTCAGGACGCGTCTGGGCAGCCAATCCCTGGCTGAAGCGCAGCGACACGATGCCGCCATGGGCACCGGCACGCAATGGCTACATGCATCGACATGCCCCCCCAAGAAAAACGCCCGGTAGAACCGGGCGTTTGAACATCATTCAAAACGAAAGGCCCCGGCATGCCGGGGCCTTCACTCGTCGCCTAGGCGCAAGGATTACTTCGCGACAACCCGCACCATTTCCAGGCACTTGTTGGAATAGCCCCACTCGTTGTCGTACCAGGACACCAGCTTGACGAAGGTCGAATCCAGCGCGATGCCGGCGTCGGCGTCGAACACCGAGGTGCAGGTTTCGCCGCGGAAGTCGGTGGCCACGACCTTGTCTTCGGTGTAACCCAGCACGCCCTTCAAGGCGCCTTCGCTCTGCGCCTTCACTTCGGCACAGATCTCGGCGTAGGTGGCCGGCTTTTCCAGCTCGACGGTGAGGTCGACCACCGACACGTCCGAGGTCGGCACGCGGAAGCTCATGCCGGTCAGCTTCTTGTTGAGCTCGGGAATCACCACGCCCACGGCCTTGGCGGCACCGGTGGAGGACGGAATGATGTTCTCCAGGATGCCGCGCCCACCGCGCCAATCCTTGTTCGACGGGCCGTCCACGGTCTTCTGCGTCGCGGTGGCCGCGTGCACGGTGGTCATCAGGCCGCGCTTGATGCCCCACTTGTCGTTGATCACCTTGGCCAGCGGCGCCAGGCAGTTGGTGGTGCACGAGGCGTTGGAGACGATCGCTTCGCCGTTGTAGGTCTTGTCGTTGACGCCGAACACGAACATCGGCGTGTCGTCCTTGGACGGTGCCGAGAGGATCACCTTCTTGGCGCCGGCGTCGATGTGCTTCTGCGCGGTTTCCTTGGTCAGGAACAGGCCGGTGGACTCGATCACCACGTCGGCACCGACCGCATCCCACTTGAGGTTGGCCGGGTCGCGCTCCTGCGTCAGGCGGATCTTGTTGCCGTTGACGATCAGCGTGTTGCCGTCGACCGACACATCGGCCTTGAAGCGGCCATGCACCGAGTCGTACTGCAGCATGTAGGCGAGGTAATCGGGCTCGAGCAGGTCATTGATGGCCACGATCTCGATGTCATTGGCGAAGTTCTGCACCGCAGAGCGCAGCACGTTGCGGCCGATGCGACCGAATCCGTTGATGCCAACCTTGATTGCCATGTTCACTAGCTCCTGCGGCCGCGATGGCGCGGCGGATGGAAAGGGACCGCCATTCTAGCAGCGTCGCACTCGCGCAGCCGTGCTGCAGCCAGCGCTGCGGCATGTGGCGCCAGGGCGTTGTGCCGTGGTGCATGCGGGGCGGGAATCGGGAATCGGGAATCGAAAGGTGGGCAGGCTGTGTGGGTGCCGTCAATCGACAAGGTGATGAGCTCGGCGCTGCAAGCACGACGCGGTATGGGCTGACGCCTGCCTGACTTGAGGGCCCGTGACGATCTGAGGTGCGGCACGAACGCGGCAATCGGGAATACGCTTTTTTCTTCGATATTTCCAATTCATTTCAATTGCTTAAGTTCCACATCGATACGCTGAAAGGCGTATTGATGCATATGCCGAACAGCGGCATTTCGGCGCTCTGTGGATTTCGATACTGGCCGTGCCTGCTGAGGCACCCATCCATCACAACGGACATTCCCCCATGCGTCGCACCTTTCTCTCTCTGGTCCTGGCACTGGCCGCCACCCCGGCGCTGGCTGGCGGCGTGATGCACTACACCGACAAGGCCACCTTGCCCACCGATGGCGAAGCGCGCGAAGTCGCTGCGCTGTTCGACACCTGGAACGCGGCACTGGCCACCGGCAACCCGCACAAGGTGGCCGATCTGTACGCGCCGGACGGTGTGTTGTTGCCGACCGTGTCCAACGAGGTGCGCGCCTCGCGCGCGCAGATCGAAAAATACTTCGCGATGTTCCTGACCAAGAAGCCGCAGGGCGTCGTCAACTACCGCACCGTGCGCGTGCTCGATGACGACAGCGCAGTGGATGCCGGCGTCTATACCTTCACGCTGACCGACAAGGACGGCAAGAAGAGCAAGGTGCAGGCGCGTTACACCTTCGTGTACGAAAAGCGCGACGACAAGTGGCTGATCATCAACCACCACAGCTCGGCGATGCCGGAAGTGGATGCGCCCAAGCTCGCCAAGGCCAGGTAAGTGCGCGATCCCTGCCGCCATCCGCTCGCTGCCGGCTCCCCCGCGCATGCAGGCGTCGGAGTTCCTTCCCCGCCGCCGCTGGCGTCAGGCGCCTGGCATCGCAGCGCAGAAGCGATGCGCCGGTGCGATCACCGGCACGGCGCAGATCGCTGCTGCCGGTGCCTGTCCCTGCTCACCTCCGCGCATGACCTGTCGCGGCAGCGCGCGCAGCGATTGATCAGGATCAAGGCATCCATCGGGCAAAGCCCCAAGACTTCTTCCATCCTCTGCACACAACGGGAATTTCCATGCGCATGCGCTCTACCCTTCTGCTCGCCGGCCTGGCCGCCGCCTTCGCCAGCGTCCCCGCACTGGCTCAATCCAAAGGCGACTGGACCGTTGCCGTCGGTGCCCACCAGGTCGCTCCCAAATCCGATAACGGCCGCCTGGTCGGCGGTACGCTCGAAGCGGACGTCGGCAAGGACATCAAGCCCACCTTCACTGCGGAATACTTCATTGCCGACAACCTGGGCATCGAAGTACTGGCTGCGCTGCCGTTCGAGCACGACATCGCGCTGCGCGGCCTGGGACGTGTCGCCAGCACCAAGCATCTGCCGCCGGTGATTTCGCTGCAGTACCACTTCAACAGCCAGGGCAAGCTCTCGCCGTTCGTTGGCGCGGGTATCAACTACACCCGTTTCTTCAGCACCGACACGCGTGGCGCGCTGGCCGGCAGCGAACTGGAACTGGACGACTCCTGGGGCCTGGCCCTGCACGCAGGCGTGGACTACAAGCTCAGCGAGCGCGGCGCACTGCGGGTGAACCTGCGCTGGATCGACATCGATACCGAAGCGCGCCTCGACGGCAGCCGCATCGGCACGGTCAACATCGACCCGCTGGTCTACGGCCTGGCCTACGTGCACCGGTTCTGAGCCCGGCAGCGTGCGCGATGCATCTCTGGCACACTTGGCGTCCAGGGACGTGAATCCACCGCCGGAGTTGCGGACAGGTTGGCCACGTCGACCGCCTGTCCGACCTATCCGGGGATTCCATGAGCATGCTGATCCGTACCGCCCTCGCCATCGCACTGGCCGCCTCGGCCGCATCTGCCCTTGCACAATCGGCCGGCCACTGGACCACGGGCTACGGCGCCGGCTATGTCTCGCCCAAGTCCGACAGCGGCAGCTTCGGCGGCACGCGTGCCGAGATCAAGGGCGCCCCGACGCTGTCGTTCACCTACGAATACTTCCTGCGCAACAACCTCGGCATCGAGGTGCATGCCGCGGTGGCGGGCAAGCACGATCTGGAGCTTGAGGGCGTCGGCAAGGTGGGCAGCTACTGGTCGGTACCGCCGAGCGTGCTGTTGCAGTACCACATCAACGGCTACGGCACGGTGTCGCCGTTCGTGGGTGTCGGCATCAACTACACCACGTTTGTCGGCGAGGACGTCGATGACGCCTTCGGCAACGGCGATCTGCGCTTCGACGATTCGGTGGGCGCCACCGCACATATCGGTGTGGACTACATCTTCAACGAGCGCAGCGGCCTGCGCGTGGATGCGCGCTGGACCGATTCGCGCAGCAATGTCGATTTCAATGGCAGCCGGCTGGGCAAGGCGCGGATCGATCCGCTGACCTATGGCGTGTCGTACCTGGTCTATTTCTAAGCCTGCCGCAGACGCCGCGCTGAGCCGTGGCTGTGGTCGGACCGGGACGGCCATCAAACCGTCCCGGACCGATGCGTACAATTGCCGGATGAAGACCTTCTCCCCTCGCCTCCTCCTTCTTGCCGCAACCGTTGCCGCGGCATTCCAGCCCATCAGCGCCTTCGCCTGGGGGCCGCAAGGCCACCGCCTGGTGGCGCGCATTGCCGAGACCGAGCTGAGCCCGCAGGCGCGGGCACAAGTGGCGCAATTGCTGAAAGGCGACGCCAATCCGACACTGGCCGGTGTCGCCACCTGGGCCGACGAATTGCGCGAGCACGATCCGGACCTGGGCAAGCGCTCCGGCCCGTGGCATTACGTCAATCTCGGCGAGCACGACTGTACGTACGAGCCGCCGCGCGACTGCCCGGACGGCAACTGCGTGATCGCCGCGCTGGATCGGCAGACCGCGCTGCTTGCCGACCGCAGCCAGCCCCTGGACGTGCGTCGGCAGGCCCTGAAGTTCGTGGTGCATTTTGTCGGCGACATCCACCAGCCGATGCATGCCGGCTACGCGCACGACAAGGGCGGCAATGCATTCCAGCTGCAGGTCGCTGGCAAGGGCAGCAACCTGCATGCGCTGTGGGACAGCGGCATGCTCAACGACCGCCAGCTTGATGACGATGTCTATCTGCAACGCCTGCTGGCGTTGCCGGCGACCGCGGCAACATCGCCGGTGCTGCCACCGCCGGCTGCGGCCTGGGCGCAGGCCTCCTGCAGGATCGCGATCACGCCCGGCGTCTATCCGGACAAGCACGTGTTGCCGGACGGCTACATCGCGACCTACCGTCCGGTTGCCGAGACCCAATTGCGCGAGGCTGGCGACCGACTGGCCGCCGTGCTCAACGCGGCGCTGGCCACGCCCTGAGATGGAGACGCCGATGCAGCCCGAGGTGCTTGCGTTCTTTCACGCCGACAGCAACACCTTCACCTATGTGGTCGCCGACGCGGCGACCGGGGCGGCAGCGGTGATCGACCCGGCGCTGGACTATGCGGCCGACAGCGGCGCGGTCGGCACGCGCGCCGCGCAGGCGATCGTCGATGCCATCGCCCACCGCGGCTGGCAGGTGCAGTGGCTGCTGGAAACCCATGCGCATGCCGATCACCTGTCTGCCGCGCAGTGGCTGAAACAGCACTGGCCACAGGCACGCATCGGCATCGGCGACGGCATTCGGGACGTGCAGCAGACGCTCGCGCCACACTACGCGCTGCCGGAAGACTTCCGTGCCGATGGCTCGCAGTTCGATCACCTGTTCGCCGATGACGAGCGCTTCGCCCTGGGCACGCTGCAGGTACGTGTCATCGCGGTGCCCGGGCATACCAGCGACAGCATCGCGTATCTGATCGGCGATGCGCTGTTCCCCGGCGATTCGTTGTTCATGCCCGACGCCGGCACCGCGCGCTGCGATTTCCCCGGTGGCGATGCACGGCAACTGTTTGCCTCGATCCAGCGCATGTACGCGCTGCCGAAAGACACGCGCGTGTTCGTCTGCCATGACTACGGCCCGGGCGGCCGCGACGTGGCGTACCAGACCAGCATCGGCGAGCAGCGGCGCAGCAATATCCATGTGCGCGATGGCGTGGAGGTCGATGCGTTCGTGGCGCAGCGCCAGGCCCGCGATGCCACGCTGCCCGAGCCCAGGCTGATCCGGCCGGCATTGCAGACCAATCTGCAGGCCGGCCGCTGTGACGGGGTGGTTCGCTGACGCGTCAGCGTGGCCGCCACGCGGCGCATCGCGCGCAGCCGCTATGATCGGTGCCTGACCCTGCTGGAGACCCCCCATGCGCACGATCGGTTTTTGGCAGCGCGCGTTCTGCGTGCTGATGCTTGCCCTGCCCGTCCTGGCCATGGCGCAGACCGCGCCGGTGACGGTGTTTGCTGCGGCAAGCCTGAAGGAATCCATGGACGAGGCCGCGGCCGCCTACCAGAAGGCGACCGGCACGCCCGTGCGCGTCTCCTACGCCGCCAGCTCTGCACTGGCACGCCAGATCGAGCAAGGCGCACCGGCAGACGTGTTCTTTTCGGCCGACCTGGAATGGATGGACTATCTGCAGCAGCGCGGCCTGGTGCTGCCGGCGCAGCGTCACAACCTGCTCGGCAATACCCTGGTGTTGATCGCCCCGGCCAGCAGCAGGCTGCGCGTGGATCCGCGCCAGCCGGGCGCGATTGCCAGGGCGCTCGGCGAGCGCGGTCGGCTGGCGGTGGGCCAGACCAACAGCGTGCCGGCGGGCAAGTATGCCGCCGCAGCGCTGCGCAAGCTCGGCCACTGGGACGGCGTGAGCAATCGCCTGGCCGAGTCGGAAAGCGTGCGCGCCGCGTTGATGCTGGTCTCGCGCGGGGAGGCGCCGCTGGGCATCGTGTACGGCTCGGATGCACGCGCCGACCCCAAGGTCCGCGTGGTTGCCACCTTCCCCGACGATAGCCACGAGGCCATCGTGTATCCGGTTGCCGCGTTGAAGAACAGCAGCAATGCCGGCACCGCCGCGTTCGTGCAGTGGCTGGGCAGCAAGCCGGCCGGGGCGATCTTCGTGCGCCGTGGTTTTTCGTTGCAGGATTGAGGCGCGCCGTTGTCGATGTTCACCCCGCAGGAGCTGACCGCGATCGGCCTGAGTCTCAAGGTCGCCATCGTTGCAGCCATCGCCAGCCTGCCGCCAGGCATCGCCTGTGGCTGGCTGCTGGCGCGGCGGCGCTTCCCGGGCAAGGCGCTGCTGGATGCCCTGCTGCATTTGCCGCTGGTGATGCCACCGGTGGTGACCGGTTACGCGCTGCTGGTGGTGCTGGGCACGCAGGGGCCGGTCGGCAGCTGGCTGCTGGAGCACCTCGGCATCCAGTTCGCATTCCGCTGGACCGGTGCGGCGCTGGCATGCGCGGTGATGGGGTTCCCGTTGATGGTGCGCGCGATCCGCTTGTCCATCGAAGCGACCGATCGTCGCCTGGAAGCGGCCGCCGCCACGCTCGGCGCGGGCCCGTGGCGGGTGTTCTTCAGCATCACCTTGCCGCTGGCCTGGCCTGGCCTGGTGGCCGGCATGGTGCTGGCGTTCGCCAAGGCCCTGGGCGAATTCGGCGCGACCATCACCTTCGTGTCCAATATCCCTGGCGAAACCCAGACCTTGTCGTCGGCCATCTACGGGCTGATGCAGGTGCCGGGCATGGAATCGGGCGTGTGGCGGCTGGCCGGCGTTGCCTTGGCGATCTCGCTGGCGGCGCTGCTGCTGTCCGAGTGGCTGGTGCGCAGACCGCATCCACGCGAGGACGGCTGATGCTCGATATCGACCTGCACCTGCAGCGCGGCAATTTCCAACGGCATGTCCACATCCAGGACCAAGCCCGTGTGGTGGCCCTGGTCGGCCCCTCCGGCGCGGGCAAGAGCACGGTGCTCAACGCAATCGCCGGTTTGGTGCGGCCGCAGGCCGGGCATATCCGCATCGACGGGCGCTGCCTGTATGACGCCCGGCAAGGCGTGGACCTGCCCACGCACAAGCGCAGGATCGGCTACGTGTTTCAGGATGCGCGGCTGTTTCCGCATCTGGATGTGCGCCGCAACCTGCGTTATGGCCGGCACGCCCGAGGCGCGGCGCCATTCGGCTTCGACGACGTGGTGGCGCTGCTGGGTATAGCGCCGTTGCTGCAACGCCGGCCACGCAATCTCTCCGGAGGCGAAGCGCAGCGTGTGGCGATCGGCCGCGCCTTGTTGTCGCAACCAGCGATCCTGTTGTTCGACGAGCCCTTGTCGGCACTGGATCAGGCGCGCCGCGAAGAACTGATTCCCTACCTGCAACGCGTGCGCGACGAAATCCGCCTGCCGATGTTGTACGTCAGCCACAATCCCGATGAAGTGCAGCGCATCGCAGATAGCGTGCATGTGCTGGAATGAGCGCATCGACACCGTCGATCGCCACATCCAATCAGTTGGTGTGTCCATGAAACAGTATCGGAAACATGCATTCCCGGTGGAGCAGGCGCGCCGCTTCCTGGAACCGGGGCCGGTGGTGCTGGTGAGCTCGGCCCACAAGGGCCAGCGCGACATCATGACCATGGGCTGGCATATGGTGCTGGAGTTTTCGCCCTCGCTGATCGCCTGCTGCATCGCCCCCGGTAACCACAGTTTCGAACTGGTCCGGCGCAGCAAACAATGCGTGATCAATCTGCCGACGGCCGAGCTGCTCGACACCGTGATCGGCATTGGCAACAGCAGCGGTGCCCAGATGGACAAGTTCGACCACTTCGGGCTGACTGCCGTCCCCGGCCAGCGGGTCGCGGCGCCAGCCATCGCCGAGTGCTACGCCAGTTTCGAATGCCGCCTGCACGACGGCCGGCAGATCAACCGCCACGCCCTCTTCGTCTGGGAAGTGGTGAGCGCGCAGGTGGCCAGGCGGCCTGCGCTGCCCAGGACGGTGCATTACCGCGGCGATGGCCGCTTCATGCTGTCCGGCAAAGAAGTCTCGCGGCGGCGCCTGTTCGCACCTGAAATGCTCTGATGACAGCGATGCGCATGCTCATTGCGCCACCTTGCCCTGCCGCACGCTGACCTTGCCCTGCCGTACTTCGAAGGTGAACGCGAACGACAGCGTCACCGGTACCGGTTCCTCGCTGATCGCGCCGCTGCAGTCGTCAAGCGCCGCCGGCTGTGCCACGCCGGCGGCAAACGTGCACAGTGCGGCCGGCACGAACCGCCATTGCTGCACCGTGGTACGCACCGCCTGCAGCAGATCGGCGTTGTCCGGCAGCAGACCGGCCGCGCATTCGTCGCGATCGGACATGGGGTCGACGCGCTGCACCGCGCCGTCGGCGGCCAGGATCACATGCGCGCATACGGTGGTCGGCGGCAGGGTCTGCCGTGGCGAGTCGGCCGGCAGCACCGGCGCATCGCTGCGCAGTGCGCGCGGCATCCGGAAACGCTGTGCCGGCGCCAGTGTGTAAGACTGGATGGATGAGGTGCCGTCACCGCCCGACTGCGCGCTCAGCATGCGCTGGTCCACCGAATCTTCGCGCTGGCTGCGCTGCTGTTCCTGCACGCCCTGCGTTGCACATGCGCCGAGCGACAGCGCCAGGGCTGCAGTGAATATCGGAGTAAATCGCATCACGGCTTCTCCTGCATTGCGCAGCCTGCCGAGGCACAACCGGCAAGACGGCTGGACGCTGGCGCATCCGGGTGCGCTGCGCCGGCATCGGCATCGGCAGCCGTGGACGTTTGCTCCGGCGCATCCAGTTCGAACTTCACCGGCACGCGCACCGTGGAAGCAATCGCCCTGCCATGTGCAGACGCAGGTGTCAGCCGCCACTGACGCGCTGCCTCCAGCACCGCTTGATCGAACACGCCGGCCGGGCTGCTCTGCACGACGGCAATCTGCTCCGGTACGCCGCCCGGGCTGACCTGGATCTGCAGTTCGACAAAACCTTCGATGCCCTTGTCGAACGCGGCTGCCGGATACCGCGGTGGTTGCATCGTGGAAAAATCCACCGCGCTGCCCGCCGCCAGCGCCGGGTGTGCCGGCAACGCAATGCGCGCCGGCTGCATGGCCCAGGCAGCGGTGCTGATCGTCGCCGCCAGCAGCAGCACCATCACCACGCGCCAGTGCGCATGCCCGGCAGCTGCGGGTAAACCGCGCAGTGCCGCGATCCGTTGCGCCAACGGAGGCGACGCAGCCCAATGACAGGCCAGTTGCGTGCAACCGGCACCAAGCTGGGTCTTGAGCATGGCCGTGGCGTAACTGCGGCGCTTGCCCGGATGTTGCGCCAGCACGGCCGCATCGCAGGCCAGCTCCTGGTCCAGCCGGAACGCACGCCAGGCCAGATGCATCAGCGGGTTGAACCAGCCGATGCAGAGCATCAGCGCTGCCAGCAGATTCGCATGCAGATCGCCGCGCCGCAGATGCATGCCCTCATGTGCCAGGATCAGCGCACGCTCATCGGCGTCGTAGCGCACGCTGAAATCGGCCGGTACCACGATGCGCGGACGCCAGAGTCCCAGCGATGCGGGAAGGCCGACATCGTGCGTGGCCGACCAGAGCCGGTGGTCGAGCCGATGCAACGGCCCCAGCCGGCGCAGGAAGCGCCGTTGCCGCGTCCACACTCCGAACGCCATCACCACCGCGCCGCCCAGCCACGCTGCCGCCAGCCAGCTTGCCCACGCCTGGCCTTGGCCCTGCACGCTGGACAGCGCCGGCAGGGCAGTCAGCGCCGGTAACCTCGGCACCGCCACGCCGAGAGACGGGCCTGGCAACACGGCCGCCACCAGGGCCAGCGGGACGCAGGACCAGATCGCATACGCCCCGGTGGCACCCGACAGCTTGCGCAGCGGGCGACGCAGGAACAGGCAGACCAGCAGCGCGACGGTGATGTACAGCGTTGCGCGCGACACCAGGACCCAGGCCTCAGGGTTCATCGTCCAGCTCCTTGATCAGTTGTTTCAGCTCCGCGATATCGGACGCGCTGAGTTTTCCGCGCTCGCTGAAATGCGCCACCAGTGGCGCCACCCGCCCACCGAACAGGCGTTGCAGCAATCCCTCGCTCTGCTGCTGCACCCACTGCTCGCGCGCCAGCACCGGCGAGTAGAGATAGCGCCGCCCTTCTTTCACCGCGCGGATGGCGCCCTTGCCAAGCAGGCGGTTGAGCAGGGTCTTCACCGTCGGCTCGGCCCAGTTGCTGTGGGCAGCCAGCGCGGCGACCACGTCGTCGGCGCTGCGCGGCGCCGCATCCCAGAGCACCTGCATCACAACTGCTTCGGCTTCGCTGATCGGCATGCGATTACATCCGTAATTTTTATCGATTACGCATGTAAAACTTTGACCTGTCAAGCCCGTCCCAACAGCGTTGCGGCAACGGGTGCATCAACCCGGTCTTGTCAGCAGTCCGGGTAACCACCCCGCCATCGCCTCGGCTACCCTGCACCGATGACTGACCATCTGACCGACCTGCCCAGCGCTGTTGCGCACATCCTGCAACGCCTCGACGGCCCGCTACGTGTCGGCGCGCCGCTGGGCATCGGCAAGCCGCACCGGCTATTGAACGCGCTATATGCGCAGCTCAAGCACACGCCCACGCGGCCACTGGCGCTGTATACCGCGTTGTCGCTCAACCCGCCCAAGCCGGGCACGGGGCTGGAGGCGCGCTTTGTGGCCCCGTTCATCGCGCGCCATTTCGGCGAGGATTTCCCGCGTCTTGCCTATGTCGATGACATGCTGCGCGATGCACTGCCGGCGCATGTGCAGGTGGAAGAGTTCTACATGCAGTCCGGCGGGTTGCTGCACTCCACCCAGGCGCAGGCCGACTACACGAGTCTCAACTACACCCACGCTGCTGCCGCAGTGGCGCAGCGCGCACCGAACCTGATCGTGCAGAAAGTGGCGCGCGAACCGGGCGGCACGCGGCTGTCGTTGTCGTGCAACAACGACATCACCCAGGACACGCTGGATGCGGTGCAGGCACTTGGCCTGCCGCGTCCCATGCTGGTGGCGGAAGTGGACACGCAACTGCCGTGGATCGGTGGCACCGCGGCGGTGGATGAGGCCTTCTTCGACCTGGTCATCGACCTGCCCGGTCCGTCGCCGCGCCTGTTCGGCCTGCCCAGGCAACCGGTGAACAGCGTCGACTACGCCATCGGCCTGTATGCCAGCACGCTGGTCCGCGATGGCGGCACCTTGCAGATCGGCATCGGCACCCTGGCCGATGCGCTGAGCCATGCCTTGGTCTTGCGACACACCGACAACGCCACCTATCGGCGTGTGCTGCATGCGCTGGACCCGGAACTGGAGCAGCACCCTGCCGTGCACGCCAGCGGTGGCCTGGCGCCGTTCGAGACCGGCCTGTATGGCTGCAGCGAAATGCTCAATGAAGGTTTCAAGCAGCTGGTGGACTGCGGCGTGATCCGCCGCAAGGTGCACGATGATCTGCCGCTGATGCAGCGCATCGCCGACGGTGGCGCCGACGCGGCCGATCACGCGCGCCTGGCACGCGAAGGCGAGTTTCTGCACGGCGCGTTCTATCTCGGCTCGCCGGATTTTTACCGCTGGCTGCGCGATCTGGACGCGGACACGCGCGATGCCATCGGCATGCGCCGCATCAGCCAGATCAACCAGCTGTATGGCGGCAACGAAACGCTGGAGCGCCTGCAACGCCGCGATGCGCGCTTCTTCAACTCCTGCATGATGGCCACCGCGCTCGGCGCGGCGGTGTCCGACGGGCTGGAAGATGGCCGTGTGGTCTCCGGTGTCGGCGGCCAATACAACTTCGTGGCGATGGCGCATGCCTTGCCGCAGGCGCGCAGCGCGTTGATGCTGCGGGCCACGCGCGATGCCGGTGCGCACGCAGCGAGCAATGTGCGCTGGAACTACGGGCACACCACCATCCCGCGCCATCTGCGCGACCTGTACATCACCGAGTACGGCATCGCCGACCTGCGCCACCAGACCGACCAGGACTGCGTGTTGGCGATGGCCGGCATCTGCGATGCACGCTTCCAGGACGCATTGCTGGCGAGCGCCAAGGCATCGCGCAAGCTACGTGGCAACCCTGCATTGCCTGCGCGTGCACGACGCAACACGCCGCAGGCGCTGGAACAGGCGCTGGCGCCGTTCCGTCGCGATGGCAGCCTGCCCGACTACCCGCTCGGCAGCGACTTCAGCGAGGTCGAGCAGCGCGTGCTGTGCGCCCTGACCTGGCTCAAACGCGCAACGGTTGGCAACAGCGCCAAGCTGATGACCCTCTGCCGCGCACTGCTGTCACGCGATACCGCCGATGCAAGCGGTGCCGCCGCTCTGCAGCGGATGGCACTGGATGCACCACGCAGCAGTGCCGAGCGCGTGCAGGCACGGCTGCTGGCATATGCCTTGCGGAAAACCGCAGTGCACTGAGCCGTCCGTGTCGCGAGACGCGAGGCCATGGCGCGTTTTCCGCAATATGACGCACGACGGCAACACGGCGGAAAGCCTTGCGTCAGATTTGGCCTCGATGATGGCGGGTACCTTCTTTCCGGCCTGGCTGCATGCGCTTGCTCCCCGCTGTTTCGGCGTTGAATCCACGCAATGACCGCAGAACGAAGCCATCGCGCGCGAAGCGAAGCAGCACACGCAGCGCAGCATGCCTTGGCCTGCTGCTGATGGCCGGCGCGACCGCGCACGCCGCTCCCCGCCTTACCGACCTGCAATATATCGGCAGCCATAACAGCTACCACGCCGGCTTCGCCCCCAGCGAAGCGACGCTGCTGCAACAACTGAGTCCGGAGCTGTTCGCGGCGCTGGATTACCGCCATCCGCCGCTGGCCCAACAACTGGACGATGGCGTCCGGCAACTGGAACTGGATGTCTTCGCCGACGCCAACGGCGGCCGCTACGCGCACCCGGCCATCGTCGCGCAGGTTGCCAAGGCCGGCTTGCCACCCGCAGCGCCAAGCGCACCCGCCGGGGTGATGGACAAGCCCGGCTTCAAGGTCATGCACGTGCAGGATGTGGACCAGCGCAGTACCTGCCAGCCGTTGATCGCCTGCCTGCAGGAAGTGCGCGCATGGTCGATGCAGCATCCCGGGCATGTGCCGATCTTCATCCTGCTGGAAACCAAGCAGGCGCCGATGCAACTGGCCTTTCCGACCGTGCAGCCGGAGCCGTTCGATCCGGCGGCGATGGATGCATTGGATGCGGAGCTGCGCTCGGTGTTTCGACCCGGCGAGTACCTCAGCCCCGATCAGGTCCGTGGCAGCGCAGCCACGCTCGACGCCGCGGTGCGTGCCCACGGCTGGCCGCCGTTGGACCAGGCACGCGGCAAGGTGGTGTTCCTGCTGGACCAACGTGCGGCCGGTGCCAGCTACCTGCCCGGGCATCCGTCGCTGCGCGGACGCGTGTGCTTCACCAATGCCGTGCCTGGCCAAGACGATGCCGCGTTCACCGAACTCAATGATGGCCCCGCCGAGACGATCACCCAGCTGGTGAAAGCCGGCTATCTGGTACGCACGCGGACCGACGCAGACCTGAAGGAAGCGCTGCGACACGACACCACCCGCCGCGACCGCATGCTGGCCAGCGGCGCGCAGTTGCTCAGCACCGACTTCCCCGCACACGAGCCGGCCGGCAACGGTTATGTGGTGCGTTTCGACGGCGATGCCGTCGCACGCTGCAATCCGCAGCTGGCGCAGGCGCACTGCACGGGCGTCGACCTCAGGCATTGAGTCGCGATCGCGATCGTCGTCGCAATCCCGGCCCCAAGCACAGCGCTGTCGCAAAGGAAGGCGTCGGCGACGCACGCCCGTACCCGCGTCACGAGGGCCGGGCACCCCACGTTCTCCAACCACGCGAGCCAACTGCATGCAGCCCCCCCGCACCACCCATCGCCTGACCTGCGCCATCGCGCTGGCGCTGTCGTCCCCTGCGTTTGCCGAGACGCCGGAGCCCGCCACCACCACGCTGGATTCGGTGAACGTGCAGGCCAAGCACGCCGCCACACCGGGATCGCTCAACGAACAGCGCCTGTCCAGCAGCGTCAACAGCGTGATGAGCAAGCAGCAGATCGATGCGATCCCCTCGGGCGGCATCGCCGATGTCGTCTCGCATATGCCGGGCCTGTCGGCATACAGCGACATGCATCTGGGCCAGGCCACCACCGGCGAAAACGCCTACGTCAGCATTCGCGGCATGGACGCCAGCTACAACGCCTACACGCTCAACGGCTTCGGCATGCCGGAAACCGATTCGTCGACACGTGCGATCTCCTTGAACATGCTGGCGCCGTTCGGCATCCAGTCGGTGCAGGTGTCCAAATCCCCCACGCCCGACATGCCCGGCGATTCGATCGGCGGCGCGATCGACATGCGCACGCCCAATGCCTTCGACTTCGGCCAGGATCTCTACGCCAAGAGCACCGCGCAGGGCCAGTTCAACGCGCTGGCTTCGAAGCTGGGCGGCAAGCACACCGGCGGCACATTCCAGCAGGAGCTGGCCTGGAAATTCGGCGATGGCCATGCCTTCGGCCTCTACGCATCGGCGTATTACGGCAAGAACAACAACATGGCGCAGGCGCCGGCGCCCAATAGCAAGTACCTGCCGGCCGATCCCGCATTGGCCGCTGCAACCGACCTGCGCGATGTCGGGCCGTTGATCAGCACCCGCTACAAGTACAGCCTCTACACCAGCCAGATCGAGCGCTACGGCGGCAATCTCTCGCTGGATTGGCAAGGCGACAACAGCGCGCTGTATGCGCGTGCCATCTACGGCAGCTACGGCGTCACCGGACAACAGGACCAGTCCAGCGCGCGCCTGGAAACCTATCGCAACCAGCCCACCGCGGTGCGCGGCGGCTATTTCAACACGCACGATATCGACGAAAAACTGGCGACGCTGCAGTTGGGAGGCCAGACCACGCTGGAGCGCTTGCGCTTCGACTACGGCAGCTCGGTCGGTCGCGGCACCCGCAGCCGCCCGGACTACGTGTCGGCCAGCCTGTATGGCTTTACGCCCGGCAGCTTCGCCTTCGATCTCAGTAACCCGCGCTATCCCAGCATCGCGCCGAGCACGCCCGCCCTGCAGGACTTCTTCTACAACCTGGATTCCTCGTTGTTGTGGAAGGTGCAGGGGCATGACGCCGGCAGCCACGACAACCGCATCAACGCGCACACCGATATCACCTACCAGGTCGATGGCAATGTGCTGGACAGCGTCAAGCTCGGCCTGTCTGCCGACCACTCCGATCGCGGCGCCTACGATCACCCGTTCTTCCACAAGGACGGCAACTTCGTCACCAACGGGCCGTATTTTGGCGGACCCAATTACGCCTTCCCCACTGCAGGCGGGCCGCCACTGAGCGCGATCCCGGGCCGCGTCACCTATAACGCCTTCGATGGCCGCTACGCCGGCCCGTTCAAGCTGCTGGACCGCAACTGGATGCTCGCGCAGGCACTGCCCTACAAGTACGTCAACGATCCCAACGGCGCCGGTGTCTATACCGCCAACGACTACAACGCCAACACCACCTCCAGCACCGAGGCGATCTATTCCGGTTATGCGATGGCCGCGCTGCATGTCGGCTCGGTGAGCGTGCTGCCCGGCGTGCGCTACGAGCTGACACGCTATTCGGCACAATCCTGGCAGTCCAGCGGCGACGGCAGCACCGGCAGCTTCGTCGGCACCGGCAGCACCTACGGACAGGTGGTGCCGGGCATCAGCGTCAACTATCGCCCGGATGATCTCACCGTCTACCGCGCCTCGTTGCGCCGCAGTTTCAGCCGCCCGGCATTCGGCCTGATTTCCGGCGAAACGGTGTACACCATCGACGACACCCAGCAGGTGGTGGGCATCTCCAAGCCCAATCCCGACCTGCATCCGAGCAAGGCCGACAACGCCGATCTCTCTGCCGAGTTCTACGACCACAGCGGCGGTGTGCTCAGCGCATCGACCTATTACAAGCGCATCACCGGCTTCATCTACACCTCGCAATCGGCCACCAGCAACGACAACACGCTGGGCGGGCTGGTACCGACCGGCACCACCTTCGAAAACGGCGTGCCGGTGACCATGCCGCAGAACGGCGGCACCGCAACGCTGTATGGACTGGAGCTGGCAGCGAACAAGCGCCTGCAGGGACTGCCGGGACTGTGGAGCAACGTTGGTGTCAGCGCCAACCTCACGCTGCAGCACAGCCAGGCGGACAGCAAACGCAGCGATCAACCGGAAAAGACCTGGCTGCCGCGTGCACCCGAGCGCATCTACAACCTGGATCTGTTCTACGACGATACGCATCTGCGCACCGACCTGAGCTACAACTACACCGGCCTGCAATTGCTTGGGCTGACCAGCGACCGGCTCAACTATTACCTGCAACCGGTCAAATCGCTGGACTTCACTGCGACCTATCACCTGCCGCACCACGTCGATGTGGGGGTGTCGGCCAAGAACCTGCTCAATGCCGCCACGTTCTACGAAACCCAGGGCAGGTCCAAGCGCTACATGGCCTACGACCCCGGTGCCGACGGCGCCTATGTGCAGACTGGGCGGGTGTACATGCTGACCTTGGGCTACACCTACTGACGGCGGATCTGCAGACAGCTGCGGCGCGATGTCTGCCGCCGCGGGGCCGGGTTTGCACTGCTCTCGAAACGATCGCCTGATTGACACCCGGGCGATCGATTGCTGCATCGTGCACGACGCACGCCATCGCCGGGGAGAAACCCAGCCAGGCGGAGGCATCGCATCGACAGCTGCGCGGACGAGAAATCACAGGTATCCACGCACGCTTCGCATCGGGAATGCGTTGTCAGTCAGTCCCGGTGCAGCCATTTCACACAGACCACGCAGGCGGCTCGGGCAAGGTGCGCGCATGCCTCTTTTGGACCTGCTCATGCCACCACGCATCCACGCTCGCGCCTGCTTGCTCGCCCTTGCTCTGGGCACCTCCCTGTCCGCACTGGCGCAAGCGCCGCAGCCCGCCGCCGCACCTGCCCCGGCAGCAACGCCCGCTGCGACCGTCGTGCCGACTGGTCCGCGCTCGGATCTGCATGCGCAGGTGTTGCTGGATCGTGCGCATTTCTCGCCGGGACAGATCGATGGCGAGCGTGGCTCCAATCAACAGCGCGCCGTGTCGGGATTTCAGGCAGCGCACAAGATCAAGGTGACCGGCGAGCTGGATGACGCCACCTGGCAGGCCTTGCAGGCCGACAGCACGCAGGCGCTGGTGCAATACACGCTCACCGATGCCGATGTGGCCGGACCGTTCCAGCCGATTCCGAAGGGACCGGCCGAACAGGCCAAGCTGACGTCACTGGGCTATACCTCGGTGGACGAGGCACTGGGCGAACGGTTCCATGCCGCGCCGGAGCTGCTGCGCCAACTCAACCCCGGCGTGGACTTGGGCAAGGCCGGTAGCGTAATCCAGGTGCCGAACATCGACGGTGTCCCGCCGTTGGCCAAGCCGGCCAAGCTGGTGGTCGACAAGTCCGAATCGACGCTGCGCCTGTTCGATGCCGACGGCAAGGTATACGCGCAGTTCCCGGTGTCTTCCGGCAGCAAGCACGATCCGCTGCCGATCGGCCGCTGGAAGGTGCTGGGCGTCGCGCGCGATCCGGTGTTCAAGTACAACCCCAAGCTGTTCTGGGACGCGAAGAAGGGGGACCAGAAGGCTACCCTGCCGTCCGGCCCGAACAATCCGGTCGGCCGCGTGTGGATCGATCTGTCCAAACCGCATTACGGCCTGCATGGCACGCCGGAACCGGGCCATGTCGGCAAGACCGAATCGCATGGCTGCGTGCGCCTGACCAACTGGGACGTGGTCAACCTGGCCAGCGTGGTTGGCCCGTCCATGCCGGTGGTGATGCAGGAGTAAGCATGAAACTGCTGATGATGCTGGTGGTGGGCGTGTTGCTCGGTGCGGCCGGTTATTGGTGGCTGGAACGCGAGGCCCCGCAGGCGGCGGTGGCACCCACTTCTGCCACTGCGTCTGCGGTGGCAGCGCAGGCCCAAACGGCAGGCGCCGGGCCGGCGGCATTCTCCGCTACTGCACCGGCTGCCGCTACACCGGACGTTGCCGCGTCGCCCTCCACCGGAACGGCAGGTGCGGCAGACGCACCAACCGTGGCGGCATCCGCACCCTCGCCTGACGCTGCAAGTGCAGGCAGCGGCCTGCTGATTCCGGTGCAAGGCATCAGCAGCGGCCAGCTGCAGAATACGTTTACCGACGCACGCAGCGAAGGCCGCGTGCACGATGCCATCGACATTCTTGCGCCGACCGGCACGCCGGTGATTGCGGTGGCAGACGGTACGGTCGAGAAACTGTTCAACAGCGAACGCGGCGGCCTGACCATTTATCAATTCGACCCGGCCGGGACGTACTGCTACTACTATGCGCACCTGGAGCGCTATGCCGACGGCCTGGCGGAAAAGCAGTCGATCAGGCGTGGCCAGATCATCGGCTATGTCGGCAGCACCGGCAATGCCGATCCTGCCGCGCCGCATCTGCACTTCGAGATCCATCGCCTGGGACCGGAAAAACAATGGTGGAAGGGAGAGGTCTTGAATCCCTATCCCGTGTTGCATGGCGATCAACCCCTGCAGTGATGCACGACGTGGCGATGCAGTCAGAGGCCTGCGCGTGATGCGCAGGCCTTCGCATTCAGATCAACATCCCGCCCGATACCTCGATGCGCTGCGCATTGATCCACCCCGTCCCCGGCGCAAGTAACGCAGCAACCACCGGCCCGATATCGTCCGGCAGTCCTGGCCGTCCCAGCGCCGTGACCGACGACACCATCGCGTTGACCTGTGCGTTATCGCGCACGGTCCCGCCGTTGAAGTCCGTTTCGATCGCACCCGGCGCCAGCGTATTGGCGCGAATGCCACGCGCCCCCAGTTCCTTGGCCAGATAACGGGTGAACACTTCCACGCCGCCTTTCATCATCGCGTAAGCCGATGCGCCGGGCAGCGCGAAACGTGCCAGGCCACTGGACACATTGAGGATGCGTCCGCCATCGGCGATCAGCGGCAACAGCGCCTGGGTCAGGAAATACGGCCCCTTGAGATGGAGGTTGACCAGTGCGTCGAACTGCGCCGGCGTGGTGTCGGCGATGGCCGCATGCAACCCGGTGCCCGCGTTGTTGACCAGCGCATCGAACTGCGTGCGGTCCCAACCGGCCAGCACCTGCTTCAACTGCGCGGCGAATGCCGCAAACGACGCGGTGTCGGCAACATCCAGCGGCAATGCCTGCGCGCGGCGGCCGAGCTGGTGGATCTGCGCGACCACCGCAGCCGCCTCATCTGCCTGGCTGCGGTAGGTCAGCACGATATCGCTGCCGTCTGCAGCGAGCGCAAGCGCGGCATTGCGGCCCAGGCCGCGGCTGCCGCCGGTAATCAGGGTGATCGGTGTGGTGGTCGACATGGATGGACTCCGGTGCGTGTTGCATGCGATGTGGAGCGATCAACAAACCAGCCGTGACCGCGAGATGGGCGTGACACTGCCTGACCGTGCCAAGACTATTGCGCTTGCCGCACCGCATAAATCAGTCCAACCTGATTGCACCGTTCAAGAACCTCGACCAATCGATGGACACCCTGGAGTCGCTGCGCGCCTTCCTGCGCGTGGCTGAGCTCGGCAGCTTTACGCGTGCCGCCGACACGCTGGGGCTACCCAAAGCCAGCGTCTCCACCGCCGTACAGCGGCTCGAGGCCTCGCTCGGCACGCAACTCCTGCATCGCACGACGCGCCGTGTGCAACTCACCGGCGACGGCACCGCGTTCTACCAGCGCAGCCGCGACCTGCTCGACGACATGGACGAGTTGCAGAGCATGTTTCAGCGCGAACGCAGCCAGCTGCGTGGGCGCCTGCGGGTGGACATGTCCTCCGGCATCGCGCGCACATTCGTGATTCCCGCATTGCCCGGATTCCTGGCGCAGCACCCGCAGCTGGAAGTGGAAATCAGCGGCACCGACCGGCGCGTAGATGTGGTGCGCGAAGGCTTCGATTGCGTGGTGCGCGTAGGCACGCTCGAAGACACCAACCTGGTCGCACGGCCGCTCGGTGCGTTTCGCATCATTAGCTGCGCCAGTGCCGGCTATCTCGCACGACGGGGCATGCCGCAGCGCCTGGACGATCTGGCACACCACGACCTGGTGCATTACGTGCCGACACTGGGCCAGCGCTCGCCCGGCTTCGAGTACCACGACGGACACGCCTACCAGCTGCTGCCGATGCGCGGGCCGGTCACGGTCAACAACGGCGATGCCTATCTCGCTGCGGCATTGGCGGGCCTGGGCATCATCCAGGCGCCGGCCAGCCCGCTGCGTCCGTATCTGGACAGCGGCGCACTGATCGAAGTGCTTGCCGACCTTGCACCGGAACCGATGCCGGTCACGCTGCTCTACGCGCAGCGTCGCCACCTGCCGCAACGCGTGCGTGCGTTCATGGACTGGGTTGCAGAGGTGATGGCGCCGCATCTGGAGCCGTTGCAGCCCTAGCCCGCCGTGGATGCGATTGCCGGCACGTCGGCGCGCATGCGCGTGCGGAAGCGGCCCTGCAGCACGCCGACGCTGGCGGGAGAAGCCATCAGCGCCTTGCGCACCAGATCGATTCCACTGAAGCACACCAGTTCCGGCATGCAGCGCAGGCAGTGCAATACGCGCAACAGACCGAGGATCGGCCTGCAGGCTACAGACAAGAAAACAGGCACCTGTTGCGAGGTGCCTGCATCGTTGCAGTGGCAGGCCAGGCGCTGAAAACGCACCCGGCCTGGTCTGCGATCAGAACGTGTAGTTGAAGGTCAGCATGCCGTTGCGCGATGCGCCCCATGCGCCATAGCCACCGTTGAACTGCGCGTAGTAACGCTTGTCGAGCAGGTTGTCGACGTTGAGCTGCACCGAGAACTGCGGCGACAGACGGTAGCGCGCGAAGGCGCTGACCAATGCGTAGGCGCCTTGCTGGAAGGTGCCGTAGGCCGGGTCCACGTAGTACGAGCGGTTCTGCCAGTTGACGCCGCCGCCCACGGTCAGATCGCTCCACGCACCTTGCGGGGTGTAGCTGTTGAACAGCTTGAGGGTGGTGCGCGGCAGATGCGTGTTGATCGAGGTGCCGTTGTCATCGCGTGCGGTGTAGTGCGAGGCGCCGAAGGTGGTGTTCCAGCTCTCGGTCACCCGCCCGGACACCTCGAAATCGAAGCCTTCGCTGACCACGCCGTTGGCGGCCTGGTACGCCGATTCACTGCTACCGGGCACGAAGCCGCCGGTGGCCACGCCCAGGTTGTCCTGCTCGATGCGGAACACCGCCAGCGAGGCATTGAGCCTGTCGTCGAACCACGCGGCCTTGACGCCGGCCTCGTAGCCCTTGCCGCTCAACGGATCCAGGTAGCCGCCATTGGCATCGCGCAGCGTCTGCGGATTGAAGATTTCGGTGTAGCTGACGTAGGTCGACCACACGTCGTTGATATCGTAGACCAGGCCGGCGTACGGGGTGACTTCAGTCTGGGTGTCGGAGAACGGCACGAGGCCTTGCGTGGTCGAATCGAAGTTGCGGCCATCGATCTGCCAATCGGTATAGCGCGCACCCACCAGCAGCGTCAGCGGATCTGCCAGCGAGAAGCGTGCAGCCACATAGGCGGCCTTCTGCTTGATGGTGCCGTCGCTCTGCACCGTGCGTGGGCTCCAGTTGGGTTCCGGGTACGCGCCGGTCCAGCCGAAGTAGCTGTCAAGTGCCGCCGGGAAATCGAAGGTGCCATTATTGACGTACTCGCGGCGGTTGTAGCTGGCGCCGGCGACCAGCTGATGCTCGCGGCCGAACAGCTGGAACGGGCCTTCGGCATAGACATCGGCACCATCGGCCTTGCGCTCGGTCAGGTAGTTGCCCGAGTACGGCACCACGCCGCCGCCGGTGGCACGGTCGAACCCGAAGATCGTATAGAACGGATAGAACAGGTGATTGACCGCTTCGGTCTTCTCGTGGCTCAGATTGGCCTTGAGGGTCCAACCGTTGTCGAAGCTCTGCTGCAGGCTGGCGAAGGTGCGCTGCAGGCGCGTGTCCCAGAACGTCCAGTCGGCTGCCGGGTTGAACGAACGATCGTAGCTCGTGCGGGTGCCATCGCTGTAGAACAGCGGGAAGCCGCCCCAGGTGACATCGTCCGATTCCTTCTTCTGGTACTCGTAGCCCACGCTCAGCAAGGTGCTGTCGGTGAGGTCGGCGTCGATGATGGCCGAGCCGATCTTCTTGCGCAGGTTGTAGCGGTCCATGTCCGACTCGCCGTCCTGGTACACGCCGATCACCCGTGCGCGCACGTTGCCGCTGGGGCTGAGCGGCACGGTGACATCGGCCACGCTGCGGGTCTTGTTGAAATCGCCGCCACCCACCGACACGGTGCCCGTGAAGTGGCGGCTGAGCGCATGCTTGCGCACCAGGTTGATCGAGGCCGACGGATTGCCCGAGCCGGTGAGCAGGCCGGTGGCGCCACGCACCACTTCGACGCGGTCGTACAGCGCCACGTCCAGCGCCGAGTCACCGTAGCTCCAGGCCTGCTCCATGTAGGCCGGGATGCCGTCGAACTGGTAGTTGTCGATGTAGAAGCCGCGTGCGTAGAACTCCAGCCGCTCGCTGTCGCTCTGCGCCACCGAGATGCCGGTGACGTTGTTGAGCACGTCGGTGATGCTCTGCAGGTTCTGGTCGTCCATGCGGTCGCGGGTGATCACGGTCACCGACTGCGGAATCTCCCGCAACGACAGGTCCATGCGCGTGCCGGCGGTGGTCTTCTCCACCGTGTAGCCCTTGGCCTGTTCCCCCTGCACGATCAGCCGGTCCAGCGTGGTGACCTCGGCATCGGGGGCGGCAGCAGGCGTCTCGGCCAGCACCTGGCCTGCGGCCATGGTGCACAGCGCGGCCAGCAGCGCGCGCGGCAGGACATGGCGACGCGCGCCCACGGAAGCAAGACGCAATTCGGTACTACGGATCATCGGGGACTCCAACGCAGACGGGTCGGACCACGCGCTGCGAAGACGCCGCGCCGGCAACAGGGGGGAGGAACGCTGTGCCGGACCACCGGCAGTGCGCCATTTTAATGGGAATGATTCACATTTTAAACAGCCGGATTGACATTTTTTTAGCATCCGCTTGACACAAGCGAGCGCTACCTGGCTGTGGGGTCCGCAGATCGATCTGCATCCCCACGGTCCGCCATCGCCATAGCGATCCACCAGCGCGGACCGGATCCGGCCGTTCCGAAGGAGAGCAACACGACCTGTTTCGATGGGCTGTCTGCCCAGACCAGGCAACCCCGTGCTACCACGCGCCGGGCACGATCCCCAATCCGCCGATGCGGGATGCGCAGTTACAGGCGCTGACAAGGATCGCGCATCAGCGCTGGCCGACGACGCGCACTGACGCGTGCAATGGGTCCGTTGCACGATGCCCCCCTTCGCGCACGAGCCCCACAAAAAAAGCCGGCTTTCGCCGGCTTTCTTCAGGCAATACGCAAGGCCTTACAGCGCCTTGGCCGCCGCAACCACATGCTCGGCCGTGATCTTGAAGTACGCGTACAGCTGATCCGCCGGCGCCGAGGCACCGAAGGTATCGATGCCGACCACGTCGCCATCCAGGCCCACGTACTTGCGCCAGAAACCGGTCACGCCCGCTTCCACCGCCACGCGCTTGCGCACCGCATTCGGCAGCACCGACTCGCGATAGGCCGCATCCTGGCGATCGAACACATCGGTCGACGGCATCGACACCACGCGCGTCTTCAGGCCGGCCGCGTCCAGGGTCTGCTTGGCTTCCACCGCCAGCCCGACTTCCGACCCGGTGGCGATCAGGATCACGTCGGGCGTACCGCCTTCGGCCTCGGCCAGCACATAACCGCCGCGTTCGATGAGCTTGAGCTGCTCGTCGCTGCGCGGCTGGTGCTGCAGGTTCTGGCGGCTGAACACGAGGCAGCTCGGGCCGTCCTTGCGGGTGATGGCGGCCTTCCAGCTCACCGCCGATTCCACCGCATCGCCCGGGCGCCACACATCGTTGTTGGGGATGTAGCGCAGCGAGGCCAGGTGTTCCACCGGCTGATGGGTCGGGCCGTCTTCGCCCAGGCCGATCGAGTCGTGCGTGTACACATGGATGGCGTGGGCCGGATTCAGCGCACTCATGCGCACGCCGTTGCGGGCGTAATCGCTGAACACCAGGAAGGTGGCGTCGAACGGAATGAAGCCGCCGTGCAGCGCCAGGCCATTGGCAATGGCGGTCATGCCGAACTCGCGCACGCCATAGTAGACGTAGTTGGCATTCGGGTCATCGGTGGCCACCGACTTGCTGGCCTTCCACAAGGTCAGGTTGGAATGCGCCAGATCGGCCGAGCCGCCGATCAGTTCCGGCAGCAACGGTGCGAACGCTTCGATCGCCAGCTGCGAGGCCTTGCGCGAGGCGATGGTCTGGCCGTCCTGCTGTGCCTTGGCGATATAGGCATCGGCCTGGGCAATGAAGTCGGCCGGCAGCTCGGCATGCGAGCGGCGGGTCAGCTCGGCAGCTTCGGCCGCATACTGCTTGCCGTACTTGTCGAACAGCTGCTCCCACTCGGCCTGACGCAGCGTGCCGGTGCCGTTGGCGCGCCAGCCAGCATAGATCTCCTCGGGAATCTCGAAGGGGCCGTACGGCCATTCCAGCGCCTTGCGTGCACCCTCGAGTTCTTCCTTGCCCAGCGGTGCGCCGTGCGAGGATTCCTTGCCGGCCTTGCTCGGCGCACCGAAGCCGATCTTGGTGCGGCAGCAGATCAGCGTGGGCTTGTCGGTATTGTCCAGCGCGGTCTCGATGGCGGCCTTGATCTTCTCGGCGTCATGTCCGTCCACATCGCGGATCACATGCCAGCCATAGGCCTCGAAACGCTCCGGGGTGTTGTCGCTGAACCAGCCGGCGGTGTTGCCGTCGATGGAGATCTGGTTGTTGTCCCAGAACGCGACCAGCTTGCCCAGGCCCCAGGTACCGGCCAGCGAGGCGGCTTCATGGGAAATGCCTTCCATCATGCAGCCATCGCCCATGAACACCCAGGTGCGGTGGTCGACGATTTCCAGCTCCGGGCGGTTGTAGCGCTGCGCCAGCAACTTTTCGGCCAGCGCGAACCCGACCGCATTGGCAAAGCCCTGCCCGAGCGGACCGGTGGTGGTCTCCACCCCGGGGGTTTCGCTGCGCTCGGGATGGCCGGCGGTTTTGCTGTGCAGCTGGCGGAACTGCTTGAGCTGCTCGATCGGCAGGTCGTAGCCGGACAGGTGCAGCAGCGCGTACTGCAGCATCGAGCCGTGGCCGTTGGACAGCACGAAACGGTCGCGGTTGAACCACTGCGGGTTGTTCGGGTTGTGCCGGAAGAAATCGTTCCACAGCACTTCGGCAATATCGGCCATGCCCATCGGCATGCCGGGATGGCCGGATTTGGCGGCTTCGACCGCATCGGCGGCGAGAAAACGGATGGCGTTGGCCAGCTGGCGGCGGGTGGGCTGGGTCATGGGCGTCTATGGAAGCGGAGGGGAACACCGCTGGAAGCGGAGACGCTTATTCTCCCACAGAGCGCGTTAGGGGGATGGGGAGTCGGGAATGGAGAATGGGATGCAGCGCTGCAGGTTTGCTGCTGATGCCAACACCGCAATCCCTGCCCCGGTGCTGCATGACCACCCCATTGCACGTACCGATCGCAACAGCCCGCTTTACCCATTCCCGATTCCCAATTCCCTATTCCTCGCCCTTGGCAACCAGGGTCGTCAGCGCCAGATCGCCGGTCACGTTCAACGCCGTCCGGCACATGTCCAGGAAGTGATTGACGCCCAGGATCATGCCGATGCCGACCGGGTTGACCCCGACCATCGCGCAGATCAACGCCACCACCGGCAGCGAGCCGGAGGGTACGCCGGCGGTGCCGATGCCGCCCAGGATGCACACCAGCATCACCATGAACTGCTGGCCCAGGCTCAAGTCCACGTTGAAGAACTGCGCCAGGAAGATCACCGTCACCCCTTCGAACAAGGCGGTGCCGTTCTGGTTGGCGGTCGCGCCCACGGTCAGCACGAAGCGCGACACCCGCGGCGGCAGGCCCATCTCGTCGGCCACGCGCAGGGCGGTCGGCAGGGTGGCGTTGCTGGAGGCGGTGGAGAAGGCCATCATCGTGGCCTCCTGGGTCTGCCGGAAGAAGCCGATCGGCGAGCGCCCGGCGAACTTCACCGCCAGCCCGTAGCTGACCACCATGTGCAGGCCCAGCGCCAGCACCACCACGCCCACGTAAGCGCCCAGACGGATCAACAGATCGAAGCCGAACAGCGCGGCCAGGTTGAACATGAAACAGGCCACCGCATACGGCGCCAGGCGGATCACCAGGCCGATCAGGGTCATCGAGATTTCGAAGATGCCTTCGATGCCGCGCTTGAGCGTGGCCACTTTTTCATCGGCGGTCAGCACCATGCCCACGCCGAACATCACCGCAAAGAACATCAGCGACAGGATCGCACCGTTGCTGGACGCCGCAGCGATCACGTTGCTGGGCACGATCGACAACAGCATGTCCATGCCCTGCGGCTGGGTGCCGGAGCTGGAGATGATTTCGCGGGTGCGCTCGGCGTTCTGCTGGATCAACTGGTTGGCCAGCTGCGGATCCACGCCCGCACCAGGCCTGAGCACATTGACCAACACCAGCCCCAGCAACACCGCCACGCCAGACAGCACGATGGTGTAACCCAGGGTGCGCCACCCCACCCGCCCGAGCGCGCGGATGTCGCCCATTTCGGAAATGCCCATCACCAATGCCGAAAACAGCAACGGCACGATCAGCATGAAGATCAGATTGAGGAATATCTGCGAGAACGGAGTGGTGACGTACCTGGTCACCATACGCACCCAGTCGGCATCGCTGCCGGCCAGGTAGTAGACCGCCAGACCCAGCAGCAGACCGACGGCGAAGCCAATGCCCATCTTCCAATGCAGGGGCAGGCCCGGGCGGCGCGCGGCGGGGGATGCAGTCATCTGGTCAGGCCTTGATCTGGACACAAGCCCCGGAGCTTAACAAACGCCATCGACGCGGCCACCTACCCGGCCGGCCGCCATGCGCCCGCCCGAGGGTAGGTATTCCTCACGACATCAGGTGATGCAGCCGTTGGAGCGGGCGAGGCCCCTGCGACCAGCCCGCGGATCAGCCGCGCTGCAAGTGCTCTATCCGCAGTGCCCAGGCCTCATCGGGATGCGACGCGTAAAGCAACGAATCCATCGACCCAGGGCGTCATCTAGTCGCGCCAGGATGCGTGAATCAAAAGCCCGGTGAATCGAGGGCGCGATGCCCTCACCGCACCAGGAAGTTAGTCGGCTGCTTTATTGAAAGCGTTTCGCTCGGCTTGCAGCGGGGAGCTGATCGGACGCAACGTGATTCGAACAACGCACGCCATGCCCTGCTTGTAACTGCGCACACCGACCATCTGAACTGGTCATTGCCCGCCTACCGTCGCGGGACCTTACGCGGCATGGATGCCGCGTAAGAGCCTACAAGGACGTACTTGCGGCGTGTCCCGCGATGGTGGGCGGGCAATGGCCCCGCAGCCAACTCGCAGCGTCGAGGGCGCGGGTGCCCTCACCAGACAATTGGTCGGGGCTCATCTAAAAAGCTGTCTGTCGTGCGGCAAGCATCGGACGTGGTGTCGACGCTTCATGTCGAACGAGGTGCATCCAGCACCGCTCTTCCATGCACAGCGACCATCTGAACTGGTCATTGCGCGCCTACCGTCGCGGGACCTTACGCGGCATGGATGCCGCGTAAGAGCCTACAAGGACGTACTTGCGGCGTGTCCCGCGATGGTGGGCGGGCAAGGGCCCTGCAGCCACGCCGCAGACCAAACGCCTTGCCTTGGAAAACCGCCTTTCTTTAAGTAGCACAGCTTAAAGAACCAGCTGCACCCGCAGTCAGCGTGTCAAAACGAGGCGCAGCACGCTGGCTATCCAGGACCTGTCCACCGCTGCCAATGCAGCGACACCGATCAAGGCGCCGGCGGATACAGCGGCGCCAATACCTCCGGCTCCGCAGCCGTGGCGTGCCGCCAACGCGGTCCCTTGGCGAAGGCCTCGCGCAATGCCGAACGTGCACTGCTCACGTCACCATCGCCGCCCCAGCGGGCGCGCTGCATCTGCGCCACCGCCGCGCGCTGCGCCGGGTCGCTCAACGCGGCCAGCACGCTGTCGATGTCGGAAACGCCGGCCATGCCACATAGCACCGCGGCCACATCGTCCATGCCGCCGGTGTCGAGCGCGCGTCGCAATTCGGCCACACCGTGGGTCACACGCCGGCCGGGCGCAGCTGCATCGCCGGCATTGAGCACCGGCACCCCGTGCGAACCGCCGCGACGCCGTGACAAGGCCCACACCAGGGTGGCAATCCACAGCAGCGCAAAGCCCATCGCCGCAGCGATCCAGCCCCACGGCCGTTGCGTGGCCGCCGGTTGCTGCAGACTCAGCGTGCTGGCCGCAGGCGTGGTCGCCGGGTTACCCGGTGACGGACTGGCTGCCGGCGCGGGCGCCGGCGCCGCAAACACACCGGTACCAGCCGCCACATCCAGCGTCAGATCCGGCAGCGAGGCCGTCTTGGCCGCCGCCGCGCCCACATCCCACCATGCTACCTGCAAGCCGGGCACCACCAGCGGACCGGCGCGGTTGGGCACGATCGAATAGCGGCGGGTCAGCCGCAGCTGCGGCGAGCCATCCACGAAGCGTTCTTCGTACTGCGCCGGCTCGGCAAACACCTGCGCATCGGGCACGCTCGGGGTCGGCAAATCGGGGAACTGCGCCTGGGTGGCGCCGCGCGCGCTGGCCTCCACCACGATCTGCGCCGCTTCGCCGGCGGTGGCGCGCTGCGGCGTGGTCGTATACCGCAGCTGCAGGCTGCGCAACGGCAACCACGGCTGCGGCGCATTGGCCGGTTGTGCACGGACCTGCAGCGGGATGCTGGCGCTACGCGCGCTCAGCTCGCCATTGCCGCGACCGAAGTAATCGTCGAAGAAGCCCCCGACCGAACGGCCGTTGAAGCGCGCCGACGGCAACACCAGGCGACCGCTGCGCTCGGGCACCAGCAGGTAACGTCGTTCGACCACGTTGTATTGGCGATTGTTGAGCACCTTGACCGAACTAACGTCATCGCCGATGCGCTGCAGCGATGCACCATCGGGCGCTTCCAGATCCAGCTCGCCGGACGCCAGCTGCGTGGCGAAATACAGCCGCACCACCACGCCCACACTTTGCTGCACATAGGGCTGCGGATCGTCCACCTGCGTCTGGACAAACGCATCCTCATTGCCTTGCGCCGCAGCTGCTGCGCCGGGCGCGCTGCTGCCGGCACCGCTTGCCGAAGCGCCCACCTGCAACCGCAACGGTTCGGTGCGCTCGTTACCGACGCGGATCGCCGGTACGATCAGCTCGCCGCTCTTGCGCGGCGTCAGCACCACACCGAACAGCGCGCGCACCGTCACCGACCCATTGGTCACCTGCATCTGCTGGTTGGCGCTCTTGGCCCCCAGGGTGAAATCGTTGCGCAAGGGCGTGTAATCCGGATCGACACCGCGTTGATCGGTTTCGATGTTCAACATCACCACGTCGCCGGCATTGGCGCTGTCGCGGTCCAGCCACGCGCGCGTGACGGCGCCCACCGGTGCACAGGTGAGCAGCATCACGCAGGTCAACATGCCGATCGCCGCGCGGCGCAAATGGTGTGTGCCGATCATCGTCCGTCCCGTTGCCTGCGTTCGTGTTCCAGCCTGAATTTGGTGCGCAACAAACTGCCCGGATCATCCGGCACCCGCCGCAGCCAGGCATCCACCGCCTGGCGCTGTTCGCGTTGCTCCGGCGTCTCGGTCGCCGCCGCTGCGGCGGCCTGCTTGCCATTTGCATCGGCGCTCTTGTCACCGGCCTGCGCCATCGCCTGCTGCATCTTTTGCCGCTGCGCGGCGTCGGCCTGCTGCTGCGCCTTGGCATCGGCCGATTGTGGCGCTGCGTCCTGCTTGCTCTGCTCGCCCTGGCCGTTTTTGGACTGCTGGTTATGCGAGGCTGCGTCCTGCGGTGTCTGCGCAGACGGTTGGTCCTTGCCATCCTGCTTGCCTTGCGAATCCTGCTTGCCTTGACCGTCCTGGCCAGGCGTCGAGTCGTCCTTCGCGTTCTTCCCGGACTGATTCTGGCCGGCGCTGTTCTTGTCGGCCTGCTTCTGGTCCTTGGACTGGCCCTTGCCGTCCTGGTCTTTCCCATCCTTGTTGTTCTGCTGCTGACGCTTGCGCGCCGCATCCACCGCCGCACGATTGGCGACGGCGTCGGGCTGATCCGGGTGTTGCTTGAGCGCGCGATCGTAAGCCGCAATCGCTTCGTCGTACTGGCCCTGCCTGGCCAGCGCATTGCCGAGGTTGTACAGCCCCTCATCGGTGGGCACATTTTCGAAGGCTTTTTGTGCCGCGGCGAAATCGCCCTTGCGATAGGCCTGCACGCCGGCATCCAGACGTTGCTGCTGCACCTGGTCGGCGCGTTGCCACAAGGTACCCTCGGCGGCATGTGCGGGCTGGGCCAACGGCAACACGCACACCAGGGCCAGGACCGCCACAACCGCACGCCGCCGGAACGCCAGCAGTGTCAGCAGCATCACCGGCAACAGCAGCCAGTAACCTTCGTCCAGCCAGGTCTTGCCGCCAGTGGATTCGGCGGTTTCATCGGCCAGTGGCTGTTGCGCCGGATCGAGCACGCCCAGCGCACGCAGGTCCGCATCGTCGGCAGTGATACGCGCATAGCGACCACCGCCCTGCCCGGCAAGGTCGCGCAGGCTGCCCTCATCCAGCCGTGTCTGCGCAATCTCACCCGTGATGGTGCGATAGGCGGCGCCGCGCTCGCTCCCCACGCCGAGCGCAGACACACTGAATCCACGCGAGCGCGCCAGCCGCGCAGAACTCGAGGCCGCACGGTCGGCACTGTCGCTGACCAGCAGGATCTCGCCTTGCTTGAAGCCGGCCTGCAGCAGCAACTGCGTGGCCGCATCGATTGCCGCATCGGCGCGCTTGCCGTCCACCGGCATCACCGATGGCGACAGCGCATCCAGGAACAACGCCACGTTGCCCGTGTCATCGGTCAACGGTGCAACGGTGAAGCTCTCGCCCGCATAGACCAGCAGTGCGACTTCACCACCGGCCCGCTTGCGCAACAACGTGGCCAACTTGGCACGCGCCTGCAGCAGGCGCGAGGGCGGCAGATCGTTGGCAGTGATGCTGGACGACAGGTCCAGCGCCACCACCAACGGCATGCTGGAGTGATACACCGGCCGCTCGGTCTGCCGCCAGCTCGGCCCGGTCATCGCCAGCACCGCCAGCGTATAGGTCAGCGCAGCCAGCACGAATCCCAGCCATCCACGCCGACTGCCCGACACCAGCAGGGTCGGCAGCAGGTGTGCATCCACACTTTGCCGCCAGACATCGGCATCGCGTCGACGCAGCTGCCACAGCACCGCTGCCGGCACAATCGCCAGCAGCGCCCAGAGCAGACGCGGGCGCAACAGATGCAGCGACTGCAGCCAGCCAGCCAGTTCGGTCAGCGCGTTCATCGCCATCTCCGCGGCAACACGTAGGCCAGCAGCGCAATCACGATCGCAGCGCCCAACGGCCAGTAGTAACGTTCCACGCGCGGCTGCACCGACGGACCAAGCGCCTTGACCGGTTCCAGCCGATCCAGCTCGGCATAGATGCCGGCCAGCTCTTCGGTATCGCGCGCACGGAAGAAGCGCCCACCGGTTTGCGCGGCGATCTTGCGCAAGCCGTCTTCGTCGATATCGTCATTGCCCGTGGCCGGAATCGGCACACCGAACAACGAATAGCCGCCATTGCCGCCAAAGGCAATCGTGTGCACCCGCACGCCCTGGGCCTTGGCAAGCTCGGCGGCCTTGAGCGGATTGAGCACGCCTGCGGTGTTGACACCATCGGTGAGCAACACCACCACGCGCTGGCCCTGCCTCTGCTCGCGCAGCCGTTTGACCGACAACGCGATCGCATCGCCGATCGCCGTTTCGCGCCCGGCCAATCCCACCACGCTGTCGGCCAGCTGGTCGCGCACGGAGGTCAGGTCGGCGGTCAACGGCGTCAACGCGTACGCCCGCTGACCAAATACCAGCAGACCGACCCGGTCGCCGTCGCGACGATCCAGAAAGTCCGACAACACCGCCTTGGCGGCGGTCAGGCGGTCCACCACCTTGCCGCCGAGCACCATGTCCGGCTCGCTCATGCTGCCGGACAGATCCACCGCCAGCATCATCTGGCGTGCCTCGCGCGGCGGCTGGATCACATCGCCCAATTGTTGCGGGCGCGCCAGCGCAGCGCACAGGAAGAACCAGCCCAGCCACGCCAGCCAGCGCGGCACCCGCAGCACCGGTGCACTCTTAGCCTGCGCAACCGCCTGCAATTGGTCGGCGTAAGGCACGCGCAGTGCAGCCGTATCGACGCGGCGCTGCGGCCAGAACCACATCAGCAACGGCAGCGGCATCAACCACCATGCCCACGGCCATGCGCAGTGTGCCAGCGCATCCTGCCATTGCGACCACTGCAGCCAGTTCATCGCCGGCCTCGCATCAAACCCAGAAAGCGCTGCCGTGCCAGTGCCTGCACCGTATCCAGATCGGTCACCGTCGGCGTACGTTGAAAACCACCGTCAAGCAGCGCGCGACCCGGTCCCTGCGAAAAGGCCCGCGTCTTACTTTTGCGCCCATCCAGAAACTGCAGCCATGCCTCGCCCTGCAGGCGGTCGGCCTGCGCATCGACGCTGCGCGCTGCGCGACGCAGCAATATCGACAACGCTGCCAGGCGCTGTGCGGGAGTCGTTGCGCGCTGCAGTTCGGCATCGAATGCCGCCAGCCACAGACGCTGCCGCTGACGGCGGCGCCACCACCACCAGCCGACCGTGCCAAGCACCAGCACCACCGCCGTAATCACCAGCCACCAGCCCGGCGCCAGCGGCCACCACGACGGTGACGGCGGCAGATGGACATCGCGCAGCGGCAGCGATTGCGGTGCCATCGTCACAGGCTCCGCGCGGCAGCGCCGCCGCCCAGCCAAGCATCGCTGGCATCGTCGGTGGACAGGCGATGCAGGCGCACGCCGCGTGCCTGCAAGACCGAGGTCAACTGCTCCAGCGGCGCCACGAATTCGGCCTGCCAACGCGCCCGTCCGGCCTGCGTGGACAGATCGATCGCAATACGCTCGCCGCGCACATCGAAGCTCAGTGCGCGGGCCGGTGGCGCCAGCTCCAGGGGGTCGACCAGCACGATCACCACCACCTCGTGATGCAGGGCCAGCGCCGACCAGCGCGTGGCACAAATCCTGCTGGCGCTGCGCGCGTCGGCCAGCACGGTCAGCCGCGCGCCCGGGCGCAGCAGCCGCGCGGCATGGTCCAGTGCCACCTCCAGGCCCGCGTCGCCGGACGGCGGCTGCGCATACCAGCGCGCCAAGGCATCCAGTACCGGCAATACGCCGCGTTGCCCCGAGCGCGGCGCAATCGGCGCCTCGCTGGCAGTGCCGCGCAGGGCGGCGATGCGGTCGCCCTGCCGCTGCGCCAGCCACGCCGCAACCGCGCCGGCACGTGCGGCCTGCACCGATTTGTAGCGCACCCGCGTGCCGAAGAAGAGTGCCGGCGAGGTATCGGCCACAATCAGACTCAAGCGTTCGCGCTCGGCCTGAAACAATTTCGTATGCGCACGCCCGGTACGCGCAGTGACGCGCCAGTCGATATGCCGCGCATCGTCACCCGCCACGTACTCGCGCGACTCGGCGTATTCCATCCCGCGCCCGCGCGTTGCCGCGGGCACCGGCCCGACCAGTCCATGGCGGCCACGCCCTGGCTGCCCGCGATGGATCGTGGTGCCGCGCAGCGCGATCAACTCCGCCAGCGTCGGCCGCAGTCCATCGCCGGCGATCGACGACGGCGCGGTGACAGGGGAAGAAGACGGCATCGAAGACATCGGATTCTGGTCAGAGGACGGCATACCTCGGCGACACGCTACCCGATCAGGGCAGCGGAATCTTTTCCAGCAGGGCGGCGACCAGACGTTCGCCATCCCAGCCTTCGGCAGTGGCCTCGTAGCTGGGCAGCACGCGATGACGCAGCACGTCCGGGGCGATTGCGCGGATATCGTCCGGCGTCACGTAGTCGCGCCCGGCCAGCCATGCACGCGCACGTGCGCAGCGCTCCAGCGCGATCGACCCACGCGGGCTCGCGCCCCAGGCGATCCGCCGTGCCAATGCCGGGTCGTAGCGCTGGGCATCGCGCGACGCGAGCACGATCTCGATCAGATAGCGCTCCAGCTGCGGAGCCAGATGCACGTCCAGCACGACACGCCGCGCGGCAAAGACATCTTCCAGCGGGATCTTGTCGGGCACCGTTTCGTGCTTTTCCAGGGTATCGCGTGCGGCTTCACGTGCCAGACGCAGGATCTCGGCCTCGGCATCAGCCTGTGGATAGCCGATACGGACATGCATCAGGAAGCGATCCAGCTGCGCCTCGGGCAACGGGAAGGTGCCCTCCTGCTCGATCGGGTTCTGCGTTGCCATCACCAGGAACAGCTGCGGCAGCGCATAGGTGTGCCGCCCGACGGTAACCTGGCGCTCGCCCATCGCTTCCAGCAGCGCCGACTGCACCTTGGCCGGTGCTCGATTGATCTCGTCGGCCAGCAGGATCGGATGGAAGATCGGGCCGGGCATGAACTCGAACCGGCTGTCCTGCGGCCGCCAGATCTCGGTGCCGGTCAGATCGGAAGGCAGCAGATCCGGGGTGAACTGCACCCGCGCAAAATCGGCTTCCAGCCGTGAGGCCAGCGCACGGATCGCGGTGGTCTTGGCCAGACCGGGCGCGCCCTCGACCAGCAAATGACCATCGGCCAGCAAGGCGATGAGCAAGCGTTCGACCAGCGCAGACTGGCCCACGATGCGCTGCGTCAGCGACTCGCGCAGCAAGGTGAATTGACGATGCAACCGGTCCTCGGCGGGCGCGGCAGCGGCTTCTGGGGGCAAGAGCGGCGGTGCGTTCATAGGCCCAGTGTGACCGATTCGAGCGCAATTGGTTCACTGCAGGCCAGGAAGATGTTCAGTGAGTGACCAGGGTCATGCTGCCGGGCATACGGCGGATGGCCGGCTCCTGCGGCACTCCGCAAGCCTTCTATTTGGGGAGGGACGTGGTTTCTCCACCCCTTTGATCCGGAGCACGCATGATAAAAAGGAAGAAGGCCGCTTTCGCGGCCCCCCTTGTCTCCATCGTATCGAGCGCGGTTACCGTGCTGCGTTTGCAACCCGCAATACCTTGGGAGTTACGAAGACCAGCAGCTCGGCTTTCTCCTTGCTACGCCCGCGCTTCTTGAACAGATTGCCCAGGAACGGGATGTCTCCCAGGAACGGCACCTTCGAAACGCTTTCCCGATCAGTAAATTCGTACACGCCACCGATCACCACCGTTTCACCATCTGCCACCAGAACCGCCGTATTGACTTCACGACGATTGATTTCCGGCACGGTACCGTACTGCGGCAAGGTAATGAAACGGGCGACTTCGTCCTTCTTGACGTTCATATTGAGGAAGACACGATTGTCGTTGGTAATGGTCGGCGTCACTTTCAGCTCGAGCAAGACCTCCTTGAACTGGACGTTAGCCTGCGACCCGCCACCTGCAACGCCCGCGCCACTAATGGTCACGTAGCCAATTTCGCGGCCCTGCTTGATCACGCCCTCACGCTGGTTGGCTGTCACGATACGCGGGTTGGAAACGACTTCGCCCCGGCCTTCTTCCTGCATCGCCGACAGCTCGATATCCAGGTTGAAGTGGGAACCCAATAGTGTGTAGGCAAGACCTGCTGCGCCGCTGTTCGTGAAGCCGCCAGCCCCAAGATCGACGTTCAGGCCGGACGGAAACAGATGCGCCGGCAACGTCGTCTGCGTGCCACTATTAGCGCGCTCCAGAGCAGCTTGCGCAGAGGTGTTGAGGTAGTTGACGTTACTTTCCAGCGAGCCACTCAAGATACCCCGCCCCGTTGCACCGGTGACTCCGAATCGCGCACCGAGGTCGCGCGCAAACGTGTCCGTCGCGATCACGATACGGCTTTCGATCAATACCTGATCCACGGGCCGATCGATATGCGAGATCAGCTCGCGCATCTGCGCGACCTTCTTCGGAATATCGCTGATCATCAACGTGTTGGTGCGCTCATCGGCAACCAGGCGACCGCGAGGCGACAGGAATCCGTTGTCCTGCTGGCCGCCTTGCCCACCTTGACCACCGCCCTGACCGCCACCACCGCCACCAATCCCCTTGGCCTCCGTCAGCGCCTTGAAGATCACCGCCGCGTTGTGATAGTTGATCTGCACGTAATCGGTGATCAGATCCTCGCGATTCTCGATCGCGATGCGGGCGTCTTCCTTGTCCTGCTCGAACTTGGCCAGCTCCGGCTGCGGGGCGACCCACACCACGCCGCCATCGCGGCGCTTGTCCAGGCCCTTGGCGCGCAGCACGATGTCCAGCGCCTGGTCCCACGGCACGTTCATCAGCCGCAGCGTGACATTGCCCTGCACGGTGTCGGAGGCGACGATGTTGAGGTTGGATTCCTCGGCGATCAGCTGCAGCACGGTGCGTACCGGCACGTCCTGGAAGTTGAACGTCACCGGGCGGCCGCTGTAACCGCGCGCGGCGATCTGCGCCGCTGCCTGGGTGACGGCTGCGGCGCTGACGCCACCGACCGCGGGCTGGCCCTTGCGCGGAGTGATTTCGACCACGTATTCGTTGCCGGTCTGGTAGGCCAGCGAATCGAACGCGCCCTTGGTCGACAGCACCAGCTGCGAACCCGAGCCGGACGGCTTGACCTCGACACGTTGCACCGGCGTTGCGAAGTCGGTGACGTTGAGCGGGCGCTGCAGTTCGGCGGGCAACCGCGCGTTGCTGATGTCGACCAGCACGTTGTCACCCTGCGTACGCAGGTCCGGGCTGGCGCCCTGGCCGTCGAACTGCAGGATCAGACGACCCGTGCCATCCTCGCCCCGTTTGAAATCGATCTTGGACACCGCCAGGCTCGCCGGAGCGGTCTTGGCCGGATCCTGCGCGGGCTGCTTCAGTGCCGCCGCCGCGACCGCGCCACCACTCGCCAGCGCCAGCGCGAACCCCAACGCGCAGGCCCGAAGTGCCACGTGGCGTCGAACCGGACGCAGCCGCTGGGCATTGGAAAACGTCATCGTGCTATCCCCTATCACTTTATTGATCATCCAGCGCGAGCGCGGCCGGCCGTTCAAGCCATCCACCCGCACCGTCCGGCACAAGTTCAATCAGCTCGATGCGGTCTTCGTAGACCCCGGTGACCCGGCCATCGCTCTGTCCCAGATACACACCCGGCCGTACCCGGTAGGTCACCTTGTCCGGTGCCATGACCAGGGCAACCAGGCCCGCGCCGCCACCAATGGTCCCCACCATGTCGAGGGCGTCGAGCGGATAGGCTTCCAGCGGCTCCTTGCGCCGGTTCGGATCCGGACGCGTGCCATTGCCGCCTTCGGCACTGACCCAGGCATCGCTGAACGGGTCGCGCATCGACTGCGCCGCATATTCGAACGTCTCGAACTGCTGCATCACCGGCAATGGCTCCAACGGCGGCGCCGGACGTGCGCGCACCTCGGCAACCCAGGCTTCCAGATTCGGCGCATCGCCCGGGGTGCTGGTCACACCGCGCGTACACGCCGGCAATACAGCCATTAGCGCCACGCAGGACAGGATCTTGAGCAGTCTCATGGTCATTGGCCGCCCTTCTTCGCAGCGTCGGCCGCCGCCTTCTCCTGCTCGGCCATTTCCTCATCGTCCAGATAACGATAGGTCTTGACCGTGCCAGACAGTTCCAGCGCCCCGCGCGGCGTGATGCCGGCCTTGGGATCCTTCGGCTTGAGGTTGATGTCGTGCATGGTCAGGATCACCACGCGCGGCAGCGACGCCACGCCGCTGACGAAGGCACCGAACTGGTGGTAACTGCCCACCATGCGCAAGGCGATCGGCTTTTCGGCGTAGAACTCCTTCGGCGACTCCGGGCCCGGCTGGAACAACTCGTTGGACAGGCCGCTGGACAACGCGGTCTGCGAGATGTCGATGATCAAATCCGGCATTTCGGTCTTGCTGGGCAGCTGGCGCAGCATCTGCTGCAGCACCTGCTCCATCTGCGCGAGCTGCTGCTTGAGCGGCTCCAGATTCACCGCACGGCCCTGCTGGGTCTCGAACTCGGTGCGCAGCTGTGTTTCGGTGCCTTCCAGGCTTTCGAGTTCATCGCGCTTGCCGCTGATCAGCAGGAACCAGGCCAGCACCATGATGAACAGGCCGACCACCACGCAGAACACGATGCGTGCCTGCTGCGGCCAGCCGCCGATGTTGTTGAAATCCAGATCGCTGAGCTTGAATGCTTTCTTACTCATGACGCCGCCCCCTCCTGCGGCCGATTGGCTGGCGCCGGCGCTGGCTGCACAGGCGCAGCGGCCGGCGGCGTGGCAGGCGCAGGCGCTGCAGGTGCCGCCGCTGGCGCGCCCGCGGGCGCGGTCCCGGCCGGCGTTGCGGCCGGCATTGCGCCCGGCGCTTGCGCATCGACCGGTGCGGTGCCGTTCTTGTCAGCCTCGTTCGGGTTGGCCAGCTTGACCTTGAGCGTGAATACGTACGGCAGCGCCGTGGTGTCCGTCGCAGATGCGGCAGGCTGCCCGGTCTTGTCCTGGCTCTTGGCCTCGATGATCGACAGGTCCGGATTGGTCATCCAGCCCGAGCCTTCCAGGTTGCGCATGTAGGCACTGACGCGCGCATTGGACTGCGAGCGACCTTCCAGGGTGAGGATGTCGCCGTCCTGCTTGATGTTGGTCAAGGCCACGCCATCGGGAATGGTGCGCACCAGCGAGTCGAACAGGTGCACCATCTGCGAGCGATTGGCCTGCAGTTCCTCGATCACCTTCTTGCGGGCGAGCAGACGGTCCTTTTTCTTGTCGAGCTCCTTGATCTCTTCGTTCTGCGCCTTGACCTTGTCGATTTCGGTGGTCAGGAACGCATTGCGCTCGGTCTGGCCGCTGATCTGCGCATCGTAGTAGAACCAGATCAGTGCAGACAGCAGCACTCCGCCCAGCGCGGCGAAGCCCAGCATCGAATAGAACTCGCGCTCGCGCGCCTTCCGGCGCTCGGCGCGCCAGGGCAATAGATTGATTCTTGCCATCAGTCAAAGCTCCTCAGGGCCAGGCCGGTGGCAATCATCAATGCAGGTGCATCCAGCGCCAGCGCATGGGCCTGGACTTTCGGGCCCAGCGTCATCTGCGCAAGCGGGTTGGCGACCACGGTGGTCACGCCGAGCTGCTCTTCCACCATTTCCGGCAGGCGCGACAGCGCCGCGCAACCACCGGCCAGCACGATGCAGTCGACGCGATTGAATTCGCTGCCTGCGTAGAAGAACTGCAGCAAACGGCTGATCTGCTGCACCGTCGCCTCCTTGAACGGCTCCAGCACTTCGACCTCGTAGCTTTCCGGCAAGCCGCCCTGACGCTTGGCCAGGCCGGCTTCTTCGTAGGTCAGCCCGTACCGGCGCATCACCTCGTCGGTGAGCTGCTTGCCGCCGAAGACCTGCTCGCGGCTATACAGGCTGCGACCGGCGCGCAGCACGCTCAACGTGGTCATGGTCGCGCCGATGTCCACCAGCGCCACCACTGCATCGGCAGCCACCGGCAGCTCGCTGGCGACCAGGGCGAAGGCGTTCTCGACCGCGAAGGCCTCCACGTCCATGACCTTGGCGGTCAGGCCACCCAGTTCCAGCGCGGACTGGCGCAGTTCCACATTTTCCGAACGCGAGGCCGCCAGCAGCACCTGGACCATGTCCGGGCTGTTGGGCATCGGGCCGAGCACCTCGAAGTCGAGATTCACTTCCTCGATCGGGTACGGGATGTAATTGGTGGCTTCCAGTTCGACCTGCGCTTCCAGATCGCTGTCGTCCAGATCGGCCGGCATCGGGATCAGCTTGGTGATCACCGCCGACCCGGCCACCGCGGCTGCTGCATTCTTGGCCTTGCTGCCGGAACGGTTGATGGCGCGACGGATGGCCTCGCCCACCGCCTCGACTTCGACGATGTTCTTTTCCACGACCGCATTCGGCGGCAACGGCTCTACGGCGTAATGTTCCACGCGGAAACGATTCCCGCTGCGCGACAGCTGCAGGAGCTTGACCGCAGTGGAACTGATATCGACACCAATAAGTGGCGACTGACTCTTGGGTAGAAGCCCCACGGAAACTCCCCTGCCGATGGGCACTTGGACGCAGTCTGCGCCCTCGTATTAATAATCAAATTTTAACAGTAGACAAGCCCTTCACGCGCGAGGCAATGGCCCCGCGACCGTGACCCCAGTGCTGTCTGCTGCGATCCCCAGAGTTCGGCCCCAGCCAAACCCGGCGTCATCTATACTCTGTGACCAAGAAATCTGCAATCGGAATCTCTCTCAACATGCCCCGTATTCGTCGTTGGCTGGGCTGGATCCTGGCCGCGTTCGTGGTGCTCGCCCTGCTTGGCGCTATTGCTGCCGGCGGCCTGTATTACGCCGTTTCCTCCAAGCTGCCGGACGTGCAGTCGCTCAAGCAGGTCGAACTGCAGGAGCCGATGTATGTCTACTCCAGCGATGGCCGCCTGATGGCCGTCTATGGCGAGACCCGGCGCTATCCCATCCAGATGAAGGACGTGCCGCTGCGCCTGAAGCAGGCCTTCCTGGCGACCGAGGATGCGCGCTTCTACGAGCACGGCGGCGTGGATTACAAGGGCATCGCCCGCGCGGTGTGGCTGCTGGCCAGCACCGACGCCAAGCGGGTGCCGGGTGGTTCGACCATCACCCAGCAGGTGGCGCGGCAGTTCTTCCTCAGTTCCGAGTACAGCTACACCCGCAAGCTGGCCGAGATCCTGCTGGCACGCAAGATCGAAAGTGAGCTGAGCAAGGACGAGATCTTCGAGCTGTATCTCAACAAGAGCTTCTTCGGCAACCGCGCCTACGGCGTGGGTGCTGCGGCCGAGTACTACTACGGCAAGAAGATGAGCGAACTGAGCCTGGACGAGATGGCCTCGCTGGCCGGCATCCCCAAGTTCCCGTCCAGCGGCAACCCGATCAGCAATCCGGAGCGTGCCCAGGAACGTCGCGATTACTACGTGCTGCAACGCATGGCCGACCTGGGCTTTGTCAGCCAGGCCGAAGCCGATGCGGCCAAGGCGGTGCCGATGCACGCCAAGCCGCATGAGCCGCCGGTCGAGGTCTACGCCCCGTACGTGGCCGAGCTGGTGCGCCAGGAAATGATCGCCAAGTACGGCGGCGATGTACTCAACAAGGGTTACCACGTCACCACCACCATCGATGCCACGCTGCAGACCGGCGCCGATGCAGCGGTTGCCGACGGCCTGCGCCTGTACGACCACCGGCATGGCTGGCATGGCGTCGAACAGCATTTCGATGTCCCCGCCGACGCGGATGCAGCGGCACTGGCCAAGCATCTGTCCGGCGTGTTCACCCAGGGCGGCCTGCGCGCGGCGATCGTGGCGCGCACCAATGCCGACGGCGGCGTGACCGTCGTGCAGAGTGACAAGACCGAGCTGACCCTGCCGGCCAGCGCCAGCCGCTGGACCAACAAGACCCCGGCCAAGTTGCTGACGCGCGGCGACCTGACCCGCATCCGCGCCGGCGAAAAAGACGGCGAATGGATCATCGACCAATTGCCGCGCGGCCAGGCCGCGCTGGTGTCGCTGGATGCCAACAGCGGTGCGCTGCGCGCGCTGGTCGGCGGTTTCAGCTTCGCCGGCAACAAGTTCAACCGTGCCACCCAGGCACGCCGTCAGCCGGGCTCCAGCTTCAAGCCGTTCGTGTATGCGGCTGCGTTCGAAAAGGGCTTCAACCCCGCCTCGATCGTGCTCGATGCCCCGGTGGTGTTCCGCGACCGCCGCGGCAAGACCTGGTCGCCGCAGAACGACGGCGGCGGCTTCCGCGGCCCGATGCGGCTGCGCGAGGCGTTGGTGCAATCGCGCAACCTGGTGTCGGTACGCCTGCTGGACGCGATCAGCGTCGATTTCGCACGTAAATACATCAGCCAGTTCGGCTTCCAGGAGGCCGAGCTGCCGCCCAACCTGTCGATGTCACTGGGTACCGCGTCGCTGACGCCATTGTCGGTCGCGCGTGGCTATGCGGTGTTCGCCAACGGCGGCTCGCGCGTGGACACCTGGATCGTGGACGAGGTCAAGGACCGCGACGGCAATGTCGTCTTCAAGGAAGTGCCGGCAGTGGCCTGCCGTACCTGCGCGTTGCAGGGCGGCAATGTCGCACCGGTGAGCCAGGTGGTGGACGGTTTCAACTTCGGCGCCCCGGCGCTGCCCAAGTCGATCGAGCCGACCACGGCCACGCCGGCGGAGACCGCCCCGGCAGCCACTGCCGAAACCAAGATCGCGCCGCGCGCCATCGACGAGCGCACTGCCTACCAGCTGGTGTCGATGATGCGCGACGTGGTCCAGCGCGGCACCGGCACCGCGGCCAAGGTACTGGGGCGCGAGGACGTCGGCGGCAAGACCGGCTCGACCAACGATCACCGTGACGCCTGGTTCTCCGGCTTCGGCGGTCCCTATGCCACCACGGTGTGGGTGGGCCGCGACGACTTCCGCTCGCTCGGCTATCGCGAATACGGCGGCAAGGCCGCATTGCCGATCTGGATCGAGTACATGCGCGTGGCCCTGAAAGACAAGCCGATCGCCGCCAACGACCCGCCCGACGGCATGACCCAGGCCACCATCAATGGCGCGGTGGAATGGGTGAAGAACGAGGACCTGGATCGCCTGCAGGATTACGACTACGGCCTGCAGGAGCAGCAGGACGAGAAGGCGTTCGATATTTTCTGAGTGCCGGGATTCGGGATTCGGGATTCGGGAATCGAGAATCGAGAATGGGGAATGGGGAATCGGAACGGCGCAGGCCGGCCGATTCCCTGAGCTCGGCACGTAGCGGCAGCGATGGTGCAACGCATGCCAGCGCGTGCTTGCGGTCATCGAGCACGGTCCATCGGGCCTGCGCCCTGTGACCTTCGCCACACCGTCATGCCGCTGTTGTAGAGTCGAACCAGGTTCATGAGGGGAGCCCGGTCATGCATCACGCGCGCGAACACGCCGATACGCGAACCCGAGAACGGCGCCACCGCCTGGCGCACGAGGCGGCCCGGTTGATGGCCGAAGGCGGCATCCGCGATTTTCATCAGGCCAAGCTCAAGGCGGCCAGCCGGCTGGGCATCCACGACGACGCATCGCTGCCGCGCAATCGCGAGATCGAAGACGCCCTGCGCGAGCACCAGCGCCTGTTCGCCGGACCGGCGCACGGGCTGCGCTTGCGCCAGCGCCGCGAAGCGGCGTTGCGCGCGCTGGAGTTTCTCGGCCCGTTCCAGCCGCGCCTGGCCGGCCCGGTGCTCGATGGCACGGCCGACGCCAATGCGCCGGTGCACTTGCAGCTGCACAGCGACGATGCCGATGCCGTGCAGCGGTTTCTGGAAGAACACCGCATTCCTGCCGAATTGCGGACGCGCCGGCTGCGCCTGGACCGCGAGCGGACTGGCGAGTTTCCGGTCTGGTTGTTCAGTGCCGAAGAACTGACCTTCGACCTGACGGTGCTGCCGTACGACGCCCTGCGCCAGGCGCCATTGTCGCAGCTGGACGAAAAGCCGATGCAGCGCGCCTCGGCTGCCCAGCTGCGTCAGCTGTTGGCAGAAGAGGACGGTGGCGACGCCCTGCCGCGCACGCGCTGATCGCAGCGCGCCATGACGCGTGACCACTGACCACAACGCCAACCCGCAAAAGCAAACGCCCCGCAATGCGGGGCGTTCGTTCAAGCAGACAACCGCAGGCGTTTAGCGCTTGGCGCTGTCGGTGTAATCGCGCTTGTCGTAGCCGGTGTAGATCTGGCGCGGACGGCCGATCTTCATTTCCGGGTCGACCTGCTGCTCCAGCCAATGCGACACCCAGCCGGCGGTGCGTGCAATGGCGAACATCACGGTGAACATCTCCACCGGAATATTCAGCGCCTTGTAGATCAGGCCGGAATAGAAGTCGACGTTCGGGTACAGCTTGCGCTGCACGAAATAGTCGTCCTTCAGCGCGGCTTCTTCCAGCTTCAACGCCACTTCCAGCAGCGGATCGTTGACGCCCAGCTCGCCCAGCACCTTGTGGGTCATCTCGCGGATGATCTTGGCGCGCGGGTCGAAGTTCTTGTAGACGCGGTGACCGAAGCCCATCAGACGGAACGAGGAATTCTTGTCCTTGGCCTTGGCCACGGCCGACTCGACATTGTCGGCGGTGCCGATCTCTTCCAGCATCTTCAGCACGGCTTCGTTGGCGCCGCCGTGTGCCGGGCCCCACAGCGCGGTGATGCCCGCTGCGACCGAGGCGTACGGATTGGCACCGGTCGAACCGACCAGACGCACGGTCGAGGTCGAGGCGTTCTGCTCGTGATCGGCATGCAGGATGAACAGCAGATCCAGCGCCTTGGCCACCACCGGATTGATCTCCAGCGGCTCGCTCGGCACTTCGAACATCATGTGCAGGAAGCGGTCGACGTAGTTGAGGTTGTTGCGCGGGTAGCGGATCGGCCAGCCGATCGAATAGCGGTACGCGGCAGCAGCCAGGGTCGGCACCTTGGCGATCAGGCGGATGGCGGCCTGACGGCGCTGTTCCGGATCGTTGAGGTCCAGGGTGTCGTGATAGAACGCCGACAGCGAGGCGACCGAACCGGCCAGCATGGCCATCGGATGGGCGTCATGACGGAAGCCACCGAGGAAGTTCTTCAGCGACTCGTGCATCATCGTGTGATGCGTCACTTCGTGGTCGAACTTCTTGAACTCGTCCGCGGTCGGCAGCTCGCCGTTCATCAGCAGGTACGAGACTTCGAGGAAGCTGGACTTCTCGGCCAACTGTTCGATCGGGTAGCCGCGATACAGCAACACGCCGTTGTCGCCATCGATGTAGGTGATGGCCGACTTGCAGCTGGCGGTGGCGGTGAAGCCCGAGTCGTAGGTGAACAGACCGGTTTCTTTGGTCAGCTTTGAGATATCGACGCAATCATTGCCAAGCGTGGGCTTGAGAACCGGCAGAACGACCGACTTGTCGCCGGCGTTGAGCGTGACCTGATCAAGATCGGACACTGTGTACGCTCCTTCAGTGGAAGGCGCCTGTCACCGGATGGGCAGGCACGTGATGGAAGTCCAGGGCATCGCCCCGGATCACGTCATTATCGCACAGCAGCATTTTGGCCGTCGCTTGGACAGAAGTCGTAGACGCCCCTGCCGAAGGCGTGAAAACGAAGTTGCCAAGGCCCCAAAAAACAACGGCCGCGCAATGCGCGGCCGCTGCCGGTACAGCCCGTCCTGCAAGCTCAGCGCGCGTAGCGCTTCTGGAACTTGTCGATCCGGCCGCCGGTGTCGATCACCTTGTGCTTGCCGGTATAGAACGGGTGCGATGCCGAGGAGATATCCACCTTGATCAGCGGGTATTCCTGGCCGTCTTCCCACTTCACGGTCTCTTTCGAGCTCATGGTGGAACGGGTCAGAATCTTGAAATCGGACGTCACGTCGTGGAAGACGACGTCGTTGTAGCTGGGATGAACGTTATCTTTCATGGACTTGGCGCCGGGCTGCCTGGATAAGCCGGGCATTATAGCGGCCTCCAGACGCCCGGCGCAAGATCACCCTAACCCGCCGCCAGCGCCGCCCCAACCAGACCGTAGAACTGCCGGCGGTCGTACTCCAGCAGCAGGTTGGCATTGTCGGGCGCGCCACCCTGCCGGTTCCAGTCCACCAGGGTCATCCCGCGGGTATGCGTACCGGTCAACTCGACATGGACCGGACGCTGCTCCAGCCGCTGGGCACCTTCCGGGTGCAGCGCGAACGCCATCGCCAGTGCATCGGCGGCGTACCAGTACTCGCCGCGGCTGTCTTCGGACCACAGGCGGGTCTTGCGCGAGATTTCCTCGTAGAACCGCGCCTGCGCCGAGTCGGCCGCCAGCCATTGCTCGACATCGCGATGCAGCAGGCCGTGGGCGATGGTGGCTTCCCAGTCGGCCACGTCGAACTGTGGAAAGCCGCGGAACACGATATGCGCCGCTTCCGGGTCGAAGCCGATGTTGAATTCGGCCGCCGCGGTGATGTTGCCGTGCCCGGTCAGCGCCCCGCCCATCACCACCAGCCGCGCCACCCGCTGCGGCAGGGTCGGATCCAGCGTCAGCGCCAGCGCCAGATTGGTCAGCGGACCGAGCGCCACCAGCAGCAGCTCGCCGGCGTATTCGTGCGACAGGCGCAGGATGGCCAGCGCGGCGTGCTCGGTCTCGGCAGTACGCCTGGCCGGCGACAGGCCGACATCGCCGAAACCGTCGATGCCATGCACATGCGCCGCGTCCACCGACGGATGCAGCAGCGGCTGCGGGCAGCCCGCGTAGACCGGCACATCCTCACGCCCGGCAATCTCGCAGACCTTCAAGGCATTGCGCACGGTGTGCTCCAGGCCGACGTTGCCGGCGGCGATGGTCAGGCCAACGACCTCATGCCGGGGGTCGTTGAAGGCCATCAGCAAGGCCAGCGCGTCGTCCACGCCCGGGTCGGTGTCGATCAGCAGCGGTATCTTTTTGGTCATGGGATTGGAGATTCGGGATTCGTCGCCGCATCTTCGCAAGGATCAGCGAGGCACGCGAATCACCGGGACGCCAAGGCGGCAGCAGCCTTGGCTTTACGATTCCCGATTCCCCAATCCCGATTCCCCAATCCCCGCCACTCAAGCCGCGGCGTAGCGCACCGCGCTGCCGATCCAGCGCGCGACCACACGGTCGGCAATCTCCGGCGCGTCGGCCAGCAGCCGCTCGGCAAGCACCTGCACGCGCGGCAGCAACCCGGCATCGCGGGTGAGATCGGCGATGCGGAAGCTGGCCAGGCCGGTCTGGCGGGTGCCGAGCAGTTCGCCGGGGCCGCGCAGCTCCAGATCCTTTTCCGCGATCACGAAGCCGTCGTTGGTCTGGCGCATGGTTTCCAGGCGTTGCCGCGCCATCATCGATAGCGGCGCCTGATACAGCAACACGCAACTGGACGCGGCCGCGCCGCGCCCGACCCGGCCGCGCAACTGGTGCAACTGCGCCAGGCCCAGGCGCTCGGCGTTTTCGATGATCATCAGCGAGGCGTTGGGCACGTCCACGCCGACCTCGATCACCGTGGTGGCGACCAGCAGATCGGTACGGCCCTGCTTGAAATCCAGCATGGCCTGCTGTTTTTCGGCCGCTTTCATGCGCCCGTGCACCAGTGCCACACGCACCCCGGGCAATTGCGCGGACAGGGCTTGGAAGGTGACCTCCGCCGCCTGCGCTTCGATCCTTGGCGGGCCGCTGGGCGCGCCCTTGCCAGGCTCCTCGCTTTCTTCGATCAGGGTGCAGACCCAGTAGGCCTGACGCCCTTCGGCGCAGGCGGCGCGGATGCGCTCGACCAGCTCCGGCCGACGCTCGGCACTGAGCACGATGGTCTGTACCGGGGTGCGCCCGGGCGGGAGTTCGTCGATCGCCGAAACATCCAGGTCCGCATAGGTGGACATCGCCAGGGTGCGCGGAATCGGCGTGGCGGTCATCACCAACTGATGCGGCACGCTGCCGGCAGCTGCGCCCTTGTCGCGCAAGGCCAGGCGCTGATGCACGCCGAAGCGGTGCTGCTCGTCGATGATGGCCAGCGCCAGATCGTGGAAGACCACCGCGTCCTGCATCAAGGCATGCGTGCCGACCACCACCTGCGCCTGGCCGGAGGCCACCTCGGCCATCGCCGCGGCGCGCGCCTTGCCGGTGACCTTGCCGGCCAGCCAGACGATGCGCACGCCCAGCGGTTCCAGCCAGCCACGCAGATTGGTGAGGTGCTGCTCGGCCAGCAGCTCGGTCGGCGCGGCCAGTGCGACCTGCTTGCCCTGCTCCACCGCCAGCATCGCCGCCAATGCGGCAACCACGGTCTTGCCGCTGCCGACATCGCCCTGCACCAGCCGCAGCATCGGCGACGGCTTGGCCAGGTCGCGGGCAATCTGTGCGAACACGCGCTGCTGCGCGCCGGTGAGCTGGAACGGCAATGCCGCACGCAGTTGCTGCACCAGGGTGCCGTTGCCCGGCAGCAGCGGCGCGCGGAAGCGCTGCAGGGCGATGCGCTGGCGGCGCAGGCTGAGCTGATGCGCCAGCAGTTCTTCGATCGCCAGACGCTGCTGGGCCGGATGCCCACCGGCGAGCAACTGCTGCGGGTCGGTGTTCACCGGCGGGCGATGCATGGTCAGCAGCGCGGCGCGCAGCGAGGGCAGTTGTTGGTCCTGCAACCAGTGCGGCGGCAGCAGTTCCAGCGCGGCCTCTTCCGGCAACCGCTCCAGCGCCTGGCCGATGAGCTTGCGCAGCGTGGCCGGGCCCACGCCTTCCAGGACCGGATAGACCGGGTCCAGGCTGTCACCCAGCACGGCATCCTCGCCAGGTGCCAGCACACGGTAGCTGGGATGCACGATCTCCCAGCCGTTCTGTCCCGGCTTGGGCGTGCCGAACACCCGCAACCGCGTGCCCGGTGCGAACTGCGCCACCTGCGCGGCGCGGAAATGGAAGAAGCGCAGCACCACGCTGCCGTGCGACTCGTCCGAGACCGCCACGCGCAGCACCGGGCGAAAGCGGAAGCCGCGCTCCACCGCGTCCACGCGCCCCTCGATCTGCGCCGGCACACCGCTCTGCAACTGCGCGATCGTGGTCAGCCGCGTGCGGTCCTCGTAGCGCAAGGGCAGATGCAGCCACAGATCCTGCAGCGTCAAGATGCCGCGCGCAGCAAATTTCTCGGCCACTTTCGGGCCGACGCCGGGCAGGCTGGCAAGCGAGGCCTGGCCTGCGACGGCCAGGCGCGGGGTGAGGGTCGCTGCGCGCGGCACGGCAGGGCGCTCGGGTCAGCCGAGCTGGATCAGTCGAGCACCATCACCGCATCGACCTCGAAGCCGGCGCCCTTGGGCAGGCCGGAGACCTCGATGGTCGAACGCGCGGGGAACGGCGCCTGGAAATACTCCTGCATCACCGCATTGACGGCGGCGAACTGGCCCAGATCGGTGAGGTACAGGCCCAGCCGCACGATCCTGTCGAGCGAGCCGCCGGCCGCCTCCGCAACTGCCTTGAGGTTGTCGAACGCGCGGCGTGCCTGCGCGCCGATGTCGCCGGGCACGATCTCGCCGGTGGCCGGGTCCAGCGGGATCTGCCCGGAGAAATACACGGTGTTGCCGGCGCGCACGGCCTGGGAATACGGACCGATGGCGGCAGGCGCCTGATCGGTATGGATGATCTGGGACATGGGAACTCCGTCAACACTGAAAACAAGCGCGCATTGTATCGGCGCATGCGGCAGGGGAGCGACTGGTGAAGGCGCAGGACCGGCTTGGTGAATCAGGTACCGGCGCCTGACGCGAGCCGGTGGTTTGAAAGCCCCCAAGCCGCGGGGCGAGAAGGCACGGATTGCACGCCACCGGCGCGCCCGCCCGCGAGCACCCGCATCGCGGGCCGGACCGTGGCGTGGCGTGGCATGAGGGCTGGGGTGAGGGTACGGAGTCGCCCTAGGTGATCGGCGCCGGGTTGAACAGGGCCAGGTCATTGTGCAGGCGATGCTGCTCGGTCCAGGTGCGCTGGCCGCTGGCCACTTCCAGATAGCGCTGGAACAGCTCCCAGCCCAGTTGCTCCAGCGTCTTGGCCCCGGTGGCCACGCCGCCAGCGTCGATATCCATCAGGTCGGACCAGCGCTGCGCCAGCTCGCTGCGGGTGGCGACCTTGATCACCGGTACCATGCCAAGGCCGTACGGGGTGCCGCGCCCGGTCGTGAACACATGCAGGTTCATGCCGGCGGCCACCTGCAGCGTGCCGCAGACAAAATCGCTGGCGGGCGTGGCGCAGTACTGCAATCCACGCCCCTTGACCCGCTCACCGGGCGGCACCACGCCGTTGATCGCCGACGAGCCGGACTTGGCGATCGAGCCCATCGCCTTCTCCACAATGTTGGCCAGCCCGCCCTTCTTGTTGCCCGGCGTGGTATTGGCGCTGCGGTCGGCCTGGCCGCGTGCCAGATAGCCGTCGTACCAGGCCATTTCGCGTACCAGCGCCTTGGCCACCTCGGCATTGGCGGCGCGCGGTACCAGTAGATGGATGCCATCGCGCACTTCGGTGTTTTCCGAGAACATCACCGTGGCGCCGGCACGCACCAGCAGGTCGGCGGCCACGCCCAGGCCTGGGTTGGCGGTGACGCCGGAAAACGCGTCGCTGCCGCCGCATTGCATGCCCACCACCAGTTCGCTGGCCGGCACGGCTTCGCGGCGGCGCAGGTCCAGATGGCGCAGCCGTTCCTCGGCCATGGCCATGATCGAACTCACCATGTCGGCAAAGCCCAGGCTGGCTTCCTGCAGGCGATACACGCCACTGTCGTCCTCGGTGACGTCGTCGGGCAGCAGACGCTCGGGTGCGAGCTTCTCGCAACCTAGGCCCACGATCAGCGCCTGCCCGCCGAAGTTGGGGCTGCGCGCAATATTGCGCAGCGTGCGGATGGGAATGATGGCCTCCGGCGCGGTGATCGCCACGCCACAGCCGTAGACGTGATTGACCGCCACGACATCGTCGACATGTGGATACCTGGGCAGCACCTCGGCGCGGATGCGCTCGACCGCATGCTCAAGCACGCCGACCACGCACTGCACGCTGGTCATGATGCCCAGGATGTTGCGAGTGCCCACGCTGCCATCGCGATTACGGTAGCCCTGGAAGGTGTAGCCCTCCAGCGGCTCGGGCTCCGGCGCCGGATGCAGCGACAGATCCAGCGTGGTCAGCTCGGGGGCCTGCGGCATGTCCAGCAACTGCTCGCTCACCCATGCGCCGCGCAGGATGTCGGCGTTGGCAGTACCGATGACCGCGCCCAGGCGGATCACCGCCGCGCCTTTGCGCAGGTCCACCAGGGCGATCTTGTGGCCCTGCGGAATATGCTCGATGGCGGTGAGACCGTCGGCGAAGGTGGCGCCGGCGGGCGCGCCGCCATCGTTGACGACAATGGCGACATTGTCGCGCGCATGGGCGCGGATGCTGAGCCAGGGCATGGCGTGCTGGGTTGCGGACATCAGGGGGCTACCTTGCAGGGCATTGGGGGTGGAGTGCATTAGCGGTCGGGGCTGTCGAACTGGCGCCGGTACTGCAGGATCAACCGGTTTTCATCGACATTGCGCTGGTAGTTGGAGCGAAAGGTGCCGTTGAACCAGATGATGCTGAGGTGCTTGAAGCGCTCGCCCTGGAATTGATAGGTGGTCAGCACGTCGCGCGCCCACTCGCGGCCTTCGCCGGCATAGGTGGCCGGCCGTGCCTCGTCGCCGCTGATGTAGCGCGCCATGACGCTGAGGCCGGGGATGCCGATGCTGTCGCCATCGATGCTGTAGCGCAGCTGCCAGCTGCGCTCGCCGCGTTCGAGAAAGTCGTTGATGAAGGTCCAGTTGAAGACGTTGCCATCGGTACCTCCCGGCCAGGGCATCGCGCTGGGCCCGGACAGCTTCTGATAGCCGGCGCCGAATTCATGGCCGCCGCTGCGCCAGGACAGCATGCTGCTGAACATGCGGTTGTCGATCGGGCCGGCGCGCGACCGGCCGACAGCGTCGGTGCGGAAATAGCGCAGATCCACGCGCAGGCGGTCCTTGCCGAACATGTGGGTCTGGATCAGGTTGTAGAGCTGCTGGCGGTAGATGTCCTCCATCAACCCGCCTTGATAACGCAGCTGGGTAGCGGGGGCCAGCGTGTAGGTGGCCGACACCAGATTGAACGCATCCGAATCCGGGGTACCGAGGAAGCGGCGGTTCTTGTTGGTCAGGGTGATCGGCACGCGCGAATCGCCGTCGCGGTACCAGGCGCTGGTAAAGCGGGCCAGCAGCAGGTCGAGCTTCGGGATGTCCTTGGATTCCAGCGTCACGCCCTGAAACGTCTCGGGCATGATGCGGGTGATGCTGGCACGCACCAGCGGCTCGTTGGGAATGAAGCTGCCCCATTTCAATTCGGTCTGCGAGGCGCGCAGCTTGAGCGTGGGCGCCACCCGGACCAGCGCATGCCGGGCGGTGCCGTCGTCGTCGTTGGGCAGCAGGCCGGTGCCGCCTTCGGCGCGTACGCCATCGAGCTTGAAATCGCCGATGCCCAGCAGGTCCAGGCCCGCGCCGATCGGACCGCGGGTGTAGCCGCTTCTGGCATCGACCACGAAGCCCTGCGCCCATTCGGCCCGCTTGCCCTGCCCTTCGCCACTGCGGAAGTCGCGGTTGTAGTAGAAGTTCAGCGCGGTGACCTCGGCGGTGGCGCCCTGCCAGAACCCCTCGTCGGGGTGTTGCGCGCGCGCGCGCCCGGCCGCGCCGACCGCCAGCAGCGCGGCGCCGCTGATTGCCATCATGCGTTTCATTGCTCGGTTCTCCACCTGCGGTGAACGCGCCGCCATGCGCTGCGGCCGGCACTCCGGCAGCAGGCATCGGGACGCCTCAGCGCACCAGGCACGGCCGCTTGTTGTCGAAGGTCCAGTTGGGGATCAGCGCCTGCATGGCGGCCGCATCGTCGCGCACGCCCAGGCCCAGGCTCTGGTAGGTGCGATGCGCGGCCTCCAGCGCGTCCATGTCCAGCTTCACGCCCAGCCCTGGCCTGGCCGGCACCTGGATCTGGCCGCCGGCAATCTGCAACGGAGCGCGGGTGAGGCGCTGGCCGTCCTGCCAGATCCAGTGCGTATCGATGGCGGTGATGCGCCCGGGCGCGGCGGCGGCCACATGGGTGAACATGGCCAGTGAAATGTCGAAGTGGTTGTTGGAATGCGAGCCCCAGGTCAGGCCCCAGTCGCGGCACAGTTGCGCCACCCGCACCGAGCCCTGCAAGGTCCAGAAATGCGGATCGGCCAGCGGGATGTCCACCGACTGCAACTGGATGGCATGGCCCATCTGGCGCCAGTCGGTGGCGATCATGTTGGTGGCGGTGGGCAGGCCGGTGGCACGACGGAACTCGGCCATGACCTCGCGGCCGGAATAGCCCTGCTCGGCACCGCAGGGGTCCTCGGCATAGGCCAGCACGCCATGCATGTCGCGGCACAGCGCGATGGCCTGCTGCAGCGACCACGCCCCATTGGGATCGAGGGTGATGCGCGCCTGCGGAAAGCGCGCGTGCAACGCGTGGATCGCCTCGATCTCGTCCTCGCCGCGCAGCACGCCGCCCTTGAGCTTGAAATCGCGGAAGCCGTACTTCGCATAGGCCGCTTCGGCCAGCTGCACCACCGCCGCAGGCGTCAACGCTTCTTCGTCGCGCAATGCTTCCCACTCGTTGCGTGCAGCGCTGCCGTCGCGGTAACTCAGGCCGGTCTTGCGGCGGTCGCCGATGAAGAACAGATAGCCCAGCACGTCCACCGCATCGCGCTGCTGGCCTTCGCCGAGCAGCGCGGCGACCGGCTGGTCCAGGAACTGCCCCAGCAGATCCAGCAGCGCCGCCTCGATGGCGGTCACCGCATGGATGGTGATGCGCAGATCGAAGGTCTGCAGGCCACGCCCGGCGCTGTCGCGGTCGGCAAAGGCGGTGCGCACCTGGTTGAGGATGCGCTGGTAGTCGGCGATGGAGCGGTTGCGGATCAGCGCAGCCGCCTCGTTCAACAAACCGGCGATGGCAGCGCCGCCAGGCACTTCGCCCACGCCGGTGCGTCCGGACGAATCGCGCAACACCAGCACGTTGCGGGTGAAGTACGGCGCATGCGCGCCACTGAGATTGAGCAGCATGCTGTCCTGGCCGGCGACCGGCACCACGCGGATGTCGATGATGCGCGGTGTGGTGCCGATGTTTGCAGCTGAGGTATGAATGGTCATCAAAAGTCTCCGAAGACGATCAACGCGGTGCGGTGACAGGCGCGGCCGGGCCACCCGGAGGCGCCTTCAATTCGACGCGCTTGATCTCGCCAACCACGGCCAGATAGGACACCACCGCCAGCAGGGCATTGAGCCCGACAAAGACCAGCGCCCACTCGAAGCTGCCGGTGGTGGAGACGATGTAGCCGATGACGATCGGCGTGGTGATGCCGGCGATGTTGCCGAAGGTGTTGAACAGGCCGCCGGACAGGCCGGCGATTTCCTTGGGCGATGTATCGGCGACCACCGCCCAGCCCAAAGCGCCGATGCCCTTGCCGAAGAAGGCCAGCGCCATCAGCCCCACCACCATCCATTCGGCCTGCACATAGTTGCAGCCGATCATCGTCACCGACATCAGCATGCCGACCACGATCGGCGTCTTGCGCGAGACGGTGAGCGAATACCCACGCCGCACCATGCGGTCGGAGACATAACCGCCGAGCACGCCGCCGGCGAAGCCGCACACTGCCGGCAACGAGGCCACGAAGCCGGCTTCCAGGATCGACATGCCGCGTTCCTTCACCAGGTACACCGGGAACCAGGTCAGGAAGAAATAGGTCAGCGTGGTGATGCAGTACTGGCCGATATACACCCCCAGCAGCATGCGGTTGCGCAGCAGTTGCTTGGCGTAATGCCATTGCGCGCCCCTGGGCTGGCTGCCTGGCCTGTTGCCCTGCTCCATGTCCACCAGCGCGCCATTGCGCTGGATGTAGTCCAGCTCCTGCGCAGACAGGCGCGGGTGTTCGCGTGGCGCATAGATGGTCTTGCGCCACAGCAACGCCAGCAGCACACCCACGCCGCCCATCACCAGGAAGACATGCTCCCACCCCCAGGCATGCACCAGCCAGCCCATCAGCGGCGCAAACGCCACCGTGGCGAAGTACTGCGCGGAGTTGAAGATGGACGCGGCCAGGCCACGCTCGGCGGTGGGAAACCAGGCCGCGACGATGCGGCTGTTGCCGGGAAACGAGGGTGCTTCGGCAATGCCCACCAGAAAGCGCAGCACGAATAGCGTGGTCACCGCCCAGGCCATCGGCACCCAGCCGATGAAGCCCTGCAGCGCGGTGAACAATGACCAGATCAACAGCGACAGCCCGTACACGCGGCGCGAGCCGAAGCGATCGAGCAACCAGCCGCCGGGAATCTGCCCGGCCACATACGCCCAGCCGAACGCGGAAAAGATGAAACCCATCTGCAGCGCGTCGATGCCCAGTGCATCCTGGACCGCGGAACCGGCAATGGACAGGGTGGCGCGATCGGCATAGTTGATCGTGGTCACCACGAACAACATCAGCAGGATCAGGTAACGCCTGCGCGGAACCGCCGCTGCGCCGATTGCCGTTGAACCGACCGTTTTTGAATCGATAGCCATCATCGTTCCTCACCTATGACGATGGAAGCGCACTGCGCTTCGGTACTTCGAGTGGGCCTGCGATTGGCGTGCCGGACCCTCCTCCGGCACGCCTCAGGCAACGTTGCGAGCGGGGCGGTCAGTCGTGGCCCAGTGCGCCGTCCACGCGCCGCCATAGGCCCAGCGGATTGCCGTGCGCCACGGCCGCCGGCAACAGCGCCGCCGGCAAATCCTGGTAGCAGACCGGTCGCAGGAAGCGGTCGATCGCCAGCGTGCCCACGGAGGTGCTGCGGCTGTCGGACGTGGCCGGGAACGGGCCGCCATGCACCATCGCGTGGCAGACCTCCACGCCGGTGGGCCAGTCGTTGACCAGGATGCGGCCGGCCTTGCGCTCCAGCACCGGCAGCAGCGCGGCCGCCAGCTCGGTATCGCCGTCGTCCATGTGCAAGGTGGCGGTGAGCTGGCCCTCCAGTTGTTCGCTCAATGCGCGCAACTGGGTGATGTCCTTGCAGCGCACCAGCAGCGACGAGGCGCCAAACACCTCGGCCTGCAGCGCTTCGTCGGCCAGGAAGGCATCGGCATCGGTACCGAACAACGCCGCCGGGCAACGCCCCGTGTCCGCCGCCGCGCCACGCGCCAGCGTGGCCACTCGCGGATGCGCACCCAACCGTTGCACGCCTTGCGCGTACGCCTGGCCGATGCCTGCGGTGAGCATCGGCGCCGGTGAGACTTCCTGCAGCGTTTGCGTTGCGGAGGCGATGAAGGCATCCAGCGCCGGCGAATCGATTGCCAGCAGCAGGCCGGGGTTGGTGCAGAACTGTCCCGCACCCAGGGTGAGCGAGCCGACGAACGCCTTGCCCAGGTCGGACGCGCGTGCCTGCAGCGCCTGCGGCAACAGATACACCGGATTGATCGCGCTCATCTCCGCATACACCGGAATCGGTTCGCGGCGTGCCGCGGCAATCTTGACCAGCGCCATGCCGCCGGCACGCGAGCCGGTGAAGCCCACCGCCTTGATGCGCGCATCGGCCACCAGCTGCGCGCCAATCTCGATCCCCGCATCGAACAGCAGCGAGAACACCCCTTCCGGCAAGCCGCACTGCGCCACCGCGGCCTGGATCGCGCGGCCGACCAGTTCGGAAGTGCCTGGATGCGCGCCATGCGCCTTGACCACCACCGGGCAGCCGGCCGCCAGGGCCGAAGCGGTATCGCCGCCGGCCACCGAGAACGCCAGCGGAAAGTTGCTGGCGCCGAACACCGCCACCGGCCCCAGCGCGATATGGCGCTGGCGCAGGTCCGCGCGCGGCAACGGCGTGCGCTGTGGCATGGCGAGGTCGATGCGGGCCTGCAGCCAGCTGCCTTCGCGCACCACGTCGGCAAATAACCGCAACTGCCCCACGGTGCGTCCGCGTTCACCTTCCAGGCGTGCGCGTGGCAGGCCGCTTTCGCGCATCGCGCGTTCGATCAGCGTATCGCCCAGCGCCAGGATCTGCTCGGCGATGGTCTCCAGAAAGCCGGCGCGCGCTTCCAGCGATGTGTCGCGATAGATATCGAAGGCCGCGTGCGCCAGCGCACAGGCCTGTTCCAGATCCTGCACGCTTGCCGAGCCGAACGCTGGCTGCAACGACGCGCCGCTGGCCGCATCCACGCCATGGAATGGCGCACCGGTGCCTTGCACACAGCGCTGCCCGATCAGCGATTCGCCCTGGATGGCATGCATCAGCGGCGCCCTCCGATCAGTTGCTTGAGGTGCGCAAATTCGGCCTCGGTCAGGTCGGCCAAGGGCGAGCGCACCGGCCCGGCCGGGCGGCCCACCGCACGCATGCCGGCCTTGACGATGGACACCGCATAGCCGGCGCGCCGGTTGCGCAACACCGTGTACGGCAGTACGAAGTCGTTGAGCTCGCGGTAGATGGTGGCGTGGTCGCGGGCGCGCACTGCGGCATAGAACGCCAGCGCCCATTCGGGGAGGAAGTTGAAGATGGCCGACGAATAGGTGGTGACGCCCATTTCCAGATACGGCAGTGCAAAGGTTTCGGCGGTGGGCAGGCCGCCCACGTACAGCAGCCGGTCGCCCAGCCGTGCGTAGATGCGGGTCATGCGATCCACGTCGCCGATGCCGTCCTTGTAGCCCACCAGGTTGGGGCAGCGTTCGGCCACGCGCGCCAGGGTCACATCGTCGAGCCTGGCGTTGGCGCGGCCGTAGACGATCACGCCCAGTGAGGTCGCCTTGCAGACGCGTTCGACATGCTCGGCCACGCCGTCGGCATCGCACTCGGTCAGGTATGGCGGAAACAGCAGGATGCCGTCGGCGTCGCTGCGTTCGGCCGCCTGCGCCATTTCGATCGCGATCGCGGTGCCGTAGCCGGCCGGCGCGATCACCGGCATGCGCCCGGCGGTCTGGGTCACCGCGGCACGCACGGCGCGGTTCACCTCGTCCAGGGTCAGCGAAAACAGCTCGCCGGTCCCGCCTGCGGCGAACAGGCCGGCCGCCGGGTGGGAGGACAGCCAGTCCAGGTTGGCGCGATAGGCCGGCTCGTCAAACGCCAGATCGGCATCGAAATGGGTGACCGGAAACGACAGCAACCCGGCGCCAAGCGCCTGGGCCATTTCGGACGGGGTATATCTGCTGCTCATCGGACAAACGCTCCTAGGCGGGGGATGGGCTGATCCTAGGAACGCAGATCATTGCTGGTCCAAACCAAATTACGTATTGTTTGATACGCAAATTGAATCAATCACGGCACGGATGGTGCGAAAGTGCTGCAAATCGCTGCTTTGCAACGATTTTTCGTAGCCGTCATCGCGGCGGATGCTCGCGTTCGTTGCAGCCGCCTGCGGCGCCTGTGCCGTTTTCAGCCCGGCCCCGCGCGTCGCGATGTTGCACGTGCAGCATCGAATTCGCCCCCACTCCCCACCCAAAGGGACTGCCACCATGTTCGACCTGCCCCAGTTGCGCTGCTTCGTCGCGGTGGCCGACGAACTGCACTTCCGTCGCGCGGCCGAGCGCCTGAACATGACCCAGCCGCCATTGAGCCGCCAGATCCAGCTGCTGGAGCACAGCGTCGGTACCGCATTGCTGGAGCGCAACAGCCGGCATGTGCGGCTCACCCAGGCCGGGCGCAGCCTGCTGGCCGAAGCGCGCGCGATCCTGCGCATGGCCGAGAACGCCGGCCTGCGCGCGCGCCGGATCGGTACCGGCGATGCCGGCAGCGTATCGGTGGGCTTCACCGCCGGCGCCAGCTACCGCTTCCTGCCCGAAGCCATCGCGCGCTGGCGCAGGCAGGCACCGGATGTGGACCTGCAGCTCAAGGAAATGGTCAGCCTGGCGCAGCTGGATGCACTGGACGCGGGGCGACTGGACATCGGCCTGCTACGCCCGCCGATCCAGCGCCCCGGCCTGCACAGTCGTTGCGTGGCGCGCGAGCCGTTGATCGCCGCGCTGCCCGAGGACTCGCCGCTGGCACAGCGGAGCAGCTTGTGCCTGCAGGACTTCGATGGGCAGCCGCTGGTCAACTACGCCCCGGACGAGGCGCGCTACTTCTACGACCTGCTGGCGCAGCTGTTCGGCAGCCGCGGCATCGCGCCACGCTCGGTACAATACGTCAGCCAGATCCACTCGGTGCTGGCGCTGGTGCGCGGCGGCATGGGCATGGCGCTGGTACCCGAGGGGGCCAGCGGCCTGCGCTATGCCGGCATCGTGTACCTGCCGCTGCGCGATGAGGCGCCTGCCACGCCGGTGGAATTGCATCTGGTATGGAAGCAGGACAACGACAATCCGGCGCTGCGCCGATTGATTGCCTGAGCACGGCGAACCCGCGCCTGCGCGATTCAAGCAGGACTGCTCGCCGCAGTCACACAGCAACACCTGCTCCAAGAGCTTCGGCGTCGAGGTTGGCCGACACGCGCACGCCGGAGTGTCCTGAAGGCGGGTGCGGTGCATGCCATCCACGTCCAACGAACACCGCGCAGCGCCGTAACAGCAGGCATGACAAGCCGAGCGCAGACATCGCATCGAACAACCGCCAGGCACACGCAGTCCCCGCCGTCGCGAGCAAGCAGCGCTTCCGCCGCGGCGCCTGCAGTACAACTCACGATGCCAGCACTGCGCTGCATCAACCGTTTCGCCCGCCCTGCAGGACGCTACGCCGCAGAGAGAAAAGCGCAGCGCCTTCGCCGCGAACCGATCCGGGAGGCCGGCCCCCGGGCACGCCCCTGGACGCCTACTGCCGCCCCACGCTCTGCACCACATGCAGCCGCCGCAGCCGGCGCATCACCTCGGCCAGATGGCGGCGGTCGCGCACCTGGATGTTGAAGCGCAGCACCGCGGCGTTGAAATCGCGGTCCAGGTAATCCACCCGCTCGATATTGGACTGGCTTTGCGCGATCGCCGCGGCCAGCTGGGCCAGCACGCCGGTGCGGTTTTCCACCTCGACGATCAGGGCGGTGTCGTAGTCGCCACTGACGCTGGAATCCCAGTCGATCGGCACCCAGCGCTCGGGCGACTTGCGCAGCTCGGCCAGGTTCGGGCAATCCAGGCGGTGCACCACGATGCCCTTGCCGGCGGTGTGGTAGCCCATGATTTCGTCGCCGGGAATCGGCTGGCAACAGTTGGCGAAGCTGATCACACCACGCTCGCTGCCGTCGATCAGGATCTTTTCGTGCGAATGCTTGGAGTGGCCGCCACCGCGCAATTCGGCGTAGGCCATCAGCGCCTGCGCGGCCTGGGTCGGCATCCAGTTGCCCAGCGCCACATCGGCCAGCAGCGCTTCCAGGCGTGGATAGCGATGCTCGGTGAGGAAGGCATCCAGGCGCCCCTTGGGCAAGCGTTCCAGCGAGCTGTCCATCGCTTCCAGCGCGCGATCGAGCATGCGGTGGCCGAGCTGCACGGCATCTTCGTGTTCGAGTTGCTTGAGCTGGTGGCGGATCGCGGTACGCGCCTTGCTGCTGACCACGAACTCCAGCCACTGCGGCTTGGGCGTGGCCGAGCGCGCGGTGATGATCTCCACCGCCTGGCCGCTGACCAGCTTGGTGCGCAGCGGCACCAGTTTCTTGTCCACCCGCGAGGCGACCGCGCGGTTGCCCACGTCGGTGTGCACCGCGTAGGCGAAATCCAGCGCGGTGGAGTTGCGCGGCAACGCCAGGATCTTGCCCTTGGGCGTGAACAGGTAGACCTCGTCCGGGAACAGGTCGACCTTGACGTTGTCCAGGAACTCCAGCGACGAGCCTGCGGCGCGCTGCGAATCGATCAGCTCCACGATCCAGTCGTGCGCGCGGCTCTGCGCGCTGTTGGGCGAGGCAGAGCCGACCTTGTAGGTCCAGTGCGCGGCCACGCCGCGTTCGGCGATCAGGTCCATCTCCTCGGTGCGGATCTGCACCTCGATCGGCGAGCCGTACGGGCCGAACAACACGGTGTGCAGCGACTGATAGCCGTTGGCCTTGGGAATGGCGATGAAATCGCGGAAGCGCCCGTCCAGCGGCTTGAAGGTGGCATGCACCGCGCCCAGCGCGTGATAGCAGTCGGCCACCGAGCGCACCACCAGGCGGAAGCCGAATACATCCATCACCTGGTCGAAGGACTTGTTCTCTTCGTGCATCTTCGAATAGATGCTCCAGGGCGTCTTGATGCGGCTGACCAGGCGATGTTCCAGCCCTTCCTTGGCCAGCCGCTGCGACAGCTGCACTTCCACCTGCGCCATCGATTCGCGACGCACCACCGGCTGGCTGCGGATATGTTTTTCGATGATGGCGTGACGCCACGGATACAGCGCGCGGAAGCCCAGGTTCTGCAGCTCGGACTTGATCAGGCTCATGCCCAGGCGCTGGGCGATCGGCGCGTAGATCTCCAGCGTTTCGCGCGCGATGCGGCCGCGCGCTTCGCTGCTCTGCGCGCCCAGGGTGCGCATGTTGTGCAGACGGTCGGCCAGCTTGATCATGATCACGCGCAGGTCGCGCGACATCGCCAGCAGCATCTTGCGGAAGCTTTCCGCCGCCGCTTCCTGGCGGTCGCGGAACTTGAGCTTGTCCAGCTTGGTGACGCCATCGACCAGCTCGGCCACCGCCTCGCCGAATTCCGAGGCCAGCTCTTCGCGGGTCAGCGGGGTGTCTTCGATGGTGTCGTGCAGGATCGCGGCGATCAGCGATTCCATGTCCAGGCCGAGCTCGGCGAGCACGCCGGCCACCGCGACCGGATGGGTGATGTAGGGCTCGCCCGACTTGCGGGTCTGGCCGGCATGCGCGCTGGCGCCCACTTCCCAGGCACGGCGCAGGATCGGCAGCTGCTCCTTGGGAAGGTAGCTGGCCGCGCGTTCGAGGTGCAGGACGTAGTCGGGGATGGCCTGGTCGGAAGACGGAGACGTCACGACGGTCGCCTGGGCAGTGGGGCCTGGGTTCATGCCGGAAGACTATGCCAGCAACGCAGTCACGGCAAACGTTTGCACGCTGCACGCTGCAACGCGGGCCTGAAACGGAAACAGCCCGCACGTGGCGGGCTGTTCAGATCGATCGCAGCGATGCGGACGATCAATCGTCGTTCTTGGACATGTCTTCGTCGGCGACGACTTCGGCAGCGGCCCATTCCAGCGCTTCGCGCTCGGCACGCTCGCGCTCGGCCTTCTCGACCTCGTCGATCAGTGCGTTGTCGATCCGGCGTGCGGCGATTTCGCGCAGTGCCATCACGGTGGGCTTGTCGCTGGCGTCGGCATTTTCAATCAACGGCTGCACGCCGTTGGCGAGCTGACGGGCGCGCTTGGACGCCATCATGACCAGCTCGAAACGGTTGTTCACGACTTCCAGGCAATCTTCTACGGTAATGCGGGCCATGCGGGCTCCCGGCGACCAGCAACGGCCGCGCATCGAATGAGGGAAAGGGGGCGGAGTGTACGCCCCGGCCGCCGTCACGGCAACCTGGGCCTATTCAGTTTCCTTTGGAATCAGGGGTTTGAGCCGCTCAGTCCAGCAGGGCCCGGATCAGCTCCGCATGCCGCTGCTGTTGCGCCTGCCGGCGCAGCCGGCTGGCGGTGAAGATCGCACACATCTCCGAGACAGCTGTCTCGAACGTCTCGTTGATGATGACGTAATCGAATTCCTCGAAGTGCAGCATCTCTTCGCGGGCGGCAGCCAGGCGCTGCGCCATCACGTCCTCGCTGTCCTGGCCGCGCTTGCGCATGCGCTCGTCCAGCGCCTGGCGCGACGGCGGCAGGATGAACACGCTGACCGCGTCGGGCACCTTCTGGCGCACCTGGCGCGCGCCCTGCCAGTCGATCTCCAGCAACACGTCGTGCCCGGCGGCCAGCTGGGGCTCCACCGATTGGCGCGCGGTGCCCTTCCAGTCGCCGTGCACCAGCGCATACTCGAAGAAGTCGCCCGCCTCGATCATGCCCTGGAACTCGTCGGCGGAGACGAAATGGTAGTGCTCGGCATGCCGCTCGCCCGGCCGCGGCGCGCGCGAGGTGAACGAGATCGACAAGGCGATCTTGGGATCACGCGCCAGGGTGGCGTTGACGATGCTGCTCTTGCCGGCGCCGGAAGGGGCCGCAACGATATAGAGAGTGCCGCGCATTTTAGGAAATAGGGAGTCGGGAATAGGGAATGGGGCACCGCGCCAAGCAAGCAGGCCAAGGGTGAATCGTACCTGCTTTGACGATTCCCCATTCCCGATTGCCTATTCCCGGCTATTCGATGTTCTGCACCTGCTCGCGGATCTGGTCGATCAGCACCTTCAGATCCACGGCGGCGTTGGAGGTGCGGCTGTCCACCGACTTGGAGCCGAGCGTATTGGCTTCGCGGTTGAATTCCTGCAGCAGGAAATCCAGGCGGCGGCCGACCGGCTCGCGCTGCCTGAGCACGCGGCGGATCTCGGCGATGTGGCTGGACAGGCGGTCGAGCTCTTCGTCCACGTCCAGCTTCTGCAGCCACAGCACCAGTTCCTGTTCGGCGCGGCCCGGGTCTACCGGATGCGGCAGATCGGCCAGGCGTGCGGCCAGCTTGGCGCGCTGACCTTCGCGGATGACGGGAATCAGCGTGCGTACCTCGGCGGCGATGCGTTCGATCGCATCGACCCGCTCGCTGATCGCATCGGCCAGCTTGCCGCCTTCGCGCTCGCGCGCGGCCACGAAACTGTCCACCACCTCGTCCAGCAATGCCAGGGCCTGGGCCTGCAACGCCGGTGCGTCCACGTCCTGCACCTGCAGCACCCCGGGCAGCTGCAGCAGATCGGTGAAACCCACCTGCAGCTTGGGGAACATCCCGTCAAGGCGGGTGGCCAGTGCGCCCAGTTCCTGCAGCAGCGATTCGTTGACGGCCAGGGTCTGCGCGTTGTCCGGCGCGCGCAGGCGCAGCGCCAGATCCAGCTTGCCGCGGCTGTTTTTCGCCGCCACGCGCTCGCGCAGCAGCGGCTCCAGCGCACGCAGTTCTTCGGGCAGGCGCACGCCCACTTCCAGAAACCGATGGTTGACCGAGCGCAGCTCGCAACCGAGCGTGCCCCAGGGCGTGATGCGTTCGCCACCCGCAAACGCGGTCATGCTTCGAATCATCGTCAGTCCCGTACCTTCAAAGCGCGAATGGTACCCTAGCGGCCCGCGCTGGCTGACCGCCCCGCCACGCGCCGCCCCAGACCCACCTCCCGACTTCCGGACTCATCGCATGACCTTTTCCCGTCCCAGCGGCCGCATGGCCGACCAACTGCGCCCGGTGCGCATCGAACGCGCCTTCACCCGTCACGCCGAAGGCTCGGTGCTGGTCAGCTTCGGCGACACCCGCGTGCTGTGCACCGCCAGCGTGGAAAACCGCGTGCCCGGGTTCCTGCGCGGCAAGGGCGAAGGCTGGGTGACCGCCGAATACGGCATGCTGCCGCGCTCCACCCATACCCGGTCCGATCGCGAAGCCGCGCGCGGCAAGCAGGGCGGGCGCACGCTGGAAATCCAGCGCCTGATCGGCCGCGCACTGCGCGCCTGCGTGGATCGCAATGCCCTGGGCGAACGCACCATCACCCTGGACTGCGACGTGCTGCAGGCCGATGGCGGCACCCGCACCGCCGCGATCACCGGCGCCTACGTGGCGCTGGCCGATGCGGTGAACCTGCTGCTCAAGCGCGGCGACATCAAGAAGCATCCGCTGATCGGCGCCGTGGCCGCGGTGTCGGTGGGCATCTATCGCGGCGAGCCGGTGCTGGATCTGGATTACCCCGAAGACAGCGACTGCGACACCGACATGAATGTGGTGATGAACGACGGCGGCGGCTTCATCGAGCTGCAGGGCACCGCCGAAGGCCACGCCTTCCGCCGCGACGAACTCAACGCGCTGCTCGCCCTCGCCGAACAAGGCATGAGCGAGCTGTTCGCCCTGCAACGCGCTGCGCTGGCCGGATGAGCCGACGCATTGCCCTGACCACCTTGCTGGTCGCCGACTACGATGCGGCGATCGCCTGGTACACCGGCGCGCTGGGTTTCCAGGTGTTGCAGGACCGCCCGCTGGACGATGGCAAGCGCTGGGTGGTGATCGGCCCGGGCGGCGCACAGGATGCCGCGCTGCTGCTCGCGCAGCCGGGCGACGACGCCCAGCGCGCGCGTATCGGCGACCAGACCGGTGGGCGGGTGGATCATTTTCTCTACACCGACGACTTCTGGCGCGACCACGCGGCAATGCAGGCGTTCGGCGTGCAATTCCTGGAAACCCCGCGCGAGGAACCGTACGGCACGGTCGTGGTGTTCCGCGACCTGTACGGTACCAAGTGGGACCTGCTGGAGCCCAAGCAATGAAACACCTGGTCCTGGCCAGCGGCAACGCCGGCAAGCTGGAAGAACTGCGCGCCATGCTCGCCGACCTGCCGCTGCGCATCGTGGCGCAAGGCGAGCTCGGTGTGGAGGACGTGCCGGAAACCGGCCTGACCTTCGTCGAGAACGCCTTGATCAAGGCGCGCCATGCCAGCGCCGTCACCGGCCTGCCCGCACTTGCAGACGACTCCGGCCTGATCGTCGATGCCCTCGGCGGCGCACCCGGCCTGTACAGCGCGCGCTACGCCGGCAGCCCGACCGATGCACAGGCCAACAACGCCAAGTTGCTCGATGCCCTGCGTGAGGTGCCGGCCGAGCGCCGCAGCGCGCGGTTCTACGCGGTGATCGTGCTGCTGCGTCACCCGGAAGATCCGCAACCGCTGATCGCCGAAGGCAGCTGGGAAGGGGTGATCACCACCGAACCGCGCGGCACGGGCGGCTTCGGCTACAACCCGGTGTTTCTGGATCCGGTGCATGGCCTGACCGCTGCGGAAATGGATACCGCGTTGAAGAACCGGCTGAGTCACCGTGCGGTGGCATTGGCCACGTTGCAGCACAAGCTGCACGCCCTGTCGCTGTGAACCATGGCCTGATGCAGTGCCCGACCTGATTCCACCGCCGCTGTCGCTGTACGTGCACCTGCCCTGGTGCGTGCGCAAGTGCCCGTACTGCGACTTCAATTCGCATGCGGCCAAGGGCGTGCTGCCGTTCGAAGACTATGTGGATGCGTTGATCCGCGACCTGGATGCGGACCTGCCGCTGGTGTGGGGGCGCGTGGTGCATTCGGTGTTCTTCGGCGGCGGCACCCCGAGCCTGTTCCCGCCCGAGGCGATCGACCGCTTCCTGCAGGCCGCCGCCGCGCGGCTGCGCTTTGCGCCGAATCTGGAAATCACCCTGGAAACCAATCCAGGCACCGCCGAGCATGGCCGCTTCGACGGCTATCGCGCCGCCGGGGTGAACCGGCTGAGCTTCGGTGTGCAGACCTTCGACGACGTGGCGCTGCAGCGGCTGGGTCGCATCCACGACAGTGCCCAGGCCGAGCGTGCAATCACGCTGGCGCAGGATGCCGGCTACGACAATTTCAACATCGACCTGATGTATGCATTGCCCGAGCAGACCCTGGCGCAGGCCGAGCGCGATCTCGAACGCGCGTTCGCGTTGCAGCCCACCCATCTGTCGCATTACCAGCTCACGCTGGAGCCGAACACGGTGTTCTTCGCGCGGCCGCCCAAGGGCATTCCCGACGACGATGCGGCCTGGGATATCCAGGAACATTGCCAGCGCCTGCTGGCCGAGGCCGGCTATGCGCAGTATGAGGTGAGCGCCTACGCCAGGCCCGGGCGGCAGTGCGCGCACAACCTCAATTACTGGCGCTTCGGCGATTATCTGGGCATCGGCGCCGGCGCGCACGGCAAGATCAGCTCCGGTGCCGAACAGCATGTGTTGCGACGCTGGAAGCACAAGCACCCGCAGAGTTACCTGGCCAGCGCCGGCAGCACGGCATCGATTGGTGGCGACGAGATCGTGCCGCGCGAGCGGCTGCCGTTCGAATACATGCTCAACCTGTTGCGCCTGCACGAGGGCTTCGCGCTGCGCGACTTCGAAGTCTCCACCGGGCTGGCGGCGTCGGTCATCGAGCTGCCGGTGGCGCGCGCGATTGCGCAAGGCTGGATGACCGCGCAGGACGGACGCGTGGTGCCGACCGAGCTGGGCCGCCGCTTCACCAATGACGTGGTCGAGCTGTTTCTTGCCTAATCACGGCGATCGCGGCGCGGCACAGCAGCCAGCACGCCGCGCCATGATCGGTAGCGCACGCGACGGCACTGGCGCGCAGATCCAGCGAGTCGTGCCATGCGCGCCGTCCGCGTCAGAGTGGCGACCGGATCTGGCCAGGCACGTCTCGCGGCCGCGCGGTCGCTGACCGATGGGAAAACGTGCTACATAACGCACGCCTCGCACCGAGCCCGCCTTCACGGATGTCCACTCCCGCCTTTTCCCTGCAGCACACGCCCAGCGGCCCGATCGCCGATGCGCCGGTTTCCGTGCGCGGGCGGCACCTGCTTGCCGCGCTGCACGCCCATTGCGTGCAGGCGCTCAGCGGGCCGCTGCGGCTGACCGTCGTGGAGCTGGAACGTGAGCTGCTGCATCAGGCCGAGCATGCACGCAGCAGCCAGATCCAGGCCGAAGCCTATGCGCAGATGCGCGGCCTGCGCGATCACATCGATCTGTTTCCGCAGGCGTTCTTGCAGCAGCTGGCGCAGGACCTGGCCACGCTGCGCGATCGCCCGTCGCTGACGCCGGCAGCCGACGCATCAGCGCAAGCGCATCCGCAGATGCTCACCCTGGTGGAAGACACCGATATCGACCGCGATATCGTGCTCAGCGAGATTGCCCGCCGCGAGACCTCCCGCCGCGCCGATGCGCTGCAATTGCTGGCACAGCGATTGGCAGTAATCGGCGCGGTGCCCGAATTCGAACTGGAAGCCGTGCCGCTGGGCCCGTACGCCGTGTGCCGCGTGCTGCGCCAGTGCGGCCAAACGTTGGGATTGAGCCTGGATGGGCAGCTGACGCTCTACCGCGTGTTCGAGCGTCAGGTGGTCGAACGGTTGAACGATCTGTACGAGCGTGCCAACGGCGCACTGGCGCAGGAAGGCATCCTGCCGGGACTGATCTATCACCCCTATCTGGTCAAACCCACCCAGGTGCAGACCCGGCGCGCCACGCCTGCATCAGCCACCGCAGCGATGGATGCTGCGGCCACCAGTGGGCGCGCGATGCCGCCGCGCGGCGGGCGACCTGCAACCGGCTGGAGCGGGCAGTCCGCACCGACGCCGTGGCAGAGCGCCTTGCTAGATCCGCCCGCTGTTCCGATGACACTGGCAACGGCCACCTACGGTGAGCAGGCGACACCTGCACTGAGCAATGCAGTGCTGGCGCTGGGCGGCCTGATGGCGTCGGCGCGGCAGTCGCAGGCGGCCAGCGAGGTCGGCGCAGCGGCGACTCAAGAGGCTGCACAGCACGGCGCAGCGCCTGCGACAGGCGCGCAGGCAACACCTGAGAAAGCATCGGCCCAGCGTGCCTCCACGGCCGTGCCCAAAGCCGCCCTCGGCGACGCACTGGCCAGCCTGCAGGGCGCGCTGGCGGCGCAGGCGGCGGCATCGCCGCAGCCTGCCGGCATCGATGCGGTGCAGCGCCAGGTGCTGGCGTTGCTGCGGGCCCAACACGGCCCCGAGGCTGCGCTGTCGCCGCAGGACACCGACACCTTCGATCTGCTCGGCCTGCTCTACGCGCAGATGCAACGCGAGGTCCGCCCGCAGACCCCGGCGCAGGCCCTGCTCGCCAAATTGCAGGTCCCGGTGGTGCGCGCGGCGTTGGCCGATACGCATTTCTTCGTGCGCGACCAGCACCCGGTGCGCGAATTGCTCAACACCGTGGCCGAATCCGGCGCGGTCTGGCTGGGCGAGGACGATGTCGACCCGCAACTGCTGCACAAGCTGGGCAGCGCGGTGGACAGGATCGTCACCGACTATCAGGGCGACGAGGCCGTGTTCGCCGCGGCCAACGACGAGATCCAGACGCATCTGCGCACGCTGGCCCGCAAAGCCGAGGTCGCCGAGCGGCGCCATGTGGATGCGGCGCGCGGCAAGGAGCGGCTGGAGTCGGCCAAGCAGCAGGCCGAGGCGCGCATCGAGCAACTGTGCGAGCAGAGCGCCCCGCCGCGCTTCGTGCAGGCGCTGCTGCGTCAGGCCTGGTCGGACGTGCTGACGCTGACGCTGCTGCGCCAGGGCGAGCAGTCGCCCGAATGGGACGAGCGTCAGGCGCTGACCACCCGCATTGCCGAAGTCACCTGCCGCAGCAAGGGGCAACCCGCCGACATCGCGCTCGGCACCGAGATCGACACCGCGCTGCTGCAGGTTGGCTACCACCACGATGAAGCGGCGGCGATCGCGCGGCGCCTGTCCACGCCCGGTGGCGAGGACGAGATGACCTCGCGCACCGAACTCACCGCCAGGCTCAAGACGCGCACGCGGCTGGGTGACCAGGGCGACAGCGCGCCGCGCAGGGACATCGCCACCGCGCGTTCGCCAGCCGAGGAGGCGTGCTACACGCAGCTGCGTAGCCTGCCGTTCGGCAGCTGGTTCGAATTCGTCATCAACCAGCAGGGCGACCTGCGCCGGCAACGGCTGTCCTGGTATAGCCCGATGACCGACAACGCGCTGTTCGTCAATCAGCGCGGACAGAAGGTCGGCGAGCACTCGCTCGATGGCCTGTCGCGGCTGATGGCCGGTGGCCAGGCACGCTTGCTGGTCGAAGAGAAATCGCGCCTGATCGACCGCGCCTGGCATGCCACCGTGCGCACGCTGCGCAGCCTGGCCGGCCAGTCGCCCGCTGCCGAGGCCACCCGATGATCCAGGACACCCGCCGCGCACCGCGCCGCCAGCCGTCGGACCTGGTACCGGTGACCGACATGCTCAGTGAGGCGCAGATCGGCCGGGTGGGCAATGTCTCGGAAACCGGCATGCTGCTGCTGGCCTCGGTTCCGCTGCAGGATGATGCGCTGTATCAATTGCGCTTCAGCCTGCCCGAGCGCATCGGCCGCGCCACCGAGATCGACGTCGGCGTGCATCTGTTGTGGACCGAAGCCGCGCACGCACCCGGACAGGCCTGGGCCGGCTTCCGCTTCCTGACCATGTCCGAGCCGCATCGCCAACGCCTGCGCGCCTGGATCGCCGAAGAACACATGCTGGGCTGAAGGACAGCATCACCACGATTACGGCAAAATCGCGCCCTGTCTTTGCATTGCCGATCGAGTCCCGCATGCCCCAGCCGTCCTTGAGCCACCTGTATTCCGACCACCTGCGCACGCTGACCGCGCGCGCCGACGAGGCGCTGCAACGCGGCGGCTTCGACCACCTGGTCGTGCCCAGCGGCAGCCTGCATTACCAGGTGTTCGACGACCGCGATTACCCGTACGCGGTCAATCCGCAGTTCAAGGCCTGGGTGCCGCTGACGCGGGTGCCCGACAGCTGGCTGGTCTACACCCCGGGCAAGCGCCCGACGCTGATCTTCTGCCAGCCATTGGACTATTGGCATGTGGTGCCCGACGCCCCCAGTGGCTGGTGGGTCGAACACTGCGACATCCACATCATCCGCACCCCGGACCAGGCAGTGGCGCTGCTGCCCAGGCAGATCGAACGTTGCGCCATCCTGGGCGAGGCGCAGAGCGCGCTCGGTGCCTATGTGCCGAACAACCCGCAGCCGGTGCTCGATTACCTGGAGTATCAGCGCGCCTTCAAGACGCCCTACGAACTGGCCTTGCTGCGCATCGCCCAGCAACTGGCGGTACGCGGCCATCGCGCGGCCGAAGCGGCCTTCCGCGCCGGCCAGAGTGAGTTCGGCATCCACATGGCCTATTGCGCCGCCGTCGGCCAGGACGCCACCGAGCTGCCGTACGGCAACATCATCGCGCTCAACGAACACGGTGCAGTGCTGCACTACACCGAGCTCGGCCAGCAGCCGCCGCAGCCGCTGCGCAGCTTCCTGATCGATGCCGGCGCATCGGCCTACGGCTATGCCAGCGACATCACCCGCACCTATGCCGCCGACCCCGGCAGCGAATTCCAGGCGCTGATCGATGCGGTCGATGCCGCGCAGATCCGCATGGGCCAGAACGTGCGCGCCGGGGTGGATTACAAGCAACTGCATGTGGATGCGCACCTGGCTTTGATGGGCATCCTCAAGGACTTCGGCATCCTCACCGTGTCGCCGGAAGCTGCGCTCGCCACCGGCGTCAGCGCCGCGTTCTTCCCGCACGGCCTGGGCCATCTGATCGGCCTGCAGGTGCATGACGTGGCCGGTTTTGCGGCCAGTGACCGCGGCGGGCGCATCGAACGCCCGGACGGCCACCCGTATCTGCGCCTGACCCGCGTACTGGAACCGGGCATGGTGGTCACCATCGAACCGGGCGTGTACTTCATCGACATGCTGCTGGACGAAGTGAAGAAAAACGGCCACGCCGCCAGCGTCGACTGGGCGCGCGTTGCGCAGTTCACACCCTACGGCGGCATCCGCATCGAAGACGAGGTGGTATGCACCGATGGCGCCGCTGAAAACCTGACCCGCCCGGTGTTTGCCGCCCCCTGAGTCATTTTGCACAGCACGGAGCATTGCCATGCACGATCCACGTCAACCCTCGCATCCCGACCACCCGATGTACCAGCAGATCCAGCGCGGCGTGCATGCAATCGATGCGGCACATGGACGCGCATCCGACCAGACCAGTGATCGGCTCAGCGCAGCGTTGCTGCCACTGGCCAAGGAAGGCGGCCTGTCGCGCGTGGACCACGTGCTGATGAGCGAGGCCAACCACCGCGGCGTGCACGGCGGCGAAAACGTGTTCGTGGTGCAGGGCGATCCGGCCAACCCGGCGCATCTGCGCGCGCACATGAAGACCGAGCAGGCATTGCGCACGCCGGAAGAGCAGTCGTTCGCGCGCGCGCAGCAGCTTTCCGCATCGAGCGAGCAGGTCCAGCAGCCCGAGCGCACCCAGACACCGCAGCTCAGTCAATAGCACGGCCTCGCAACAGACGGCCCGGCGCGGCATGCCTGTGCGGCGCCGGGCAGAGCGTGTCTTGAGTAACAACGCCGGCGCAATCGCACGCGCCGGGCAATCGGAACACCACCTGCAGCGCGCGCGTTGCCTTGCAGCGCAATGCAACGATCCGCGTCAGGTCCGCTCACCATCGGCGTTGCCGCGCCCTGCACCCAACGCGTCGCGATCCGCCATCTCCGCTTCGATCTCCTCGGCGCTGCGTGCCAAGGCATCGGTCAGCACCCGATGGCCGTCGGCGGTGATCAGCACATTGTCTTCGGTGCGGATGCCGATGCCGCGCCACCTGGCCTCCACCGTGGTGTCGTCGGCGGAGATGTAGAGCCCCGGCTCGATGGTGAACACCATGCCGGGCTCGAGCAGACGCGAGTCGCCGGCCAGCCGGTAGTCACCCACATCGTGCACATCCAGCCCCAGCCAGTGGCCGGTCTTGTGGCGATAGAAGCGTTTGTAATGGCCATCGGCGATATTGCGCTCCAGCTTGCCCTTGAGCAGGCCCAACTGCAGCAGCCCCTCGGTCAGGGTCTGCACCGCGGCCAGATGCCCGGCTTCGTAGGCCACGCCGGGGCGCGCCTGTGCAAGTGCGGCAGCCTGCGCCGCGCCGACCAGATCATGCAGCGCGCGTTGCGCGGGGGTAAAACGGCCGTTGACCGGGAAGGTGCGGGTGATATCGGCCGCGTAGCCGCGGTATTCGGCACCGGCATCGATCAGCACCAGCTCGCCATCGCGGCTGCGCGCATTGTTGGCGCGGTAATGCAGCACGCAGGCATTGCTGCCGGTGCCGACGATGCTGCCATACGCCGGCCAGGCATCGGCGGCGCGAAACGCGCGCTCCACCTCGGCCTGCAGTTCGTACTCATGCATGCCCGGCCGCGCCATCCGCATGGCGGCGCGATGGGCGCGCACGCTGATGTCGGCGGCGTGTTGCATCAACGCGATCTCGTCGCGCGACTTGAACAGCCGCTGCTCGTGCAGCAGATGCCCGAGCTCGAGGAATTCGTGCGGCGGCTGCGCGCCGTGGCGCACCTGCTCGCGCACGCGCTTGAGCCAGCCGATCAGCTTGAGATCGAAATCCACGTCGCGCCCGAAGTGGTAATAGACGCGGCTGCGCCCCTCCAGCAGGCCCGGCAGGATCTCGTCGACATCGTCGATGGGATACGCATCGTCCATGCCGTAGCGCTCCACCGCGCCTTCCTGGCCCTCGCGCGGGCCATCCCAGGCTTCGCGCTCGGCATCGCGCTCGCGGCAGAACAGGATCGCCTCGCCATGCTTGCGGCCCGGCACCAGCACCAGCACCGCCTCCGGCTCGGGAAAGCCGCTCAGGTACCAGAAATCCGAATCCTGCCGGTACGGGTAGTGGGTGTCGTGGCTGCGCACCCGCTCGGGTGCGGCCGGCAGGATCAGGATGGCCTGATCGCCGGCCATCTGCATCAGTTGCTTGCGCCGACGCGCGTACTCGGCCGCGCCGATCCCGGTGAGCTTCTTCATGGCGCAGACGCGGTCAGTTCAACCGTTGGCGGAAGCGCGGCCCCATCACGCAGTCGCCATGCAGCAACAGCACCGCCACGCGCACGAACTCTTCGATCTCGGCCAGGGCGGTGTCGTCCTCATCGGCCGCATCGAAATCGTCGCTGGACGCCTGCGCCAGCCGCGCTAGGTCCTGCAGCGCCTCCTCGCCCTCTTCGGTCAGTGCTGGGCGCTGCTGCGCCGCCAGGCCGAAGCCGCCCAGAAAGGCGCGACACCAGTCGAACAAGGCATCGGTGCGCGCCGCCAGCGGTGCACCGTCGTCGATCAACAGCAGCTCGAAGGCGAAATCGCGGTCTTCCAGCTGCGCCACCGTGGCCTGACGCATCTGGTCCAGCGCCCCGCCCTGCCTGGGCGCCACCTGCGCGGTGTCGGCCAGGATGCGCGCCAGCCAGTCGCCGCTGTCGGCACCCCCGCCGGAAAGCCACCCGCACAATCCACCATGCAACTCCGCTGCGGAGGAAGCCAGCTCCAGCTGGCGACTTTCGTTTTGCACGGCGGTTACATCGGGCAGATCCATCGGGTCATCCAGGCTGAGAACAGAAGGTACCGGCACGGGCGCCGGCGATGTGACTCCCCAGTGTATCAAGGCACCCTGCATCGGCCGCCAGCGGTACGTTCCATGCAGCGTTCCACGCACATGACGCCGGCTGGGGCGAGGCCCGTGGCAGCCCTTGTCGGGATTGGCCCGACGGCAGGTGAGCGGGCGGCAACCGGGCGCTTGACCGGCGCGCGCGCGCGCGCCTATCGTGAGCAGATGGACAACGCCGCTGCCCTCGCCCAGATCCGCGCACTTGCCGCCCGTGTGGAGACCCTGGTCGAGCGTAGCCAGCGGTTGACTGACGAGAACCGCAGCCTGCGCCATCAGCAGGAACAGCTGATCGGCGAGCGCGCGCAGCTGCTGACCAAGAACGAGCAGGCGCGCTCGCGCGTGGAAGCGATGATCGTCCGCCTGAAATCCCTGGAGCAGCACACGTGAGCACCAACGAGCCGGTCAGCGTGCGCATCCTGGATCGTGAATACACGGTTGGCGTCACTGCCGAGGAACGCGAGAGCCTCACCGCCGCGGCGCGCCTGCTGGATCTGCGCATGCGCGAGATTCGTGGCAGCAATCGCATGGCGGCGGTAGATCGCGTGGCGGTGTTGGCCGCACTCAATCTGGCGCACGAATTGCAACAGCTGCGCGAGCAGCAAGCGCTCTACGACCGTGAATTGGCCAATACGCTGGACAGCTTGAATCGCCGCCTGGACAGCGTCTCCGACACACCGCGTTGAGGTGCGGTTCGCACTGTCGTCGCAAATATGAACTTTCAATTGCGCCGGCCGACGAATGGGCTAGCCATCGCGCAGCAGAGGTCTATACTTCACCTGCGTTCTCTGCTGTAAACGACAGCGTGCAAAACATTCGCCTTGTCCCTTAATTACGACCACGGGGGCGCGACGAAGCCGGGAGTGCAAGTCCGCCTTGTAGCGGGAAGCCCGATGGCCTCACAACGTCCCCACTTGAACCCCGGGTTCAAGGTCGTTTCGCCCGCATCGTTCACGGCGGAGAATGCAAATCTGAAACGGCGCCTTCGGGCGCCGTTTCTTTTTGTGTGCCTGAAACATGCGGCATGTGCACGCAGCGTGGCTGCGCCACTGCTGCGATCACTGCGCCCGGACATGATGCGCGCATGCGCGACGCGCAACCCGGCCACCGCTTCACGCACATGCGCCCAGCGACAGGCCAGAGCCGTGCAGGAGCTGGAAATCCGTCGATACACACGCACTAGGCAGGCGCATCCACGCCATCGACAATACCGGCCCGCCTATCGCTGCGAGACACCATGACCAACGACCGAGACGCCTTGCGCCAGCAGTTGCGCGCGCTGCGCCGCAGCCTGCCGGCGACGCAGCGACTGGCAGCCGCCGATGCGCTGGCCGAGCGCCTGCTGGCGCTGCCGTTTGCGCCGCAGACCGGTGCGGTGGCCGGGTACTGGGCGATGGATGGCGAAATCGCGCTGCACCGTTGGCAACTGAGTCTGCCGGCCGGCGTGCGTTACTGCCTGCCGGTGCTGGACGGGCGCGTGTTGCGCTTTGCGCCGTGGCGGCCGGGCCAGGGCCTGGTCAGCAATCGCTACGGCATCCCCGAGCCGGACGTGGAACGCGCCGACCTGCTGGCAGCCGAGGAGATGGCGCTGGTGGTCACGCCGCTGACCGGTTTCGATGCGCAGTGCCGGCGGCTGGGCATGGGGGGCGGCTGGTATGATCGCAGCTTCGCGTTCCGGCATCGCCAGACGCCGCCGCCCTGGCTGGTCGGCGCCGGCTTCGCCGCGCAGCAGTTGCCCACCTTGCCCACCGAATCCTGGGACGTGGCAGTGGATGCGATCTGCACCGAACACGCCACCTTCCTGAAGGACGACGCCGTTTCCGTATGACTGCCCGCAAGCGCTACTGGTTGATGAAGTCCGAGCCGGACACGTTTTCCATCGATGATCTGGAGCGTGTCGGCACCGAGCCGTGGAACGGCGTGCGCAATTACCAGGCACGCAACTTCATGCGCGACGGCATGCATGTCGGCGACGGAGTGTTCTTCTACCACTCCAACTGCAAGGTGCCGGGCATCGTGGGCATCGCCAAGGTTGCCAGCGACGCGTATCCGGACGACACCCAGTTCGATCCCAAGTCCGACTACCACGACCCCAAGGCCACCCGCGAAGATCCACGCTGGATGCTGGTGGACGTGGCCTTCGAACGCAAACTCAAGCGCACGATCGCACTGGACGAGATCAAGCAGCAGGCCGATGCGCTGGGTGAAGGCTTCCCGCTGATCGCCCGCGGCAACCGCCTGTCGATCCTGCCGGTGACCGCCGCGCAGTGGAAATTGCTGCTGGCGATGGAATAGCCGGGATTGGGGATTGGGGATTGGCCCATTGCCCGCCCGCGTTGCACCGCTTTGACGAATTCCGAATCACCAATCACTAATCCCGAGCTCTTACCCATGTCCGAAGCAAAACGCCTGGCCGCCGAAAAAGCGATCGATTACGTGGAAGACGGCATGATCGTCGGCGTCGGTACCGGCTCGACGGTGGCCTACTTCATCGATGCCCTGGGCCGCATCAGCCAGCGCATCAAGGGTGCGGTGTCCAGCTCCGAGCAGAGCAGCGCGCAACTCCGGCGCCATGGCATCGAGGTGCTGGACCTCAACCACACCGGCAATCTGTCGCTGTATGTGGATGGCGCCGACGAGTGCGACCCGAACCGCTGCCTGATCAAGGGCGGCGGCGCGGCGTTGACGCGCGAGAAGATCATCGCCGAGGCCAGCGAGCGCTTCATCTGCATCGTCGACCCGAGCAAGCAGGTGCCGGTGCTGGGCAAGTTCCCGCTGCCGGTGGAAGTGATTCCGATGGCGCGCAGCCTGGTGGCCCGGCAGATCCTGGCGCTCACCGGCGGCCAGCCGGTATGGCGCGATGGCGTGGTCACCGATAACGGCAACGTGGTGCTGGACGTGCACAACCTGCAGATCACCGACCCGGTGGCGCTGGAGCGCAGCGTGAACCAGATCCCCGGCGTGGTCTGCGTGGGCCTGTTCGCGCGTCGCCCGGCCGATGTGGTGATCGTCGGCGGCGAGCCGCCACGGGTGATCTGAGCGATCGCACACGGGCACGCGCACACGCATTTCCGGCCTGCATTGCGAAGTAATGGCGAGCGGGCCCTGATTGCACGCAATGATCCGCTCAACACGCCACAGCCGCTTGACGCACGCGGCCGCTTGGCAGATGGTGCGGCATCCCCGCCCGCTGGTATGCCGTATGCGCCGTCTTCGCCTCCTCGCCCTTGCGTCCTTGATCCTGCTCGGCGGCTGCGCCAGCAGCGGCGGTAGCTGGGTGGAATTGGCCGGTACCCGCTACCAGGTGGAGCTGGCGCAGAACGATGCCGATCGCGCCAAGGGCCTGATGTTTCGCGATGCGATGGCGGACGATCACGGCATGCTGTTCGTCCACGACCGCCAGGAACCGCTGGCGTACTGGATGAAGAACACCAAGATCGCGCTGGACATCCTGTATTTCGACGATGAGCGCCGGCTGGTCTCGCAGCAGCGCGACGTGCCGCCCTGCTCGGCCGGCGACGCCTGCCCGCCCTACCCCAGCAAGCGCCCGGCCCGTTACGTGCTGGAACTCAACGCCGGCCAGGCCGCCAGGATCAACCTGCAGGACGGCGCCACATTGACCCTGAGCCCGGACATCCCAAAGCTCAAGTAAATCTCACACCGCAGGCCCTTGCTGTCAGGAAGTACCGGACTTGAACCACGCGCCAGTTGCCGACACTCTTGGCAGCATGGTCGACATGCTCCCACTTCCCCATTGGACCGCACTCGCCAGCCTGGACGACGACGCCGTGCCGTTGATGTCCACCGCGCTGCTGATCGCGCGCGACGAGTATCCGCAGCTGGACGCCGAGCTGTACGACACGCTGGTGCAAAGCCACGTCGAGCATCTGCGCCGCGAGGTGGAGGCGATCGACCTGTGGCCGTTGAAGATGGCCGCGGTCAATCGTTATCTGTTCGACGAGCTGGGCTATTCGGGCAATCACGACGAGTACTACGACCCGCGCAACAGCTACCTCAACCAGGTCTTCGAACGCCGCCTGGGCAACCCGATCTCGCTGGCGATGGTGCAGATCGAAGTCGCGCGCCGGCTGGGCATTCCGCTGGCGGGCGTGTCGTTTCCCGGGCATTTCCTGGTGCGTTTGCCGGTGGACGACGGCGTGCTGGTCATGGATCCGTTCAACGGCGGCCGCCCGCTGGGCGTGGACGAGCTGCGCGAGCGTGCGCGCCCACATCTGGGGGGCGAGATTCCCGACGACCGCGCCCTGGCGCAGATCCTCGACCCCGCGCCGCACCGTGCGATCCTGATCCGCATCCTGCGCAATCTGCACGGCGTCTACGCCGATGCCGAGCACTGGGACCGCGCCGCGCGCAGCGCCGACCGCATCCTGAAGCTGGTGCCGGACCAGCCCGAGGCGTTACGCGATCGCGGCATGGCCTATCTGCATCTGGGCCACCGCAACGGCGCACGCCACGATCTGTCGCGCTACCTGCAGCTCAATCCCGGTGCGCAGGATGCGACCAATCTGCATGAGCACCTGGTCGAGCTGAGCAGTCAGCGCGCGCGCGCGCACTGAAACCACAGCTTGCCGCGTCGTCATCAGCGCCCGCCCGAATGGAGGCAGGCGATGTTGTGGCGCGCAAAACGCACCAATCCAGCTGAACGGGCAGCGCCTCAGTCGATCTCGACCATCTCGAAGTCATCCTTGGTCACACCGCAATCGGGGCAGGTCCAGGTGTCGGGAACGTCCTGCCAGGCGGTGCCCGGGGCGATGCCTTCTTCGGGGATGCCGTCGGCCTCGTGGTAGAGAAACCCGCAGACGACGCACATCCAGGTGCGGTAGGTGGTCGTGGATGTCTCGCTCATCGGATAATCGCGGTCACGCAACGGTGGGACTGCATTGTCCCATCCCACCCACCGCTTCCGGAAGCGCTGCCATGCCCGACCTGCACAACGCCCGCGGCGTCTACCTCATCACACCCGACGAGCCCGACACCGCGCGCCTGATCGCGCGCACCTTGCCGCTGCTGCCCGCTGTCGCCTGGCTGCAGTACCGCAACAAGCAGGCCACCGCGGCGCTGCGCCTGGAGCAGGCCAGTGCGCTGCACGAGGCCTGCGCCGCGCACGCCGTACCGTTGATCATCAACGACGATGCGCAGCTGGCATTGCAGGTGGGCGCGCAGGGCGTGCACCTGGGTGAAGACGATGGCGAGGTGGCGGCGGCGCGTGCGCTGTTGGGCGAGCAGGCCATCATCGGAGTGTCGTGCTACGACGAGATCGCACGTGCGTACGCAGCGGTCGCGGCCGGTGCCAGCTACGTGGCCTTCGGTGCGTTCTTCCCCACCACCACCAAGGTGACCACACGTCGCGCAACGCCTGCGTTGCTACAGCAAGCTGGAGCGCTGGGAGTACCACGGGTGGCGATTGGCGGCATCGCGGCTGCGCAGGTGCCCGCGTTGGTGGCTGCGGGCGCCGAGTTGATTGCGGTGGTCAGCGGCGTCTATGCCGCGCCGGATCCGCTCGCGGCAGTACAGGCCTATCGGGCCGGGTTTGCACGGTAGCGTGGCTTGCAGGTAACAGACAACAGATAACAGAAGTTACCGGCGACACGCGCATGCGAAGACACAAGAAACCGGGATTCGAGTCGAAGCGTCGTTTATCAGATGCAGTCACAAACCGAGTGCGTCGAGTGCGCGGCGCCCTCACCGCTCGCGGGACACGCCGTGCATCCGTCCCTGGAGGCTCCGTGGCGGCATCCATGCCGCCACGAGTCCCGCAATCGGTGAGGACACCGCACCAGACAGTTGGTCGGCGCTCTTGTGAAAAGCTGTCTCTCGTGCGGTATGCATTAAGACGTGAAGCCGTTGCTCCACGATCCAACGAGGCGCATCCAGCACCGCTCTTACCGTGCACACCGACCATCTCGATTGGTCCTTGCCCCCTCACCGTCGCGGGACCCTGAGCGGCATGGATGCCGCGCCGGAGCCTACATGGACGTACTTGCGGCGCGTCCCGCGATGGTGGGCGGGCAAGGGCCGTGCAGCCAACTCGCAGCGTCGTGTTCGCGGTGCCCTCACCGCTCGCGGGACGCGCCGTGCATTCGTCTCTGGAGGCTGCGTGGCGGCATCCAGGCCGCCAGGAGTCCCGCAATGGGTGAGGACACCGCACCAGGCAATTGGTCGGTGGTCAGGCAAACCCTGGGTGTTGCGAGACCTACGTTGAGTGAGAAACTCGGAGTGCGCTTGTGGAAAGCCTACGTGCCGCTGGAACTGCGATGCGGGATTTCCTGAGGCAACGTGATACGACCAGCGCACGTCATGCTCCGCTCTTGACCACGCACACCGACCATCTCGACAGGTCCTTACCCGCCCACCGTCGCGGGACCTTACGCGGCATGGATGCCGCGTAAGAGCTTACAGGGACGTACTTGCAGCGTGTCCCGCGACGGTGGGCGGGCAAGGGCCCTGCAGCCAAGCCGCAGATCAACCGCTCTACACCTGCCGCGCGTCGTACGTCAGATGACTGAAGCGGCTTGAGCGCCAGCACCCAAACACCAAAAACAAGGCAGCGACGCGTGCCATCACGCGTCGCTGCCGGCGCTAACCTTATTACCTGCCTCGATCAGAAGTCGTAGCTCAATGTCACCCGGCCCGAGCGCGGTGCCTGATAGGCCACGACCTGGTCCCAGAGCGGGTTGGTGGTGTTGTCGGGCAGCTGCGAGAACGGATAGATGTTGGTTGCAGTCTGCTCGTTGGTGATGTTGAACACGTCGAAACGCAGTGCCAGCTTGCCGGCGGCGAATGCCGGCTTGTAGGTCACGCCCATGTCGAGCTGCGCGATCCAGCCCAGCCGTCCCTGCGAGCCGGGAGGCGATGCCACGCCGGTGCCGGTTTCCGGGTTGTAGCAGTAGTGGTAAGGACCGCCGGTGATCGCGCTGCCACCGTAGCCGGCCGGATCGGTGCCGGTGTAGTTGTCGCCGTAGTAGTTGCCCAGGCAATTGTGTGGTGCGCCCGAGATCAGGCTGAAGTTGGCCGACGCCCCCCATTGCGGAGTGAACTGGTAGAAGCCGAACAACTTGAGCTGATGGCGGTGATCGTTGGATTGATCGCCGTTGAAGTGTTCCATCAGCGCCGCGTGGTCCCAGCTCTGCGTGGTGGAGACCGAGGCCTGGCCCTGATAGCTGCCCAAGGCGCCACCGGTGCGCCACAGGTCCGAACGCACCTGGCCTTCGGTGGTGCCGTAGCTATGCGACCAGACGTAGTTGACCTTGGCGTACCACTTGCCGTCAAACGGACGTTCCAAATTGAACTCGACTGCCGAGTAGTTGCGCTTGAACTTCGGGAAACCCGCCGCTTCGCGGCTCACCGATACCTCATGGAACTGGCCATCGGTACCGATCACGCCCCAGGTATTGGTCTGGCCGGGGTTGATCAGCGATGCGCCGGCAACCTGCGAGAAATCGATGGTCACGCCCTGCGCTGCGGCGGCGGCGATCAATGCGGTATTGGAGACGTCGTAGTTCTGATCGTCGATACCCGCATTGAGGCGGCGATGCGTGCCGCGCACGCCCAGCACCCAGCCGGTCTCCAGCTGCTTGGTGAAACCGAGGATGACTTCGTCCTGGTTCTCGCCCTCGATGTCCTTGACCACTGCAGTGCGCACATCGGCGATGCGGCCGAAGCGCGAGTTGGCCGACACCGCCGACCCCAGCTGCTGCGCCAGGACCGGCGTGCCATCGGCATTGATGCCGCTATAGGTGAAGTAGGTATCGGTGGTGGTGGCCGGGGTGAACAGGCTCACTGCCGACAGCGGCAGGCCAAGGTAATAACGGCCGACGTTGCCGAACACCTTCAGGCTGGAATCGCCGTTGACGTCCCAGCTGAAGCCCAGGCGCGGCGCCCAGGCGTTATCCACTTCGATGTACGGGTCGCCAAACGGGGTGTAGTTGGTGAACTCGTCCTTGCGCAGGCCGATGCTCAACAACAGGTTGTCGGTGACCTGCCACTTGTCTTCGATGTAGTAGGCGCGCTGCTTGGCCTCGTAGGAGTACAGGCTGGTGTTGATGTTGCGCACCACGTAGTAGCCGCTGGACCCATTGACCGGATCGACCAGGCCCGGGCTCGGCGCGCCGATGCCGCCGGCTTCGTTGGCCGACTGGCTGACCAGTCCGCCCGTCCGCACGCCATTGGGATCGTTGGTCTGGCCGTAGGTCCACGCAAAGCCGGGGCCGGACAGCACCGAACCCACATCGATACCTTCGGACTTCTGGTTGTCGATACCGAAGTTGAGCGTGTGGTGGCCGATGCGCCATTCCAGATTCAGGCGCTGATTGTCTTTCTTGTATTCGCGGTCCGGTGAACTGACCGAGGTGACCAGCTGATTGCCGATACGCGGAGTGCCGCCGGTGTAGGCCGGATTCTGCAGCGCGGCGCTGTTGATGACCGGGCCGCCGGCCGCGTCGTAGTTGAAGGGCGTCAGCTCGTCGGGCGTCTTCATCTTGCCGTACAGCGCGGTCACGGTGAGGTTGTCGCTGAGATAGCCGGTGTACTTGCCGGTGAACAAGGTCGGGCCGGTCTTCCAGGTGGATTCGTCGGTGAAATAGCTGCCGCGCTGGCGATTGACATAGTCGTAGCGGTAGATCGACCCGTTGGTCTCCGCCTCGTCGCTGGCGCCGGTCACCTCGATCAGGTGGTTGTCGGTGATGTTCCAGTCCACCTTGGCGTACCAGCGTTTCTGCTTGTAGTCGTAATCGGTGAGGCCGCCGGTGCGTCCGTTGTCGGTGTCGCGATTGGTGCCGACGCGTACGCCGTCCGAATCCACCTGCTCGGCAGCCAGGAAGAAGAACAGCTTGTCCTGGATGATCGGCCCGCCGACATAGGCGCTGTAGGTGGTCTGGTTGGCTTCGGCCTCGCTGGCCGGCTGGTACAGGCCATTGGCCGCGCGCGCATAGCGGTAGGCGGCGTTGTTGATCGTGCTGCCCTGGCTGTCCGGGCGCCAGTAGATATCGCGCTGGTTGGCACGCAGGCCATTGGGTTCCCAGATGACGGCGGCGCCGAACTTCCACTCGTTGGTGCCGCGCTTGCCAATCTGGTTGATCACTCCGCCATTGGCGCGGCCGTACTGCGCGCCATAGCCGCCGGTGAAGATTTCCTGCTGGTCGATGGCGCCGTACGGCAGGGTCAGACCACCCAGGTTGTTGCTGATGGTGGTGGTGTTGAACCCATTGAGGTAATAGGCGTTTTCGCTGGCGGCCGAGCCGCCGAAGCTGGGCAGCGAGCCACCGAGCGGGCCATTGTCGAAGCCGCCGCTGTTGACCACCACGCCCGGTGCCAGCAGCGCGATTGCCTCGGCAGTGCGGCCCAGGGGCAGCTGCTGCAGCTGCTCGGCGGTGACCACGGTGCGGGTGTCCACGCTGCTGACGTCGATGGTGGTCAGGCCCGCGGCGGTGACGGTGACGCTGTCCAGGGTCTGCATGCCGCTCCCCGAAGCGGCAGCGAACGAGACGTCGGTGTTGGCGCCGACGGTGATCGCGACGTTTTCGCGGGTTTCCACCACCGCGCCATCGCGCTTGACTGTGACCTTGTAGGTGCCCAGCGGCAGATTGCCGGCGGTGTACCGGCCGCGTGCATCCACCGGCACTTCGCGGCTGAAACCGCTGTTGTTTTCCACCAGCACGCTGGTGCCGCTGCTCTGTCCCACGCTGCCGACGATGCTGCCGCTGGTGGACTGCGCGTGGACGCTCCCCATGGCCACGACCAGCGCCAACGCCAAGGCACGCTTCTGGATACTACGGTTCATGTTTTCTCCCCAAGTCTGGAACTGTCGGCAACGCGACAAAAATGAACGGCGCCAATGGCTACCGGAATCACACTCTCTGAACATCTGCCGCAGCAGACCAATGACCACCGGTCATTTGCTCATGCCAAACCGTCGATACCCTTGCGTTCGATCATAGGCAGCCGGATCGCCCTACCCGTGCGCTCCGACGGGTAGGCAGGCATCTGGTGGGTAGGCGGACGGGGGCCGCAAGCCTGACAATGGCGGGTGCGCCGCCCGCAGTCGGGCAGCGCCGCCCCCAATCGGTACCACTCAAGGATCTGCGCGCATGAACCACACCCGCTCCCACGCCCTGTTCGCCCAGGCGCAGACGCTGCTGCCCGGCGGCGTCAACTCACCGGTGCGTGCATTCAAGTCGGTCGGCGGCGAGCCGTTCTTCGTGGCACGCGCCGATGGCCCGTATCTGTATGACGTGGACGACAACCGCTACATCGATTACGTGGGCTCGTGGGGGCCGATGATTGCCGGCCACAATCACCCCGCGGTGCGTGAAGCGGTGGAGCGCGCGATCCGCGATGGCCTGTCGTTCGGCGCGCCGTGTGCGGCCGAAGTCACCATGGCCGAGACGATCCATCGGCTGGTGCCGTCCTGCGAGATGGTGCGCATGGTCAATTCCGGTACCGAAGCCACGCTGTCGGCGGTGCGCCTGGCCCGCGGCGCCACCGGGCGCAGCCGCATCATCAAGTTCGAGGGCTGTTATCACGGCCATGGCGACTCGTTCCTGGTCAAGGCCGGCAGCGGCATGCTGACCCTGGGCGTACCGACCTCGCCGGGCGTGCCACCCGGCCTGAGCGAGCTGACCGCCACCCTCTCCTTCAACGACTTCGAAGGCGCCACCGCCATGTTCGACGAGATCGGCGCCGACGTGGCCGCGGTGATCATCGAGCCGGTGGTCGGCAACGCCAACTGCATTCCGCCGCAGGCCGGTTACCTGCAGCACCTGCGCACGCTGTGCACGCGGCACGGCGCGCTGCTGATCTTCGACGAGGTGATGACCGGTTTCCGCGTCGCGCTGGGCGGTGCACAGGCGCACTACGGAGTGACCCCGGACCTGAGCACCTTCGGCAAGATCATCGGCGGCGGCATGCCGGTGGGCGCCTACGGGGGCCGGCGCGACTTGATGGAGCAGATCGCGCCGGCTGGCCCGATCTACCAGGCCGGCACCTTGTCGGGTAACCCGGTGGCGATGGCGGCCGGCCTGGCGATGCTGGAGCTGGTGCAGGAGCCGGGCTTCCACGCCCGCCTGAGCGAGGCCACCAGCGTGTTGTGCGAGGGACTGGAAGATGCCGCGCGCGCCGCCGGCGTTGCCGTCACCACCAACCAGGTCGGCGGCATGTTCGGCTTGTTCTTCACCGACGACATCGTGGAGAGCTACGCGCAAGCCACCGCCTGCGACATCACCACCTTCAACCGTTTCTTCCACGCGATGCTGCAGCGGGGCGTGTATCTGGCGCCGTCGGCGTACGAGGCCGGCTTCATGTCCAGCGCGCACGATGCGGCGGTGATCGATGCCACGCTGGCCGCCGCGCGCGAGGCGTTTGCGGAAGTGGCGCACTGAGGCATCCAGGCGTTGCGTTGCCGGCGACGGGCCCGGCAACGCTGACCTTTGTGGTGCGTTGAAGGCGAGGTGTCATCGCCTGCGTCGCGGTGGCTGCTGGTGACGCTGGCCGCGCAAGACGCCGGGCATCGGTGCGGGCCTGAGACGCCTGTTTAGGCCCGCGCCGACGCTGAACAGACGCGGCGCCGGCGCTGCAGCCGGCTCGATGGCGTCCAGACGGGCCCGGCCGTTCCTAGCAATGGCGCACACCCTGCGCCACCGCAGGCTCCATTCAGGCGGCGGCGTAGCGACAGGCTTTGCTTTTGTCTTGTGGCTGTCATACCTTTCTGAAAGGTGTCCATGGACGGGCATGGGTGGGGACCCTCGAAGCAGCCGATGGACGTTGTCGCCGGTCACGGTGACGCCTGTGCATCGCCGCTGTTTCATCACGATCTGCAGCGTGTCGAGCCGGCGCGCTGCCGACGCTTGCCAGGGCCGCCCTCGCCTCATGCTCAAGCCTGTTGCGTTGCTCACGCCGCGCCCCTCACCGCCGCGCGATTCCGCTGTTCCCGATTGGCTGCTCGCCAGCAAGCTGGAGCCGCCGCTGCCGCGTCCCGGAGCGGTGGTGCGCAGCACCTTGCTGGCGGCGCTGGATCAGGCGCAAGCCCGGCCGCTCACCCTGCTGCTGGCGCCGCCCGGATTCGGCAAGACCACACTGCTGGCGCAGTGGCATGCGCAGCTGCGCGCGCGCGACCACGCCGTGGCCTGGCTGTCGCTGGACGAAGAGGACACCGATGCCGCGCGCTTCCTTGGCCACCTGGCGTTGGCGCTCCAGCACGCAGGCGCCGATCCGGCACTGTGTGCGGCGGTGCTGCACAACCGCGACCAGGATCCGCGCGAGGCGGTGACGGTGCTGCTCCGCGCGCTACGCACGGCGCCCCGGCGCATCAGCATGATCCTCGACGATTACGACCGGCTCGGCAGCGGCATCGTCGACGAGCTGGTGCTGCGCCTGGTCGAACACGGCGGCGGACGTCTGCACCTGTTGCTGGCGACCCGGCGCGTACCGGCACTGCCGCTGGCGCGGCTGGACCTGCAGGCGCAGCTCAGCCGTCTCGGCAGCGCGCAGCTGGCACTGGATGAGCCCGAAGCGCAAGCGTTGCTGGGCCCCCAGGTGCCGGCGCCGGTCGTGGACGAATTGCTGCGCTACACCGAAGGCTGGCCGGTGGCGCTGCATCTGGCGCGCTTGTGGCTGGAAGGCGGTGCGCAGCGTCAACAGGAGGTGGCCGCGCGCTTCTCCGGCCGCAGCGCGCAGATCGCCGCGTATCTGACCGAGCAGGTGGTCAACGACCTGGATGCCGACACGCGCGACCTACTGTTGCGGACCAGCCCCCTGGAGCGCGTCAACGCAGCGCTGGCCGATGCGGTGCGTCAGCGTGACGACAGCGGCCGGTTGCTGGCGCGGCTGGAACATTTCCACGGCCTGCTGGTGCCCATGGATGGCGAGCGCGAGTGGTTCCGCTATCACCCCTTGTTTGCCGACTTCCTGCAGCAACTGCTCGATCGCGAACACCCCGGCCAGGCCGCGCAACTGCATCAACGGGCCGCACGCTGGTTTGGCGATCATCGGTACCTGGCCGACGCGGTGCGGCACGCATCGCGTGCCGATTGCGGCGACCTGGCCGCCAGCTACATCGCGCGCGCCGGTACCTGGCAACTAGTGCTGACCCACGGCACGCACGCGGTACGCGCACTGCTGCGGCATTTCGAACACCGCACCATCCGCGACACCCCGGCGCTGAATCTCACCCAGGCACATCTGCACGCGAAGCTCGGCGAATTCAGCCATGCGCGCCTGCTGCTGGAACGCTTCCGCGACTTTCCGGCTGCGCTGCGCGAGCCCCTGCAACGCGACTACACGGTGGTGGTGGCGCTGTTGCGCGATCGCCTCGACGAGATCTGCGGCAATCCGCATGGTCTGACCCAGATCGCCGCGCAAGCCTCCGCGCTGGACGAGGACGACCACCTGGGCCGCGGCATGCTGCTGTGCATCTGTGCCACCACCGCCATTGCGCAGGGTGCCTTTGCAACTGCCGAACGCTACGCACTGAACGCACGCGATGCGATGCAGCGCGGCGGCAGCGAACCAGGCGCGGGCCAGGCGCTGCTGGCGCTGGGCCAGAGTTTTTTCTATCGCGGACAGCTCGGTGACGCCGAAGCCTGTTACCGGCAGGCCCTGCACTGGTGCGCCCGCTCCCCGCAGCTGGATCGCGTGCTGGAGGCCGCCGGCCAGTGCCTGCTCGCACAACTGCACTACGAACGCGGCCACCACGACGACGCGGCCGACCTGCTGCATCCGGCACTGGAATTGCTGGAACAGCACGACGGCGGCATGGACGTGCTGGCCGCCGCCTACGACACCGCGCTGGGATTGGAGCGTGTGCGCGACCACAGCGGGCGTAGTGCCTTGGCGCTGCTCGAACACGTCGAGCAGATCGCGCACGGGCGCAAGCTGACGCGCCTGTCGGAACTGGCTGCAGCATGGCGTTTGATGCTGTTGCTGGAGCATCCGGGCAATGCCGCCATCGATGTGCTGATCGCACGCACCGGCGGCGAATCCGGATTGGCGCATACGCTGCGATCGCCCCACCGCTGGCGCGATCGCGCGGCGATGGGCTTTGCGCTGGCACGCTGGCATCGGCTGGCCGGACGCAGCAGCGCCGCGCTGACCATCCTGGGCCAGATCGAACAGGCCTGTCTGGCCAACGACAACCTGTGCCACCTCGCGCGCACCCGCGCGCGTATCGCCCTGGTGCTGCAGCAACGCGGCGAACTGGTCGCGGCGCTACCGCACCTGTATAGCGCGCTCGACCATGTGGCACTGACGCAAAGCTGGCAGGCGATCGTCGAACTCGGCCTGCCGGCCAAGGCGATGCTGCGCTCGCTGCGCCAGCACGACCCGCATACCGTCGGCGGCACCACACGCGCACTCACCATCCAGGCCCTGCTCGAACGCCTCAGCGGCGACGAAGACCCGGCCGGCGACATCTTCAGCGAGCGCGAGCTGGAAGTGCTCGCGCAACTGGCACGTGGGTATTCCAACAAGCAGATCGCACGTTGTTTGCATCTGTCGGAAAACACCGTCAAGTTCCATTTGAAGAATCTCTATCGCAAGCTGGATGCTCGCAGCCGCGAAAGCGCGCTGGCGCAGGCCTTGCAACGCGGGTTGTTGCGCGCAGCCGATCCACCAGGCAATTCGGAAACGGTGCCGGGCTGACCTCCAGTGGCGGGCGCCAGCGACGGCGCTGACGCGCGGCAAGACGCCACTTCGGGCGGCCGGAGGCGGTGATGACACCTGCACGCGGCGGCAAGCTGGTCTATCTCGGCATCCAGAAGCGGCCCGGTCACGACAACACATGGAGCCTGCCACAACAGCGCGCCTTCCTTTAAGCGCAGTTCTCCGCGCACCGTCTACGACGGTCGCTGGCGCTGCCGTCCGCTCCGCCCACGATTGCCTGGAGCACGCGGCGTGACCGCGTGCCAGCTCCCTCGCCTATCGCTCCTGCCGCGGCCACGCGCCTGCGGCAGCTGATACCTCACCCGAAACTCAGCGTGCCCTTCATCATCGCCCAGTGGCCGGGGAACGAGCAGAAGAAGGTGTAGTCGCCGCCCTTGCTCAACTTGCTGGTGGCAAAGCTCACCGTGGTGCTCTCGCCGCCGCCGATGACCTTGGTGTGTGCGATCACGCGCGCGTCGGCCTTGGGCAGATAACTGTCGGCGATGGTGGAGCGTACGCCGGCATTGGCCACTGCCTGGAAGTCGGCGGACTTGGTCAGCACCCAGTTGTGGCCCATCACCGTGGCGGCCATCTTGCCGGAGTGCTTGAGCGTCAGGTCCACCTGCGTGCAGTCGGGTGCCAGCTTGATCGCGCTCTGGTCGAACTTCATCTGGTCGTTGCCGGTGATGGTCACCGCGCAGGTGCGCGCCCATGCCGACGGCGCCAGCAGCACCAATCCAATCACGGCAACTGTCGAAAACACTTTCAAAGGAACACTCCTGCAATAAGGGATGCGCGACGCCCAGCGCGCCTGGTCACACCAGCGCATCTGCAAGCGCCGATGTTGCCAGAGTAACGCCTCATGCGTAGCGGAAAAAAGCATCCATCGGATCATGCACATCGGCCGTGGCCTCCGGCAGCGGCAGCGGGCCGCGCTTGCCGGCAATCACCTGCACGAAGGCCTGCTTGAAGCGCGCCATCTCCGCATCGGTGCCGACGGTGATCCGCGACCAGGTCGGCCACACCGGCCAGCTGCGTCCGATGAACACGCCATGGGTGGCCATGTCGTCCTTGAAGCCGGCGGCCGGCCGCTTCACGTCGACCATGAAGCAGTTGCTCTCCGAGGTGGTACAGGCATAGCCCTGCTTGGCGAGAAACGCCATCACGTCCTTGCGTGTGGCCGCGGTACGTGCGCGCCGCTGCGGCACCAGTGCGGGATCGCGCAGGCTGGCCAGGCCTGCGGCAGCCGCGGTCACCGGCAGGCTGTTGACGCTGTAGAACATCAGCTTGGCCAGCAGGTCCGGGCGTGCGGCCGCGTAGCCCAGGCGGATGCCGGCCATGCCATAGAGTTTGGAGAAGGTGCGCAGCACCACCACGTCTTCGCCCGCGGCAACCATGTCGACCACGCTGCTGGTGCTCTGCGCAAAGTGGATATAGGCCTCGTCGACCACCAGCACGCTGCCCTTGGGCTTGTGCGCCAGTGCATAGTCCAGGTCCTTGCGCGCGGTGACCGAGCCGGTGGGGTTGTTGGGATTGCAGATGTAGATCACGCCGGGGCTGGCGTCGGCGGCGCACATCGCCTGCACATCGTGCGAAAAGTCCTTGCGCAACGGCACCTTGATCAGTTTTGCGCCATTGCGGCTGGCGGCACGCCAACCGGATTCGTAGGTGGGATCGGCGGTGACGAGCGCGGCGCTGGGCGAGGTGAACGCCAGCATCGTGTAGTCCAGCGGTTCGGTGGAACCGGCATAGGCCATCAGGTGGTTGACCGGCAGCTTGAGCTCGGCGGCCAGGGTCTCCATCAATTCCATCTGCACATCGCGCAGGTAGCGTCCACCTTGCGGCGCGATCTGCGCGATGGCCTTGACCGCAGCAGCCGACGGGCCATCGGGAAACTCGTTGGAGCCGATCATCACCGGCGACAACGCACCGGCCGCTGTCGGCGCGATCGCGGCGGAGCGTTCGGCGGCACCGGCCAGCAGCGGCAGCGCACTCGCACCGGCGGCGCCGGCAAACAGCGCGGAGTCGCGGAGAAACATGCGGCGCGAAAGAGCAGTTTTCATGACAACCTCCAGCAGGACGACAGCACGGATTCAAGGACGAACGGCGACCACTTCGATTTCCACCCGATACAACGGATTGCCGAGCGCGGCGATCTGGAAGGCCGAGCGCGCCGGCAGATTGGGCTGCTCCTTGGTGCCGAAGAACTGGCGGTAACCTTCCATGAAACCGTTGAAATCCATCTTGCCGCCCATGGCCGGATCACCGACCAGAAACACCTGCATCTTCACCACATCGCCCATGCCCAGGCCGAGCGCCGCGAGTTGCTGCTTGATCTGGTTCAACACGCTCACCGTCTGCGCCTTGGTGTCGCCATAGGCGGCGATCGAGTCCTTGGGCGCACTGGCATCCACCACCGCCGGCACCTTGCCACTGACGTAGACGGTGGCCTTGCCGGCGGGAATCTCCACGGCAGCAGCAATGGGGAAATCGCTGTTGGGTATCTTGTGGCGGACCACGTCGGCCGCATGCGCAGCGGCAAGGCCTGCAGACCACAGCAGGGCAGCAGTGAGAACGGTGGTCACTGGACGGAACATGGCAACTCCTTGCATGAGAGAGAAAGGGAGAATCAGTGGCGCAGCAATTTGACGTCGTCGACGGTGACGCGCTCGGCGTGATCGTTGCCGAAGTGCGTGCGCACATAACTCACCACCTCGGCCACCTGGCGGTCGTTGAGCATGGCGCCGAAGCCGGGCATGCCCGCATGGCCGTCGAGCACCATCATGGTGACGTAGGGGCCGGCGGCCAGCTTCGGGTTGCCGGCAAGTGCGGGATATTCGCCCGCGCCCTGCGCACCGCGCCCGCCCGGCATGTGGCAGCCCTGGCAGATCGCCTGATAGACGTCCTGGCCGGATGCCTTGGCAAAGCCCTGCTGCGGAAACAGCTGGGTGGCATCGGAGCTCTGCGCCCGCGCGTCGTATGTGCCTGGCGGCACCAGCAACGCAGCCATCGCAACGACAAAGCTGGCCGCGGCCAACCGTGATAACAGGCTCATGCGCGACCTCCTCCGGCCAGCACTTTGCGATGCAGACGGCCCACGACATCGTGCGCGGACAAGATCGCGCCTTCCTGCCAGGCCGGGATATAGGAGACGTGTTCACCGGCCAGCGCCAGGCGCCCGTCGATCTGGCACAGCGGCGTGTAGTGTTCGGCACGCGCCTGCTCGCTCCACATGCCGAAACAGCCGTGCGTGAACGGCACGCGGTGCCAGCCGACCGAAATGCCGTTCTCGAACTCGCGCGGATACTGCGGATGCAGTTGTGTGCCGTATTCGACCGCCTTGCGCACGCGCTGCTCCGGGGACATCGAGGTGAACTGGTAGGCATCCAGTCCCCACACATACGCACCGAGCAGCACGCCCTTGCCGGGGCTGTGATAGTTGGTGCTGGGATAGCTGATCAAGGTGATCGGCAGATCGGTGTAGCTGATGCCGCCGTAGATGGCCTCGTCCTCTTCCCAGAAGCGGCGCTTGAATTGCAGGCCCACTTTCACCGATGCCGCATACGGCACCTGGCCGATCGCGGTGGTCATCGCGTCACTGGCGGTGACCGGAATGCGGCTGAGCACCGACAACGGAATCGTGCAGATACACCAATCGGCGCTGGCGATGCGTTCTTCGCCGCCGTGCGCGGCGTCCTGCCAGGACACGCGCACACCGTTGCCATCCTGATCGATCCTGGTGACCTTGGCGTTGTAGGTGATGGCATCGCCGAGCCGGGACGCGAATGCCTTGCCGATCTGGTCCATGCCGCCCACCGGCTGGAACATGGTGGTCTGCATTTCGTAGTTGTTGCCGGCCGCCAGCGTGGTCCACAGACGCGAGTGCAACACGTCCTGCACGCTGAAGGGATCGGAGAACTCGGGCTTGCCCGACAGGCCGCCGCCGGGATAACGCGCAAAACCGCGCCGCTCGCTGCTGTCCTTGCCCTTGACGTAGCCGAACTTCTGGTCGAGCGCGCCCCAGGTGCGCAGGGATTCCAGCAGCACTTCCTGGTCTTCGCGGCTCACGGTGGTGTCCAGCGCCTGCTGCTGGGTGCACTTGGCCAGCAACTCGGACACGTGCCCCTTGTAATCGGCATCGATGGCGCGAAAGCGCTGCGGTTTGCCGCCGAAGCCATGCTGGCTGTGCAACAGCGCGTTGTAGTTGACCTGGTTGAACGCCTCCAGGGCCACACCGAATTGCTTGCAGTAACCCAGCACCGCCTTGTGGTGATGCGGGATGCGCCACGGGCCGGGGTTGAGGTACAGCCCGTCGTCGAACTGGCAATGTTGCATCGCCCCGCCGAGTTCGGTGTAGCGGTCGCCGCCGCGCAGCGTCCAGTTACGCCCGCCGGGGCGGTCGTTGTATTCCAGCAACTGCACGCGGTACCCCGCCTTGCGCAGTTCGAAGGCCGCCGCCATGCCGGCCAGCCCCGCCCCCAGGATCAGCACCGAGGCGCCTTTCGGGTCGCCATCCAGCTGCAGCGGTCCCTTGAAATCGGATTCGGCCGCCATGCCCAGGCTGCTCATCGCCTGATACATCATCGCGCCGCCAGCGGTCATGCCGATGCGCGCCAGCAGTTGCCGCCGTGTCATCGCCCCAGAGTGATTGCCTTGCATCAACGCTTAGTCCTTGCATGTCATGGATCGAGTCCGACGGACACCACCGATGGCGCGGCCGGCAACGCTGCCGGCCGCATCACTGCCTCAGAATTTGTAGGCCAGGCTGGCGAACAGCTGGCGCGGTGCGATCAACTGGTACGAACCGGAACTTTCGTTCGGGAACACCGCGCCGATCGCATCGTCCTTGTCGAACAGGTTGTAGACCGACAACTGCAGCCGCCCACCGGCCAGAAACCCGGCATCCTCGCCCTGATAGCCGACACTGCCGTTGACGATGAAGGTGGCATCGACCTGGTCGGTATTGAGCGTGTCGCCGTAGCGCTTGCCGGTGTATTTGGTGTCGAGGTTGGCGAAGAAATGCTCGCCTTCCCAACCGCCGTTGAGGCTGAACATCACCTTGGGCGAGTCCGGCACGTCGTTGCCTTCCACCTGCACCAGGCTGCCGCTGACCGGGCCGAAATAGTTGTCCTGGAACTCGGACTTGTTCCAGGTCAGCGATGCCCCCAATCGCCAGCCCGGTGCCGGCTTCCACATGCCGGACACTTCCGCCCCGTAGGTCTGCACGTCGCCGACGTTGGCGTAGACGGTGGGCGCAACCACCAGCGGGTCCGGGTCGGTCAGCGCGATGATGCGGTTCTCGTAATCGATCTTGTAGGCGGCGATGTAGCCGCTCCACTGGCTGGATTCGGCGCGGATGCCGATATCGATATTGGTGGATTCCTCCGGCGCGATATCCGGATTGAACGCGCCCGAGGTCAGCGCCAGCCGTGGCGCCGAGCTGAAGTTTTCAGCGTAGTTGGCGAACACCTGCACGCCCTCGGCAAGCTGGAAGCTGGCGCCGACCTGGGGCTGGAACCAGTCGCTGTTCTTGATGGTGACGTCGCGGCGCACGCCGACATTGAAGTCATCGAGATTGGCGATGCCGTTGTAATCGCGTTTGACATCCAGCCCCTTGGCGCCGAATTCCATGGTGAGCCGGTCATCGAGCAGGCGCAGCGTGTCCTTGATGTAAAGCTGCTTCACCTCGGTGGAGAAGTGATTGTCGTAATAGACCACGATCGGCAGCGAGCCCTTCAGCAGCGCGCCGGTGGCCGGGTCCAGGTTGTACAGCGGGCGCACCTGATCGAAGTCGTAGTTTTCGTACCACGCGCCGACTTCGAGCTTGTTGTGCTCGGTCTCCCATGACACTGCACTGGTTACGCCGTAGCGATCGCCGCCCATGATTTCCTCGCGCCGGGTCATCGCACCGACGCGGATGACATTGCCGTTGGCATCGACGATCTGCGGGTCGTTGATGGCGATATCGGTGCGACCCGGCGTGCCGGCGATGGCGTCGTTGTACAGGCCGGTGGCCGTGCTCGGTGGCGTGCCGCCGACGCCATAACCATGCTTGTTTTCGTAGTAGCCGGTGAAGGTGACACCGATCGCATCGTTGAACAGGAAATCGCCGTGCAGGCTGAGCAGCGAATCGCGGCGGCCGTTCTGCCATTCGCTGTAATGCTCGGCATCCACTTCCGGATTGCCGGTGATGCGTTCATGCAGATCCCACGACACCGACCCGTCGGAGTTGTACGACTGCACGTCGTAGTCCTTGCGGTTGTTGTAGATCCAGCCCAGGGTCAGGCTGCCCACGTCCCAGGCCTGGCGGATCTTGGCTTCGAAGTGATCGCTCTTCTGCGTGGCCGGCTCCATGTCCCACACCCCGCCCTGCGTGCGCGAGGCAGACAAATACGCGCTGGGGCCGCCGTCCCACCAGTCCGGCGTATCCAGGCGCACGAAGCTGCGCACCAGATCGTCCGAGCCGATGGTCTGGGTGAGGTTGCCGCTCCAGCTGTCGCCGCCCTTCGGTGGCAGGCTGGTGTAACGGATCGCGCCGCCCAGTGCGTGGTACGAAGGCTGAGTGACATCGCCGGAGCCGGCCGACACGGTGACGTCGAGCAGGTTCTCGCTGGACACGTAACGGGTGATCGGGCCGCCTTCGCGGGTGTCGAAGGTTTCGATCGGGATGCCGTCCAGGGTCACGCCGATCTGGTTGGCGGAAAAGCCGCGGATGGTCATCGAGTCGCCGAACTCGTACAGCCCGAACGGATCGGTGGTCTGGACATTCACGCCCGGCAGGCTCGCCAGTAGCTGCTGCGGTGCCACGCCGGGCACCTGTGCCTGGATGTCGTCGACGGAGATGGAGGCGGTGGTGCGCGTGGAGCCGGTGCCGACCACGCTGACCGCGTCCAGCGTGCGTGCTTCCTGTGCCAGGACCGGCAGGCTGTGTGCGCCAGCCAGCACCAAGGTCATCGAAGCCAGCGTGCGACCACGCGTGGCGGTGGTGAGAATGGCGGCAACTGACGCCGCCAGTTGATCGGTGTTCAAGCGCTTGCGCATGCAATCGACCCCCTGGATGGTGTGACGTGCTGAGTGACCGGGCCCGCTCCCCAAGACCGGCTGACACCGCGGATGCGGCATGCATCGACCATACCCAGCACAGTTCCGCTGCACGCGCCGCGCGGAGGGTAGGGGCGGCGCGGGTGGGTAGGTAGCGACCGGATTCAACGATCTGAATAGGGACTGCCCCACCCACCTGCCGGCATCCGGACATACCAGGTCTTGCGCACTTGCCATGCCGCGCCGAATCGACAACGCTGCGCAGCCGCATCCCGAGTCCACCCATGCCGCCTGCCGCACCGTCCCTGTTACTGCTCGATTTCGACGGCGTGCTGGCCAGCTATTCGCGGCCGCGTCGTCTGGCTGCGCTTGCCAGTGCGGCGGAATGCACGCCGCAACGTGTGCAACAGGTCTTGTTCGAGCAGGGCCTGGAGCGCGCCTACGATGCCGGCGTGATCGACACGTCGGCCTATCTGGCGCAGCTCGGCGAGGGGCTTGGCTGCGTGATCGATCGCGCCACCTGGATCGATGCGCGCGTGGCGGCATGCCGCGCCGAGCCGGCGGTAGTGGCGCAGGTACTGGCGGTGTCGGCAACGACCGCGGTGGCGGTGCTCACCAACAACGGGCCGTTGATGGCGGAAGCGATCGAGCGGATCGTGCCAGCGCTGTTTCCGCTATTGCAGGACCGCGTGCTGTGCAGCGGCGCCCTCGGCGGCCGCAAGCCGGAGCTGCCGGTGTATCAGCGCGCGCTCGCCCGGCTCGATGCGGCCGCGTCACGCACGTTGTTTATCGACGACCTGTTCGTCAACGTGCGCGGCGCACGTGCCGCCGGCCTGCATGCGGACACGGTGCGCGATGCGCGCGGCTTGCGGCGGGTGTTGAAGCGGTATGGGCTGGGGTGAAGGGCCGGGATTGGGGAATCGGGAATCGTTGAGCATCGCGGAACACCTGTCACTCTCTCGGGGTGACGCAAGACGCTGCTCGCAGCATTGAACGCGTCGGCGTCCACGATCAGGGACAGCGTTGGCGCCTTGAGTCGGTGTCGGGTTAACGGCGAACGCAGAAGCGAGCCCCTCTCCCGTCGGGAGAGGGGTTGGGGTGAGGGCACGGTAGAGCGATAAAACCCAAACCTCCATGCCCCCCGCCGTTATCCAATCGCTGCCGCAAGAGGGCTGCATCGCGCGCTACGCAATCCGCATCAGCTACGCAACGCGGTCTTCATGCAGATCCTGCAACAGCCGCGCAGGTACCTGCGGCAACAACGCCACGTGCCCTGACAGGGCCTGGCGCAAATCGGGAAACACAACGACCTGCGCCTCCTCCCCAACCGCGCTCGCCGGCACAGCGCCGGTCGCGATGGCGCAAGGAAGCGCAGAGGTCGATCACTTCTGCGCGGCGTACTCGGCAACGGCCAGGCGCAGGCGCGCCAGGCCATCGGCCAACTCGGCATCGGTCAGATTCAGTGCCGGCACGAAGCGCAGCACATCCGGCCCCGCCTGCAACAGCAACACGCCATGGTTGGCGGCGAAATCCAGGATCGCGCCGGCCTGCCCGGCATGCGCCGGCGCCAGTACCGCGCCCAGCATCAGGCCGCGTCCGCGGATCTGCGTGAACAGGCCGAACTCGGCGTTGAGCGCCTCCAGGCCGGCACGCAGCGCCGCCGATTGACGCTCCACATTCTCGGCGATCTGCGGCGAAGCCAGCTTGCGCAGCGCCACCCGCGCCACCGCCGCGGCCAGCGGATTACCGCCGAAGGTGGTGCCGTGCGCGCCGAACTGCATGGTTTCGGCCACCTTGGGGCCGGCCAGCATTGCGCCGATCGGGAAGCCGCCACCCAGCGCCTTGGCCAGCGTCACGATGTCCGGCGTCACCTGCTCCTGCCAATGCGCGAACAGCGTGCCGGTACGGCCCATGCCGCACTGGATCTCGTCCAGCACCAGCAGCGCATCGTGCTGGTCGCACAGCGCGCGCACGCGGCTCAGGAAACCCGGCGCGGCCGGCATCACCCCACCCTCGCCCTGGATCGGCTCGACCATCACCGCGGCCACATCGCCCGAGGCCATGGCCGCCTCCAGCGCCGCCACGTCGTTGAAGTCCACATAGCGAAACCCGCCGGGCAGCGGCTCGTAGCCTTCCTGGTACTTGGGCTGCGCGGTCGCGGTGACCGCAGCCAGGGTGCGCCCGTGGAAGCTGCCGCGGAAGGTCACGATGACGCGCTTGTCGGCCGCGCGGCCGTGACTGCTGGCCCACTTGCGTACCAGCTTGATCGCCGCCTCGTTGGCCTCGGTCCCCGAGTTGCACAGGAACACCTTGTGCGCGAAGCGCGAAGCGGTCACCAGCTCTTCGGCCAGCTGCAGCGGCGGTGCGCTGAAGAACACGTTGCTGGTGTGCCACAGCTTGCCGGCCTGTTCGGTCAGCGCGGCCATCAGATCCGGATCGTTGTGCCCCAGCCCGTTGACCGCGATGCCGGCGGACAGATCCACATACTCGCGGCCCTGGTCGTCCCACACGCGACTGCCCTGGCCACGCTCCAGCACCACCTGGCGCGGGCGGTACACCGGCAGGTAGTAATGCGCGAGGGACAGGGGCGAATCGGCAGCGGTGCTCATGATGGTGGGTCGCAGAAGCGGAGGGAGAACGCGCATTCTCGCGCATTCGCCGGCCTGCGGCACAATGCGCGGATGCGCCCTTTCTCCGATCCCCAGCTCACTCCCGCCACCGACCACGGCTGGCGCCGGCAATGGTTCGACATCATCTACCGGCACGACACCCGTCCGTCGCGCAATTTCGACCTGATGCTGGTGGTGGCGATCCTCACCAGCGTGATGGTGATCATGATCGACAGCGTGCCGCGCATCCATTCGCATTCGGCGCACTGGCTGGTGCCGCTGGAATGGGCGTTCACGGTCCTGTTCACGGTCGAATACGGGTTGCGCCTGGCGGTGGTGCGGCGCCCGCTGCATTACGCGCTCAGCGTGTGGGGCGTGATCGATCTGCTGTCGATCCTGCCCAGCTATCTGTCGTTCTTCGTGCCGGGTGCGCAGACGCTGCTGGTGGTACGCGTGCTGCGCATCCTGCGCCTGTTCCGCATCCTCAAGCTCACCCGCTACATCGAGGAAAGCGGGCAACTGGTGGACGCGCTCTGGCGCAGCCGGCGCAAGGTGCTGGTGTTCCTGTTCAGCGTGCTCACCATCACCGTGATTGCCGGCGCCACGATGTATGTGATCGAAGGCCCGCAACATGGGTTCACCAGCATCCCGACCAGCATGTACTGGGCCATCGTGACCATGGCCACGGTGGGCTTCGGCGACCTGGTGCCGCAGACCACGCTGGGCCGCTTCGTCACCTCGGCCCTGATCCTGATCGGCTACAGCATCATCGCCGTGCCCACCGGCATCTACACCGCCGAACTGGCCAGCACACTGCGCGAAGGCGGCCACGCCGGCAAGCGCGATACCCGCAACTGCCCGCGGTGCGGGCTGGAAGGCCACGCGCCGGATGCACGTTATTGCCGGCAATGTGCCGAGCCGCTACCGGAGAGTTCCAACGGCTGACGCGGTGCTGCGGACTTGACGCGACCACTGCGGCCACCGAGCAGTGGCCGCAGATAGAGCAGCTGATAGACAGCCTTGTAGATCAGCTGTAGCGCCGATGATCTGCGACTTTGCTGTGCAGGCCCTTGCCCGCCCACCCTCGCGGGACACGCCGCAAGTACGTCCATGTAGGCTCTGGCGCGGCATCCATGCCGCTCAAGGTCCCGCGACGGTGAGCGGACAAGGACCGGTCGAGACGATCGGTGTGCGGGTGCAAGCAGAGCATGACGTGCGCGTTTTTATAAGAGCACGCCTAATTAGTAATCCAAGACACGCCGAGCAATGAGCAGGCTTTCAATGACGCAACCTTGAAACTTCCAGGTGCAGTGTCCTCACCGCTTGCGGGACCGTGTGGCGGCATGGATGCCGCCACCGAGCCCTCAGGGACGGGTTCACGGCGTGTCCCGCAGGCGGTGAGGGCACCGCGCCCTCGACGAGTTCTGCTTGAGACCATCTAACGACGCCGAAGGTCAAGATTTCAGCCTCTTTGAGGCTGGCACAATCATCTGCTCGATGCGCTTACGCAACGCGACACAGATGTGTGCGCAGCATCAATGCGACATGCGATTGCTCATGTCGATCAGATCGTTGTAGCTGGCCAGCACGGCCTGGCGCGTGCCGCCCGGGGGGAGCGATCCACTTTCCAGCAGCATCTGCTCGCTCTTGTTCAATGGTGTCTTGGTGCGGATACGCTCGACCAGTCGTCCCGACTCGCGCGCCAGCTTGTCGGCAGAACGTTCCATGTGGCCCCACATCGCATCGCCCTGGCCGACCTTGGCCTTCTGTGCCTCTTCCAGAATGCCCTGGTAGCGTGCGAGCTGGGATTGCGCTGCGGCAAGATCCGGCGTGTCGCTGTCGAGCACCTGCACCAGCTGCTTGCCTTCGCCGATGATCTTCAGGTGATACCAGGAGGCACTGCGGCCCTCTTCCTTTTCGATCGCATCGATCTGCGCCTGGCGACGCATGTCTTCGTTGCGTTCGAGTGCGGCATTCATGGCTTCGCCGGCTTCGAAGAACGCGTGATAGGCCTGCATCAACGGCGCGTGCAGCGCCTTCATGCCCTTGCCGTCATCGCGCAGATAATCCTCGCGGTCGTAGTAGCGCACCGCTTCGCCGATACGCTCGTTGAGCGTGGTGAAGCGTTCCTGATAGGTCTTGGCCACCGGATCGAGCTGGGGGTTGGCGGGCGTTTGCGCCAGTGCCGCGGTCATCGGCGCCCCGCATTCGTCCACGTGATGCGACAGCACCGTGCCCGGTGCATGGATACCGCTCTCCTTGCCGGTCGGGCCGGCCTCGGGGTCCTGCATCCAGCCGATGTATTGCTGGTAGCTCTCATGGATCGGCTGCTCGACACCGTTGAAGCACGTGATGTAGGCATTGATCTTGTCGGCGCCTTCCACTGCGGCGGCGGGCGCGTTTTTCTGGCAGCCGGCAAGCAGTGCGGCGAACGCGATCGCCGCAGCGAGCGGCGCATAACGAAGTTGATGGGTCATCTTGCGTTCCATTGATAGGTTGAAGAAGGTGGCGCCGCAGCGTGCGGCCGAAAGGCATCCGGCGCAGCCGGTCGCCCGGCACGCGCGCGATGGCTGGAAACAGCAGTGATTACTGACGATTGCTTTGGAACACCAGCGCGTTGTAGGTGTTGAGTAACTTGCGCGGCGAGCCTTCGGGCGCCAGCGAGGGGCTATCCAGCCAGCCCTGCTCCATCTTGCTGTAAGGCGTTTTTTCGACCACGCGCTTCACCCGCGCCTTGGCTTGTCTGCGGAAGGTTTCTGCAGCGGTTTCAAAGCTGTTCCAGTCCAGCTTGCCCGGCTCCTGGTCGGCCACCTTGGCGTGCGCTTCATCGGAGAGACGGTTGAAACCGTCCAGCAGCGCGTTGGCACGCGCCACGTCGAACTGCTCCTCTTCCAGTGCATCGGCGATCTGCTTGGCGTCGAGCATCATCGCCAGCCGGTAGTACTCGCGTGTGCGGCCTTCGCCCTGCTCCAGCGTCTTGAGTTTTTCGCGTTGCGCCGCGTCGTTTTGCACGTCCAGTTCGGCGCTGAAGGCGGTGCTGGCATCTGCGTAGGTGGACAGTGCCTCCATTAGCTGCGGGTGCAGTTGCTTGCCCTTGGCAAACTGATCGTCCTCGTAATCCTGGCGGGTGTAGTAATCGGCCACTGCGTGACTGATCGGCTGCATTGCCTTCAAAGCCGCGCGATAGTCGCCTGCTGCCTTGTCCAGCGCCGGCAGCGCTGGCTTCGCCGCAGCGGCCGCGCTGACCGGTGCGTCGCACTGCTGCATGTCGCCATCGTCGATATCGTACGGGCCGGTCATGCCGGACTCGTCACCGGTCGGGCCGGCGAACGGGTCCTGCATCCAGCCGGTGTAGTACCTGGCGCCGGCGTGCACCTTCGCGTTGACGCGGTTGAAGCAGTCGATATAGGCGCCGAGCTTGGCGGTCACGCCTTGCAGGGAATCCAGCTGTCTTCCGGTCGTTTTGGTATCGGCACCGTCGGCACCGGTTGCAGGCTGCTGCGACTTGCCGCCACAGGCGGCCACCAGGACGGACACGCAGGCCGCCAGAACAAGCACACGAAACTTCGGAGACACGCGCGGTACATCCTTGTTGGAAACGTTTTCAGCTACACACGATAGCAAACCCGACTGTGAACTGGGTGTGCTCGCCCCAGGTCCGGCCGCGGCCAGGCCTCCACGGCGCGACTGCTGGTGGGCGCACCCACGCCTTGAAGCGCGGCAGCTGCGCGCGTCGAGGCCCGGTCGCGCTCCGTCTCCCGCCTAGGAGCGCGGGCCGCGATGTTGGCCGCGCTCAGTCGAGAAACAGATCCGGCAGCAGCGCACGCGACGGGTCGACCGCATAACCACTCAGGTCGGTGATGCCGGCCTGGGCCAGGACGCCGTCGTCGATCAGGAACTGGCCATGGAATCCAGCCGCCTTGCGCGTCAGCACTGCATGCGCCGCGTCGGCCATGATCTCCGGCCGGCGACACGCGGCCGCGTCCACGCCGTCGATCATGTTGATCGCATCGGTGGCGATCACGGTGCGCGGCCACAGCGCATTGATCGCCACGCCTTGCGGGCCGAACTCGGCTGCCAGCCCCAGGGTCACCAGGCTCATGCCCATCTTTGCCAGGGTGTAGCCGGTATGCGCGCCCCACCACGCCGGGTTCAAGGACGGTGGCGGCGCCAGCGTGAGGATGTGCGGATTGGGCGCCTGCAACAGATGCGGCAGGCACGCCTGTGCGCACAGAAAACTGCCGCGTGCGTTGACCTGCTGCATCAGGTCGAAGCGCTTCATCGGCGTCTCCAACGCACCACGCAACCAGATCGCACTGGCATTGTTGACCAGGATATCGATACCGCCGAAGGCATCGACCGTGGCGGCCACGGCCGCACGCACCTGGTCGTCGTCGCGGATATCGCATTTGAGTGCCAGCGCCTGCCCACCGGCCGCCGTCACCGCCGCGGCCGCGCTATGGATGGTGCCGGGCAACTTGGGATTGGCCACCGCCGATTTGGCCGCAATCGCCACATTGGCCCCATCCCGCGCCGCCCGCAACGCAATCGCCAAGCCAATCCCGCGCGAGGCACCGGTGATGAAGAGGGTTTTGCCGTTTAAGGTCATGGGAATCGGGAGTCGAGAATGGGGAATCGCAAAAGCTTAGCGCCTTGTACGTCCAGCAGCCGACGCACGATCAGCTGCCGCGATGCGCCCCACCGATTCCCTACTCCCGATTTCCCAATCCCGGCACTTCAGGGCTTCGGCCCCTGCCCCTCGTTGTCTTCCCAGTGCAGCACGCGGCGGGTCACGAAGCGATAGACCGGTTTGCCGGTGGCGAACCACAGCTTGCGTACCCAGGAGGTGCGCTTGAGCACGCGGCGTTCCACCGGGGTGATCGCGGCCGGGCAATACATGCGCTTGTGCTTGAGCAGGTGGCGCAGGTCTTCGCGGGCAAGCAGGCGCATCCAGCGCGCACGGGGATTGCCGCGTACCGCCAGTTGGAAATCGATCACCGCCGCGCTGCCGTCGTCCTGCACCAGCCAGTTTGCCTCCTTGGCCAGATCGTTATGCGCCACGCCGCGCCGATGCAACTGCTGCAACAACCTGCGCGCGCAGCGGAAGTAGGCCAGATCGCCACGCGGCGGGCGCCGGTACATCGCATCGCCGGCCAGATAGCTGCGATCCAGATGGCGCCCGTCCCAGCGCAACAGCCGCGGCGTGCGTGGCAAGCCATCCAGCTGGCGCAGGGCCAACGCTTCGCGCCGCGCCAGCCACCAGGCCACTCCGCGCAACAGCCACGGCGCCACGCTCAGGTCGCGCCGCACGAACAGGCGGTCGGCCTCGCGGATCAGCAGGATGCGCCCGAAGGTATCGGACTTCAGCGGCAGATTGGCGGCGGGATCGTCACTCATCCCCCATTGTAGGCGGGGCGCCCGCACCGCCACAGCGCGCGTTGCCCCTGCGGTCTTGTCCGCTCGCAACCTGAGGTGAAGCGGCCGGGCCGATGTGATGACGGCGAAGTCACCTCGTCGCCATGCCCACCTATAATCGTGGGATGAATTCATGGATCGACGCCACGCTGGAGTGGATCGGACACCACCCCACCCTGGCTGGCGTGGCGATCTTTGCCATCGCATTTTCCGATGCGGTGATCGTGCTCGGCGCCATCGTGCCGGCACTGCCGTTGCTGTTCGCCATCGGCGTGCTGATCGGGCTGGGCCAGATCAACGGGCCGTATGCGGTGGCCTGCGCCGCCCTTGGCGCCTTCGCCGGCGATACGCTGAGCTTCTGGGTCGGCCACCGGTGGGGCCACCAGTTGCACACCTACTGGCCGTTCCGCCGCTACCCGCAGTTGCTGGAGCGTGGCGAGCTGCTGTTTCGGCGTAATGCCTTCAAGAGCATCCTGATCGCCCGTTACGTGGGCGCGGTGCGGCCGTTCGTGCCGGCCATCGCCGGCATGTCGCACATGCCGTTCAAGCGCTATCTGGTCGCCAGCGGCCTGGCCTGCATCTCGTGGGCGCTGCTGTTCCTGGTGCCCGGCTGGGTGCTGGGCACCGCCTACGACGCGGTGGCCGCGGTGGCCGGCCGCCTGTTCGTGGTGGTCACCTTGCTGGCCGCAGTGATCGGCCTGGCCTGGGCGATGGTGCTGTACTCCTACCGCTGGTCGGCCGGCCATCTGGATGCCCTGCTGGCGCGGCTGCTGGAGTGGTCGCATCGGCATCCGGTCCTGGGCAACTGGTCGGTGAGCGTGTTCGACCCGCGCCGCCGCGAGTCGGTGCCGCTGGCGATGATGGCGTTGATGCTGTTGCTGCTGGGCTGGGGCTGGTTCGTGTTGCTGATGGCGGTGCTGGCGCATGGCGAGCCGCTGCGCGTGGACCTGGCCGTGCACGACCTGATGCTGGCGCTGCGCAACCCGCTGGCCGACTACCCGATGGTGGCGCTGGCCTCGCTGGGCGACTGGCAGGTGCTGCTGCCGGCGATCGCGGCGGCCATGGGCTACCTGGCCTGGCGGCGCCGCTGGATGGCGGTGACGCACTGGGTGATCGCGCTGGCCTTCGGCCTGGCGTTGACCCAGTTGCTGGGCGCCACCGTGCAGGTGGTGCGCCCGCCGGCGGCCAGCAGCGGTTTCGGGTTTCCGTCGGTGGCGGTCACCATGGCCACGATCGGCTTTGGTTTCTTCGCGCTGCTGATCGCGCGCGAGTTGCCGGGCCGCCGCCGGGTGTGGCCGTATCTGGTCAGTGGCGCGATGGTGTCGCTGATCGGGTTTGCGCGCCTGTACCTGGGCGCACACTGGCTCAGCGACGTGGTCGGCGGCATGCTGTTCGGCATCTTCTGGCTGCTGGTGCTGGGCATCGCCTATCGCCGCCGGGCCACCCGCGCGTTCTGGGTCAAGCCGGTCTCGTGGATCTTCTACGGTGTGTTCCTGACCTGCGCGATCGTGTTCGCGCCGCGCAATCTGGACACCAAACTGGCCAAGTTCGAACCGCCGCCGCCGTTGCTGATGGAATTGCCCGCCGATGACTGGTGGAACGGCCAGTGGCGCCTGCTGCCCGCACGCCGCAACGAATTCGACGACGATCAGCGCTGGCCGCTGGACGTGCAGCTAGCCGGCCCGCTGGCACCGCTGCAGCGCCAGCTGGAAGCACGCGGCTGGCGGGTGCAACCGCAGGCCGGCTGGGAACAGGCGCTGCACCTGCTGGATGTCAGCGGCCGCCCGGACGAGGTGCCGATTCTGCCGGCCACGCTGGACACGCAGGTCGAAGCCCTGCTGATGGTGCGCCACGCGGCGCCCGGCCATGTGCATGTGTTGCGCCTGTGGCCGGCGGCCGCGCGCCTGCAGCCCGGCGCTCAGCCGCTATGGGTGGGCAGCACCCAGACCCTGCGCTACAGCCGGCACTTCAGCCTGATCGGCCTGTGGTATCCGCTGCGCGGGGTCGACCCGGCACTGAGCGCGTTGCGCCAGGCACTGGACCCCCTGCCGCATCGCCTGGAACAACGTCGACGCTCGCAGGTGCCCGTGATCCTGATCGACAGCAGGTCGGGAAATGCGTTGCGGCCGGAGGACAAGGACAACGCTGCACCGCAGACGGAAACCACCGCATCCCACCCGGCGGCATCGGCGTCGTCACACCATCGCCGTTGATCGATCGGGCTACGGCGGCGATCGGCCAGCGACCGCGCGTGCAGTACTGGAGATAAGAGCTACTTGCAGCGTGTCCCGCGATGGTAGGCGGGCAAAGGGCCCCTGCAGCCAAGCCGCAGATCAGCCGCTCTACAACCGACGCATCCGCACCGCTCGATTACCTCTCAAGGTGACCGAAAGCGTGCGCTTCAGCGCCGCTTGGATACGCACAAGCCGCATTGGTCGAGGCGCGATGCACTCACCACAACACGCCATCCACCGGCTGCATCGGTTCCGGCGCCTGTTCTCCGATTGCCTGCAACGCGTCGATTTCCACCGTGCGGCACATGCTGTCCAGCGGCAGGTCGTGGATGGTATTGGCGAACGGGTCGACCAGTTCGTCGCCGATCTTGAGCACCGCCAGGAACATCAGGCCGGCCACGGTCGACCCCACCGGCGTTGCGTATTGCAGCGTCTCCACCAGGCCGATCGGCAGCAGGACGCAGAACAGCCGCGTAAAAAGGTTCGGATAGAACCGGTACTGATACGGCAACGGCGTGTTTTTCAGCCGCTCCATGCCGCCCTGCGCGTTGGCGATATCCACCAGGATGCGTTCGACACTGGCTTGTTGAATGCTGTCGATCCAGCCATCGCGACGTGCCTGCTCGACGTTGCGTCCGGTGGCGTCAAGCAGGCCGTTGGCGACATTGGTGCGCGTGATCACCGCGGCCACTTCGTCGGCATGCAGGCGCGGCTCCAGCGCCGTCGCCACCGGGAGCCGCCGTAGCTGGCACCGCAACGCATTGACGTAGGCGATCTGGCGCAACGCAATGCTGCGGCCCAGCGTGGCCGCTTCCGGCGCGGACAGGATGCTGATGCTCAAACGCACCAGATTGCGCGATGCATTGATCATCTGGCCCCACAGCACCCGCCCTTCCCACCAGCGCTGGTAGGTCGAGTTGGCACGAAAGCCCAGGAACAACGCCAGGGCCGAACCGAAGATGGTCAACGGCAATGCAGGCGCGCGGAACGGCAGCACGTAGTAGATGATCGTGATCAACACGTCCCATACGAACAACACCGCCAGGGTCCGCCAGACCTGACTGAATACATCCGCCACACGCGGTTTGACATCGATGATCAAGGCACACTCCGTGGATCGATAACGAGTGACGCCAATGCGCGCATCCACTGCAGGGATGCCATCGGGAGCGCACTCAAGCGTGGCGAGTGTGCCGTTGCAAGGGTGCAAGCGCGGTGATGGGTCACGCGCGCCGTTGTCTTAGTGTCACGGCATCCAGGCGAGCAACTGGTCCAGGCGCCGGTGCGGATCGTCCTGCTGCAACAGCGACAGACGCTGCTGCTCGGTCAATGGCAGCAGTTCGGCCAGCCGCCAGCCGACCCATGCCGCCTGGTCCAGCAGCTCAGGCCCGGCGGAGGCAAATTCGCCACCGACCTGTTCGAGCAGGCGCTCGAGCACGGTTGCCAGCAGGCCATGCTCGGGGCGCAATTCGTCGTCGCTGTCGGGTTCGCACCAGCTCACCTCGCCGACCACCAGCCCGTTGTCGCGGATGCGCGAACGCCGTACATGAAAGCGACGCGTGCCGCGCAGGCGCAACACCAGCACGCCGTCGGCGCCGACATCGAAATCCTCGATACGCACTTCGGTGCCGAATGCAGCCGGCGTTGCCGGCACGCCGACCTCGGTGCCATCCAGGATCAGGCACACACCGAAGCTGCTGCCCGTGCGGCCGCTCTCGCGCACCAGATCCAGATAGCGGCGCTCGAACACGCGCAGGCCCATCGCCGCACCCGGCAACAGCACGCTGTGCAACGGAAACAATGGCAGGGCGCTGGTGTCGGCGGTGGTCGTGAGGTCGGTCATCGGGACAATTGCGCCAGAAAGCGACGCGGCGCGCCATCGAAACCGCCATTGGACATGAACACCACATGGTCGCCCGGCTGCGCAATCTCGCCCAGGGTCTGCAGCAGTGCTTCCACGTCATGCGCCACATGCGCATCACCGCGCACCTGCGCGATGATCGGTGCGGCATCCCAGGCCAGTTCGGGCCGATGCAGGAACACCACCGCATCGGCATCGCGCAACGACGGCGCCAACGCCTGCGCATGCGCGCCCAGCCGCATCGAATTGCTGCGCGGCTCCATCGCCACCAGCACGCGCGCCGCGCCGACCTTCGCACGCAGGCCCTGCAAGGTGGTCGCGATCGCGGTGGGGTGATGGGCGAAGTCGTCGTACACGGTGATGTCGCCTGCCTGCCCCAGCAGCTCCAACCGCCGCTTGACGCTCTGAAAGCGCGCCAGCGCCGGCATCACCGTCGCCGGATCCACGCCCACCGCATGCACGGCCGCCAGTGCTGCCAACCCATTGAGCACGTTATGCCGCCCGACCAGCGGCCACTGCACCTGGCCGATCTCCACCCCACGCTGCAGCACCGCGAACGCGCTGCCGTCGGCGGCGATCAAGCGTGCGCTCCAGTCGAGCGCCGCATCGAAACCGAAGCGTTCCACCGGCGTCCAGCAGCCCATCGCCAGCACCTCGGCCAGGCGCGCATCCCCGCCGTTGACGATCAGCCGCCCGCGCGCCGGCACCGTGCGCACCAGATGATGGAACTGGCGCTGGATCGCGGCCACGTCCGGAAAGATATCGGCGTGGTCGTACTCGAGGTTGTTGAGGATCGCCACCAGCGGCCGGTAGTGCACGAACTTGCTGCGCTTGTCGAAAAAGGCGGTGTCGTATTCGTCGGCTTCCACCACGAACTCGCGCCCCTGGCCCAGCCGGGCCGACACGCCGAAGTCTTCGGCCACGCCACCGATCAGAAAACCCGGTGCGCGCCCGGCGGCGTCCAGCAGATAGCTCAGGATGGTGGTGGTGGTGGTCTTGCCGTGGGTGCCGGCAACGGCCAGGGTGTCGCGGCCCGGCAACACCTGCTCGGCCAGCCACTGCGCACCGGAGCTATAGCGACGGCCCGCGTCGAGCACCGCTTCCACCGCTAGGTTGCCGCGCGACAAGGCATTGCCGATGACGACATCGCTTGCATCTGCCGAGATATTGGACGGCGCGTAGCCTTGTGCCAGCGCGATGCCAAGGGTTTCCAGCTGGGTGGACATCGGCGGATAGATGGCCTGGTCACTGCCCTCTACCTGCCAGCCCAGTTCGCGCGCAAGGGCGGCGACACCGCCCATGAAGGTCCCGGCAATGCCGAGGATGTGGAGTTTGGTCATGGGCCGCATTGTCGCCGATCGCCGGAGTTGCGGGACATTCCACGCAACCGCCGACCGTGTTGTCAGGAAACCCCTACCGCACTGTCAGGAATTTCCTGATATGAGAACTGCGTCACATCCATCACTATGCTGAACGCCAGTCGCAGCACCCCTTTGGTCCTACTCCCCAAGAGGCCAAATCCCCAGGGAGCTCATGCTGTGGGGCTCTGAGCAAGCTCATTACTGGCGTTATTCTGCCCCGGTCGTCTTGTACGCCCGGGGTTTTTCTTTTGCGCAATCAATGGGTTGTGACGCCATGCCGGCCGCCGGCGCGCATCTGTGCGGGCCAGGCGTACTGCCGGGCCCACCCACCCCGGCTCAGCGACCGAGCGCGGTGCCGATACGCTCCAGCACTTCATCCAGCGTGCCCACCCCGTCCACGCGTGCCAGCTTGCCGCGCTGTTCGTAGAAACCGATCACCGGCGCCGTGGAGTCGGTATAGACCTGCAGGCGCTTGCGCACCGACTCGGGATTGTCGTCCTCGCGGCCCTCGGCCTTGGCGCGGCCGGCAATGCGCTCGACCAGCAATTCGCTGGCCACATCCAGCTGCACCACCGCATCCAGCGGCTGACCGATCTTGCCGAGCAGGTCGTCCAGCGCATTGGCCTGCGCCACGTTGCGCGGATAGCCGTCGAGAATGAAGCCCTTGGCGACATCGGCCTGACCAAGCCGCGCCTCCAGCATGCCGAGCAGGATCTCGTCGGAAACCAGATCGCCGCGTGCCATCACTTCCTTGGCCTTCAGGCCCAGCGGTGAGCCGGCGGCCACTTCGGCACGCAGCAGATCGCCGGTGGAAATATGCGGGATCCCAAACTTGTCTTTGAGACGTGTCGCCTGGGTGCCCTTGCCCGAACCGGGCGGTCCCAACAGAACCAATCGCATCAGTGGACTCCACTTTCGAATAAAAACGCGTTGCGGTTGGCGGCGTTAGACTCAGGTCTTCGCCAGCGCTGACCGTATGGTCGTGCAGCTTACCGCATCCGGGGAATGTCCCGGCACTGTCCCCTGCGCCATCTCCCATGTAAGGAGCCCGTCCCCTATGTCCACTGGCAACTTGCTGTACGCCCAATCCGGCGGCGTCACTGCCGTCATCAACGCCACCGCCGCCGGTGTGATCACCGAGGCGCGCGCACGCAAGGTCAAGGTACTGGCCGCACGCAACGGCATCCTGGGCGCCTTGCGCGAGGAGCTGATCGACACCTCGAAGGAGTCCGCCGCCACGATCGCCGCACTGGCGCAGACTCCGGGCGGCGCGTTCGGCTCGTGCCGCTACAAGCTCAAGTCGCTGGAAGAAGACAGTGCCAAATACGAGCGCCTGCTCGAGGTGCTGCGCGCGCACGACGTGCGCTGGTTCCTCTACAACGGCGGCAACGACTCGGCCGACACCGCCTGGAAGGTCTCGCAGCTGGCCAAGGCCTATGGTTACCCGCTGCACTGCATCGGCGTGCCCAAGACCATCGACAACGATCTGGCGGTGACCGATACCTGCCCCGGCTTCGGCTCGGCGGCCAAGTACACCGCGGTGTCGGTCCGCGAGGCCGCACTGGATGTCGCCGCCATGGCCGACACCTCCACCAAGGTCTTCATCTATGAGGCGATGGGCCGCCACGCCGGCTGGCTCGCCGCCGCCGCAGGCCTGGCCGGCCAGGGCCCGGACGATGCACCGCAGATCATCCTGCTGCCCGAGCGCGCCTACGACCAGGCGGTGTTTCTGGCCAAGGTCAAGCAGGTAGTGGAAAAAGTCGGCTGGTGCGTGGTCGTGGCCAGCGAAGGCATCCAGGACGCGCAGGGCCGTTTCGTCGCCGATGCCGGCGGCGCGACCGACTCGTTCGGCCATGCGCAACTCGGCGGCGTGGCCTCGTTCCTGGCAGCGCAGGTCAAGCAGGAACTCGGCTACAAGGTGCACTGGACGCTGCCCGATTACCTGCAGCGTTCCGCACGCCACCTGGCGTCAAAGACCGACTGGGAACAGGCCCAGGCCGTGGGCAAGGCGGCGGTGCAATACGCCCTCAAGGGCATGAACGCGGTGATCCCGGTGATCGAACGCGTCAGCGACGCGCCGTACCGCTGGAAGATCGTGTCCGCCCCGCTGCACAAGGTGGCCAACCACGAAAAGAAGATGCCGCCCAGCTTCCTGCGCAAGGACGGCTTCGGCATCACCGAGCGCGCCCGCCGCTATTTCGCCCCGCTGATCAAGGGCGAGGCGCCGCTGGCCTACGGCAGCGACGGCCTGCCCAAGTACGTGACGTTGAAGAATGTGGCGGTGGCGAAGAAGCTTGTAGATTGGAAAGAGCAAGTCATAACCAGCACTTCGACACTTGAATTTAAAGATGAACAATCCAATAATGCCAAGGCAATCTTGGACACGCACATTTAACTCTTGAAAACGGACGTTTCTCGATGAAAAGCTATATTTATTTTTCAATTTTATCTTTGGTTACGGCACTCGCTTTTTCCACCAGCCCTGCCACTGCCGTGGTCCTCGAACCTGCACCGAACGCATCCTTGCAGGCGAGGTTCGACACAGAGGAGGCTGAGCGCTTGCTCGAACCTGGAAGTGGCAGCCTTCGGGGAAAGCTGGAGATGAGTATCAACAAAGGAATGCTGCGAAAAAAAGAAAAATTTGTTGCGCGATATCAGCTTGTTACACTTTTACCCATGTCATCGTATATGCGAGCGTGGGAAAAAAAGTACAGCAAAGACCCTTGGCTCGGCATGATGCTAATTGACGGCAGAGTTCTACCATTTTCAGCGCGCGCCATTACTTCAGCGGATGGGAGCTATGAGTTTCGAGGCCTCAAACCAGGCCGCTATTTGATGATAGCTCAAATTCCATACAAAATGGATGTCATTATTAGAAATGAAACAGGCCAAACTCGCCATGATATCGACTGGTTCAACAACACCATCACCTCGTCACCAATCTACAAATCCAGCAAGGCTCGCGTAGAAGAGGTACACGACATTTTCACAATAATAGAAATTAAAGACGCTGCAGAAACAAAATTCCCACAATGACGCCCCAGATTGCCCGGTCAAGACTAATTAAATCGCTAGGCCGGTCAAGACTAATTAAATCGCTAGGAAAGCCCATGAGACTCTGGACGAAAATCATTGTTGCAGTATTTTCACCAATTTTAGCTCTTCCGTTTTGTGCCGAAGCACTGCAGTTCTTAGGCGACCCAGGCGAAGAACCTAAGGCAACGACATGCCACGAAAATTCATTACGCTGTTGGTTTGTCGTATTTGGCGCAAAAGAGGCACCTGAAAGAATTGTATATCTCGTCGATGCAAATACAACCGAAATCTCCGCCAATGTAAAACGCACAAGAATTGCCGAAGCAAGAGAGAGTTTGGCACCGGACCAGCCGGAGTATTTGCTTTATACAACCGATTTTGATTGCAAAAAAAATAAAATGCGACAGGTCGAATCTTATCGCGCTTGGCGCGATAACCGTATGGAACACGACGCCAAGACTTATGACTGGGTCCCAGTCCCAATGGCATGGACTAAGCGGGCATGGAGTCTTGTCTGCGATCCTGCGGTGATTCGCGAACCAGCCGCACACCAGGTAATTCATCTAGCTGATGTATACCGTGGAGCCGATGCGATTAGCTTGGTCCGAATGATTCTATGGGGTAATGAAAAAGGGCCTGGATTCAGGGATGAGGTGGAGTAGCAGCCGCATCGCGCAAAAGCGGCACACTATTCAATCTCATCGCCCTAGCAGGCCGCTCTTGCCTTTATGTAGCTACTGATTATGTAGCTACTTACTGACAAGCCCTACCTTCCACCGCCATCTGTGCAGCAAACATCGGTACCTGCGGGATCTTTCCTGCAGCGGCTTGTTGCTTCGCATCTTCCAGGTAGATGCGTGACTGGCCTTGGCCGTCGAGCTGTGGTTTGGCATCCACCGGCTTGCGCCAGACGCGCACCACCGCCTGCTGCGCGGGGCAGGCTGCGCTGGGGACGCGGATCACATCGTTGAAGATCCAGCCAGACGCGACGCTGGGCGCGGCCTTGGCGAAATCCACGAAGCGTGCACGCGGCTGGCAGGTGGGACTGCTGCGCACCACCGACAACGTATACGGCTGCGCGGCATTGCCGGTGAACACGCCTTCCAGGCGCGCGCAGGCCTCGGGAATCTGGCGCAGGGTGTGCACGGCGCCGACCGCTTGCGCGGTGCCGGCTGGACGCTGCTTCAATTCCGGCGTCGGTTCGGCAGCGAGCGCTTGGGCGCTGAGCAAGACTGCAGCGATCGTCACGGCATATTTTGCGGCATGGTTCGACATCGTCACTCCTGGATCGGCTCGATCACGTTGGCCGCAGGCTGTCATGCCGCAACTGAACGACGCGCCAAAGCCGCAGTGGTGGCAGCGGCGCAAGCTGCGGCGCATACTCGCCCGCAATCCGGCCACCTGAACATCGCGACGCGCATTACGGTCCCCATGGCCGTCGAGTCCGTATTCGCCACTCCACTCGCTGCGTGCATCGCCCTTGGTTCGTCCGACCGGACGACATCCATTCTCTGGGAGGGGTCATGCTGGAACACTACGGGTTACTACTTGCGCTGGGGTGTGCAGTCCTGGCAATCGTTTATGGCGGTGTGTCGGCACGCTGGGTGATCGCGCAGCCGAGCGGCAATGCACGCATGCAGGAAATCGCCACCGCAATCCAGGAAGGCGCACGCGCGTATCTCAATCGGCAATACCTCACCATTTCGATTGCCGGCGGCGTGCTGTTCGTCCTGGTCGGGCTGTTCCTGAGTTGGTACACCGCCGTCGGGTTTGCGATCGGCGCGGTGCTGTCGGGGCTGGCCGGCTATATCGGCATGAACGTGTCGGTCCGTGCCAACGTCCGTACGGCCGAGGCCGCGCGGCATGGCATCGGTCCTGCGATGGATGTGGCGTTCCGTGGCGGTGCCATCACCGGCATGCTGGTGGTCGGCCTGGGATTGCTCGGTGTCGCCGGTTACTACGCGCTGTTGCAAGCGGTGGGACTGCCGCTGGAGCGCAACCTGCATGCACTGGTGGGGCTGGCATTCGGCTCGTCGCTGATTTCGATCTTCGCGCGCCTGGGTGGCGGTATTTTCACCAAGGGTGCGGACGTGGGCGCGGACCTGGTCGGCAAGGTGGAAGCCGGTATCCCCGAGGACGACCCACGCAACCCGGCGGTGATCGCCGACAACGTGGGCGACAATGTCGGCGACTGCGCCGGCATGGCGGCGGATCTGTTCGAAACCTATGCAGTCACCGTGATCGCCACGATGCTGCTGGGCAGCCTGACGCTGGCCGAAACCGGGCCGCAGGCGGTGCTGTACCCGCTGGTGCTGGGTGGTGTCTCCATCATCGCTTCGATCGTGGGCGCCTCGTTCGTCAAGGTCAAAGCAGGCGGCTCGATCATGGGCGCGCTCTACAAGGGCGTGATCGTCTCCGGCGTGCTGGCCGCACTGGCCTACTGGCCGATCACCCAGTCGCTGATGCGCGACAACACGCATGGCGCCACCGCGTTGTATGCCTGCGCCTTGATCGGCCTGGTGCTCACCGGCCTGATCGTCTGGATCACCGAGTACTACACCGGCACCCAGTACAAGCCGGTGCAGCACGTTGCCGCAGCAAGCACCACCGGCCACGGCACCAACATCATTGCCGGGCTTGGCGTCTCGATGAAATCCACTGCGTTGCCGGTCATTGCGGTGTGCGCGGCAATCTGGGGCGCGTTTCATTTTGGCGGCTTGTACGGCATCGCGACCGCAGCGACTGCAATGCTGTCGATGGCCGGCATGATCGTGGCGCTGGATGCGTACGGGCCGATTACCGACAACGCCGGCGGCATCGCCGAAATGGCCGAGTTGCCGCCGGAAGTACGCAACATCACCGATCCGCTGGATGCGGTGGGCAACACCACCAAGGCGGTCACCAAGGGCTATGCGATCGGCTCGGCCGCGCTGGCCGCGCTGGTGCTGTTTGCCGACTACACCCACAACCTGCAGGCGGCCAATCCCGGCCAGGTATTCGCCTTCGACCTGTCCGACCACACCGTGATCATCGGTTTGTTGATCGGCGGCTTGATCCCGTACCTGTTCGGCGCGATGGCGATGGAAGCGGTGGGACGCGCGGCAGGCGCGGTGGTGGAAGAAGTGCGTCGCCAGTTCCGCGAGATTCCCGGGATCATGGCCGGCACCGCCAGGCCCCAATACGACCGCGCAGTCGACATGCTGACCCGCTCGGCGATCCGCGAAATGATCCTGCCCTCGCTACTGCCGGTGGTGGTACCGGTGGTGGTCGGGCTGCTGCTGGGGCCGCGGGCACTGGGCGGATTGTTGATCGGCACGATCGTGACCGGCTTGTTCCTGGCGATTTCGATGACCACCGGTGGCGGGGCCTGGGACAACGCCAAGAAGTACATCGAAGACGGCCACTTCGGCGGCAAGGGCAGCGAAGCGCACAAGGCCGCCATCACCGGCGATACGGTAGGCGACCCGTACAAGGACACCGCCGGGCCGGCGATCAATCCGCTGATCAAGATCATCAACATCGTGGCCTTGCTGCTGGTACCGCTGCTTTGAGGGCGACGTGCCGCAAGCCGCGGGCTGACCGAAGGTGACGAGGCGGGGCCCGGAACGCGCCGACGCACGCCCCGAGTCCCATACGCCGCGCCAGGCCCGACGACTGCCTGCGGTGCGGCCGGTCCTCAAAGGCAACCGATCAAGCCGTCATAGATCGGCGGCGCGCCACCGGGCAATGGCTCGAACAGCGGATTGTTCACCGACAGGGTGCGATACATCTCGTCCAGGCGCGTCCCGGCCTTCAGTGGCGCCGTGCAGCGCCAGACCCGGCTGTCCGAGCGCAGGTACCCGCTTTGGGGGTCGACGCTGACCTCGCTGGCGCCGAAGGTCCAGATGCAGCTGCGCACCACCCCGCTCACCCGATGCACCGAGCAACGGAAGCGCAGCGGCTGGTAGTCGCTGAATTCGCCGCCGCAAAAGGTATCGCCGCAGATCTGGTCGAAGTCGTGCTCCAGGCGCTGTTCCAGATCGACAAAGGCCTCCCAGCCCTCGCCATTGGCGGGCCAGTCCACCGCGTCGACGAAGACCGGCGGTGACGCAGGCGTCGCCGCACCAGCGAGCTGGGCGGCACCGCAGAGCAGCAGCACAACAAGCAAACGCACAGGCTTGAACATGGCAGTTCCCGAGCAGTGGAGGAGCCTGCAGCGTGCGCCGCGCTGCGTGCCGCGTGGATCGGAGAGCTCCCCGGGATGAATGCGGGCTATGCCGCATGTGGCGGTCAGAACATTGCCCATTCAGTGTCGCTGCACCGCAACAGCCGAACGCGTAGAATCGCGCTCCACACACTAGATGACGTCTCGGGAGTTACGCGCATGGGTCTTGAACTGGTCACCTCCGGCAAGAATCTGCCGGAAGAAATCAACGTCGTCATCGAAATTCCAAAGGATTCGGAGCCGGTCAAGTACGAAGTGGACAAGGCCAGCGGCGCGATCTTCGTCGACCGCATCCTGTCCACTCCGATGCGTTACCCCTGCAACTACGGCTATGTGCCCAACACCCTATGTGGCGACGGCGACCCGGCCGACGTGCTGGTGGTGCTGCCGCTGCCGTTGGTGCCCGGCTCGGTGGTGCGTTGCCGTCCGGTCGGCGTGCTGCGCATGAGCGATGAGGCCGGTAGCGACGAGAAGATCCTGGCGGTGCCGATCGAGAAGATCTTCTCCGGCTACGCGCATATCGAGGATATCGACCAGGTGTCCAGCCACTGGATGGAGCGCATCGGTCATTTCTTCGAGCATTACAAGGACTTGGAGAAGGGCAAGTGGGTCAAGCTGGATGGTTGGGGCGGCGCGGCCGAGGCCAAGCGCATCCTGGTGGAGTCGGTGGAACGCTATAATTCCGACGCACCCTGATTCAACGACCGTGATGCAGCCCCGCAACCGCGGGGCGATCGGGATCACGCTTTTGGCGTGATCCCGGTGACCGCCAGCGGCAGATTGGGTACATTGCCGACAGCGTTTGGCCGGTGTCTGCCACCGGTGACTCTTGGGGAAGTGTCTTGCGTATTCTGTTTGTTGGGGACGAAGCCAGTCTTCCGTCCGAACTGAGCGACTACGTCGCTGATCTGGGTGATCAATGGCAGGTGCAGCAGGTGGCCGATGGCAATTCGGCCATCGAAGCGGCTGCGTTGTCGCCGTTCGATGCGGTCATCGTCGCCCCCGTCTTGCCCGATCTTACTTCCGCCACGCTGCTGGGGCAGATCCGTACACTGCGCCCGGACACCATCCGCATCGCCTTGATCGATGCCCGGGATGGCCAGCGCACGCCGCCGGCACGCATCATTGGCGTGGCGCACCGCTTCCTGCCGATGCCGCTGGCCCCGGAAGTCCTGCTCGAAGCCATCACCAGCCTGGAAGAGCTGCGCGATCTGCTCAGCAATCCGCGTTTGCGCGCTGCGATCGGCCGGATCGAAAAACTGCCGTCGCCACCGCACCTGTATCTGAGCCTGATGCATGCCCTGGAAGAGGACGAAGGCACCGATGCGGCCGATATCGCCAAGCTGATCGCCGGCGATCCGGCGATTGCGGCCAAGGTATTGCAGCTGTGCAATTCGGCGTTCTTCTCCGGCGGCCGCAGCATCACCGATCTGCGCACGGCAGTGACCCGCCTGGGCGTGGCCACGCTGCGCGACCTGGTCCTGGCCAGCGAAGTGTTCTCGGTGCAGACCCTGACCCCGGCCGAGCGCAACGCGATGCAGCGCCGCGCCCTGCTCTCTTCGCGCCTGGCGGCCAAGGTGTTGCCGCCGACCAGCGCAGAACTCGGCTCCACCGCCGCGCTGCTGGCCGACATCGGGCTGCTGCTGCCCGGTGTGCGCGACGAGCGCGAACCGGCGCTGGAAGGCGGTGACGATCGCCTGGGCCACACCGAGGCCGGCGCGTACCTGCTCGGCCTGTGGGGACTGCCGATGCCGATCATCGAAGCGGTGGCCTTCCATCGCCACCCGCAGCGCTCCAGCCTGCGCAGTTTCTGGGTGACCGGCGCGGTGCATGTGGCGACCGCATTGGCCAGCGGCGAAACCGTGGACGAAGAGTACCTGTCCAAGGTCGGCGTGCTCACCCGCCTGCCGGCCTGGCGCGAACAGGCCGATACCTTGCTGGGGCTTGCCGAGGCCTGAGATTCTGGCACATCCGCCAACCATCTTCTCCGCTACTGTCCGGCGTTATCACGGGACACGCAGCCGAGAAAGGCTACGGCATTTCAGAGTCCACCAGACCTACGCTTCCACCTCGACAGAGTGGCTACTCGCCCCATGACCTTTCGACCGACCATAACAGGCCGGTTCGTTCTCTTTTTGCCTGTGATTCCCGGTTCCTCGCACTTTGCCGAATGTGGCGGAAATTTCGATATAAAAATCATAATTTACAAAAATTTTTCATCCTCTCTTAGTGAAGGCCTTACGTTCTAGTTGGCTCCGGCCAATGACCAAAATTTACAAGGAATGAAAAATGAAAAAGGCAGCAGTTATGGTTGCATTGGTTATTGCGATGAATGCCTCGCCTGCACTAGCAGCACAAAGCGCATCTGGCACCCCTAGCAAGTCGTTCGTACAGAATATCGTTGATCTAGTGCTTCAAAATGATACTCGCGACTTGCAATATTCTCGCCCCTCCGCGCCGGACATGAGCAGCAATGACTTCAAACCGCCTTCGGATAAGGGCGGCGGCGGAATTCCGGGCACGGGCGGCCGTTGCTACACAGTAGGCTCTGGAGCTGTTATTTGCCAAGCAATGTAAATCACTGACTGAAAAACGCCCTTCCTGGGCGTTTTTCATTTTATGAGCATTAGTCACGACTCAATTGGAAGTTCCTTCATCCAGAGATACACGATTCAAACATCTTGAATAAAAAAGGAGGGCGGATCTCACGATCCACCCTCCTTTTCTTAATGCGCTTTTATTTAATATGCGCGTCGATGGATCAGAAACGCTGGGTGTACTTCATATACACGAAGCGACCGATTTCGAAGCCGCCGTAATAGGCAAAGCTGCTGTTCGGTGCCGAGTACTGAAGCGGACCGCGGTGATCGAACACGTTGTTCGCGCCAAGTGCGATCGTCGCGTCCCACGGTGCCTTCCAGTTGACCTGCAGGTCGTGGAAGGTGTTGGAACCGGTGTGGCGCAGCGGATCGGATTCGCCATTGGCGAAATGGTCGGGTGCATCGCAATAGCCTTCGGCCAGCGTGATGCAGCTTTCCTTCATGCCCGAGTAATAACGCAGGGTGTAGTTGACGCCGAAATCACCCAGCGCCCAGTTCACGCCAACGTTGGAACGCACCCGGAAGATGCCCGGCTCGCCGACGCGGCCGATCATGATGGCGTTGCCTGCGCTGTCCTGGCCGGCTTCGTCGTACTTGCTGACGTAGCTGGTCTGCCAATCGAGGGTGAAAGAGCCAATTGCGGTTTCCGGCAAGCGGTACTTCACGCCCAGGTCGTAGCCTTCGGTTTCCATCTGGCCAAGGTTGGCCACGCCGTAGGTCATCGACGAGATATGGCCGTCGGCGGCACGCGTCACGCCTGCGCAGCGCTCCGAATTGCCCAGCACGTAGCAGTCGCGCAGGATACGGTCGACGCTATCGGCGATGATCATGTCGTTGATCTCGTAGCGGTACCAATCCAGCGAGATATCCAGGCCCTGCACCCAACGCGGGCTCCACACCAGACCTGCGGTCTTGCTGGTGGAGGTTTCCGGCTTCAGGTTCGGGTTGGCACCGCTGACGAATTCGTCAGGCGTCTGGCACGGGTAGGTCGTGCAAGGCACGAAGCCCTGGCCGAGCTGGGTGTAGCCCAACGGTACACCGGCATTGGTGCAGGCCGCGTTGCCGTTGACGCTGTTCGGAGCACCGATGCCGCAGGGATCGATGTAATCCTCGAAGCTGCTGCTCAGGCCGCCGTACAGATCACTAATGGTCGGTGCGCGGAAACCTTCCGCATAGGTCGCACGCACCAGTAGGTCTTCCAGCGGACGCCAGGTCAGGCCGAACTTGGAGTTCAGCGTGTCGCCGAAGTTGCTGTAGTCCGAATAACGCGTCGCAGCGTTGAAGGTCAGTTCCTTGGCGAATGCAACGTCGCTCAGCAGCGGCACATTCAATTCAAGGTAAACCTCGTCCAGCGAGTACTCGCCCTGCGTGGTCTTGGCACCCAGGCCCGTGCTCTCGCCCGACTGCGCGAATGCGTCAGGGGAGAAACGGCCTTCTTCCTTACGGTGTTCATAGCCAACGGCAATACCCAGATCGCCAGCCGGCAGTTCAACGATCGAACCGGACAGGTTGGCAGTGAAGCTGGTGGTCTTGGTCAGGCCAGTATCGGTGAAGGTGGGGAACAGGAATTCCTGCAACGCCGGATCGGCGAGCGAGCCCTGACCTGCAACGTTATACGGCAGCAATGGGTTCCACGGACGGCACGCCGACAGCGGGGTCGGATTGGCAGCGGTACCGCACTGTGCAACGCCCTGGCCGTTGATGAAGGACGGGCCCAGTGCCTGACGCGATGCGATCAGGCTCATGTCGCCACGGCTGCGCTTGGTATTCTCGTTGCGATTCCACAACGCGCCAACGTCCCAATCCCAGGTCTTGCCACCGAGATCGAAGTAGCCGCTCAAGGTCGGCGCAAAGCGCAGGGTCTTGAGCTGGTTTTCGGTGGCGCGCGGCACTTCCCAGAGGCGGCGACGGAAATCCACGTCCTGGCCAACCGGATTGAACGCGCTACCGGCTTCCAGCGGCGTGCCGAACGAGCCGGACTGGTACGGATAACCCGCAATCTGTCCGTCGGTCGTGCGCTCGTTATAAGCGATGTCGGCGTTGAAGGTGATGGCATCGGCAACGTCATAGTTGACGTTGGCAAACACCGACTTCCGCTCGATACCGGTCTGCACCATCATCTGCTGGTTCGAGTTGGCATACTCGGCGGGGGTGATGGGGTGATAGTCGGCAGGGTTGTTCGGGTTACCACCGGCATTGAGGGTCTGCCACACCGCGGCTTCCGGATCCGCACAGTCGACCTGCAACGGATTGCACCACGAGCCATTCTGGCTGATCGGGCTCCAGCTGTTCGGAGTGGAGTTGGGACCACGTGAACCGTCGCGGCTGAACCAGCGGTTCTTGGCGAACACCGGATCCTGCTTGGAATACTCCGCCGACAGCGTCACGCCACCGCGCTCGCCCTGCGAACCGACAGTAAAGGAGTACTGCGTGGTATCGCCGTCGCCCTGGCCAAACTGGCCAAACTGCACGCTGGCTTCAGCGCCGTCGAAACGCTTGCGCGTGATCACGTTGACCACACCGGCAATGGCATCGGAGCCGTAGATGGACGAGGCGCCATCCTTCAGCACTTCGATACGCTCAATTGCCGACATCGGAATCTGGCTGAGATCCTGCAGACCGGAGGTCGATGCACCCAGACGCTTACCGTTCACCAGCACCAACGTACGCTGCGCGCCGAGGTTGCGCAGATCGACGTAGTAACCGCCAACGTCTTCACCGGACGACAGCGCATCGGCACGCGAGATCGCCGGCGAGCCGGCCGACGTCAGGTTCTGCAGCACGTCGGCAACGGAGGTCAGGCCCTGCTTTTCCAGTGCCTGACGGTCGAGCGTCAAGATCGGCTGCTGGGTTTCGACATCGGCGCTGCGGATGCGCGAGCCGGTGATCTCGATACGGTCCAGCGTGGTGGTCGATTCTTGCGCGACGGCAAAAGCCGGCGTCAACGCGATCGCAATACCGGCGGGCAACAGGCCCAGCCGCACTGCGGAGGTGCGAAGGTTCATCAATCTCTCCAGGGTTCGTTAGTGGCGCGTTAAGCGCCCCTGTGCAAATTACGATTGCGTGAACATCGTCGCTTTGCGCGTCACGTTCCGTGGCTTTGCCGAATCTGGCGGATTTGTCGTTTGGTCCCGGTAATGCGATGCGGAGACTCCGAAACGCGCACGAAACGCACGCGCGAAGCTGCAGCAATTGTCGAAGCCGCTTGCGGCCGCAACCTCACCGATCATCATCGAGGTATCGCGCAGCAGATCGGAGGCGCGCTCCAGGCGCAGACGCGCCGACAGGGCCTGCGGGCTTTCCTCGTACAGGCTCTGGAACGTCTTGGACACATACCAGCTGGAGAAGTTGGTCAGCTGCGCCAGCTCGGCGATGCGCACCACGCGGTCACTGTTGCCTTCCAGATACAGCCGGGCGCGTTGCATGCGACCGAACACCTGACGGCGACGGCTGCGCGAACGGCCCGGGCAGCGCTGCTCCTGCGCGATGAAGTCGCGCTGCATCGCGGCCAGATGCAGCAACAGGGGGCGTGCCGACGCACTGCCGCTCTGTGCGGCCGCGTTGCGCCACAAGCGCAGTGCAATCCGCAGATCGCCACGTGACAGCTGGCTGCGCCCCGGATACAACGTGGCGTCGGTCAGTTCGGCCAGGGATTGCAGGCTGTCGCCATCGAGGCTGACGCCGACACAGAGCGCGCTGCGGTCGGCCTGCACGGTGGGATGCGATTCCTTGTCGAAAGCGATCCAGTCGCCGGCGCGCAGACGGAAACGCCCTTCCTTGGACTCCACCCAGGCGCGACCGCGCAACTGCACCCACAGCGTGAAGGTGGCGGCGGCAGTGCGGATACTGCCCAGGCGCGAGACGGCCAGACAGGTCGTCGACGTCGGCTCGCTGGTGCCGTCCAGTGAGAGTGCGAGCCCGCGATCTGCGGTGATGACCTGTTGCATGGTGGCAGCCCCCTGTACAAAAGAGGGCGTAGTGTTTTGCCGAATCTGGCGTGAGTCAGGAAGTTCCGACGAAGGTCTGCCGAAATTGCGACGAAGTCTTTCCGAAGAACTTACGAGGCGATTTTTCTCAACACGATCAACAGGTTGGACACCACACCCAGGGGCGTTGCCAGGCGTTCCGGCAACGGCATGAAGGCGATCGAACTGCCATCTTCTTCCGCCAATGCCACATACAGCGCGCCGCTGCGCTGATCCACGCTGAAGCCGTTGATGGTGGTGTACTTGGCCGCATCCAGGCACCGCCCGGCACCGGCGCGCAGGTCGCTGTCGTGGGTGGCACAGGTGTCGGTGGACGACAGGTAATGCAACTGGCCTCGCGCACCGGGCGCCCAGCTGCGGTAACGCCAGCGCGATGGCTGCTGCGGATCGACTTGCTGCAAGGTGTCGGCCGCCAGCGACGGGGCGACCTGCCATAACCCGCCGCCGGTCAGGCGCGTCAGCAATACCTGGCCACTGACGCGATCCAGCCGCAGCTGCGAAACGTCCTGCAGCGACGCCAGCGCGCGCCAGGGAGAGCTGCGTCTGTCGTAGAGCGTGGCGAAGGTGCGCCCGTCATCCGCTGCAGCCACGACCAGCAACCGGTCGGGATCGGGAAGATGGATCGCCTGCAACGGTCGCGCCTGCGGCACCGGCAGCCGCAGCACCCTGCCCGTGCCAGGGGTCACTTCAAACAAGGCCGCATGCCCTTGCGCATCGCTGCCGCTGACCAGCACGCGTTGCGAATCGGCCGACCAGTCGGCGGCCTGGCGCGCATCCGGCCGCAGGCCTTCGATCAGGCGCACCGAGCCAGGTTTGCCGACATCGCCCCACCACAGGCCGTACGCACCGGAGCGGTTGGAGGCAAAGATCAGCTGGTGCCCGTCCGGCGCGATCATCGGCTGGTCGTCGCGCCCGCTGGAGGGAAACAGCCGGCGGCGGATGTAGCCGCCATTCATGGGGTCGTGAATGACCTGATACACGCCAAATTGCGGTTTACGCTGCACGAACACCAGATGGCCCTGCGCCACATCCGGCGCCTGCGCATCGTCCACACCAAGGTCATGCAGGCTGCGGTCGACCAGATCGAGCCGGTAGAGCCGCGCCTCGCTGTCCACCCGACGCCCGAAGATCAGGCCGCTGCCGTCGGGCAACCAGCTCCAGCCGCGGACATCCGCGTTGTCATGGGTCAGCCGTTCGGCGGTTCCGCCGCTTGCCGGAATGCGCCACAGGTCGCCAAGCTGCGGATTGCGCAGAAACACGATCCAGTGGCCGTCCGGCGAATAGCGCGGCGTGTAGTCGAAGTCGCTCGGCTGCGCGCTGTAGCTCAGCGGCTGCCATTGACCGGTTTCCAGATCCAGCCGCCGCATGTGCGGCGCCCCGTGCGCGCCGGTCATGCTGCCGAACAGCAACGCACGGCCGTCTGGCGACCAGCTGAAACTCAGCATGTCCGCGCCGTCGCAGCGCGCCACCTCGCGTGCGGCAGCCGGGCCGCTGGCGGCGGCAATCATGACGCGGCAGCCACCATCGGGCGCCTGCCGCGAGAAGGCGATCTCGCGCCCGTCCGGCGACCAGGCCGGCAGCCGATCGGAGATGCCGGCCGCCGGCGTATCGAGCACGCGCGGATAGGCGTTGTTGGTGGTCTTGACCAGGATCGAGGTGCCTGCGCGATCGCTGGTCAGCGAGGCGTAGGCCACCATCGCCCCATCCGGCGACAGGCTGGGCGTGAGATCGAAACCGCCGCCTGCAGTGATGATCTGATACGGGCGCTTGGGGCTGCCCAGCACTGCCGAGGCCGCGGCGGTATCGCTGGCTGGCGCACGCATCCACAGCGTCCGTGCCGCCAGCCCCAGCACCACCAGCAAGGTCACGCCGGCCACCGCCAGTGCCATCCAGCGGCGCCGCTGCGCGACCGCCGGTGCGAACCGAACCAACGGCAGCGGCTGCCGGTTTGCCGCGTCACGCTCCAGGGCAGCAGCGGCCGCGATGCCGGCCGTGGGATCGCGATCCTCAAGTGCCGTGCTCGATACCGTTGCCACCGATGGGCCCGCGACGGTATCGGCGGAGCTGTCCGAGCGTTGCTCCCACGCCACCGGCGCCAGCAGGCGATAGCCGGTCTTGGCGATGGTCTCGATATGCTCGAAGCGCTGGCTGCCATTGCTGGCCAACGCCTTGCGCAGTTGCGTGACCGCCTGGGTCACCACGTCATTGGTCGGCAAGGTGTCGGGCCAGACCTCGGCCAGCAGCTGCTCGCGGGTCACCACCTGGCCCGGCTGCCGCGCCAGCGTCAGCAACACCGCCAGGGATTTGGGCGCCAGACGCGCCGGGCGCCGGGCGCCGGGCGCGTGCACTTCGCGCGAGGCAACATCGACCACGCACTGGCCGACACGCAACCGGCCCGATGGCATCGCATTAGCGGGAGGAACACTCATCGGCAAGAACACGCACCGGCATGCAAGGACCACAAAGAACGCATCACACACTTCGCGCGAAGCGCCAAATTCAGCAAAGGACCACAACCAACTGTGTCATGCATCCATTTGGTGCAAATTTTACTCTATGCCCCGTTGCTTCCCTACGACAGGTGGCGACGTCAGGCTCTCTCTCTCTCGCCGACGAATTCAAATAATTACGATGTCCCCTTCGCGCCTCTGGCGCGATTTTTTTATCTGCGATTCAGAAAAATGCGCTGAAATGCTTGCCAGCTGTAACCGCTTGCAACGCAGTCACAGCGTGGCACTTGCGCACCACGCTGCGATCTGCCTAGGCCGAAGCTGAATTTTTCTTAAGCGAACTATCGGCCCGCTGCAACGCAACATCGCTGGCACGTGTCAGGTGGCGCGATACACCTGCGCACCCTGCGCCAGGAACTGCGCCGACTTTTCCTCCATCCCCGCCGACAAGGCATGCGCTTCGCCCATACCGTGCTCGGCTGCGTAATCGCGCACGTCCTGGGTGATCTTCATCGAGCAGAAATGCGGCCCGCACATCGAGCAGAAGTGCGCCAGCTTGTGCGCGTCCTTGGGCAGGGTTTCGTCGTGGAACTCCTTGGCCTTTTCCGGATCCAGCCCGAGATGGAACTGGTCATCCCAGCGGAATTCGAAACGCGCCTTGCTCAAGGCGTTGTCGCGCACCTGCGCACCGGGATGACCCTTGGCCAGGTCCGCGGCATGCGCGGCGATCTTGTAGGCCATGATGCCGTCGCGTACGTCCTGCCGGTTGGGCAGGCCCAGGTGCTCCTTAGGCGTGACATAGCAAAGCATCGCGGTGCCGAACCAGCCGATCATCGCCGCGCCGATCGCGCTGGTGATGTGGTCGTAGCCGGGCGCGATATCGGTGGTCAGCGGCCCCAGCGTGTAGAACGGCGCCTCGCCGCATTCGCGCAGCTGCTTGTCCATGTTTTCCTTGATCAACTGCATCGGCACATGCCCCGGGCCTTCGATCATGGTCTGCACATCGTGCTTCCAGGCGATCCTGGTCAGCTCGCCCAGCGTTTCCAGCTCGCCGAACTGCGCTGCGTCGTTGGCATCGGCAATGCAGCCCGGGCGTAAGCCATCGCCCAGCGAAAACGCCACGTCATAGGCCTTCATGATCTGGCAGATGTCTTCGAAGTGCGTGTAGAGAAAGTTTTCCTTGTGGTGGGCCAGGCACCACTTGGCCAGGATCGACCCGCCGCGCGAGACGATGCCGGTGACCCGTTTGGCAGTCAGCGGCACATAGCGCAGCAGCACACCGGCATGAATGGTGAAGTAGTCCACGCCCTGCTCGGCCTGTTCGATCAAGGTGTCGCGGAAGATCTCCCAGGTCAGCTCTTCTGCGCGCCCGTCCACCTTTTCCAGCGCCTGATAGATCGGCACCGTGCCGATCGGCACCGGCGAGTTGCGGATGATCCATTCGCGGGTCTCGTGGATGTGCTTGCCGGTGGACAGGTCCATCACCGTGTCGCCGCCCCAGCGGATCGACCACACCAGCTTTTCGACCTCTTCTGCAATCCCGGACGACACCGCGCTGTTGCCGATGTTGGCGTTGATTTTTGTCAGGAAATTGCGACCGATGATCATCGGCTCGCTTTCCGGGTGATTGATGTTGTTCGGCAGGATCGCGCGGCCGCGGGCGATTTCCTCGCGGACGAATTCCGGCGTGATGCGGTGCTGGATCGCAGCGCCGAAGGCCTCGCCCGGATGCTGCTTGCACAGGATCGCGTCAGTCACCGCTTCCAGGCGCTGGTTTTCGCGGATCGCCACGAACTCCATTTCCGGGGTGATGATGCCGCGCCGCGCGTAATGCATCTGGGTGACATTGGCACCGTCGCGTGCCACGCGCGGCAGGCGCCGCGCAGGAAAACGCACGGCATCCAGGCGCGCATCGTGCTCGCGGCCGCGGCCGAAGCTGGAACTCAGGCCGTCCAGCGCCACGGTATCGTCGCGCTCGGCAATCCAGTGCGCGCGCAGCGGCGCCAGACCGGCGGCAAGATCGATCGCCGCGCGCGGGTCGGTATATGGCCCGGAGGTGTCATAGACACTGAGCGGCGCATTGTCCTCACCGCCGAACAAGGTGGGGGTGCGGGTCAATGCAATCTCGCGCATCGGCACCTGCAGGTCGGCGCGCGAGCCCTGCACGAAGATCTTGCGGGACCCTGGAATCGGCTGGGTCACAGCCTCGGACAGCGACTGGGCTTGTTGCTGCAAAACGGTAGGCGCGGCATTCATGGCGTTCGTCCTGTGTGCTGGAAAACCAGCACCCACGGCGCTGGCTCTGCGAAGGAGTCGCAGGCGGACGAAGCGGCGGCGCTCAATGGCGATGCGCCCGTGCACGGCACGGACCATCGCATCTAACGAAGCTTCCCTACGCCGGTATCAGCCGGATCAGGTTCGAAGGGACTATCTCAACCGCAGCGCACTGCGGTACCCCCACTTCGGCGGCGATTAAACCACATCGCACCCTGCGCGGCTAAAAAATGTCGCCAGCTGTCGGCACCGCGCTCGGCGATGAGATGCACGCCTGGTGCAGGCCGTTGCGTGCAGCGGCCGCGCTCGCCTGGCGATGACCAACGCTGCGTTGTCACCTTCGGCAGCGACAGCTGTCCGTGTATGGCAGCGCAGGTCGGCAGCACACGCGCAGCGGCACTGCAAAAGCTTCCTCGCACTGCACGCCTCGCACTGCAACACAACGCGCATTCGCGAACGGCGCGTCTGCCAACGCGTTCGATTCGGCCTGGGCCATCCCGGGATGCTGCAGCCACAAGTAGACGCCCAGCGCTTCTGATCGCACCCTTGAGCCGCCGGTCCGCTGCCTGGACACGCCGGTTGTCACAACGACCACTTTGGGGAAGTCGTTGTCCACGTGCCAGGACTGCCCCGTCACCGGCCGCCTGGCACGCAGCAGCGCGGTGGTGCCATGCACGGACATTTCCACGGCACATCACACCGCTAGCCTGCGGTCACCACAACAAGAAACCTGCTCTCTCTCCCTGCCGCCGATCTTCGGCGGCTTTTTTTTGATCCACTTGCCACAGCTATCGCCGGTTCGTTATCTTTCTGTGAAACAGGGGAATGGACGACGCAGATGCAAGGGATGCACCGGTTTGGCTGGGCAGCGATGCTGCTGATGGGGTTTTTTTCAGGGACTGCGCAGGCCGCGTCCCCGCCGCCTGTGGAGGCCTTCGTCGAATCCGGCCCGATCTCCTCGCCGGCGATGTCGCCCGATGGGAAGCATCTGGCGGTCAGCGCGGATCTGGGCGATGGCAACTACGCGCTGGTGGTCTACCGCATTGCCGGCATGCAGTCCACCACGATGCTGCGCCTGCCGCGCTATGAATTGCCGGTGCGCATTGCCTGGGTCAGCGACCGCCGGCTGGTGATCGGCAAGGGGCGCAAACTCGGCTCGCTGGAAGAGCCCATGCCGATGGGCGAGATCATCGCCACCGATCTGGATGGCAGCAATCAGCGCTATGTGTACGGCTACCTGCAAAGCACCCGCAACGCGGGGCTGGAGCGCGGGTTCGGCTATATCGAGGGCCTGCCGAGTCGCCGCAACGGGCACTTCTACATGCGACGCCTGTCGCTGGACTCGCGCCACTCGATGCTCTACGACGTCGACGCCAGCACCACTACCCATCGCCTGATGGCAGACGTCGACGTCCCCGATCTGCGCTTCGTGCTCGACCACGATGGTGTGGCGCAATACGCGTACGGCACCGACGACAACGATAACCCGTTGCTGTTCCGCCGATCGGGCAATGGCTGGTCGCCGATGTCCCAGGTCCGGGCCAACTGGCGACCGATCGCATTTGCACGACAGCCGGGCCGCGTCTACGGCTGGTATAGCGAGGCCGGTGGCCCTGCAGTCCTGGTGGCCAGCGATCCCGACGGCCAGCAGCGCAGCGTGCTCGCGTCGGACCCGTTCTACAGCGTGGACGATCTGCAGTGGGGTCCGGCGCCGCAGACGCCATTTGCTGCACGACTTGGACCAGGGCGACCGACGCTGCGCTATTTCGAGCAGGACACTGCCGAAGCGCAACTGCACCGGAGCCTGAGCCAGACCCTGGCCGGCCAGTACGTGGACTTCGTCAATTTCACAGAGGACGGCAGCAGCCTGCTGCTACGGGCCTATAGCGACCGCGATGCAGGTGCCTGGTACATCTTCGACCGGCCGAGCAACACGCTGAAACTTGTCATCAAGGCACGCAGTGCATTGCCGGCGACGCAGATGAACGAGCGGCGTATGGTGACGTTTCAGGCCAGCGACGGGTTGATCCTGGACGGCGTGCTCACCGTCCCCGGCACCGCCGCGCGCGGTGAACGGCTGCCGATGATCCTGCTGCCGCACGGTGGCCCGCATGCAGATGGCGATGGCTGGGCCTTCGATACCGACGCCCAGTTCCTGGCCAGCCGCGGGTACCTCGTGCTGCAGGTCAACTATCGCGGCGGCCTGGGGCGTGGCAACCGGTTCGAGCGCGCCGGGTATCGCCAATGGGGCGAGCGTATCCAGGACGATCTGGTCGACGGCGTTCGCTGGGCAGTGGGCCAGGGACTCGCGGATCAGACGCGCATCTGCAGCTATGGCGCCAGCTTCGGCGCGTATGCCGCCATGATGGTGCAGGTCAAGGCGCCGGAGTTGTTCCGCTGCGCGGTGGGCGTGGCCGGCATCTACGACCTGCAGATGATGTACAGCAAGGGCGACATCAATCGCAGCGACTACGGGCTGAATTATCTGGAGCGCGCCATTGGCCGTGATACGGCCGAACTGGCGGCGCACTCCCCGGTGATGCTGGCTGATCGCATCAAGGTGCCGGTGCTGCTCGTGCACGGCGAAGAGGACGAGCGAGCTCCCTTCGCACAGGCCAAGAGCCTGCGCGCGGCATTGACGCGCAGCGGCAACGCGCCGCAATGGCTGTCCGTTCCCAAGGAGGGACACGGTTTCTACAAGGAGGCCAACCAGATCACGTTCTATCGCACCCTGGAACGTTTTCTTGCCGAGCAGTTGGGTGGCAACACTGCGACGGCGACGTCCAGTGCGGTATCCGCCGTGCCGCAATGACGCGGCGCGCTAGTCCAGCGTATAGCCCACCCGCAAACCGCCCCAGTGCCTGCGGCCGACGTAGATCGGCACCGACAGGTCGAACATGATCTGGCCGGTGTCGCGGCGGTAGACCTGCAGGCGGTACGGGTCGGTGTGCGCGCCCACGCTGCGGCCGACACGGTCGGTGAACTTGCGTTTGGTGCGGTTGCCGACCAGATCGCGCTTGGGATCGCCGGTCAGCGGCTGGGTGAAGCGCAGGTTGTGCGTGGGCACATAGCCGTCGGGATTGGCGCAGATGGCGAACACGATCCAGGGATGCGCATCCAGCAGCGGCTCCTGCAAGGCAGGCAACACCGCGTCGCAAAGCGCATCGAAGTCGGTGCTGAACTTGGCGGGCTCCACGCCGGCAATCGGCGTGTAGGTGCGGGCGAACAGCGCCGCTTCGTCGATCTGGCCGCGTGCGATGGCCTGCGCCAGGGCGGTGCCGATGCGAGCGGCGGCGGCCACGGCGAGTTCCTTGACGCGCGCGTGGCGGGGAACTGCCAGCGGGTCGGCCGGCAGACGGAACAGGCCCACGCAGTCGCGCAGCGTTTCGGTACCGCGCTCCAGCGCCTCGCTGCGTTCGGCCACGTGCGCGGCATGCTGCAGGTTGCTGCGACCTAGCGCCACCACGCCATCGACGGCACGTTCGATGCCGCGAATCTCGCCGTCCTGCGCCTGGATCCGCCCGGCCACCGTGGTCATCGCGCTGCTGGCCTGGCCGAGCACGCGGGTGATGCCATCGAGCACCGCTTCGGTGCCGCGCGCCGAGGCCGCGCCCTCGCCCACCGCGGCGCTGGTTTCGGCCAGGATCGCGCGCACGTCGCGCGCTGCCGCTGCGGCCCGTTCGGCCAGGCGGCGGATCTCGGTGGCGACCACCGCAAAGCCGCGCCCGGCATCGCCGGCGTGCGCCGCTTCGATGCTGGCGTTGATCGACAGGATATTGGTCTGGAACGCCACCGAGTCGATGACTTCGATGACCTCGCCTGCACGCGCCGCGCGACGTTCCACCTCGTGCATGGCCTGGCCCAGCGCATGTGCGGCAGCGACGCCCTGGCGTGCGCTTTCGTCGGCGCTGGCGGCCAGCGCAATCACCTGCGCCAGATCGGCGTTGACGTCCTGCAGGCTCGATGCAAGGCGCTCCACCGCGGTGCGCGCGCCATCCAGCGCGTCGGTCTGTGCCTGCGACTGACGCACCATCTCGTCGTTTTCGGCCACCAGCGGCGGCACTTCGGCAGCGATCTGCACCGACAACGCCACTGCCTGGCGGATCGCTTCGGCCAGATTGCCGAAGCCGGCCTGCAGCCGGCGCCCCGTGTCGGTCTCGGACAGACCGGGCGGCAGCAACAGCTCCAGCTCGCAACTAGCCAGTGCCTGGGCGGTGCGCTCGAGTACGGTGCGGTCTTCATGCTCGGCCTGCAGGCGCGCCACCAATGGCTGCAGCAGCGGCGAGATGGGCACCGGCCGGCTGTCTTCGGCCAGGCGGGTGGCTTCGCGCAGCAGGATCGCGGTTTCCACATGCGGCAGCGACAGCATCCAGCCCCCGTGCTCGCGGTCGCGCACATAGCGCACGCGCCGGGCCGGGTCGTCGCCGGGGGCGGCCCATACGCCGTCTTCGCCGGCCAGATCGGCTGCACTCAATCCCCACACCACCGACACCGGCGCACCCTGCAGCTCGCTGGCGGTCTTGCCCAGGACGTCCAGGCCGGCGCGGTTGCAGGCCACCACGCAGGCCTCGGCCGATAGCCGCAGCAGCGCGACCGGTGCATCGGGGAGCAGCGCCGCCTGCGTTTGCGACGGCGGACCGGGCTGTTGCATCGAGCTCATGGGCGTTCCTAATCCATCACCATCATTAGCGGCGCGCCGCAGCTGCAATTGAGCGGCGCCATGCATCCGCAGGCGCCTGCTCAGTAACCGGCGGCCTGGCCGTCCTTGCGGCTTTCCGAGGCGCCGTAATACACCCCGCTGGCCGGGTCACGCGCGATCGCCTGATATCCGCCATACGGGCCATCGGCAAAGATCACCCGGTGGCCCTTGCGCATCAGCGCGCGAATGGTGTCGTAGGAGAAGCCGGTTTCCAGATTGACCTCGCCGCCATCGCTCATCGCGGTGGCCTGGCCGGTCGGCTCGGTGGAGCCTTCGTGCTGGATGCGCGGCGCGTCACCGGCTTCCTGCAGATTCATGTGGAAGTCCACCAGGTTCATCACGATCTGCACGTGGCCCTGCGGCTGCATCGCCCCGCCCATCACCCCGAAGCTCAGCCACGGCTTGCCGTCCTTGGTGACGAAGGCGGGAATGATGGTCTGGAACGGCCGCTTGCCCGGCGCGTAGCCGTTGGGGTGATCCTTCTTCAGCACGAACATCTCGCCACGGTCCTGCAGGATGAAGCCCAGCCCCGGCGGGGCCATGCCGCTGCCCATGCCGCGGTAATTGGACTGGATCAACGACACCATCATGCCGTCGGCATCGGCCACGGTCATGTAGATCGTGTCGCCCTCTTCCAACTGCTTGGGCGTGCCCGGCTGCACCTCCTTGAGCGCCTTGTCCATGGAGATCAGCGCGCGACGCTGCGCGGCGTAGTCCTTGGAGATCAGCCTGGCCAGCGGTGCCGGCTGGAACGCCGGGTCGGCATAGAAACGCGCGCGGTCGGCGAAGGCCAGCTTCTTGGCTTCGGTGAACAGGTGCACGTGTTCGGCCGAGCCGTACGGGATCTTGGAGAAGTCGTAGCCCTCCAGGATGTTGAGCATCTGCAGCGCGGCAATGCCCTGGCTGTTGGGCGGCAACTCCCAGACATCAACGCCACGGTAGTTGGTGGACACCGGCTCCACCCACTCGCCGGTGTGGCTGGCCAGATCCTCGTAGCTCAGGTAGCCGCCATTGGCCTTGAAATAGGCGCCGATGGTGCGGGCGATATCGCCCTTGTAGAACGCATCGCGGCCGCCGTCGGCGATCTGCTGCAAGGTGTTGGCCAGGTTGGGGTTCTTCCACAGCTCGCCCTTGCGCGGGGCATGGCCGTCGATGGTGAACTGCTCCTTGAAGCCGGGGTATTGCGACAGGCGCGGCACCGAGCGGTCCCAGTAATAGGCGATGGTTTCGGCCACCGGATGGCCTTCGCGGGCATAACGGATGGCCGGGGCCAGGTTCTGCGCCATCGGCTTGCGCCCGAAGCGCTCATGCAACGCGAACCAGCCATCCACCGCGCCCGGCACCGACACCGGCAACGGGCCGGTCGGCGGAATGTCCTTCAACCCGCGGCGCTGGAACTCGGCCAGGGTCAGCGACTTCGGCGAGCGGCCCGAGCCGTTGTAGCCGTAGAGCTTGCTGGTCCGGGGGTCCCAGACGATGGCGAACAGATCCCCGCCCACGCCGTTGCCGGTCGGCTCCATCAGCCCCAGCGCGGCATTGGCGGCGATCGCCGCATCCACCGCCGAGCCGCCGCCCTTCATCACATCCAGCGCGATCTGGGTGGCCAACGGCTGCGAGGTCGCCGCCATTGCGTGTGGGGCGATGACTTCCGAGCGGGTGGCAAACGGCTGCCCGGTGATCCGGTCGGCAGCACTCAGAGGTGGCGCAAGCAGCGCCAAGGCAGACACCAACAACACAGGTACGCGACGCATGACAGACGATCCCCGAAACACCACATGTGAGTGGTCAACCATACCAGCGGGTCGGGCCACATCGTTCGGCACGCACTGCCTGTCAGCACAAATGCCGCGCATTTAGTGACGCGTAGCGCCTGCCGCTGGCCCGTACCGATCCGGTTTCAACCGCAACCATGCTGCTGCCACGCGGTTTTGCGCGACACAGCGCCCATTGACGCGGCCGTTTCACGCGCAAGGGTTGACACCCCACCAGCAGCGATGGTTATCTCGGTCTCATGCCGCACCGCCACACCACCTCGAACGCCCCAGTGTCCGCGCCCATCGGCGCGTCGGCAGCGTCGCTTCTCGTGCTCGTACTTATTACCTCGCCAACCGGTGCGGGACGGGACTTCGTGTAGGCAACAGACACACAAGGCTTCGATCAGACCCCGCACCGGCAACGGCGCGGGGTTTCGCGTTTCAGGGACCACCAAAAGTTTCGAATGACATGAACGACATCACTACCATCGCCGCAATGCCCATCACGCGTGCCCACCGGCGCGCTGGTGCTTGCGCGTGCATGCGCAGTGCCATCGTCCATCCCCATTTTGCCTGGCCGGCCAGTGTCTGCACTGCCGGCTGATTTCTTTCCCACTGCCAAACCCCGCAAGGACTACTCCATGAGCAACGACACCCAACCGAAAATCGCGATCATCGGCTACGGCAGCCAGGGCCGCGCGCATGCGCTGAACCTGCGCGATTCCGGCTTCGACGTCACCGTCGGCCTGCGTGCCGGTGGGCCGACCGAATCCAAGGCCCAGGCCGACGGCTTCACCGTGGTGGCGCCGGCCGAGGCGGTGAAGAGTGCCGACCTTGTCGCGATCCTGACCCCGGACATGGTGCAGAAGAAGCTCTACGAAGAAGTCATCGCCCCGAACATGAAACAGGGCGCCTGCCTGCTGTTCGCGCATGGCCTGAACGTGCATTTCGACATGATCACCCCGCGCGCCGACCTGGACGTGGTGCTGGTCGCGCCGAAGGGCCCGGGCGCGCTGGTACGTCGCGAGTATGAAATCGGTCGCGGCGTGCCTTGCATCTACGCGGTCTACCAGGACACCAGCGGCAAGGCCGAGCAGTTCGCGCTGACCTATGCCGGCGGCCTGGGCGGGGCGCGTGCCAACATCATCAAGACCACCTTCAAGGAAGAGACCGAGACCGATCTGTTCGGCGAGCAGGCGGTGCTGTGCGGCGGCGCCTCGTCGCTGGTGCAGGCCGGTTTTGAGGTGTTGGTGGAAGCAGGCTACCAGCCGGAGATCGCGTATTACGAAGTGCTGCACGAACTGAAGTTGATCGTGGACCTGTTTTACGAAGGCGGCATCACCCGCATGCTGGAATTCGTGTCCGAAACGGCGCAATACGGCGACTATGTCAGCGGCCCGCGCGTGATCGACGCCAGCACCAAGGCGCGCATGAAGGACGTGCTGACCGACATCCAGAACGGCACCTTCACCAAGAACTGGGTGGCCGAATACGAAGCCGGCCTGCCGAACTACACCAAGTTCAAGCAGGCCGATCTGGAGCACCCGATCGAGGAAGTGGGCAAGAAGCTGCGCGCCAAGATGGTGTGGCTCAACGGGCAGCAACAAGCCGCCGCCGCACCCGCGAATCAACAAGCGGCGTAATGCCGCCGCACCCCCACCGCTAACACCGAAGGTCCGCAACGCATGAACACCTCCGCACACAGCACGCCCCGCAACGGCGCGCGCTGGCTGACGCAGGCCCTGGAAGCCGAAGGCGTGGAAACGCTGTTCGGTTATCCGGGCGGCACCATCATGCCGTTCTACGACGCCCTGGTGGATTCCAGGCTCAAGCACATCCTGGTCCGTCACGAACAGGGCGCCGCCCTGGCCGCCAACGGCTACGCCCGTGCCAGCGGCCGGGTCGGCGTGTGCGTGGCCACCTCCGGCCCGGGCGCGTCCAATCTGGTCACCGGCATCGCCGATGCGATGCTCGATTCGGTCCCAATGGTGTGCCTGACCGGCCAGGTCGCCACGCCGCTGCTGGGCACCGATGCGTTCCAGGAACTGGATGTGTTCGGCATGACCATGCCGATCGTCAAGCACAGCTTCCTGGTGCGGCGCGTGGAGGATCTTCCGGGCATGGTGCGCGAAGCGTTCCGCATCGCGCGCGAGGGGCGTCCCGGGCCGGTGCTGATCGACCTGCCCAAGGACGTGCAGATTGCCGATGCATCGCATCTGCCCGATCATGTGCCGGCGGCAGTGCTGCCGCCTCCGGCCCCGGAAGATGCGAAATTGGCCGAAGCGCTGGCGGCCATCGCCAGCGCCGAACGCCCGGTGGTGTACGGCGGTGGCGGGATCGCGCTGGCCGGCGCGGTGGAGGCGTTCCGGCGCTTTGTCGAAGCCACCGGCATCCCCACCGCGCTGACCTTGCGCGGCCTGGGCGCGTTGCCGCATGCGCATCCGGACTATCTGGGCATGCTGGGCATGCATGGCACGCGCGCGGCCAACATGGCGATCCAGGAATGCGATCTGCTGGTCGTCGTCGGCGCGCGCTTTGACGACCGCGCCACCGGCAAGCTGAGCGAATTCGCACCCTTCGCACGCGTCATCCACCTGGATGCCGACGCCTATGAAATTTCCAAGCTGCGCACGGCCGACATCGCCGTGCCCGGCGATGTGGCGGCCAGCCTGAAAGCGCTGAGCGCGGCACGCGGCAATTGCCAGGCGTGGCGCACGCGCTGCTTTGCCAACCGCGAGAAATTCGGCGCGCGTTACGACGCGCCCGGTACCGATATCTACGCGCCGGCGTTGCTCAAGCGCCTGAGCGAAGTGGCCCCGGCCGACACCATCATCGCCTGCGACGTGGGCCAGCATCAGATGTGGGTGGCCCAGCATTGCCGCTTCAACGATCCGCGCAACCACCTCACCAGCGGGGCGCTCGGCACGATGGGCTTCGGCCTGCCGGCCGCGATGGGCGCGCAGTTCGCCTGCCCCGACCGCACCGTGGTGCTGGTGTCCGGCGACGGCAGCTTCATGATGAACGTGCAGGAACTGGTGACGATTGCACGCTGCAAGCTGCCGGTGAAGATCGTGCTGCTGGACAACAGTTCGCTGGGCATGGTGCGGCAGTGGCAGGAACTGTTCTTTGCCGAGCGCTACAGCGAAATCGACCTGTCCGACAATCCGGATTTTGCGGCGTTGGCGCAGGTCTTCGGCATCCCCGCCAAGCGCATCATCGCGCGCGGCGACGTAGACGCGGCGCTGGCCGAGCTGCTGGCACAACCCGGCCCCGGCCTGCTGCACGTGGCCATCGACGCACGCGCCAACGTGTGGCCGCTGGTGCCGCCCAACAACGCCAACAGCACCATGCTGGACAGCAATCCCGCACACGCGGCCAAGGAGACATCGCATGCGTTACCGGCTTGATCTGGTGCTGACGCCGGCCGAAGGCGCCCTGGTGCGCGTGCTCGGCATGACCGAGCGACGCGGCTTTCGCCCCTGTGCCATCCAGGGCGCCTGCGCACCGGACGATGCCGGCCGCTGGCATCTGCAACTGGACGTGGACAGCACGCGCCCGCCGGAGACGCTGCGCCTGCAGCTGGAAAAAGTGTACGACTGCGAGTCGGTGGTGATCACCGCGCTGGACTCCGTCGAGGTTGCGGCATGAACGCCCAGACCTCGCGCGACCAGCAAATCGCCATCCGGAGGTGTCTTCTTCCGGATCGGCCGTGCGCGTGCCGCAATGCCTGATTCCGGCCGCCCCTCCCCGCAGGAGCCCGACGTAGGCGACGTGGCCGTCAGCGTGGCCGACGTGCTGGCCGCACAGGCACGTCTGCGCAAGTACCTGTCGCCCACACCGCTGCATTACGCCGAGCGCTTCGGTGTGTGGTTGAAGCTGGAAAACCTGCAGCGCACCGGCTCCTACAAGGTGCGCGGCGCATTGAACGCGTTGCTGGCGGGCCTGGAACGCGGCGACGAGCGCCCGGTGATCTGCGCCTCGGCCGGCAACCATGCGCAGGGTGTGGCGTGGTCGGCATATCGGTTGGGCGTGCAGGCCATCACGGTGATGCCCTACGGCGCGCCGCAGACCAAGATCGCCGGCGTCGCCCACTGGGGCGCCACCGTCCGCCAGCATGGCAACAGCTACGACGAAGCGTTTGCGTTCGCGCGTGAGCTGGCCGAGCAGAACGGCTATCGCTTTCTGTCCGCCTTCGACGACCCGGACGTGATCGCAGGGCAAGGCACGGTCGGCATCGAACTGGCTGCGCATGCCCCTGACGTGGTGATCGTGCCGATTGGCGGCGGCGGGCTGGCCTCCGGGGTGGCGCTGGCGCTCAAATCACAAGGCGTGCGCATCGTCGGCGCGCAGGTGGAGGGCGTCGATTCGATGGCCCGTGCCGTGCGCGGCGACTTCCGCGAAATCACTCCGGTCCCCACGCTGGCCGATGGCGTGAAGGTCAAGATTCCCGGCTTTCTGACCCGCCGCCTGTGCTCGAGCCTGCTTGACGATGTGGTGATCGTGCGCGAGGCCGAATTGCGCGAGACCCTGGTGCGCCTGGCGCTGGAGGAACACGTCATCGCCGAAGGCGCTGGCGCGCTGGCACTGGCTGCCGGTCGTCGCGTTTCAGGCAAACGCAAGTGCGCGGTGGTCTCTGGCGGTAATATCGACGCAACTGTTCTGGCCACACTCTTGTCCGAGGTGCGGCCGCGGCCGCCACGCAAGCCGCGTCGTCGCAATACCGAGCGGCTGCGCAACGAACGCAGCGCCAAGTCACTTCCCGAAACACCCGTCCTTTCCCGCCCATCCGCAGTCGCTTCAACGCCTGTCACCGCCATCGCCGTAGAGGAGTCATCCTGGTGAACACGACCGTATCCAACCAGACCCCGCGTATCCGAATTTTCGACACCACCCTGCGCGACGGCGAGCAATCCCCCGGTTGCAGCATGACGCCCCAGCAAAAGCTGGTGATGGCGCGCGCGCTGGACGAGCTCGGCGTGGACATCATCGAAACCGGTTTCCCGGCCAGTTCGCATTCCGACCGCGAGGCGGTGGCGATGATCGGCCGCGAGTTGCGTCGCCCCACGCTGGCGGTGCTGTCGCGCTGCCTGCAGGCCGATATCGAAACTTCCGCACGTGCACTGGAAGCGGCCGCCAATCCGCGCCTGCATGTCTTCCTGTCCACCAGCCCACTGCATCGCGAGCACAAGCTGCGCATGAGCCGCGAGCAGGTGCTGGAATCGGTGCACAGGCATGTGACGCTGGCGCGCGGCTATATCGACGATGTCGAGTTCTCCGCCGAGGACGCCACGCGCACCGAGGAGGATTTCCTGGCCGAGGTCGCGCGCGTGGCGATCGCCGCTGGTGCCACCACGATCAATCTGCCGGACACCGTGGGCTTTACCACGCCGGAAGAAATCCGCGGCATGTTCTCGCGCCTGATCGCCAGCGTGGAAGGTGCCGACAGCGTCATCTTCAGTGCGCACTGCCACAACGATCTGGGTCTGGCGGTGGCCAATTCGCTGGCGGCGATCGAAGGCGGCGCACGCCAGGTCGAATGCACCATCAACGGCATCGGCGAGCGCGCCGGCAATTGTGCGCTGGAAGAAATCACCATGGCACTGAAGGTGCGCGGTGCGTTCTACAACATCGATACCGACATCAACACCCCACGCATCGTCTCCACCTCGCAGTTGCTGCAACGCCTGGTCGGCATGCCGGTGCAGCGCAACAAGGCGGTGGTGGGCGGCAATGCGTTCGCGCACGAGTCGGGCATCCACCAGCACGGCATGCTGCGCCATCGCGGCACCTACGAAATCATGCGTCCGGAAGACGTGGGCTGGGAGTCCTCGCAGATGGTGCTGGGCCGCCACAGCGGCCGCGCGGCAGTGGAGCAGCGCCTGCGTGCCCTGGGATATCTGCTGGAGGAAGAAGAGGTCAAACTGGTCTTCGAGCAGTTCAAGGCACTGTGCGAAAAGCAGCGCGTGGTCACCGACGCGGACCTGCAGGCATTGATGCAGGACGCCACCGTGCAGGAAGGGTACCGGCTGGCGTCGATGACCATCAGCGATGTCGGCAGCCGTGCCAATGCGCTGGTGGAATTGTCCGATCCGGAAGGCAACCGCGTGGCCGAAACCGCGCAGGGCAATGGTCCGGTGGACGCGCTATTCGGCGCGTTGGCCTCGGCCACCGGTGTGAAGCTGGAGCTGGACAGCTACCAGGTGCACAGCGTGGGCATCGGCGCGGACGCACGTGGCGAAGCCAGCCTGAGCGTGCGCCACGACGGCGTGGAATACGAAGGCACCGGCACCAGCAAGGACATCATCGAAGCCAGCGCACTGGCCTGGCTGGATGTGGCCAACCGCCTGTTGCGTCAGCGCGAGCGCGGCGTGGTCGCGGGCAAGACGGCTGCGGTGGCGTAGCACCGCTCATTCGCTGGACAATGCAAACCTGACGGCCGGCAGAGTGATCTGCTGGCCGTTTTGGTGTTTGGTGCTGATGTTTGGTGTTCCAGCTTTCTTGCAAGTGCGTCGGGCTGCTGCAGGCGCGTGCACTCGTACCGACACAGAACAACCTCGCACACGAGATCTGCCGGTTTTGTGCGAATGCTTCGGTCTGCTGCGGGCGCTTGCACGTGTACCGGCGTGGGACACGCCGCAAGTACGTCCATGTAGGCTCTGGCGCGGCATCCATGCCGCTCAAGGTCCCACACCGGCACCCGCGCAAGCACCACCAATTGCTATCGGTTGCGGAAAGAAATGCAGAGGGCATGTTGAGCTGGAGGTCCTTCGGAGCGTCCATCCTGGCGACGTGAGCAGATAGATGGCTTGCCGATTACATCGGCTGGGAAGTCTGCAGGCATCAACACGTGCTTGAAGCATTGCTTGCCGATCAGCGATAGCAATGGTGGAAGCGTGGTGTCGCGTCCGGGGGCGGGACCGTGTGGCGGCATGGATGCCGCCACCGAGCCTCCAGGGACGGATTCACGGCGTGTCCCGACACCGGATGCGGCACCGCGCTGCCGACCAGCTCCGCTTACCGATCAATCTTGCGCACGACATCTGGCGTTCCACGCGAACTTAAAAGCATTGCTTGCCGATCAGAGGCGGCAATATTGGGAGCGTGGTGTTGCGTCCGGGGGCGGGACCGTGTGGCGGCATGGATGCCGCCACCGAGCCTCCAGGGACGGATTCACGGCGTGTCCCGACACTGGATGCGGCGCCGCACCGCCGACCGACTCCGCATACCGATCATTCTTGTGCACCACATCTAGAGTTCCATGCGAGTGCTCCGGTCTCCTGCGGGCGCTTGCACGCGTACCGGCGTGGGACACGCCGCAAGTACGTCCTTGTAGGCGCTGGCGCGGCATCCATGCCGCTCAAGGTCCCACGCCGGCACGCGCGCAAGCACCACCAATTGCTGTCGCCAGCTGAGGACAGGGATGCGGCATCGCGCTACTGACCAACACCCGCATGCCGGCCACTCCTGCGCACCAAAACGCTTCAGGAATGCGGGCGCTGTTACAGCGCGGCCACCACTGCATCCCCCATTGCCACGGTGCCGACCTTGGTCGTGCCTTCCGACCAGATATCGGCGGTGCGCAGGCCCTGGTCGAGCACCTTGCCGACAGCCTGCTCGATGGCGTCCGCTGCAGCCGATTGCGCGAAGGTGTAGCGCAACATCATTGCCACCGACAGGATGGTGGCCAACGGATTGGCAATCCCCTTTCCTGCGATGTCCGGCGCGGAGCCATGACATGGCTCGTACATGCCCTTGTTGTTGGCATCCAGCGAGGCCGAAGGCAGCATGCCGATCGAGCCGGTGAGCATCGACGCCTGGTCGGACAGGATGTCGCCGAACATGTTGTCGGTCACGATCACATCGAACTGCTTGGGCGCGCGCACCAACTGCATCGCCGCGTTGTCCACGTACATGTGCGACAGCGCAATGTCCGGATAGTCCTTGGCCACCTCTTCGACGACCGCGCGCCACAGCTGGCTCGATGCCAGGACGTTGGCCTTGTCGACCGAGCACAGCTTCTTGCCGCGTAGGCGTGCCATCTCGAAGCCGGCCTTGGCGATGCGGCGGATCTCGCTTTCGCTGTAGGGCAGCGTGTCGTAGGCCTGACGCTCGCCATTTTCCAGCGTGCGCGTGCCACGCGGCTGACCGAAATAGATGCCGCCGGTGAGCTCGCGCAGGATCAACAGATCCAGCCCCGACACTACCTCAGGCTTGAGCGTGGAGGCATCGGCCAGCTGCGGATACAGCAGCGCCGGACGCAGGTTGGCGAACAACCCGAGCTGCGAGCGGATCTTGAGCAGGCCGCGCTCCGGGCGCAGCGATGGATCGATGGTGTCCCATTGCGGCCCACCGACCGCACCCAGCAGCACCGCGTCGGCGGCGCGTGCCCGCTCCAGCGTTTCGTCGGCCAGCGGGCTGCCGTACTTGTCGTAGGCCGCACCGCCCAGTTCGTCATATACCAGGCTGACACCCAGCCCATGCTGCGCATCGATGCGCGTCAGCACCTTGACCGCTTCGGCCATGATCTCCGGGCCAATGCCGTCGCCGGGAAGAATCAGAATCTGCTTGCTCATGCAATCCTCGTCAGTGAAATCAACACAGCGCAGCACGTACTGACGCAACCGGTTCGTGGGTAAGTGCCGGCGGAATTACTGCAGCGCGCCGAACAGCCACGGTTGACGCGCGCGATGCCCTTGCTCGAAGCGGCCGATCGCATCGGCGTCCTGCAGGGTCAGACCGATGTCGTCCAGCCCGTTGAGCAGGCAGTGCTTGCGGAACGCATCGATCTCGAAGCCGTATTCCACGCCATCGGGGCGGCGCACGCGCTGTGCGGCCAGATCCACGGTGAGTCGGTAGCCCTCGGTGGCCAGGCATTGCGCGAACAGGGCGTCCACTTCTGCTTCGGCCAGCACGATCGGCAGCAGGCCGTTCTTGAAACTGTTGTTGAAGAAGATGTCGGCAAAGCTGGGCGCGATCACCGCGCGGAAGCCGTATTCGTCCAGCGCCCACGGCGCGTGTTCGCGCGAGGAACCGCAGCCGAAGTTCTCGCGTGCCAGCAGGACGCTGGCGCCCTGGTAGCGCGGGAAATTGAGTACGAACTCCGGGTTGAGCGGGCGCTGGCTGTTGTCGCGGCCAGGCTCGCCGACGTCCAGGTAGCGCCATTCGTCGAACAGGTTCGGCCCGAAGCCGGTGCGCTTGATCGACTTGAGGAATTGCTTGGGAATGATCTGGTCGGTATCGACATTGGCGCGATCCAGCGGCGCCACCAGTCCGGTGTGTTGGGTGAAAGGGGTCATTGAAAAGCCGGGAATTGGGAGTAGAGAATGGGGAATTGGCAGAGCGGAGACGGGACGGACGTTGCGATTCTCTATTCCCGATTCTCGATTCCCTGCAACGCACGCACATCAACAAAATGCCCGCTGACCGCCGCCGCTGCGGCCATGGCCGGGCTGACCAGGTGGGTGCGGCCGCCGGCGCCCTGGCGGCCTTCGAAGTTGCGGTTGGAGGTGGAGGCGCAGTGTTCGCCGCTGCCCAGCTTGTCCGGGTTCATGGCCAGGCACATCGAGCACCCCGGCTCGCGCCATTCGAACCCGGCGTCCAGGAACACCTTGTCCAGGCCTTCGGCTTCGGCCTGCGCCTTGACCAGGCCCGAGCCCGGGACCACCAGCGCCTGCTTGATGGTGGAGGCAACCTTGCGCCCCCGGGCCACCGCAGCGGCCGCGCGCAGATCTTCGATGCGCGAATTGGTGCACGAGCCGATGAACACGCGATCCAGGCGGATCTCGGTGATCGGCTGGTTTGCCCGCAAACCCATGTATTTCAGCGCGCGCTCGATCGAGTCGCGCCGGGTCGGATCCTGTTCGGTTGCCGGGTCCGGCACCTGCTGGTCGACCGCCAGCACCATTTCCGGCGAGGTGCCCCAGCTGACCTGCGGCTTGATGTCTTCGGCACGCAGCTCCACCACGGTGTCGAAGTGCGCGTCCGCATCGGAAACCAGCGTGCGCCACAGTGCGACGGCGGCCTCCCAGTCGGCGCCCCTTGGCGCGAACGGGCGGCCCTGCACGTAGGCAATGGTCTTTTCGTCCACCGCGACCATGCCCACGCGCGCACCGGCTTCGATGGACATGTTGCAGATGGTCATGCGCCCTTCCATCGACAGGGCGCGGATCGCGCTACCGGCAAATTCCAGCGCATGGCCATTGCCGCCGGCGGTGCCGATCCTGCCGATCACCGCCAGCACGATGTCCTTGGCGGTCACCCCGAACGGCAGCGTGCCCTCCACCCGCACCTGCATGTTCTTCATCTTCTTGGCGATCAGGCATTGCGTGGCCAGCACATGCTCGACCTCGGAAGTGCCGATGCCGTGCGCCAGCGCGCCGAACGCGCCATGCGTGGAGGTGTGCGAATCGCCGCAGACCACGGTCATGCCAGGCAGGGTGGCGCCCTGCTCGGGGCCGACCACATGCACGATGCCCTGGCGCGCATCGTTCATCTTGAACTCGAGGATGCCGAAATCGTCGCAGTTCTCGTCCAGCGTCTGCACCTGCAGGCGCGAGACTTCATCGGAGATCGACTCCAGCCCGCCCTGGCGCTCGGCCCGCGTGGTCGGCACGTTGTGATCGGGCGTGGCGATGTTGGCATCGATGCGCCACGGCTTGCGCCCGGCCAGGCGCAGGCCTTCGAACGCCTGCGGCGAAGTCACTTCATGCAGGATGTGGCGGTCGATGTAGATCAGCGACGAACCATCGTCGCGGCGCGTGACCTCGTGCAGGTCCCACAGCTTGTCGTACAGCGTCTTGGCAGTCATTGCGGCGATCCGGTTGGCGGATGGTGGGAGTGCCCACCTGGCTGCGTTCGATGCTAGGAGCTTGCCTTGGATAACGCAAATTCATATTGTTTATTCAACAAATGAAATTTGGGAATGGCAATGGACCTGGCAAGCCTCAGCGCCTTCGTGGCGATTGCCGAAAGCGGCAGCTTTTCAGCCGCCGGCGAGGCCCTGCACCTCACCCAGCCGGCGGTGAGCAAACGCATCGCCTTGTTGGAAGGGCAGTTGTCGGCGCGATTGTTCGACCGCTTGGGCCGCCAGGTGGTGCTGACCGAGGCCGGCCAGGCCTTGCTGCCGCGTGCGCAACGCATCCTGGCCGAGCTGCAGGACACCCGCCGCGTGCTGGAGCATCTTGGCGCGGCGGTCGGCGGGCGGCTGAGCCTGGCCACCAGCCATCATGTCGGCCTGCATCGCCTGCCCGCCCTGCTGCGCCGCTTCGCCGCGGAGCATCCTCACGCGGCGCTGGACATCCAGTTCCTGGATTCGGAGCTGGCCTATGCCGCGGTGCTGCGCGGCGAGGTGGAACTGGCGGTCACCACGCTGGCACCGGACACGCGTGCGCCGCTGCGCGCGCAACCGATCTGGCATGACCGCCTGCAGTTCGTGGTGGCGCCCGATCACCCGCTGGCCGCGTTGCGCGCGGTGTCGCTGGAGGATGTGGTGGCGCATCCGGCGGTGCTGCCGGATCCGGGCACGTTCACCCATCGCATCGTCGCCGGTCTGTTCGCCGGGCATGGGCTGGTGCCGAGCCTGCGCATGACCACCAACTATCTGGAGACGATCAAGATGCTGGTGTCGGTCGGCCTAGCGTGGAGCGTATTGCCGGAACGCATGATCGATCACCAGATCGTGGCGCTGCCGCTGGCCGATGTGACGCTGTCGCGCGAGCTGGGCTGCGTGACCCATGGCGGGCGCACCTTGTCGCGCGCCGCGCAGGCGTTTGTCGCTTTGTTGAACGCGCAGGCGGACCAGTTGCAGGAGTAAGCGCGGCAGCGCCATGCCCCTGGCAACGCGACAGGCTTACTGATCCACCAAGCGGTCGCGCCCCAGCCGCTTGGCCTGGTACAGGCGGCGGTCTGCCAGTGCCAGCAGTTCGCGGCGGCTCGGTGCTTCATCGCTCATCGCCATGCCCATGCTGGCGGTGCAGCGCACCGTCGTGCCCTGCGTCTCGATGCCGATCGCCGCCAGCCGCTGGCGCATGCGCTCGAACAGCGCGCGTGCCTGTGCAACGTCCACCCCCACTGCCGCGAGCAGAAACTCTTCGCCACCGTGGCGCGCGGCGAAGCACTGCGCCTGATCCTGCTCGTTGAATGCTTCGCCGATCGCGCGCAGCACCGCATCGCCGACCTCATGGCCGTACTCGTCGTTGATGCGCTTGAAATGGTCGATATCCATCAGCACCAACGCCAGCGAGGGACCACCGGCGCGCGCATCATCGAACCATTGCTGCAGGACGCGCTCGGCCTCGCGCCGATTCGGCAAGGCGGTCAGCACGTCGTGGCTGGCGCGGTATTCGAGCTGGCGCATCAGGGCTTCGCGCTCCTGGCTGGCCTGCTGCAGCGCGAGGTTCTTGTCGCTCAACTCGCGGGTGCGTGCGTCGATCACCGTATTGAGTTGGCGCTGACGACGGCGGTAGCTGGCGGTGCGCCACAGATAGAGCCCGTAGATCAGGCTGCCCAGCCCGAGGATGCCCAGGGCGATCACTTCGCCACGCCGCCACCACGGCGGCGCCAGTGCGATCACCAGGCTGGATTCGCCCACCAGCGCGGTCTGCCGCCAGTCCACCGGCAGCGACATCGCCTGGACGCGGAAACGGAAACGGCCCGGCGGCAGATTGGTGTAGACCGCTTCGCTGGCGCTGTCGGCGTCCACCCAGTCCGGGTCGAAACCTTCCAGCCGGTAGCGGTAGCGCACCTTGTCCGGGCCACGATAATTCAGCCCTGCATAGACAATGGCGATGCGCCGGGTCTCCGCGCCGAAGCGATGCAAGCCATTGAGCGGCTGCACCGTGCCGTCGACCAGCAGCCGCTCGAACACGATCGGCACGCGATGGCCTTGCAGGGTGCCCACGCGCGCCGGATCGATCACGCCCAGGCCCGCAGCGGTAGGAAACAGCAACTGCCCGGACTGGGTCATCCAGCCGGCCGGCGCGCTGCTGCCATTGCCCTGATTGCCGGGCATGCCGTCGCTGCGATCCACCACCTCCACACTCAACTGCTCGCGCGTGCCGGCATCGAGCTGGTCGAAGTCGCTGCGCGCGATGCGGAACACACCGTGGTTGCTCGACAACCAGAAATAACCGCGGCCGTCGTCGATCACCCGGAACACCTTGTCGCGCGGCAGCCCGACCCGGTGGTCGTAGACGCGGAAGGTCTCTCCACTCAGGCGCAGCAGGCCGCGATCGCTGGCGATCCACAGGTCGCCATTGGTATCGCGCAGGAAGTCGAACGCGTTCTGCCCGGGAAAATCCTGCTCGCCCAGCCATGCGCGCGTACTGCCATTTGCCGACAGCGCGGTCATGCCGCGATCGGTGCCGATCCACACATTGCCCTGCGTATCGCGATACAGCACCTGCACCGAGCCATCGGGTACGCCGTCGGCGGCGGTGAAGCGGCGTGCCTTGCCATCGCGCCAGCGCACCAGCCCGGCGGTGGTGCCGATCCACAGCGTCTGGCCATCGGGCAACACCGCGCGTACCGACAGCGACGGCAGGCCGTCGGCCGCACCAATGCGTGCCAGCACGCGCCCTTGCGCATCCAGGCGCACCACACCCTGGCTGTACGTGCCGGCCCAGACGCCGCCATCGCCGGCATCGGCCAGGGCCAGCACCGATTGCTCCAGCACGCGGCCGCCCTCGTTCGGCACCACCGACACGCGGCTGATCCGGTTGTTGTGCCAGCGGTCCAGGCCCACCGCGCTGCCCACCCACACGGTGCCGTTGCCGGTCTGCAACACCGTGCGCACGTAGTCCGAGGCCAGGCCGTCTTCGTGGGTGACGCCATGCGCGGCGCCTTCGGCGATGCGGAACAGGCCGTGCGTGCTGCCGACCCAGATCAGGCCCTCGGCGTCTTCCAGCAACGCCGGGCTGGCGACGCCCGAAATGGCGATCTGTTCGTCCGGCGTACCCGCGCCGCCATGCACCACCAGCGTGCCCGACGGCAGGCTCATCCACAGATGTCCGCGCCGATCCAGCAGCAATGCATCCACCCGCTGGCCTTGCCGGAAACGCTGCAGTCCGCCACCGCGGCTCCACCACCACACGCCGTCGTCGCCAGCGACCAGCAGGCCGCCCTGACGATCGCTGGCCAGCCGCCGCACCGGTGCGGCGCGCATGCCATGTGCCTTGCCCCAGGCCTCGGCCACAATGCCATCGCGGGGCAGACGATAGAGCCCGACTTCGGTGCCCACCCACAGATCGCCATCGGCATCGGCCGCCAGCGCGGTGATGCGCGCGCGCGGCAGGCCGGCCTGGCGCCCGACGTCCACCACCCGCCCGTCCGGCTCGATGCGGTACAGCGTCTGCGGCGTGCCCACCCACAATGCGCCATCGGCGCAGCGCAGCAGTGCACTGACCGCCAGGTGCCGCGCCGAAGCATCGCCCAGCTGCTGCCAGTGGCCATCCTGGTAGTGGTAGACCCCATCGAAGGCGGTGCCGAACAACATCCCGCCGGCGCTGTCGCGTGTCACAACGAACACGCCCCCCAGCTCGACGCCCGGTGTGTTCTGACGGTCATACACGGTGAAGTCGCGGCCGTTGAAGCGCGCCACACCTTCCCAGGTGCCCAGCCAGATCAGGCCATCGGCGCCCTGCGCCACCGCGTGCACCAGATTGTGCGGCAGGCCGTCGTCCATGCTCCAGCGCGTGACGGTGTGGTACGCGGTATGGGTCGGCGGCTGGGCGCCGGCCGGCCAGACGCCGAACAGCGCGCAAGCCAGCAATACCCACCGCCACAGCAGCCCGGTCCGCCGCACGCATGTGCTGCGGACGCAGCCCGTCTGCGCATGCGCCCCGACCCTGTCCACGCTCCCCATCCCCTCGTTGTGCTGCCAAAGGGGCTGCCGACGTGCGCCGACAGACCGTTAGCCAATCTATCACCGGGGGTTTTTCAACGCGCTAGGTGGATTCCCCACACCGATGGGATGCACCATGACACCGGGAGGCATTCAGCCGAAACAATTACCGGCCATAACCAAGCTGGTGCGCAGCTAACGCCTGGGCGCGGCCATTCCTGAGCGCCCGCCTGCATTCCACCGGCGGCGAGTATAAATATAGAACCCGATGGTCTAGTATTGGCAGCATGTCCAGCTCGCCCCCCCTCAAGTCCAAGGCCAGGAGCAACGGCCCCGGACGGCCCAAGGATCTTGGGAAACGCGCCGCCATTCTTGGCGCTGCCCGCACCATGTTCATGGAGCAGGGGTATGCCGGGGTCAGCATGGATGGCATCGCCGCCCAGGCGGGCGTGTCCAAGCTCACCGTCTATAGCCATTTTGGCGACAAGGAGAGCCTGTTTTCCGAGGCGATCCGTGCGCAATGCCAGCATATGATGCCGGACGACCTGTTCGATCATGCTCCCGAGGGCGCGCTGCGCGATCAGCTGATCGAAATCGCCGACGCCTTCTTCGCCATGGTCAGCACCGAGTCGGCCATTGCCACCCACCGCATGATGATGGCGCCCGGTACCGGCGACGTGCACGTACGCGAGATGTTCTGGGATGCCGGCCCCAAGCGAACCCAACGGGCGCTGGCCGATTTCCTGTCCGCACGCGTGGCCGATGGGCAGCTGAAGATCGACGATGTGGCACGCGCCGCGTCCCAGTTCTTCTGCCTGCTCAAGGGCGAGCTGTATGCGCTGATGATGTGCGGCCTGCACGGCCAGCCCACCCGCGCGCAGGTGGACGAGCACTTGCAGGCCAGCGTGGATTTCTTCTTGAGGGCGTATGCGCCGCGCTGACCGCCCCCGGCCTTTGGTGGCGATGACTTCCGGCACTGCGTCGTTTGCCGGCGCGCAGCGATGCTAGATGCGCCAGTTGCCCCGTGCACCGGTAAAATGCCTGCCCCACCGCGTTGGATAACCGCACCATGACGATCGATTTCTCCCAGGCCCGCGAAAAGATGGTCGAACAGCAGATCCGGCCGTGGGACGTGCTGGACCTGCGTGTGCTCGACGTGCTGGCGCGCCTGCCGCGCGAGGCCTTCGTGCCCGAGGCCTACAAGACCCTGGCCTATGTCGATGTGGAAATCCCGCTGTCGGCCGGCCACAAGATGATGAAGCCGGTGGTGGAAGGCCGCATGTTGCAGGCACTGGACCTGCAGCCGGGCGAAGACGTGCTGGAAATCGGCACCGGCAGCGGGTTTTCCACCGCCTGCCTGGCCGCGCTGGCCCGCGAAGTGCTGAGCCTGGAGATCGATCCGGCCCTGGCCGCCGCTGCCCGCGCCAATCTGGACAGCAGCGGCCTGGGCAGCAACGTGCGGATTGAAACCGCCGACGTGTTCGGCTGGCAGAGCGAGCGCCGCTTCGATGCCATCTGCGTGACCGGCGCGGTCGATACGCTGCCGACGCAATGGCTGCAATGGCTGCGGCCGAACGGGCGCCTGTTCGTGGTCCGCGGTCACGAACCGGTGATGGAAGCGGTCCTGGTCCGTGGCGACGTCAACGCTCCGCGCATCGAATCGTTGTTCGAAACCGACCTCGCCTATCTCCAGGGCGCCGCACCGACGCCCCGATTCCAATTCTGATTCCCAAGGAAGCTTCCCCGATGATCCGCCGATCCCTCGTCCTGGCGCTGGCCGCCGCCCTGTCTCCGATGGCCGCGAACGCCACCGATCTGCTGCAGGTCTACGAAATGGCCCGCAACGGCGATCCGCAGCTGGCAGTGGCCGAGTCCACCCGCCTGGTCAATCGGGAGGGCGAAGTGCAGGCGCGTGCGGCGTTGTTGCCGCAGTTGGACGGCACCGCCGGGTACACCCAGGCACATCGCAAGCTGGATACCATCGACAACCTCAACGAGGGGCGCTCGACCACCAAGCAGCGCCAGTATTCGATCCAGGGCAGCCAGACCATCTTCAACTGGGCGCAGTTCGCCAATCTGCGTGCGCAGCGCGAAGTGGCAAAGGCAGCCGACTTCACATTGGAATCGGCCAACAACGACCTGATCACCCGCACCTCGGCGGCATATTTCCAGGTCCTGGTCGGCATCGAATCGCTGGCGGCGGCAGAGACCAACGAAGCGGCCGCCAAGAAGCAGTTCGATTATGCCGACAAGCGTCTGGAAGTGGGCTTGGCCCCGATCACCGACGTGCATGAAGCGCGCGCCCAGTACGACCAGGCGCGTGCCGACACGATCAATGCGCGCAACACCTTGAAGGATTACTACCAGGCCTTGACCGAACTCACCGGCCAGCCGGTCACGTCCTTGCGCGCACTTCCCGAAGACTTCCGCCCCGAAGTCCCGGCGGCGTACAGCAATGTCGATCAGTTGGTGGCCACTGCCATCGCAGACAACCCGGCGCTGAAGTCGCAGCAGTTGCAGGTCAGCGCGGCCGAGGCACAGGTCAATGCCGCACGTGCGGGCCATTACCCGACCTTGAACCTCGGCGCCAATGTCGGCCGCAGCAATAGCTGGGGCGGCCAGGCGGCGGCTGACCAGGCCGCGGGCAACTTCACCACGCAGGGTCGCGATATCGACACCGATTCGATCGGCCTTACGCTGTCGATTCCGATCTTTGCCGGCGGTGCCACCCAGTCGGCCGTGCGCCAGGCGTTGTCACGCCGCGATATCCAGCAGGACACCTACGAGCAGCAGAAGCGCGCGCTGGACCGCAATACGCGCAATGCCTACCAGACCGTGGTTGCCGGCATCAGCGAAGTGGAAGCCCGTCGCCTGGCCGTGGTCTCCGCGCAGGCCGCATACGACGCCTCGCAGGTCGGCCTGGAAGTCGGCACGCGCACCGTGCTGGACGTGGTACAGAACCAGCGCACCCTGTTCCAGGCGCAGCTGAACTATGCACAGTCGCGCTACACCTTCCTGCAGAACCGCCTGCTGCTGGGCCAGGCGATCGGCAAGCTCAACATCACCGACCTGCAGGATGTGAACCGGCTGCTGTCGCAGGATGCCGAGTCCAAGCTGCAGGGCAGTGGCTCGCTGCAGTAACGCAAGCCGACAGGTGACTGAAAAGGCGGGCGCAAGCCCGCCTTTTTTATGCGCGAAATTCTCAATACCTGTCCCAAAGCGTAGTCTGACGAAAACTGACTTCCATGTATGTCTAGTTATTGTGAGAGACCATAGGTAGAAAATTACGATTATAGAATGGTCAGGAGCTACTAGCCTTCCGGTCACTCATCGGAACATGCAATTGTTCGCAATCGAAATATATTTTTAGCATAGAACGAATTTTTCACTTAATCATTATATACCTCCCCCGAAATAGCTAGCACCAATCAACACCTAGGGGAAATCTGACACCACACCTCGGCACAAACCTACATAGAACATTCCATTTAAGTGCGAGCCTACATCTACCGGACGTGGTGAAGAGGGCCGCTTACCTGCGGAACTCTGAGTAATATCAGCCCGGCATCTCCCGATAATATGGAGCTGTTATGAAGACCCTGCTTTTGCCGTTTTTTGCTGCAGCCTCACTGCTAGCCGTTTCATCTGTCCAAGCCGCTACTTACCAGACTGTAGTGGAAGCACATACGAGCTCATCAGGCGCCCAGACCGTCGATGCCACTCCACAGTGCCCTGGTGGTTTCACCCCCATCTCTGGTGGGTGGAACACTGGCGATCCGAACAGCGTCCAATTTGTTGGAGGATTGCCAGAGAACAACAACATAAACACTAGACAAGTGGTCATGAATGCGGGTCGGTTTTCACCGGTAGGAAGCTACCCGAACGGCAATGGTTGGCGCACCTACGGTTATGTAAACGGACCGACGATCATAAATATCTACACAATCTGCGCATCCCCATAACCTACGTGCCACGAACGGCAGAACGCGGGAAAATGATGTCTGATCAACCCGCGTTTTGCTTGAGCACACCGGCCCAGAATACCGAACCTCCGCCACCTAAAAAACGCACTCGGTAGTGACAAGGTAAACGCTGCCCGGGAAATGTCACAACAACACCATAAAGCAATATACTAACTTCACTACTGTCAGGCCAACCTATCTGGACAAAGCATCCATGATCATATCCGACAGATATCTCTGACTGAATTTATTCCTTGCGGCTCTTTTTAACACTAATGGATGCACAGGTACCGCAGCCCGAGCAAGCACTACGCGCGGCATTCAATGCACTACACTGGATCGCATGCGCCGGCGACTGCAGCGATTGCTTCCAAGAATTTTCGCTTGGGAAGCGGTCTATCGGCATGGAGGAGTCGTCCGGGGCGGTGCGCCACGTCCGTTGCCCGGCTACTGATGTTACCGATGCCATGGTGATGCATGGCAAAGAGACCAGTGTTCAGCGAAAGCGACTACACACGGGTGCGTAAAATACGAAAAACGGTAGGACTGCTGGGCTGCATTCTTCATCGTCGCCAGAATCGATGATTCAAACATCGACAACAAGAGTGAGCGTGCTCGAGAACAGCGCTTGAAAAACTCAAAGTCACGTTCGCGCGATGGCGGAGCACCCATTTCGAGTGATCAAAGCGCCAGTTGAGCTACGCCAAGGTCCGCAATCACGGCCTAGCCCAGAACAACGCGGAAATGCTGCCCCTATTTGCTTCGTTTACTCTCTGGATGTTGCACCGGCAGCTGCTGCCAGCCAGGCTGATATCGTATAACCACATTCTCAGGACGCGGCACCCTCGCTCACCACCGGCGGCAGGTGCGGCGCGATCTGCACCAGCGTCCTCGCCACCGCGCCCTTGCCGTTGGCGACCAGTGCCAGCCCTGCCGCGGCCATCGCCTCACGCTGGACAGGGTCGCCGAGCAGGCGCGCCAGATCGTGGTACACGCTGTCGGCATCTTCGCAGATGGTCACCGCCTCGGCCTCGCGCATGCGCCGCGAAATCTCCGAGAAATTGTGCAGATGCGGGCCGGTGACGGCCGGCGTGCCGACTGCCGCCGGCTCGAGCAGGTTGTGCCCGCCGATCGGCTGCAGACTGCCGCCGACGAAGGCGACCTGTGCACAGGCGTAGAAACTCATCAGCTCGCCCAGGGTATCGATGACAAACACCTTGTCGCGCGCCTGCGGCCATTTCTGGCTTTTACGCGTGGACACGGCCCAGCCACGCTCGCGCGCCACGGCCTCGACCTTGGGAAAGCGCTCGGGGTGGCGCGGCGCCCATAACATCAGCAGATCCGGAAACTGCAGCAGCAGGCGCGCATGGATGTCGGCCACAGCCGCCTCCTCGCCTTCGTGCGTGCTGGCGGCAATCCACACCGGCCGCGAGGCCGGCACGTGCGTGTGGAACTGCGTGACCAGGGCCTGCAGCTGCGCAGGCGCGGCGATATCGAATTTGAGATTGCCCAGCGCGATCACCTGGTCGGGCCGCGCACCCAGCGTGACGAAGCGTTCGGCATCGTCGTGCGACTGTGCCGCTACGCAAGTGACGGTGCGCAGCGCGCGGCTGATCAACGGTGCCAGCAGGCGATAGCCACGCAGCGAGCGCGCCGACAGCCGCGCGTTGAGGATGTACACCGGAATCCCGCGGTCGCGGCAGCCGAACAACATGTTCGGCCACAGCTCGGTTTCCAGGATCAACGCCAGGCGCGGGCGGAAATGCTCCAGGAAGCGACCGACGCTGCCGGGCACGTCGTAGGGCAGATACACGTGGTCCACCGCATCGCCCCAGACCGCGCGCACGCGCTCGGAGCCGGTGGGGGTGATGGTGGTGATGACCCAACGGATATCCGGGCGCTGCGCACGCAGGGCGTTGACCAGCGGCGCGGCGGCATTGACCTCGCCCACCGACACCGCATGCACCCACACGCGCGGGCGACCGCAGGCATGCGTGTAGGAGGCATAGCGCTCGTTCCAGCGGTTGAAGTATTCGCGGACGCGAAAACCGCGCCACACCAGGTGGTACACCGTCACCGGCAGCAACAGGTACAACAGCGCCGAGTACAGTCCGCGCAACAGCCATTCGATCGGGTCTTTCCGCATCGGTGCAGGATACGGGAGCGTTGCGGCGCGCGCATGTACACGCTGCCGCGCGCGCATGATCCCTTAGAATTGCCCCATGTCCGAGCCCGCCAACGTCGCTGTCCGCCCTTCCCTGCGCAATCCCAGGCACTGGCCGATGTACCTGGCCCTTGCCGTCATGGTGATCGCCGGACGCCTGCCCTGGATGCTGCAGCGTGCGCTGGGGCGTGGCGTGGGCTGGATCGCGATGCGCCTGGCCGGCACGCGCCGGCGTGCTGCCGAGGTCAACCTCAAACTGTGTTTTCCCGAACAGGACGATGCCTGGCGGGCGCGGCTGTTGCGCGACAGTTTCGATGCGCTGGGCGTGGGCCTGTTCGAATTCGCGCGCGCCTGGTGGGGCAGCATCGATGCGATCCGCCCGGGCGTGCAGGTCGAAGGGCTGGAACACCTGCAGCGCCTGCAGGAACAAAAACGCGGCGTGTTGCTGGTGTCCGGCCACTTCATGACGCTGGAGATGTGCGGGCGGCTGCTATGCGATTACGTACCGCTGGCCGGCATGTACCGCAGGCATCGCAACCCGGTGTTCGAGTGGGCGGTCAAGCGCGGGCGGTTGCGCTATGCCACGCACATGTTCGCCAACGAGGATCTGCGCGCCACCATCAAGCACCTCAAGCGCGGCGGTTTCCTGTGGTATGCGCCGGATCAGGACATGCGTGGCAAGGACACCGTGTTCGTGCCGTTTTTCGGACATCCGGCCTCCACCATCACCGCCACCCATCAGCTGGCACGGCTGACCGGTTGCGCGGTGGTGCCGTACTTCCACCGGCGCGAAGGTGGCCGCTACCTCCTCAAGATCGCACCGCCGCTGGCAGACATCCCCTCCGACGATGTGATCGCCGATACCACGCAGGTCAACGCGGCGATCGAGGACATGGTGCGCGAGGCGCCGGACCAGTACCTGTGGATCCATCGGCGCTTCAAACGCCAGCCGGGTGGGCGCAGCGATTTTTATCGTTGATATCGCGTATCTGGATGCAGGCGGCGCGTGCCGCCGCAGCACCGCAAAGGATCCTCAGCGCGGCGGCGGCTGATCTGCGTCGTCGTTGAGCAAGGCACCGGCATACAGGCCGGCCAGCATCAGGCTCAGCCCGCCCCAGAAGCTGGAATAGAACGCCAGATGCGTGTTGAGCGGGAACACCGTGGCCACCAGCGCGATCATCGCCGGGCGTGCCTGCTCGCGCGCGGCCAGGCTGGAATAGCGCCACGCGCGCCAGGCCTGCGCCGCACCGGCCAGCCACAGCAGCAACCCGATCACCCCGGTTTCGGCCAGGATTTCCAGCACGATCTGGTGCGCATGGAAGGCAGGCCCATCGCCCCAGGCCGGCGCCTGCGCGGGTGCCGGATTGCAGGCCGGATACGCCTGCCGGAAGCCGCGGGCGCCCACCCCATTGAGTGGATGCGCGTGGATCATGCACAGCGCTGCGCCCCAGATCTGCGCACGCCCGGACAAGGCCTGGTCGACGCCCTGCTGGTCATCGCTGAAGGCCAGCGCGGTGCGCTGGATCCGCTCGCGCGCCTGCGGCGCCACCGCCACCACGCCGGCCGCCAGCAGCGCGCCGACCACCGCCACCGCAAGCAGGCGGCGGCCACCCAGCAACTGCCAGCCGGACAGCAGCACGATCACGCCGTAGGTGATCCACGAGGCCCGCGACCCCGCCAGCACCAGCACCACGCCGACCGCCGCCGCAGCGCCCGCCCAGGCCCAGGCATTGCGCCGCCCCAGTGCCAGCAGCAGGAAGGGCGATAGGCTCGCAAGCGTCTGACCGAACTTGAGGTTGCACGGCCCCAGCACGCCGCTGAGGCGGTCGACCAGGGCCAGCTCCTGCGGCGTGCACAGGCCATGCCCACTGATCAGCTGCTTGATCTGATCCAGGCCGAAGAACAACGGGCTGCTGCCGAACACGGCCTGCAGCAGCGCATCCAGTGTCCACACCCCGCCGATCACCGCCAGGCCGGTGAAGGTGCGCCGACGCCGCTGCGCATTGGCCACCGCGATCGCGCACAACCACATGAACGGCAGATAGCGCAGATCGGTGGCCGACTTGCGCAGCGCGCGCCCCACGTCCACCGCATCGAACGCCGACAGCATCTGCGGCAACCAGTACGCGAAGAACAGCACGCTGGTCAGCGCCCAGGCCGCACCACTGAGCAGCCGGGTGCCGCCACGGAAGCGCGCATGCAGCAGGCGGTAGGCCGCAAACAGCGCACCCAGCGACAACACCGTCTCGGCCAGCCCGGGTGTGGGCCATAGCGCCACGAACAGGAGCACCCACAGCGGCGCCCAGCGACCGGCGTCGGGGGTCAGCGCGGACGCAGGTGGGATGGCCTCAGCGGCGGAGTTCGTCATAGACCTTCAGGGTGGCCGCTTGCATGGCCTGCAACGTATAGGGGAGCACGGCGGGCGGTGTCGGCGCCTGCCGCAGCAACTGCAGCGTCTGGGTGCGCAAGGCATGGGCATCGAAGGCCGGCACAGCGCCGCCGGGCTGCAACTCGGCCAGCAGCTCGCCGACGCCGCCGTGCGCCCAACCCAGCACTGGCCGGCCCACCGACAGGGCCTCCACCACGGTGCGGCCGAAGGCCTCGGGCTTGCGCGACAGCTGCAGCACCAGATCGCTGGCGGCATAGGCCTCGGCGATGCGTGCGGTGGGTTCGGTGAAGGCCACCGCCTCGGCCACGCCCAGTCTGGCGGTCTCGGCTTCCAGCTCGCGCAGATAGGCATCACGGCCCGGCTCGCGCGCACCCGGCAGCCACAACCAGGCCGGCACGCCGGCAGCGCGCGCGCCGGCGAGCAATTGCAGGCCGTCGGCGTGCCCTTTCAGGCGCGTGCCGCGCCCGGGCAGCAGCAGCAGTGGTGCATCGGCCGGCAAGCCGGGCAGCACGGTCTGTGCCCAGCTGCGCGCGCGGCGGTCCGGCTGCGGGCGACGCGGAAACTGGGCGATATCGACGCCGCGCGGGATCGTGCGCAGGCGCGCGGTGTCGGTCTGAGGATAGTGCGTGCAGACGTACTCGCGCACTGTCTGCGAGACGCAGATCACCCGCTCGCCATAAGTCATCACCGCGCTGTAGCGGCTGGGCGAGTTGAGCCCGTGCACGGTGGTGACGAAGCGCGGCCGGGTGGCCTGCGGCATGCCGCGCAACGCGTACCAGCCCAGCCAGGCCGGCAGGCGCGAACGTGCATGCACGATGTCGGCCCCCAGTTCGGCGAACAGCCGGCGCAGGCCGACCACATGGCGCAAGGTCAGCAACGACTTGCGTCCGATATCCAGGGTGAGATGTTCGCCGCCCGCCTCCAGCAGCGGCTGGACCAGGCGGCCGCCGGCCGAGACCACCACCGCGCGGTGGCCGGCGCGCACCAGCGCAGCGGCAATTTCCAGGGTGGAGCGCTCGACGCCGCCGGACTGCAGCGCCGGCAGCAGTTGCACCACGGTCAGGCGGTGCATCCGGCCAGGATCAGTCGGCGAGCACGAACAGCGCGCCGCAATACGGGCACTTGGCTTCGCAGTTGGGCTCGTCTTCGATCGGCAGATACACGCGCGGATGCGAGTTCCACAACGCCATCTGCGGCGTCGGGCAGCTCAGCGGCAGATCGCCGCGATGCACGGTGTAGCGCGATTCGGCATTGGCGGGCGCGGTGGCGGTCTGGCTCATGGCGGCACGATCGTAGAGACTAGGCAGAGCCCGGATTCTAGCAGCCTGCGTGGTGATCGGCCCATTGACCGGGCATACCGGTTCGGGTGGTGATGCGCTCAACAGCCGCCCGGGCGCCGCCAGCGTCGGGGAGCAATGCGGCAGCCCCGACTGGCCGGGCCCTTGCTGGCGCGGCAGCGCCAGGCAGCCACACCCGGACATCGCGCTTATCATCGCCGGACAATGGCGCACCGCCCCGGCGTGCGCGTGCCCGGCTCGTATGCCTCGGCAGGCCGGACCTGCCATGCAGCATCGCACCCAAGGAGACATCGCCACGTGACCTCGTCTGTTGTGTTGCTGCATCCGCGTGACCTGTGGTTCCGGCTGGTCGTTGCCCTGGGCGTCGCTGCGCCGTTGTCGGTGAGTGCGGCGACCGGGTTGTCGACCTCGTTCGAAGCCGGCCAGCCGTTGCCGGTGAGCGCGGCGGCGGGCGATGTGCAGATTGCCATCGGCACCGGTCCGGCCGCGCCGTATGCGGCCAAGCCGAACGCCGGCTACAGCGGTGCGCATGCCCTGCGGTACGACAGTCGTGGCGCAGGTGGGCGGCGCACCTTGTTGACCGGCGAGATCCCGATCGGTGCCGATACCACGCTGTCCTGGCTGGTATTGCCCGAGAGCGTGGGTGGCGAGCATGTGGCATCGACCTATGTGTCGCTGGACCTGCTGCTGGACGACGGCACACGCGTGTCGGCCAGTGCTGCGCGGGATCAACATGGCGTCGCGCTCGGTGCGCGGGCGCAAGGCGAGTCGAAGACGCTGTATCCGCAGCAATGGGCGCGCAAGGCGGTGCGGCTGGGTGACGTGGCCGGTCTGCGTGGGCGCCATGTGCGTGCGATCGAGCTGGAAGTTGCACCGCCGGCAGGCGCGCCCGGTGCCGGCTGGATCGACGATATCGCCATTGCCGAGGTACCGCTCACGCCGGCAACGCGTCCGTCGGATTGGGTGCTGACCACGCGCGGCACGCAGTCCAATGGCACGTTCTCGCGCGGCAACAATTTTCCTGCAACGGCAGTGCCGCATGGCTTCAACTTCTGGACGCCGGTGACCGATGCGGGCACGCTGACCTGGCTGTATCGCTGGAACGAACACAACGATGCGGACAATCGCCCGCGCTTGCAGGCGTTGTCGCTCAGCCATCAGCCCAGCCCGTGGATGGGCGACCGCCAGACCTTTCAGGTGATGCCGTCGCTGGCGGCCGGCGTGCCGCCAGCCGATCGCCGACAGCGTGCGCTGGCGTTTTCGCATGCCAATGAAACCGCCCGCCCCTATCGCTACGCGGTGCAGCTGGACAACGGGATCCAGGCCGAGATCGCGCCGACCGACCATGCCGCGTTGTTCCGCTTTCGCTTCCCGGCGCAGGGCGATGCCAATCTGGTGTTCGACAATGTGGACGCGCGTGGCGGGCTGCGGCTGGATGCGGCGAGACAGACACTCTCCGGCTACACCGATGTGCGTAGCGGGCTGTCGACCGGCGCAACGCGCATGTATGTCCATGCCAGCTTCGATACGCCGTGGGAAACCAGCGGCCTGAGCGACACCGGCCGGCCCACCGGCTGGATCAAGTTCGCTGCCGGCAGCACCCGGCAAGTGCAGATGCGCATTGCCACCTCGCTGATCTCGCTCGAGCAGGCCAGGCACAACCTGGCACTGGAAATCGCACCGCAGACAACATTCGAGCAGGTCGCCGCGCGGGCGCAGGACGCCTGGGATGCGTTGCTGGGGCGCCTGGCGGTGCCCGACGCCACCGCCGAGCAGAAGACCACGCTGTATTCCAACCTGTACCGGCTGCACCTGTATCCCAACTCCGGCCATGAGAACGTCGGCAGCGCCAGTGCCCCGGACTGGCGTTATGCCAGCCAGAGCAGCTGGTCGGACGACAACATCGACGGCAGCGCGGTGCGCAGTTTCGCGCCGATCCGCGATGGCCGGGTCTACGTCAACAACGGCTTGTGGGACACCTTCCGCACTGCGTGGCCGGCGTATGCCTTGTTCGCCCCCGACGCTGCCGGCGCGCTGGTGCAAGGCTTTCTGGAGCAGTCGCGCGCGGGCGGCTGGGTGGCGCGCTGGTCGTCACCGGGGTATGCCGATCTAATGGTCGGCACCAGTTCCGACGTGGCGTTTGCCGATGCCTGGCGCAAGGGCGTGCAGGGCTTCGATCCGGCCGAGGCATACGTTGCCGCGCGCAAGAACGCCACCGTGGTGGCACCCGACAGGCACGTCGGCCGCAAGGGCATGGCGCGTTCGACCTTTCGCGGTTATGCCGATACCGACACGCACGAAGGCATGTCGTGGTCGATGGAGGGCGCCCTCAACGATTTCGGTATCGCCAACATGGCCGAGGCGCTGGCCGGGCAGGCAAAGACGGCCACGGCGCGCGAGCGTTACACCACCGAGGCACTTTATTTTCGTCAGCGCGCGGCGGGCTATTCGGCGTTGTTCGATCCGGCGATCGGTTTTTTCCAGGGCCGCACACCGGACGGCCACTGGCGTGTGGATGCGGCACGGTACGACCCGCGCGTGTGGGGCCACGATTACACCGAGTCCAGCGGCTGGACGTTTGCATTCACCGCACCGCACGACGGTGAAGGCCTGGCGGCGTTGTATGGAGGACGCGCGGGCCTGGCAGCGAAACTGGATACGTTCTTTGCCACCCCCGAGACCGCCGAGGCCAGGTTCGCCGGCTCCTACGGCAACACCATTCACGAGATGACCGAAGCGCGCGATGTGCGGATGGGCATGTATGCGCACAGCAACCAGACCGCCCACCATATCCCGTGGATGTATCTGTACGCCGGGCAGCCGTGGAAGACGCAACGCATCATCCGCGAGATCCTGGCACGCCTGTACCTGGGCAGCGAGATCGGCCAGGGCTATCCCGGTGATGAGGACAACGGCGAAATGTCGGCGTGGTATCTGTTCGCGGCACTGGGCCTGTATCCGTTGCGCATGGGCGCGCCGGAATACGTGATCGGCTCACCGCTGTTCAAGCATGCCAGCGTGCGGTTGCCCGATGGCGGGACGCTGACGGTCAATGCGCCGCAGAATTCGCCGCAGAACGTGTACGTGCAATCGCTCAAGGTCAACGGAAAGCCCTGGCGCAAGACCTGGTTGCCGCATGCGGACATCGCCAGGGGGGCGACGCTGGACTTCGTGATGGGGCCTGCGCCCTCGCGCTGGGGCACCGGGCCGAACGATGCGCCACCGTCGCTGACCCCTGCGGGCAAGCGCCCTGCCCCGTTACGTGATGTGCTTGGAGACACGGCGCGCATCACGCTGGCCGATGGTGGCGAGGTCGCTGCCCTGCATGACGACGATGCGGGAACCGTCGCTGCAGTTGCATCGACATCGACGCTGACGCTCAGTGGCATGGCGCGCGGCACGCCGACGCTCTACACGCTGACCAACGGCAATGCGGCCATTGCGGCCAGTGGCTGGACGTTGGAAGCGCGTGCGGCCGATGGTGCGTGGACGGTGGTCGATCAGCGCCGTGAGGAAGCGTTCGACTGGCCGTTGCAGACGCGGCCGTTTCGTATTGCCACGCCTGGTGCCTATGCCGAGTATCGGCTGCGATTCAGTGCGCCTGCGAAAGTGCAGCTGGCGGAGATCGAGTTGCTGGGGGCGGAACCTGCGGTGCGTTGAGGCGCCGGTCTCGCAGCGCTGATTGTGCTGCTTTCTGCAGGCAGGCGACTGCAGAAAGCAGGCACCCGCTCACGCAATCGACGGATTCGCACGGGTGCTACCGGAGCGAGGTCCCACCGCAATGTCAGCAGCGCTGGTGAGCCATACCCTCACCCCAACCCCCGCTCCGCGCCCCGGCCCGCGCTTGCGGCGCGGGCGCTTCAAGGCACGCGTGCCAGTGGCGCGCAAGCAGTGCCTTGTCGCCCCGGGAGGAGAGGGGCTTGGCGCGGTGCGTCTGGTGCCGCTCGCGGATCGGTCTTTGATGTCTTCCCGGTGGGGGGATCTCAACCGCTATTTTTTTCGCTGGCACTCTTCTCGGCATCGCGCTGCCGGCGGATCTGCGCATCCACCGCCGCGATCGCGGTCATGTTCATCACCCGGCGCGAGGTGGCGCTGGTGGTGAGGATGTGCACGGGCTTGGAGATGCCCATCAAGATCGGGCCGATCGCCACGCCGTCGGTGAACACGCGCACCAGGTTGTAGGCGATGTTGGCCGCCTCCAGGTTCGGCAGCACGAACAGGTTGGCGCGGCCCTTGAGCGTGCTGTTGGGCATGATCTGCTTGCGCAGCGCTTCGTCCCAGGCGGTGTCGCCCTGCATTTCGCCATCGATGTTGAGCTCGGGCTTGCGCTTGAGCAGGGCCTCGCGCACCTGGCGCATCTTCAGCGCATCGCGCGAGTCGTGGCTGCCGAAGTTGGAGTGCGACAGCAGCGCGATGTTGGGTTCGATGCCGAACAGCTTGAGGCGGTACGCGGCCTGCAGCGTCGCTTCGACCACCTGCTCTACGGTCGGGTCTTCCTGCACATGCGTGTCCAGGAAGAAGAACACGCCCAGCTGGTTGATCACGCCGGTCATCGCCGAGGTGGAGCTCACCCGCGGTTCCAGCGGAATCACGCTGCGTGCGTAGCCCAGCTTCTTGTGGAAGCGGCCGACCACGCCGGACAGCATTGCATCGGCTTCACCACGCGCCACCATCACCGCGGCGATCAGGGTCGGACGCGAGCGCATCAGCTCCTTGGCGGCAGTGACGGTCACGCCGCGACGCTCGGTGAGCGCGTGGTAGTACTGCCAGTACTCGTTGAAGCGGGGATCGTCGAGGATGTTGGTGATCTCGAAATCCACCCCGGCGGTCAGGCGCAGCCCCATGCGCTCGATACGCGCTTCGATCACGTCCGGGCGGCCGATCAGGATCGGGAAGGCCAGGCCTTCGTCGACCACGTTCTGCACCGCGCGCAGCACCACTTCCTCTTCGCCTTCGGCATACACCACGCGCTGCTTGTCGGCGCGCGCGCGGTCGTAGACCGGCTTCATCATCAGGCTGGTGCGGTAGACGAACTGGCCGAGCTTGTCGCGGTAGGCCTCCATGTCGGCGATCGGGCGCGTGGCCACGCCCGAATCCATCGCCGCCTGCGCAACGGCGGAAGACAGCTCCACCAGCAGGCGCGGGTCCAGCGGACGCGGAATCAGGTATTCCGGGCCGAAGCTCGGGGTCTCGCCGCCATAGGCCGCGCCCAGGTCGGAGGCCTCGCGCCGTGCCATCGCGGCGATCGCCTTGACGCAGGCGATCTTCATTTCTTCGTTGATGCCGGTGGCGCCCACGTCCAGCGCACCGCGGAACAGGTACGGGAAGCACAGCACGTTGTTGATCTGGTTCGGGTAGTCCGAGCGGCCAGTGCCGATGATGCAGTCCGGGCGCACCGCCTTGGCCGCTTCCGGGGTGATTTCCGGGTTGGGATTGGCCAGCGCGAAGATCACCGGCTGGCGCGCCATCGTGGCGACCATTTCCGGCTTGAGGATGCCGGCCGCCGACAGGCCCAGGAAGATGTCCGCGCCCTCGACGATTTCGGCCAGGGTGCGCTTGTCGGTGTCGCGCGCGTAGCGCTGCTTGTCCGGGTCCAGGTCGGTACGGCCGGTGTGGATCACGCCATCGCGGTCCAGCGCCAGGATGTTCTCCGGCTTCAGGCCCAGCGAGACCAGCATGTTGACGCAGGAGATGCCGGCCGCGCCCATGCCGGTGGTGGCCAGCTTGACCTCTTCGATCTTCTTGCCGGTGACCACCAGTGCGTTGAGCACGGCGGCGCCGACGATGATCGCGGTGCCGTGCTGGTCGTCATGGAACACCGGGATGTTCATGCGCTCGCGCAGCTTGCGCTCGACGATGAAGCACTCCGGCGCCTTGATGTCTTCCAGGTTGATGCCGCCGAAGGTCGGCTCCAGGCTGGCGATGATGTCGACCAGCTTGTCCGGGTCGTTCTCGTTGATCTCGATGTCGAACACGTCGATGCCGGCGAACTTCTGGAACAGCACGCCCTTGCCTTCCATCACCGGCTTGGACGCCAGCGGGCCGATGTTGCCCAGGCCCAGCACCGCGGTGCCGTTGGTGATCACCGCCACCAGGTTGCCGCGCGCGGTCAGCTCGCTGGCCTGGGTGGGTTCTTCGACGATCGCCTCGCAGGCGAAGGCCACGCCCGGCGAATACGCCAGCGACAGGTCGCGCTGGGTCAGCATCGGCTTGGTCGCGGTGACCTTGATCTTGCCGGCCGGCTGCTGGCGGTGGTAGTCGAGGGCGGCCTGTTTGAAGTCGTCGTTGGACATCGGCGTTGTGGGTCTCGAAGGCGCAGGAGGGCTGAATTCTACCCCCCTGCCTGAACATGGGCCTGTCGCGCAGCTGTCGCGGCGGCAGGAAGATCGCATGCCACAACGCGGCATGCATTGCGGCCGGTGCTGGCTGGATGTGGAAACGGCCCTGCATCCCGCCGGCAGCGCCGACGGAATGCAGGGCCGTAGGAAGCATCAGCGCGCGCTGATCGGGGCGACGACGTCGGTCGAGGCCACCGGTGCCTGCAGCGGCGGCGAGCCGCCATCCAGCACCAGCTTGAGCTGATCGCGGTCCAGCGCATTTTCCCAGCGCGACACCACCACCGTGGCGACCGCGTTGCCGATGAAGTTGGTCAGCGAGCGGCACTCGCTCATGAAGCGGTCCACGCCCAGGATCAGCGCCATGCCGGCCACCGGCACGTCCGGCACCACCGACAGCGTGGCGGCCAGGGTGATGAAGCCGGCGCCGGTCACGCCGGCCGCGCCCTTGGAGCTGAGCATCGCCACCGCCAGCAGGGTGATCTGCTGGCCCAGGGTCAGGTCCACGTTGGTGGCCTGGGCGATGAACAAGGCGGCCAGGGTCATGTAGATGTTGGTGCCATCCAGATTGAACGAGTAGCCGGTCGGCACCACCAGGCCCACCACCGACTTTTCGCAGCCGGCCTTTTCCATCTTCTCCATCAGCGAGGGCAGCGCCGACTCCGACGAGGAGGTGCCCAGCACCAGCAGCAACTCGGCCTTGAGATAGCGGATCAGCTTGAGCACCGAAAAGCCGCACAGACGGCAGACGATGCCCAGGATCACCAGCACGAAGAACAGCGAGGTCAGGTAAAACGAACCCACCAGCCAGGCCAGGTTGACCAGCGATTCCACCCCGTACTTGCCGATGGTAAAGGCGATCGCACCGAATGCACCGATCGGCGCGGCCTTCATCAGCATGTGCACCAGGCGGAACACCGGCGCGGTCAGCGCTTCCAGGAAGCTCAGCACCGGCTGGCCACGCTCGCCGACCAGGGCCAGCGCGATCCCGAACAGCACCGCCACGAACAGCACCTGCAGGATGTTGCCATCGACGAACGCGCTGACCAGCGTGGCCGGGATGATGTCCATCAGGAAGCCGACCAGGCTCAGCTCGTGGGACTTCTGCACGTAGGTGTTGACCGCGCTCTGGTCCAGCTCGGCCGGGTTGATGTTCATGCCGGCGCCGGGCTGCACCACGTGCGCCACGATCATGCCCACGATCAACGCCAGCGTGGAGAAGAACAGGAAGTAGGTCATCGACTTGGCGAAGACCCGGCCCACCGTCTTGAGGTGGGTCATGCCGGCGATGCCGGTGACGATGGTCAGGAAGATCACCGGGGCGATGATCATCTTCACCAGCTTGATGAAGGCATCACCCAGCGGCTTGAGGCTTTCGGCGAAGGCCGGCTCGAAGTGGCCCAGCAGGGCACCCAGGACGATCGCCACCACCACCTGGAAATACAGCTGACGGTAAAAGGGGACGGGCGCCGGCAAGGGGCCGGCAGGCTTGCTGATGTGCATGACACCACTCCGAGGGAACATAGAGGGGGCCTGAGCAGGCACCCGGTGCGGGCATTCTGGCCGTACGTCGCAGCCCGGGCCGATAGCCCATTGGTACTACGCACTGTCGCCGGGCTGAACGTCGCCTTACACTTCAGCGGCGTCGCCACCGGCCGTTAATTCCATTTAACGCAGACACCGATTGTTGTGTCGTTGGCCGTCCGGAACCTGCGCGCTTGCTGAAGCTGTTCAGTGCGACCGCCATGGCAGGACGCCCGGCCCTTTCTCCTTGCCGAAGACCACACCTATGCGCCTCAATCCGCTCGTTCTCGCGTTGGCCATCGCCGCCGCGCCCGCAGCCGCCAATGCGGCCACCTCGCTGGAAAACTGGCCCACCAAGTACACCTTCGGTGATGGCACCGAGCTCGGCCTGACCGGCAACTACGCCTACGACGACAACAACTTCTCCGGCGACGACCGCCTGGAAGACCGCACCGACTTCCGCCGCAAGGAGTTCGGCGCCACCCTCAGGAAGAAGGGCGTCTACGACGCCATGGTGTATTTCGACTTTGAAGCCAAGCTGTGGCTGGACGTGTTCTTCCGCGTCGAGACCAAGGCCGTGTTCGGCCAGGATTACGGTCGCGTGCGGCTGGGCTACATGAAGGTGCCGGTGGGCCTGGAAGCGGTGCAGAGCTCGCGTGCGGGCAGCTTCATGGAACTGGGCCTGCCGGTCCAGGCGGTGTTCCAGGGCCGTCGCACCGGCGTGGAATGGACGCTGGAGCGCCAGCAGTATCTGCTGCAGGCCGGCGCGTACGGCGGCAAGGATCTGCAGGGCGACAACCCGGGCACCACCCAGGCCGTGCATGCCGCCTGGACCCCGTTCAAGGCCGAAGGCAATGTGCTGCACCTGGGCCTGGCCGGCTCGGTGGAAAACCCGCGTGGCTTCAGCGACGGCCGCGGCGTGTCGTTCAGCCCGCGCGTGCGCCTGCGTGCCCGCCCGGAGGCCGGCCTGACCGACGTGCGCCTGATCGACACCGGCACCATTCTTGACGTGGACCACGTGATCCGCGCCGGCGTGGAAGCGGTGTGGATCCACGGCCCGTTCTCGCTGCAGAGCGAAGCGCTGCGCGCCGAGGTGGCACGTAACGACAACCAGCCGCATTACATCGCGCAGGGCCAGTATCTCTACGGCACCTGGACGCTGACCGGCGAGTCGCGCAGCTATGCCGGCGGCGTACCGGGCAACATCAAGCCGGCGCACGACTACGGCGCGGTCGAGCTGACCGCCCGCTACAGCCGCCTGGACCTGGAAGACAACCGCGTCAGCGGCGGCCGCCAGCACGACACCACCATCGGCGCCAACTGGTACCTCACCAGCCACTTCAAGTTCCAGGCCAACTACAGCTGGGTGGATGCCACCCGCAACGGCGTGCATGAAACCCCGCACGTGATGGAGCTGCGCGCGCAGGTGCAGTTCTAAGCGTGATGGCGCACAGCTAACCCGGGCCTGGTCGGCCGCGCGCTGCCTTCGTTTCAACGCGCCAGGGCGGCAACCCACACCAGCGCACATGCCCCTGCGGCCGCCTCCTTTCGGGGATGCGGCCGCAGGCGTTTGTGGCTGCGGCGGTGTCGGCGCCTGGCGCAGGCCCGGTGCCGATAGCTGCACGATGCAGCGGCGCACCGCCATACTTGCCGGCATGTATGCCTCGCAACGCCGCCGTCTGCTGCTCACCCTGACCATCGTGCTGGGCGGCATGCTGGTGGCCATGGTGGCGGCCGGGCACTTCGTCGAACAGAACGCCCTGCACGAGGAAAGCGCCACCGTGCGGCGTCAGCTGCGCCTGTACGCGCAGGCCCTGCAGCAACGCGTCGATCGCTATCGCACCCTGCCGCAGATCCTGGCGCTGGACCCGGAACTGCGCGCGGCCGTCTCCGGGCCCTTGTCGGCCGCGCAGGTGGAACGGCTCAATCGCAAACTCGAGCGCGCCAACAACGTCACCCAGTCCTCCACGCTGACGCTCATCAACCGCGACGGCCTGGCATTGGCTGCTAGCAACTGGCGCGGGGCGCGCAGCAACGTGGGCGTGGACTACGCCTTCCGCCCGTATTACCAGCAGGCATTGTCCAACGGCAGCGGCAGTTTCTACGGCATCGGCATGACCACCAGCGAGCCGGGTTACTTCCTGTCGCAGGCCATCGTCGATGCCAGCGGCCAGGTGCAGGGCGTGGTGGTGATCAAGATCGCGCTGGCCGCGCTGGAACGCGAGTGGCTGCAGACCCCGGACATCGTGCTGGCCTCCGACGCGCACCAGGTGGTGTTCCTGGCCAGCCGCCCGCAGTGGCGCTACCGCATGCTGGCGCCGCTGAGCCTGCGCGACCGCAGCGAATTGCGCAGCACCCGCCAATACGCCGACCAGGGCCTGCTGCCGCTGCGGCGCCGGCTGATCGAGCAGACCGGCAACGGTGGCGTGCTGGCCGAGGTCAGCGACCCACCGCTCGCCGGCCCGGTGCTGTGGCAGACCCTGGAGGTGCCCGAAAGCGGCTGGCGCCTGCATCTGCTGCACGACACCCGCGCCAGCGCGGCGGCCGGTCGCGCCGCTGCGATCGCCGCCGCCGGTGCATGGTTGGCGCTGGCCTTGCTGTGGTTGTTCGTGCAGCAGCGGCGGCGCCTGTCCGCCCTGCGCCAGCGCAGCCGGCACGAGCTGGAAACGCTGCTGCAACAACATGCCGAAGAGCTGCGGACCGCGCAGGATGGCGTGGTCACCGCCGCGCAACAGGCCAATGCCGGCCTGAGCCGCAGCCTGGAACACCTGCCGCAGGGCGTGGTGGTGATCGACGAGGCGCTCAAGCTGGTGGCGTGGAATTCGCGCTATGTGGAACTGTTCCGCTTCCCGCCGGAACTGCTCAAGATCGGCCGCCCGATCGAAGACCTGTTCCGCTTCAACGCACGCCGCGGCCTGCTCGGACCGGGGCCGATCGAAGCGGCGATCGAGCGCCGCCTGAACCATTTGCGCAGCGGCAAGCCGCATATGCGCGAGAGCGAGAAGGAAGACGGCACGGTGCTGGAAATCCGAGGCAATCCGCTGCCCGATGGCGGATTCGTCACCAGCTATGCCGACATCACCAGCTACAAGAACGCCGCGCGCGAACTGCGCTCGCTGGCCGATGCGCTGGAACACCGCGTGGCCGAACGGACCCGCGACCTGGCCGCGGCCAAGCGCGAGGCCGAGAGCGCCAACCGCTACAAGACCCGCTTCGTCGCCTCGGCCGTGCACGACCTGCTGCAACCGCTCAACGCCGCACGCATGTTCGTCTCGGTCCTGCGCGGGCAGGTGCGCGAGGCCGGCAGCGCGCGCGTGGTCGACAACATCGAAGGCGCGCTCGCCGCGCAGGACGCCATCCTCAACAGCCTGCTGGACATCTCGCGGCTGGAGGCCGGCAGCCTGAAGACCCGGGTGCGCGACTTCGCCATCGCCCCGCTGCTGGAAACCCTGGCCCGCGAGTTCGGCATCCTTGCCGAAGACCGAGGCCTGGTGCTGGACTGGGTGCCCACCTCGGCGGTGGTGTTGAGCGACGAGAACCTGCTGCGGCGCATCCTGCAGAACTTCCTGTCCAACGCCATCCGCTATACGCCGCGTGGGCGCGTGCTGATCGGCTGCCGTCGTCGCGGCGGCTGGCTGCGCATCGAAGTGCATGACCAGGGGCCCGGCATTCCCGAGGCCTTGCAGGACGAGATCTTCGAAGAATTCCGGCGCCTGGACGACGGCGTGGCCAACGACCGCGGCGCCGGTCTGGGCCTGGCGATCGTCGAGCGCATCGGCCGCCTGCTCGGCCACCGCATCAGCCTGCGTTCCACCCTGGGCAGCGGCAGTGTGTTTTCGGTGACCGTGCCGCTGGGCGAGCGCGCCTCCATCGCCAGGCAGTTGCCACCGCCCATCGCCAGCGCTGAAGCCGCCAATGACCCGATCCTGCACGGCTGCCGCGTGTGGTGCGTGGACGACGACCCGCGTGTGTGCGAGGCCAGCCGCGCCCTGCTGCAGCGCTGGGAATGCCGCGTGGACTTTGCCGGCGGCCCCGACGAGGCATTGGCCGCCGCCAACGCCGACGAGGTGCCGGAGCTGCTGTTGCTGGACGTGCGCATGGGCGAGCACTACGGCCCGATATTGCTGCCGCAATTGGTGGCGCGCTGGCAACGCGAACCGCGCGTCATCCTGGTCACCGCCGAACCCGACCCGGCGCTGCGTGAACATGCGCTCGACCTGGGCTGGGGGTTCCTGGCCAAGCCGGTGCGGCCGCCGGCGCTGCGTGCCCTGATGACGCAGATGCTGTTGCGGCGCGGGTGAGCTGCGCCGTCGCGCAGCATCGACAGGCAACAACGGGCTGCGTTGAGCGTGTCGCGACGCTTCCGGCCTGCTTGCCGCCGAAAGGCCGCATGATGGCGCGCCGTGCTGCACGCCTCCCATGCCGCGATTTCCTGGCCCTGCAGGGTCTGGCGAGTTTCGCCGGATCGTTTCAGCGTACCGAAGTGCGTGCTGCCTCAAGCGCGCGTTGGCGATGGCGCTACAGTGCTTGCGTCCATTGCTGCCCACGTCTGCATCGTGCACAGCTCACCTGCCGATGTTTCTCCCCCGGAAACTTGTGGAGCCCTCATGTTCAGGCCTGCCTCCGTGATGTTGACCGCGTTGCTCGCCGCAGGTTGCGCGGCGGATATGCCCGTGCAGGCGTCCACGCCATCGGCGACCGTGCCGCCCTCCGGCCCGGTGCGCGCTGACATGGACCCGTACACCTTGCAGACCCTGGACCGCGTGCTGCACCAGGCATCCACGCATCGCGGCGTGAGTCCGGGGCATCTGATCAAGCTGCTCTCGGCGGAATTTCTCGGCACGCCGTATCAGGCCAACATGCTGCAGGGCTCGGCCACCGTGCCGGAGCGGCTGATCATCGACTTCAGGGGCCTGGATTGCTTCACCTATCTGGACTATGTCGAAGCGGCGCGCCACGCCCATTCGCAGCAGGATTTCGTCGATCGCGTGGTCCTCACCCGCTACGTCGATGGCGTCATCGGCTTCACCTCGCGCAAGCACTTCTTTTCGGACTGGGTCGCACGTTCCTACCCGCTTGCCGACGACATCACCGCAACGCTCAGCCCCAGGGCCGTGCGTGTGGACAAGACACTCAACCTCAAGGCCGACGGCAGCAACTATCTGCCCGGATTGCCGCTGGTGCAGCGGTCCATCACCTACATCCCCGCCGCCGATGTGGACAGCACGGTGGTCCGGCAACTGCGCACCGGCGACTATGTGGGCAGGTACTCGCCGGCGCCCGGGCTGGATGTCAGCCATGTCGGCATCTTCGTCATGACCGACCGGGGCCCGGTGTTGCGCAATGCCTCATCGCGCCCGGAAAACGAAAAGGTCGTGGACTCGCCGTTCATGGAGTACGTCGCCCGCACGCAGGGCATCGTCGTCTACAAGGCCAGGCCCTGATCCCGGTCGCGATGCGGGCAACCGCCAGTCCGGCGGCAGGCATCGTCTCGATCCGCTCCGCCGGTGCATTGCCGGAGCCACACCGTGTCGGTGTGCGTGGGCGAGCCCTCACCCATCTCCCGCAGCAGCGCGCACTGGGTGAACGTGCGATGCCAACGCAGCGTGCGGATCTGCACGATCGCCGCTGAGCGATCGCGTGGAGGTCGGCGCCACGCGGCACTCGCGCACCCGCCGGTAGCGTGCCCGGCACCCGGGCCACTGCACCTGCTACACTATCGAGAACGATTCCCATTTGACTTTGCCTAGCGGAGCATGCCGCGTGCTCCGTCAGCGCCCTGGAGTTCTTACTCGATGAAGCTTTCCGCCCATGGATCGGCCGGCATGCCGTTCGTTGCCACCCTCTGCCTGTTCGCCTCTGCCACCGCTTCGGCCCAATCGGACGTCACCGACACGCTGGACACCGTGGTGGTGGCCGCCTCGCGCTCCAACATGACCGTGGCCGAGTCGCCGCAGACGGTGCTGATCATCGACAAGGCGCAGATCCAGCAGCAGTTGACGATCTCCAGCAATTCGTCCGATGTGCTCGCCAACCTGATTCCCTCGTACACGCCCAGCCGCGGCAAGATGAACGGCAGCGGCGAAACCCTGCGCGGGCGCACGCCGTTGATCCTGATCGACGGCGTGCCGCAGTCCAACCCGATCCGCCCCACCGGGCGCGAAGCGCACACCATCGACTATGCGATGGTCGAGCGCATCGAAGTCATCCAGGGCGCCAACGCCATCAACGGGCTGGGCGCCACCGGCGGCACCATCAACATCATCACCCGGCGCCCGCAGGACGGCTCGCTGAATCAGCACATCGACGTGCAGGCCACCGCGCCCACGTCCGAGACGCGTGCGGAAACCACCAGCGGCGAGACGCGTTACCGTGTGGATGGCCGCGCGGACAAGCTCGATTACCTGTTCTCGGCCAGCTACAGCGACCAGGGCCTGTATGTGGACGGACAGGGCCGGCCGATCGGCGCCGACAACACCCAGGGCGACCTGATGACGTCCAAGAGCTACGACGTGCTGGCCAAGCTCGGCTACGCGCTCACCGACACGCAGCGCCTGAGCGTCAGCGTCAACCGCTACCGCATCAAGAACGACAACGACTACATCGGCATCCCCGGCAACCGTGCGCAGGGCCTGCCCACCACCTCGGTGCGCGGCACCCCGCAAGGCACCGCACCCTGGAACGATGTGCTGACCTCCAGCCTGTCGTACACCCACGACGATCTGGCCGGCATGCAGCTGAGCGCGATGGTGTTCAACCAGGAGTTCGAAGGGCTGTTCGGCGCCGACAACTCGTCCACGTTCCAGGATCCGCGCATTGCACCGGTCGGCAGCTTGTACGACCAATCGCGTTCGGTCGCTTCCAAGTGGGGCAGCAAGATCAGCCTGACCAGGGACGACCTGCTCGACAACCTGCTCAAGCTCACCGGCGGCGTCGACCTGCTGGCCGACACCGGCAAGCAGGATCTCTACGGCACCGGGCGTACCTATGTGCCCGAATCGGACTACCGCAACCTGTCGCTGTTCGTGCAGGGCGAATACAAGCTGCTGCCCGAGCTGACCCTGCATGCCGGCGTGCGCCGCGAAGAAGCCGAGTTGAAGATCGACAGCTACCAGACGCTGTGGCGCTACAACCGCGTCGCTGTCGAAGGCGGCACGCTCGACTTCAACCAGACCCTCTACAACGCCGGCCTGGTCTACACGCCGCTCGAAGGTGTGAGCTTTTTCACCAGCTATTCCGAAGGTTTCGGCATGCCGGACGTGGGCCGCGTGCTGCGCGCGATCAACACGCCGGGCACACGCGTGGCCAGCCTGAGCACGCTGGAGCCGATCCTGACCAAGAGCGTGGAAGCGGGCACCCGCCTCACGCGTGGCGCCTTCGATGCGGACCTGAGCTACTTCCAGTCCAACTCGGACCTGGGCACGCGCGTGGTGCCGATCAACGGCGCCTTCATGATGAGCCGCGAAAAGACCCGCGTGCAGGGCGTGGACGCCAGCCTGGGCTATCGCCTGGATACGGCGCATCGGCTGCGCCTGTCCTACGCCTACACCCGTGGCCGCTACGACAGCGACAACGACGGGCAGCTGGACGCACGCCTGGACGGGCTCAACGTGGCGCCCAACCGCGTGATTGGATCGTGGTCGGCGCAGTGGACGCCGAAGCTCTCCTCGTTCGTGCAGGCGCAGCACGCCTTCAGCCAGTCCTTCGACGAGGCCGACAAGCGCTTCAGCGGCTACACGCTGGTGGATGCGACGTTCAATTACGCGTTGCCGCGTGGCGCAGTGCGCATGGGCGTGTCCAACCTGTTCGACAAGCAGTACATCACCTACTACTCGCAATCGGCCCTGGTCGAACCGCTGCGCTACTTCGCCGGGCGTGGCCGCACCATCACGCTGGGGTATTCACTGGATTTCTGATGGCGTGGCGTGATTGCCGGCAGCGCGCGACCGATACGCCCGCGCAAGCGTGCTGCTGCGCCTGGATGTCGAGCCGTAGCGCCGTTTAGATGCAGTCAGCAGCCACGTTAGTCGAATGCGCGACGCCCTCGCCGCCCCAGACAGTCGGTCGGCTGCTTTACTGAAACCATGCGCACCGACCATCTCGAAGGGTCCTTGCCCGCCCATCGTCGCGGGACCTTGAGCGGCATGGATGCCGCGCCAGAGCCTACACGGACGTACTTGCGGCGTGTCCCGCGACGGTGGGCGGGCAAGGGCCCTGCAGCAAACTCGCAGCGTCGAGGGCGCGGTGCCCTCACCGCTTGCGGGACACGCCGTGAACCCGTCCCTGGGGGCTCGGTGGCGTCATCCATGCCGCCACACGGTCCCGCAACCGGCAAGGACATCGCAACAGAAAGTTAGTCGGTTGCTTTGCTTAAAAAACCATGCACACCGACCGTCTCGACTGGTCCTTGCCCGCTCACCGTCGCGGGACCTTGAGCGGCATGGATGCCACGCCAGAGCCTACACGGACGTACTTGCGGCGTGTCCCGCGAGGGTGGGCGGGCAAGGGCCCTGCAGCGCAGTCGCGGATATCAGCATCTTGGTCGCCCAATCGCCACCCCGGAAAGGCGCATCTGCGCCCGCTACGTGGGTGTTCGTTGGCGCCCTGCAATCGACGCGGCAGCGCCCCACGCACATCGCATCGAACGCTGCGATGCATGCACGCGGCTGCGGCTGCGGCTGCAGCTACGTGACGATGCTGCGTTGACGATCCGGAGGATCGGGCAAGGATGCCGGATCACCGGGCTCACGCCGACCCGGCGGCCCGCGGCACAGTGCATCGCACGACGCACAACGCCACTATCGGGAGACACACCGCATGAGTCAGACACTGTCGCTGGACCACTATCGCCTGCTTGGCCGTTCCGGGCTGCGCGTCTCGCCGCTGTCGCTGGGCACCATGACCTTCGGCGAAGCCTGGGGCTGGGGCGCGGATGCGGGCGAAGCCAGGCGCATCTTCGATGCCTATGCAGACCGCGGCGGCAATTTCATCGACACCGCGGTCAACTACACCAACGGCGGCGCCGAGCGCATCCTCGGCACGCTGGTCAAGGACCGCCGCGAGCGCTTCGTGCTGGCGACCAAGTTCACCATGGCGCGCGATGCGGACAACATCAATTCTGGCGGCAATCATCGCCTCAACCTGATCCGCTCGGTCGAGACCAGCCTGCGCCAGCTCGACACCGACCGCATCGACCTGCTGTATCTGCACGCCTGGGATTTCACCACCTCGCCGGAGGAAGTGATGCGCGGGCTGGAGCATCTGGTGCAGTCGGGCAAGGTGCTCTACCTAGGCATCTGCAACACCCCGGCCTGGCGCGTGGCGCAGTTGCAGACATTGGCCGATCTGCGTGGCTGGTCGCCGCTGGTGGCGCTGCAGATCGAATACAGCCTGGTCGAACGCAGCGTCGAACACGAATTGCTGCCGATGGCACGCGAACTGGGCCTGGGCGTATTGCCCTGGTCGCCGCTGGGCGGCGGCATCCTGACCGGCAAATACAGCCGCGCCGATCTCTCCGACGACAACGCGGCAGAGGTCTCGAACAGCCGCAAGGGCGTGATCGCCTCGACCGGGCATCTCAACACACGCTCGCTGGAGATCGCCGATGTGGTCGGTGCGGTCGCCGAGGAACTGGGCGCCTCGCGCGCGCAAGTTGCGCTGGCCTGGACCTTGCGCAACCCGGCGGTGGTCTCGCCGGTGATGGGCGCACGCACGCTGCAGCAGGCCGAGGACAACTTCGGTGCGCTGGAGATCGTGTTCAGCGACGACCAACTGGCGCGGCTGGATCAGGTCAGCGGCCTGTCGCCGATCTTCCCGGAGCGCTTCATCGGCCGGCCGATGGCGCAGCAGCTCATCTACGGCAGGCACACGCTACAGCTGCGCAACTGAGCAAACGGCAGGCGCAGGCGCACAGTCACCACCGTCGTCGCTGCAATGCGCCTGGTCGCTGCAAACCCGCGCCGACCGCGATCCCGCAGCGCCGCTGGCCGGCAGCGATCAGCCCTCGCCTTCCGGCTCCAGCGCCTTGACCAGCACCGCCGCCTGCGTGCGGCTGTAGCAGTCCAGCTTCTTCAGGATGGCGGTGACGTGCACCTTGACGGTGTTCTCGGCCAGCCCCAGTTCGTGCGCGATCTGCTTGTTGAGCAGGCCGTCGGCCAGGCTCAGCAGCACGCGGAATTGTTGCGGGGTGAGCTGGGCCAGCTTGGAGGCCAGCTGCGCATCGGCCTCCGAGCGCTCGGCGGTCATCGGCGGGAACCAGGTGCCGCCCTCCAGCACGCTGGCCACTGCGGTGCCGATCGATTCGGCCGGGGTGGATTTGGGAATGAAGCCGGCCGCGCCGAACTGCTGCGCGCGCCGGATCACGCGTGGGTGATCGTTGGAGGAGATCACCACCACCGGGATATCCGGATGCTCGCCCCGCACATGCAACAGCGCCGAGAAGCCGCGTGCGCCCGGCATCGCCAGGTCCAGCAGCACCAGTTCGGCCTGTGGGTGCGAGCGCAGCATCGCGCTCAGCGTGGCGGCGCTGGAGGCCTCCACCACATCGGCCTGTGGCAGGGTCTGCTGCAGCACATGGATCACGGCGGCACGGAACAGCGGGTGGTCGTCGGCGACGAGGATGGTGAGATCGGCCATCTGCCAAGTCTGGCACATGGCCGTGTCGGTTTCCCGCGCCCGGGTGTCCACCGCCACCCCGTTGCGCAGGCGTCAGGCCTGCCGGCAGCCAGCGTCTGCGTTGTGAGCGCCGCTGCCACGTCCCGCAGACGCAAGGCAGGTAGCGCGCGCCGCGCTGGCGCACAGCCGTGCTCGCGGGTCGTCAGCGCCCGCCCTGGCGCGGCGGCTGCGTGCTGGCGCGCCAGGCGTCCAGAAACTGCCGGCGCTTGAGCTTGTCCAGATACACCAACAGGCCCGGGCCCAGCGGGATCGGGCGGAACGGCGGCTGCGCCGAGCCGCCACGCCCGCCGGCGGCCGGCAGGATCGGCATCAGCCGCGCCTCGCGCGAGAGCACCTGCTGGCCGCGCGGCGACAGCAGGTAGTCCAGGAACCGGCGCGCCTCCGGCGCATGCGGTGCGGTCCTGGGGATCACCGCCGTACGCAAGGCCACCAGCGTGTAGTCCTGCGGCTGCACGATGCCCAGCGGCGCGCCGGCGTCGATCCGCGTCTGCGCATAGGAGCCCAGCACGTTGTAGGCCAGCAGCAGCTCGCCCCGGCTGACGCGGTCGAGCAAGGTGCCGGTGCGTTCTTCGAGCCTGACCTGGTTGGCCCCCAACGCGGCCAGCAGCGCACCGGCGATGCTGCCGACCTGCCCGTCCTGGGTGGCGAACAGATAGCCCACCCCGCTGCGCTCGACATCATAGGTGCCGACCCGGCCGCGCAGCGGTGCGTCGGGCGCGCGCAACAGGGCCAGCAGCTGCCGGCGTGTGCGCGGCACGCGTGAGGCCGCCAGCTTGCGCGTGTTGTAGACGATCGCCACCGGCTCGTAGCTGATGCCGAATACCTCATGCCGCCACTGCGCCCACGCCGGCAACGCCTCGGTCTGCGCGGAGCGATGCGCCAATGCATGCCCATCGTTGACCAGCTTGGTCTGCAGATCCATGCTGGCGCTGATCAGCATGTCGGCGGCCGCCGTGGCCTTGCCGGGATGCAGATAGCGGTCATAGATGTCCCAGGCGATCACGTCCTCGTAGATCACCTGGGTGCCCGGATGCAGGCGCTGGTAGTCCTGGATGACCGCGCCGAACACTTCCAGATCGGTGGAGCCCTGCACGCGCAACTGCGCCTGCATCGGGCCCTGCGCGGGAAACACCCGTACATCGCCGGGCGCGGCACGCGCCATAACCGGCGCCAGCAACGCCACCATCAGCAACAGCACGCGCATCACCGCGTCCCTCCAGGAAAATGCAACGAGGCGATCAGCCCGCCGCCGACGCGGTTGCTCAGATCGATGCGCCCGCCGTGCGCTTCGACCACGCGCTTGACGATGGCCAGCCCCAGCCCCGCGCCGCCGGCCGGTGCCTCCGGCCCACGGACGAAACGCTCGAACACGCGCTCGGCCTCGGCGGCGGGAATGCCCGGGCCGTGATCGGCGATGGTCAGCACGTGATGGCTGCCGTCGCTGGTGAGCGCCACCTGCAATGGTGCGCCGGCGCCGTATTTGCAGGCGTTGTCGATCAGGTTCTTCAGCGCCTCGCGCAGCAGCAAGGCATCGCCACGCAGCAGCGCCGGCTGCGGGTCGATCGCCAGGTGCACGCGCGGGGCGCCGTCGCCGCGCGGCAAGGCCTCGTGCAAGGCCTGGTGCAGCACCTCGGCCAGGTCCACGGTGGCAAAACGCTGCAGGTTGGCGCGATGGATCACACTGGCGTCGCTGAGCAATTGATTGAGCAGCCGGCTCATGTGGCTGGCATTGCGCTCGATCGCCACCAGGCTGCGTTGCATCTCGCGCGGGTCGTCGTCGTCCATCGCCAGCTGCGCCTGCGCGCGCAAGGCAGCCAGCGGCGTGCGCATCTGGTGCGCGGCTTCGGCCATGAAGGCGCGCAGGGTTTCGTTGCTGGACGACAGCCGCGCCATGAAACGATTGAGCGCGGTCACCATCAACTGCATCTCCTGCGGTGCCGGCGCGCTCAGCGGCTTCAGGTCGGAGGGCTCGCGCCGCGACAGATCGCGCTCGATGCGCTGCAACGGGCGCAGGGCGCGATACACGCCCAGCCACACCAGGCCCAGGGCCAGCAGCGACAGCACGCCGATCGCCACCAGCGCGTTGAGCACTACATCGCGTGCCACCGCATCGCGCGCGCGCCGGGTCTGACCGACCTGCACGCGCACCTCGCCCTGCCCGGACGCCGATGCCACCCGATGCATCACCACCGCAAAGCGCACCGGCTCGCCGCTGTAGTCGGCATCGAACAGCACCGGGCGCTCGTCGCCGGGCGCGCGCGCCGGCAACGGCAGCCTGTCCTCGCCGGTGATGGTGCGGCCTTGCGCATCGAATACGCGGTAGAACACGCGGTCTTCCGGCGCCATGCCGAGCAGGTCCAGCGAGGCGTACGGCAGATCCACCTGCCAGTCGCCGCCGACCAGCGCCACGCTGTCGATGATCGACAGCGCCGAGGACACCAGCAGATGATCGTAGGAACGGTTGGCGGCGCGCTCACCGTAATCGCGTGCGGCAAAGAACAGCACCACCGCGCCCAGCAACGACAGGCTGCCCAGGTACAGCAGCAGGGTGCGCCGGATCGACGGTGCCACCATCTGCGGCTCAGCCATCGAGGCCGGGCTCCACCGGCGCATGCGGATCGGCTTCCTCGAGCTTGTAGCCGGCCCCGCGCACGGTGACGATGCGCAACGGCGCGCCCGCCAGCTTGCGACGCAGGCGGCCGACATACAGCTCGATCGCATTGGGCCCGGCATCGTCGTCGAAGCCGAACAAGCCGTTGCCGATCTCGTCCTTGCCCACCACCTGGCCCAGGCGTCCGATCAGGATCTCGAACAGGCGGTACTCGCGGTTGGGCAACTCGATCGGCGCCCCGTCCAGCACTAGCGTGTGCGCGGCGTTGTCGAACACGAACCCGCCGATCTGCACCACCTCGCTGGCCTGCCCGCGATTGCGCCGCAGCAGCACCCGGCAACGCGCCTCGAACTCGCGGAAATCGAACGGCTTGCCCAGGTAATCGTCGGCCCCGACATCCAGCGCCTGCACGCGGTCCTCGATGCCGTCGCGCGCGGTCAGCATCAGCACCGGCGTGGTATCGCCACGCTCGCGCATCCCGGCCAGCACACGCAATCCATCCAGCTTGGGCAGGCCGATATCCAGCACCACCAGATCGAAGCTCTGATAGCGCAGCACGCTCGCCGCCGCCAGGCCATCGGACTGCCAATCCACCGCATGCCCGCTACGGCGCATGCGCCGCACGATGGCATCGGCGAGGTCGGCGTTGTCTTCGACTAGCAGCAGGCGCATGAGGCGGGAATCGGGAATGGGGAATCGGGAATCGGAACAGCGGTTGTCCGCGGCCGGAAGGTAACAGCCCTCGCGGACAAAAGCTCTTAATGCTCTTGCGATTCCCCATTCCCGACTCCCCATTCCCGCGCCAACGACAGGTCCATGACAGCTTCGCCGGACTAGGCTGCTGCCAACGCGCCGCAGCGTGCTTGTGCGGTGCATCGCTGAACGTGATTCACACATGTACCTGGGAGGGTCTGTGAGCAACGACACCTTGCGTCTGCGCGTCTTCACCGCCTGTGCTGCGCTGTGCCTGGCACCGGCGGCGCAGGCGGCCGAGGGCGACGGTCCGGTCACCGCCGAGGTGGGTGGGCGCGTGCACTGGGACTTCACCATGTTCGACAACGACGAACGCGGCACCCCCGAGCGCAACGACACCCAGTTCCGCCGCGCGTGGCTGGATGTGGCGGGCAAGTTCTACGGCTTCACCTACAAGGCCGAAGCGGAATTTGCCGGCCTGCAATACGAGTCAGGCAGCCGCGGCATCCTGGCGCGCGATGTGTATGTCGCCAAGAAATTTTCCGCCGGTACGCTGACCGTGGGCCAGTTCAAGCAGTACTTCTCGCTGGACGACCGCACCGGCTCCAACTACGGCCCGTTCCTGGAACGCGGATATGCGGCCACCACGCTGGCGCCGATCTACCGCAAGGCGATCTCCTGGCAGGCCAATCGTCCCGATGCAACCTGGTCCACGGCGGCCTACAGCCTGGAAAGCATCGACAACTCCTCCACCAAGGGCGGCGCGCTCGGCACCCGGCTGACCTTCGCACCGGAGATGGGCGAGGCGCGGCTGCGCCACCTGGGCGTGTCGCTGGCGCACGAGCGCTATTCGCATCCGGGCAGCGGCGGCGCGGCGCCCCTGCTGATCCGCCCACGCCCGGAAAACGATCTGGCCAACAACAGCCGCATCACCCTGGCGCGCTTTGCCGATGGCCGCGATACCGATTTCGACAAATGGTCGCTGGAGTACGCCGAAGTGCTGGGCCCATGGTCGTGGCAGAGCGAATTCAGCGGTGGCCTGCTCGACGACGGCTCCCAACATGCCAAGGTGTTGGCCAGCTACGGCCTGGTCAGCTGGTTCGTCACCGGCGAGTCGCGCGGCTACGACCGCAAGACCGGCCGTTTCAGCCGCATCAACACGCCCAACCGTCCCTCCGGCGCGTTCGAGCTGGCCCTGCGTTATGACTACATGCGCGGCGACCAGCACCTGGATGGCCAACCCGATTTCATCAACGCCAGCACGCAGTCGTGGACGCTGGGCGGCAACTGGTACTTCAAGCCGAACCTGCGCGTGATGCTCAATGTGATCGACAGCCGCAACCGCGACCGCAGGGTCGATGCGGTGGTCGATCACACGCTGGCGGTGACCGGCCGGTTTCAGTACGACTTCTGATGACGTGCATGCGCGCACCGGCATTCACGGCGATTGGCAGCACCGGGCGCGTTGCGCCGCGCAAGCGCACCGTTGCCGTCACTGCTGCTCCGGCGCATCGAAAGCCGTGGCCGGTGCGACACTCGACGATGCGCTCAGCCGGCGCTAATGCACCGCATCCACGGCATCGCCGCTGCATGCGCTGCGCGGCGGCGCGCTCCACTCTCCCCCTGTTGTATGCCTCAAAGGATGTGCCCGCATGCTGACCGCGCTCGGTTTCGGAATGGTGATCACCTTCATGTACCTGATCATGAGCAAGCGGCTGTCGCCGCTGGTGGCTCTGATCACGGTGCCGATCGTGTTCGCGCTGCTGGGCGGCTTCGGCACCGGCATCAACGAGATGATGCTCGACGGCATCAAGAAGATCGCGCCCACCGGCGTGATGCTGATGTTCGCCATCCTCTACTTCGGGGTAATGATCGATGCCGGCCTGTTCGATCCGCTGGTCGGCCGCATCCTGCGCCTGGTCAAGGGCGATCCGCTGAAGATCGTGATGGGTACCGCGATCCTGGCGATGCTGATCTCGCTCGACGGCGATGGCTCCACCACCTACATGATCACCGTGTCGGCGATGCTGCCGCTGTACCAGCGCCTGGGCATGAACGCGCTCAACCTCACCTGCGTGACCATCCTGGCCAGCGGCGTGATGAACCTGACCCCGTGGGGCGGCCCCACCGCACGCGCCGCCACCGCCCTGCATGTGGATCCGGCTGACGTGTTCGTGCCGCTGGTGCCGGCGATGGCGATGGCGATCGCCGGCATCCTCACGCTGGCCTGGTATCTGGGCATGCGCGAACGGCGCCGCCTGGGCGTGGTGCGCCTGCCGGCCGACGGCAACTGGCTGGACACCAGCATCCCGGAAGAAAGCGATGCGCTGCCGCGGGTGGAAGACACCGAGGACATGAAGCGGCCCAAGCTGCTGTGGGTGAACCTGCTGCTGACCCTGGCGCTGATGGCCGCGCTGGTGGTGGGCGTGCTGCCGATGCCGGTGCTGTTCATGATCGGCTTTGCGCTGGCGCTGATGATCAACTACCCCAACCTGGCCGAGCAGCGCCGCCGCCTGGTCAATCACGCCGGCAATGTGCTGTCGGTGGTGTCGCTGATCTTCGCCGCCGGCATCTTCACCGGCATCCTATCCAACACCGGCATGGTCGAAGCGATGTCGCGCAGCTTCCTGGCGGTGATCCCGGACAGCTGGGGCCCGTATCTGGCGGTGATCACCGCGATCGTCAGCATGCCGTTCACGTTCTTCATGTCCAACGACGCGTTCTACTTCGGCGTGCTGCCGATCCTGTCCGAGGCCGCCGGCCACTACGGCATCACCCCGGTGGAAATGGCCCGCGCCTCGCTGGCCGGGCAACCGGTGCATCTGCTCAGCCCGCTGGTGCCATCGACCTACCTGCTGGTCGGCCTGGCCAAGGTCGACTTCGCCGACCATCAGCGCTTCACGCTGAAGTGGGCAGTGCTGATTTCGCTGCTGATGCTGGCGGGCGGGCTGGTGTTTGGCCTGTTTCCGTTGGCGCGCTGACGCCCGCCGGGAATGGGGAATCGGGAGTGGGGAATCGTAAGGGCGGCGCTGTGCTGTCGTGTCGATTACTGACTTCCACATGGAAACCCAGAGACCGCAAAGGCGGCTCCTGCGCTACCGATTCCCCACTCCCGATTCCCCATTCCCAAACTCCGAAGGAGTTCAAGCAATGACACTTCGCATCGCATACGTCACCAGCGGCATGGGCAGCGTGGGTACCGCGATCTGCCAGAAGCTGGCGCGCAGCGGGCATACCGTGGTCGCCGGTTGCGGGCCCAATTCGCCGCGCAAGACCTCCTGGTTGCGCGAGCAACGCGAGCAGGGCTTCGAGTTCGTCGCCTCCGAAGGCAATGCCGCCGATTGGGATTCCACCGTGGCCGCCTTCGCCAAGGTCAAGGCCGAGGTCGGCGAAATCGATGTGCTGGTCAACAACGCCGGCGGTAGCCGCGACACCTTGTTCCGGCAGATGAGCCGCGACGACTGGAACGTGGTGATCGCCAGCAACCTGCATTCGCTGTTCAACATCACCAAGCAGGTGGTCGACGGCATGACCGCGCGCGGTTGGGGACGCATCGTCAACATCGGCTCGGTCAGTGCGCACAAGGGCCAGATCGGGCAGATCAATTTCGCCACCGCCAAGGCGGCGATGCATGGTTTCAGCCGCGCCCTGGCGCAGGAAGTCGCCTCGCGCGGGGTCACCGTCAACACCATCTCGCCGGGCTATATCGCCAGCGCCTCGATCAGCAGTTTCCCGCCCGACGTGCTCGACCGCCTGGCCACCTCGGTGCCGATCCGCCGGCTCGGCAAACCGGCCGAAGTCGCCGGCCTGTGCGCCTGGCTCGCCTCCGATGAAGCCGCTTACGTGACCGGCGCCGATTACGCGGTCAACGGTGGCCTGTACATGGGCTGAGAGACGCCACGAAGACGGCAAGCGGTCTTCAGGTGCGTGCTGACAGCGCGCACGCACCGGCCGGTGAGTGGTACATGCCGGTTCCGAACACCGACCGCCGCCAGGCGGGGCGAACCGTCATTGTCATGGGCGCGCTGAAGCTGCACCGCTCCCAGCATCGCCGCTCTAACATTACTGATCTGCAGCCTCACCACACAGCAGCCTCACGCTCCTGGTGGCCGCGGTGATGCACGCCGCGCCTGCCCTGCGCTTGCATGCGGGTGCGTGATGGTGCCTGACCCGCACGCGCAAGCGACCGCCACTGCGTCGATCAACCCGCCTCCAGTGCGAACTGATTACACTCGGGTTTTTCCGCACTGCGCTGACATGGCCAAACCTTCAGAACGCGCCACGCCGGGGCCCCGCCCGCAGATGGCCGACATCGCCCGCATGGCGGGGGTGTCCGAATCCACCGTGTCGCGCGCCCTGGCCGGCAGCCCGGTGGTCGCCGAGCGGACGCGTGCGTACATCAAGCAGATTGCCGCCGATGCCGGCTACCAGGTCGATCCGATCGCGCGCAGCCTGCGTGCCAAACGCTCCAATACGGTGAGCGTGGCCGTGCCGATGATGCATGCACTGGACCAGCCGCTGTCGGATCCCTTCATGATGACGATGCTGGCACTGCTGGCCGAGGAACTGACCGGGCGCGGCTACAGCATGCTGCTGTCCAAGCTGGACCGGCATCAGGACGGATGGGTGGAACAACTCGCACGCGGCAGCCGCTCCGATGGCGTGATCGTGCTGGGGCAAAGCTCCGAGCATGCCGCGCTGGACGAAGCCGCACGCGATGGCCTGCCGATGGCAGTGTGGGGAAGCCGCATCGATGGGCAGTCGTACATCAGCGTGGGCAGCGACAATTTCCAGGGCGGCGCGCTGGCCACCGACCATCTGATCGCCAGCGGCCGTCGCCGCATTGCCTTCCTCGGCGATGACCAACTGCCCGAGGTTGCGCCGCGCTTTGCCGGCTATCGCCATGCGCTGCAGCGGCACGGGCTGGACTTCGATACGCGGCTGCACGCGCGCAGCCACTTCCTCAGCGAAGACGCCTACCGCCTTACCCGCGCCATGCTCAAGAAGACCGATCCGCCGGATGGCCTGTTCGCCGCCTCCGACGTGATCGCGGTCGGTGCGATCCGTGCCCTGGTCGAAGCCGGGCATCGCGTGCCGCAGGACATCTCGCTGGTGGGCTTCGACGATATTCCGCTGGCCGCCTATAGCCAGCCACCGTTGACCACGGTGCGGCAGGACCTGGGGCTGGCCGCACGCCTGCTGGTGGACCGGCTGCTGGCGCTGATCGGCGGCGAAGCGGTGGAGTCGGTGGAGATGCCGGTGAAGCTGGTGGTGCGTGAATCGGCTTGAGGCCGGGAATCGGGAATCGGGAATCGGGAATCGTAAGAGCGGGCGTGCTGGCGTGCGGTGCGCAACTGCGCGTTGCCGCCGGCGTGATCGCTGTCGGTTGCTTCAGTACGCAGCGACACAGACGTAGCGCGTCGCGGCTACACCACTGCTGCCTTGGGCTTGCGGACGCGTACGCACAGCATCGCCACCGCCGCTGCCAGCATCAGCGCGCCGGCCAGGCGGATCACGTTGCGCGGGTCGCCATGCAACAGCCACGCGTAGTACAGCGGCAGGGTGACGATCTGGATCAGCATCGGCAGCACGATGAACAGGTTGAACAGGCCCATGTACACACCGGTGCGCTCGGGCGGGATGCTGTCGGCCAGCATCAGGTAGGGGTTGCCCATCATGCTGGCCCAGGCCAGGCCGATGCCGATCATCGGCAACAACATCAGCCAGCGGTCCTGGATGCCCGGCAACACCCACATGCCGACCCCGGCCGCGATCAGGCAAGCCGCATGGGTGTACTTGGGGCCGATGCGGCGCACCACCGGCACCATCGCAAACGCGGCCAGAAACGCGATGAAGTTGTAGAACCCGCCGATCTGCCCATTGACCAGGCCGGCCTCGCGGAAGCCATGCGAGTTGGCGTCGGTGGTGCCGAACAAACTGGTCGACAGCGACAGCACGATGTATTGCCAGTAGCAGAAGATCGCATACCACTGGAACAGCATCACCGGCGCGAGCTGGCGCATGGTGGGCGGCATCGCGCGCAGGGCGCCGTAGATTTCGCGCACGGTGGCGCCCAGGCCGGCACCGGTCTGGCGCATCCGCGCGATCTCTGCCGGCGCGATCGCCGGCTCGCGCACGCTGCGCGCGGTGAGCAGGATCGAGGCCACAGAGAACCCCGCACCGATCACGAAGGCGGCGATGGTGACGTAGGGAATATGGTGCGCATTGGCGGCGTCCTGGTTCATGCCCATCCACACCAGCAACGGCGGGGTCAGATACGCCAGCGTCTGCGCAAGCCCGGTGAACGCGCTTTGGGTCAGATACCCCAGCGGCCGCTGCGGTGGCGCCAGCACATCGCTGACCAGGGCGCGGTATGGCTCCATCGCCACGTTGTTGGCCGCATCCAGGATCCACAGCAGGCATACCGCCATCCACAACGCGGTGCTGAACGGCATCGCCAGCAGGCACAGGCTGCACACCAGCGCACCCAGCACCATGTACGGCATGCGCCGGCCCCAGCGGGTCACCGAGCGGTCGCTCCACGCACCGACGAACGGTTGCAGCACCAGCCCGGTGATCGGCCCGGCCAGCCACAGGTACGGCAGGCTGGCGTGATCGGCGCCCAGATAGTTGTAGATCGGGCTCATGTTGCTCTGCTGCAGGCCGAAGCTGTATTGCACGCCGAAGAAGCCGGCGTTGAGCGCCAGGATGCGCGCGAAGGAGAACGGAGTGGCGGTCGACGACATGCAAGGCCCTGGGCATCGGTGCGGCTCCCAGTGGCCGCAGCGCACTGTACCCTGCCGCCTCTGCAATCGATTGTAACGCTGCGCCGCAACACGCTTTCGCTTTCAAACACACAAGCTCTCAGGCACCGGAACGATGCTGCAGCGCAAGATTGCAATCGATTGTATTGCAGCGTATTACTGCGCTCGCACTGCAGGCCACACGGCCACTCCCTGGGAGGGGACGATGCAGGCGTCGGCCTACCACCATCCGTGAAAGAGAGAACCGCAATGCCCACCTTGCACACCCTGCGCCTGCATGCCCTGGCCTGCGCGGTCGCCTCCTGCCTGTGCGCGCCCGCCGCGCTGGCGCAGGACGCGGCCACCGCCACACCCGTCACGCCGCCGGCCGCCGACAGCGCCGCGGTCAACCTGGATTCGGTGTTCGTCACCGGCACCTCCACCGCCACCACCAAGCTGAAGTCCAGCGTGTCGGTCAGCACCGTCGGCGCCGAGGCGATCGAACAATCGGCGCCACGCAGCACCGCCGAAATCTTCCGCAACATTCCCGGCATCCGCTCCGAATCCAGCGGTGGTGAGGGCAACGCCAACATCGCCGTGCGTGGCCTGCCGGTTGCCTCCGGCGGCGCCAAGTTCCTGCAGCTGCAGGAAGACGGGCTGCCGGTGATGGAATTCGGCGATATCGCCTTCGGCAACGCGGACATCTTCCTGCGCTCGGATTTCACCCTGGACCGCATCGAAGCCATCCGCGGCGGCTCGGCATCGACGTTCACCAGCAATGCGCCCGGCGGCATCATCAACTTCATCAGCAAGACCGGCGACACCGCAGGTGGCAGCGTCGGCGTGAGCCGCGGCCTGGACTACGACAACACCCGCGTTGACTTCGACTACGGTGCGCCGTTCGCGGAAAACTGGCAGTTCAACATCGGCGGCTTCTTCCGCCAGGGCGATGGCGTGCGCGATGCCGGCTACACCACCGACAAGGGCGGCCAGCTCAAGGCCAATCTGACCCGGCTGTTCGAGAACGGCTACGTGCGTGTCTACGGCAAATACCTCAACGATCGCGCCGCCGGTTATCTGCCGGTGCCGACCTCCGTGCGTGGCCGCGACGGTTCGCCGGACCTGGGTGGTTTTGCCGGTTTCGATCCGGGCAACGACACCTTGTACAGCCGCAATTTCCGCAACGATGTCGGCCTGGACGGCAACAACCGGCCGCGCCGCACCGACCTGGGCGACGGCATGCATCCGATCTCGCGCACCATCGGTGCCGAGGCCTGGTTCGACCTGGGCAACGGCTGGAACCTGAGCGAGAAGTTCCGCATCGCCGACAACAGCGGCCGCTTCGTCAGCCCGTTCCCGGCCGAGGTTACCGATGCCGCCACGCTCGCCGCCTCCATCGGCGGCGCCGGCGCGCAACTGGTGCAGGCCAGCGGCCCGGACGCCGGCCAGGCCTACACCGGCAACGCGATCCGCACGCATCTGTTCAACGTGGCGATCAACGACCTGGGCAACGTCACCAACGACCTCAGCGTCTCGCGCGAGTTCGGCAGCGACGGCCGCACGCTCAACCTGCGCATGGGCTACTACAGCTCGCGCCAGACCATCGACATGGACTGGACCTGGAACTCCTACGTGCAGAGCCTGGGCCGCGATTCGCGCCTGCTCAACGTGGTCGATGCCGGCGGCGTGTCGCGCTCGCAAAACGGTTTGTACGCGTACGGCACTCCGTTCTGGGGCGATTGCTGCAACACGCGCAGCTACGACGTGCGCTACGACGTCAACGCACCCTATCTCGCGCTCACCTTCGACAGCGGCAAGTTCAGCATCGACGGCAGCCTGCGTTACGACATGGGCGATGCACGCGGCAACTATGCCGGCACCGCGATCGCACAGAACCTGGACGTCAACGGCGACGGCGTGATCCAGCCGGTGGAACAGCGCGTAGCCACGGTCGACACCGCCAACGCGCGGCCAGTGGATTACGACTGGAATTACCTGTCGTATTCGCTGGGCAGCAATTACCTGATCAACGACGACCTGGGTGCGTTCGCGCGCATCAGCCGCGGCGCACGCGCCAATGCCGACCGCCTGCTGTTCGGGGTGATCCGCGACGATGGCTCGGTCTCCTCCGACGAAGGCGTCAACGTGGTTCGCCAGGCCGAAGCCGGCCTGAAGTGGCGCCGCGACGGACTGAGCCTGTTCGCCACCGCGTTCTCGGCGCGCACCGAGGAGCAGAACTTCGAAGTCACCAGCCAGCGCTTCTTCAACCGCAGCTACGAAGCGCACGGCGTGGAGCTGGAAGCCAGCTATCGCCATGAAGGCTTCACCGTCAATGGCGGCCTGACCTGGACCGATGCGGAGATTTCCAGGGACCAGATCACCCCGGAAAACACCGGCAACGTGCCGCGTCGCCAGGCCGATGTGGTGTGGCAGCTCACCCCCAGCTACCGCGGCGACGGTTATCAGTTCGGCGTCAACCTGATCGGCACCACCGATGCCTACACCCAGGATTCCAATCAGCTGAGGATGCCCGGCTATACGCAGGTGAACCTGTTCGGCGACTACCGCGTCACCGACGCACTCACCGTCGCGCTCAACGTCAACAACCTGTTCAACACCTTCGGCCTGACCGAGGCCGAGGAAGCCAGCATCCCGGCCAACGGCATCATCCGCGCGCGTTCGATTGCCGGCCGCACCACCAGCATCAGCCTGCGCTACGACTTCTAAGGACCCCTCGCCGGGTTCGTCCCGGCGCCTGCCAATGAGCACCTCCCCCACCGATCTCACTGCAGTGCGCGCGGCCTTTACCGCGCCGCTGGACCCGCAGCGTGCGAGCACGCTGTTGCCACGCTTCGACCGGCACGCGCCGCGCCTGCTGGATGCCCTGCACACCCTGTACGGCGCACGCCCCGACACAGCGGCCTGGCTGACGCAGTGGATGGCTGCGTTGGGCAGCCTCGCACAGCAGCGCCCGCAACCGCTGCAACAGCTCGACACCGCACGCCAGCCCGGCTGGTTCGGCGAGCAGCACATGCTGGGCTACAGCGCCTACGTGGACCGCTTCGCCGGCACGCTGCAAGGGGTGGCCGAACGCGTGCCGTACCTGCAGGAGCTGGGCGTGCGCTATCTGCACCTGCTGCCGTTCCTGCGCGCACGCGCCGGCGATAACGATGGTGGCTTTGCGGTCAGCGATTATGGCCAGGTGGAGCCGAGCCTGGGCAGCAACGACGACCTGGTCGCGCTGACCACGCGCCTGCGCGAGGCCGGCATCAGCCTGTGCGCGGATTTCGTGCTCAACCACACCGCCGACGACCACGCCTGGGCACAGGCGGCGCGGGCCGGCGATGCGCGCTATCTCGACTACTACCATCACTTCGCCGATCGCACGCAGCCCGATCAGTACGAAGCCACGCTGGGGCAGGTCTTCCCGCATACCGCACCCGGCAATTTCACCTGGGTGGACGCCACCGGACGGTGGATGTGGACCACGTTCTATCCCTATCAGTGGGATCTGAACTGGAGCAACCCGGCGGTGTTCGGCGAGATGGCGCTGGCGATGCTGCAGCTGGCCAACCTGGGCGTGGAAGCCTTCCGGCTGGATTCCACCGCCTACCTGTGGAAGCGCCCCGGTACCGACTGCATGAATCAACCCGAGGCGCACACCTTGCTGGTGGCGCTGCGCGCAGTCACCGATATCGTGGCGCCGTCGGTGGTGATGAAGGCCGAGGCCATCGTACCGATGACGCAATTGCCGCCCTACTTCGGCAGTGGCGCGGACCAGGGCCACGAATGTCACCTGGCCTATCACAGCACACTGATGGCGGCCGGCTGGTCGGCCCTGGCCTTGCAACGCGGCGACATCCTGCACGATGTCATCGCGCATAGCCCGCCGCTGCCGGCCAACTGTGCATGGCTGAGCTATGTGCGCTGCCACGACGACATCGGCTGGAACGTGTTGCAGCACGAAGCCGCCGGCAACGCCGCGCAGCCGCCATTCGCGCTGCGCGATGTCGCGCGCTTCTATGCCAACGAGATGCCGGGCAGCTACGCGCGTGGTGAGAGCTTCCAGAGCAGTGGCGACGGCGTGCACGGCACCAATGGCATGGCCGCGGCACTGGCCGGGATCCAGGCCGCACAGGCATCGGGCGATACGGCGGCGTTGCGCATGGCGGTGGATCGGCTGGTGTTGCTCTATGCCATCGCGCTGGCGATGCCGGGCGTGCCGTTGATCTACATGGGCGACGAACTCGCCCTGCCCAACGACGGCAGCTACCGCGACGATCCGCAGCGTCAGCACGAAGGTCGCTGGTTGCATCGCCCGGCGATGGATTGGCACCTTGCAGCACAGCGCGAAGATGCAGCCAGCCTGAGCGGCACGGTGTATCGCCGGCTGCGCGGATTGATCCGGCAGCGTGCCGCGCTGCCCGCACTGGCTGCCAGTCAGCCGCTGGGCAGCATTGCGCTGGACGATTCACGTCTGTTTGCGTTGACCCGTGGCGATGACTTTGTGGCCGTGCACAACTTCGGCGAGCAACCGCTGACGGTGGAGCTTGCCGCACTTGGGGGCGACCGGTGGACGATGTTGGCGGATGGCAGCGAGGCGGCTACCGAATCGCTGGGCGATGCCATGCGGCTGGTGCTGCCGGCTTATGCGGTGCGCTGGCTGGAGCGTATTGCTTGAACGATATGGTGCAGGTTCGTGGCGCTCCTGCAGGGCAGACGATCCGCGGCCAGAGCGGACGATCTGTGACCTAGCTGCCGGGCCCTTGCCCACCTACCATCGCGGAACACGCCGCAAGTACGTCCGTGTAGGCTCTTACGCGACAGTAGGCGGGCAAGAGCCAATCTGGATGGTCGGTGCGCTTGATTACAAACACCGGATTGCGTCGGGCTATCGGATGCCGCTGCATTTTGAAGGCGCACGATAAAATCGCTAAGAACTCCTGCGCTCAGCGTCGGAAGGATGCGGCCGCAGCTCGGCACCGGTGTATCCCACGCGTACACGCCGGTTGCTCCGCACCTTTCGTGCCCCGCCGACGAACGATCGCTACGCTTTGTTCGCCGCTCCAGATCAAATGCCGCACTGTCTTTCCGGTGGCCGTCCTTGCGCCACCATAGGACAACCGAAGAATCAGCGCTTCGACAACTCGAGCAACGCTTCGGCCGCCTTTTCCGAAGACGCGGGGTTCTGGCCGGTGACCAGCATGCCGTCGGTGACCACGTGCACGCCCCAGTCGGCGCCCTTCTCGTAGCGGCCGCCGAGCTCGGTCAGCACGTCTTCGACCAGGAACGGCACGATCTTGGTCAGACCCACGCCCTCTTCCTCGCCATTGGTGAAGCCGGTGACGCGGCGGCCGTTGACCAGCGGCTTGCCATCGTTGCCCTTGACCCGGCGCAGCGCGCCCGGTGCGTGGCACACCAGGCCATGCGGCTTGTTGGCCACGGCGAACGCTTCGATCAGCGCGATCGAATCCGCGTCTTCGGCCAGATCCCACAACGGACCATGGCCGCCCGGGTAGAACACCGCATCGAAGTCCTCGGCCTTCACGTCTGCCAGGCGATGCGTACTTGCCAGGGCCTTTTGCGCGTCGGCGTCCTGCTTGAAGCGCTTGGTCGCTTCGGTCTGCGCGTCGGGCTCGTCGCTCTTGGGATCCAGCGGCGGTTGGCCGCCCTTGGGCGAGACCAGGGTGATGTCGGCGCCGGCATCCTTGAACACGTAGTACGGCGCGGCGAACTCTTCCAGCCAGAAGCCGGTCTTCTTGCCGGTATCGCCGAGTTGATCGTGGGACGTGAGCACCATCAGGATCTTCATCGCATTGCCTCGTGTCATGGCCCGTCTCGGGCGAGACCACCAGTGTCCGGATCAGCCCGTTGCAACATCGTGTAGAACGCGTCTGCGCGACGCATGCGGTTCAGCACCGCTTGGGGCGGCGATGCAATCAAGGCAAGCGGCTGCGCCGCCCAGCATCCACGAGTGAGGTGCGACTAGCGGCAGCGCGCTGCGCGCCTGCACCCTGCCCGGCGCCTGTCCGCGAGCTGGCGTAACGACGCTCAGACATTCATCGCCGGCGGCTGCAGCTGATCCATGCGGATGCGGTTGGCGAACAACGAAAACGCCAGCATGCCGGCCAGCCCGCTGACCCGGCTCACCCACGGCGGCAACCAGCGCGGTGCGACCAGCACGCCGCTGTCGAACAAGGGCGCAAGGCGCGCCACATCGCCCAGCGCCATCTTGCCGGCGAACAGGTAGCGGCATAGCTGCAGCTGGTCGCGCTGCAAGGCATGCCGGAAGAACGTATGCACCGCGACCAGCCCGCGCAGGTACACCGTGTCCTTGGTGAAGGCGCCGCCGCCGGAGGTCGGCACGCCGCGGAATACGCGCTGCGCCGAGGAAAAGCTCTCCGCCGCGCCCTGCCCGCCGGCAGTGAAGTAACGGAACACCTCGATGAAATCCGCGCCGGAGCGCGCCATCGCAATCGCCTCGATGCGCAGGCTGATGCGCTTCATGCGTTCGATGTCGATGCTGCCGGTGATCTGCTCGGCAAAGGTCGCCAGGCCTTCCTGCGTGGCGGTGGTGCGCGGCGAGGAAATGCCCAGGCTGGGCAGGTGCAGCTGCGCGCGCCCGTTGAGCGCGGTGAGCGAATGCACCAGCGCCTCGTGATGGAACAGCTGCGCACGGTCGTAATCGCTGAAAGTGGCGCCCGTGCGCAGGCGGATGCGGTGTGCACCTGCGGCCGCCTTGGCCAGCAGATCCGGATCCAGCGTGACGGTGATGACGCGCCCTTCGAAGAACGCGTCCAGATCGTTCTGCAGCTGCATGCGCAAGGCGGTGGCCGACACCGACACCTGCTCTTCGGGCGCCAGCAGCTCGCGGTCCAGCTCCTGCGCGATCTGGATGAAATGCCGCGCCGCCTCACGCGTGCTCGGGCCGTTGCCCGGCATCGGGTCGTCGGGCACGCCGAACAGCTGCGCCGAGTAATCGCTGACTGCGGAAGTGCCCAGCGACTCCAGCAGGCCGGCAGCCAGATCCCAGCTATGGGTCGAATCGATCAGGTAGGCGCCGATCGGATGGTGCGGGTCGGCCGCCCTGGCGATCGCGGACAGTTCGCGCCGGGTGTCGCCAAAGTCCAGCGCCGGGTACTCCACCTGCGGCAGCTCCGGTTGCCCGCGCGCCACGCTCTGCAGGAACGGCTCCTGCAGCGAGCGCGGCCAGCTCGCCAGGGCGAGCAGGCGCACGCCACGCACGGCCTTGACCAGGCGCGCATCCAGCGCCGCATGGTGGACGATGTCCGGCGGGCCCTTGCGCGATGGCATGCTCAGCGTCGCCCGGTGCGATCGACGCTGGCGGGCCGCCGGCCCGATCCCTTGCCCCGGTTGTTCTGTGCCAGGCGCGTGGCGAGCTTTTCGGCCGCAGCGGCCACTTCCACGCGCAGCTTCATGTAGTTGGCCACCCGTTCCGGATCCAGCGTATCGGCCTCGATCGCCGCACGCACCGCACAACCGGGCTCGGCGATATGCGCGCAATCGTTGAAACGGCACTGCGCCGCCAGCGCCTCCACATCGGAGAAGCCGCCCTCGGCCAGATCTTCTTCGCCAGTGGGCTTGAGCTCGCGCATGCCGGGCGTATCGATCAGGCAGGCACCGGACGGCAACGGAATCAAGGCGCGATGGGTGGTGGTATGCCGGCCGCGCGAATCGTTCTCGCGCACCGCATTGGTCTTCATCTTCTGCGACCCGAGCAGGGTATTGGTTAGCGTCGACTTGCCCGCGCCCGACGAGCCCACCAGCACCGCGGTACGGCCATCGCCCAGCCACGGCCGCAGTGCCGCCACGCTCTCGGGATCCTTGGCATTGACCGCGCGCAACGGGATGTTCTGCGCCTCCAGCTCTTCCAGCACCGACAGCGCATCCTCGGCGTACTCGGTCTGGTCGGCCTTGGTCAGCACCACCACCGGCTCGGCACCGCCGCCGCCGACCAGCAGCAGATAGCGTTCGATGCGGCGCGGATTGAAGTCCGCATCCAGCCCGCACACGATGAACACCGTATCGATGTTGGCCGCGATCACCTGCTGGTGGTAATGCTCGCCGGCCGCACCGCGCTTGATCGAGGTGCGCCGCGGCAGCAAGGCCACGATGCGCTTGCCCTCCATCAGCACCCAATCGCCTACCGACGCCCGCTCATGGCTGGGAAACCGCGGCCGCTGCCACTCCGGCAACGACTCGGCCTTGAGGCTGGCCTCCGGCGTATCGGCCACCACATAGCCGGTGCGGTGCTGTTCCACCACCCGCGCCGGCAGCGCCTGCGGATGCGCGGCGAACAGTGCCTGCCAGGCCGGGTCTTCGGCAGGGCCAGGCCAGGGCCAGCCGATGGATTGGAGGGTGGGGTAATCGGGGGGTGCGTTGCTCATGGGGCGATTCTAGCTGGCTGGCCGCAGCGGCTTGTGCAATCGGCCCTGCGCCGGCCCTGAAGCGCCCCTTGACATCGTTGCCGATGCAAGCATGTCCGCCTGTCCTATTTCCGCTACCATGCCAAGCCTCACGCCTACAACCGGCCCGTCGCATGTCCACTGCCCCGCAAAAGCCGCTCGCCATCCGCGAGCGTCTGTCCGAAGTCCGCTACGAAATCCGGGGCGAGCTGGCGCGACGAGCGCGGGAGCTGGAGGCGCAGGGCCGCAAGCTGATCAAGCTCAATATCGGTAATCCAGGCGCGTTCGGGTTCCGTGCGCCCGAGCATCTGCAGCGCGCGATCGCCGACGACATGGGCCGCACCGATCCGTACACCCATCAGCAAGGCCTGCCGGAGGCGCGCGAGGCGATCGCCACCGCGTATGCGCGGCGCCAGCATCCGGATGCGCATCCGGAGCGCATCTTCGTCGGCAACGGCGTCAGCGAGCTGATCGACCTGTCGCTGCGCGCGCTGCTCAATCCCGGCGACGAAGTGCTGGTGCCCTCGCCCGACTATCCGCTGTGGTCGGCCGCCACCATCCTCAACGATGGCCGTCCGGTGTACTACCGCTGCGCGCCGGAAAACGGCTTCCAGCCGGACCCGGTGGAGATCGAGACGCTGGTGTCCTCGCGCACCCGCGCCATCGTGCTGATCAATCCGAACAATCCCAGCGGCGCCAGTTATTCGCGTGAGTTGCTGGAGCGCATCGTGGCCATCGCCAGCAAGCACAACCTGCTGCTGATGGTCGATGAGATCTACGACCAGGTGCTCTACGACGACGCCGCCTTCGTGCCGGTGGCGCCACTGGCCGGTGCGCACCCGTGCATCACCTTCAGCGGCCTGAGCAAGGTGCACCGCGCCTGCGGCTGGCGCGTGGGCTGGGCGCTGTTGTCGGGCGAGCAGTCGCGCATCAGCGACCTGCGCAACGCGATGGACCTGCTCGGCGCGCTGCGGCTGTGCGCCAACGTGCCGGGCCAGTACGCCATCGATGCGGCCGTCAACGGGCCGGACACCATCTCGGCGCTGTGCGCGCCGGGCGGCCGCCTGTACGAAACCCGCCGCGCGGTGATCGAGGCCTGCGCGGCCAGCGAGCACCTGTCGCTGGTGGCGCCGGCCGGTGCGCTGTATGCGTTCCCGGCAGTGGTCGGGCCGGCCGCGCGCAACTTCGACGATCATGAGTTCGCGCTCGACCTGATGAACGAGGAAGGCGTGCTGGTGGTGCCGGGTTCCAGCTTCAACGTGCCCTACCGCCACCACTTCCGCGTGACCTTGATGCCGGAGGCGGCGGTGATGCGCGATGTGTTCGCACGCATCGACCGTGCCCTGGCACGTCGCGCCGAGGCGGTGACCAAGGTGGTGCCGCTCAAGTCGCGCAGCGTGGCGTGATGGCGGTGGCCGGCACGCCGCTGCGCTATCTGGCGCTCGGCGATTCCTACACCATCGGCGAAGGGGTTGCCCCCGGTCAGCGTTGGCCGGCGCAACTGGTGGACGGTTTGCGTGCCTACGGCTGGAATGTGGCGCCGCCGCAGATCATCGCCACCACCGGCTGGACCACCGACGAGTTGCAGGCCGGTCTGGAAGCCGCTGCGCCGCAGGGGCCGTTCGATCTGGTGAGCCTGCTGATCGGCGTCAACAATCAGTACCGCGGGCGTTCGCTGGACGAGTACCGCAGCCAGTTCGATGCGTTGTTGCTGCGTGCAATCGACTTGGCCGGCGGTATTGCGCCGCGCGTGTTCGTGCTGTCGATTCCGGACTGGGGGCTGACCCCGTTTGCGCATGCGCACGGCGGCGACGCGGCGCTGATCGGTGCCCAGATCGATGCCTTCAACAGCGTGGCCGCCGAACGTTGCACCGCACGCTCGGTACGCTTTGTCGACATCACCGCCACCAGCCGCGATGGCGGCGCTGCTGCCGACATGCTGGTCGACGATGGCCTGCATCCCTCCGGCGCCATGTATGCGCGCTGGACCGTATTGGCACTGCCTGCAGCGCGCGATGCCCTAAGCTAGCCGCGCAACACGCCTCACTGCCAAGGAACGACATTGCACAGCACCGCCACCCAACCCATGAGCAGCACGCAGGCGCTGGCGATCGCGCGCGCATTTCTGCCGCCGCATCCGCTGGGCAATCGCTACGACTACTACTACACGCAGGCCAAGTTGCGCACCGATCCGCTGTATCCGGGCGTGCTGGCCGAATTGCGCAGCACCACTGCGCCGGTGCTGGATCTGGGCTGCGGGCTGGGCCTGCTCGCGCACGCGTTGCGCGCCGACGGCCAGGCACTGGCGTATCACGGGGTGGATGTGGACGCGTCCAAGATCCGCCGCGCGCAACACATCGCGCAGCGCTCGGCACTGGGCACTACGCAGTTCGCCGTGGTCGACCTGAGTGTGGCCTGGCCGCAACACCGCGGCAGCGTGACCATTCTGGATGTGCTGCAGTATCTGCAGGCCGACATGCAGGCCAGCCTGCTGCGCAGCGTGGCGCAGATGCTGACGCCGGGTGCGAAGCTGGTGATCCGCAGCGCGTTGGGCGATGCCAGCAGCCGTGGCCGCACCAGCCGCGTGACCGACGTGCTGGCGCATCTGAGCGGCTGGATGCAGCGCATGCCGCGCAGCTATCCCACCCGCGACAGCCTGCAGGCGCAGCTGGATGCCGCCGGTCTGCGTGCCACCTTTGCGCCGTTGTACGGCAACACCCCGTTCAACAACTGGCTGATCGTGGCCGAGCCGCGTTGAGGCCGTGCACAACGTGCCTGGCTCGATTCAGAACGGCTGATGAAACGTAACGCGCGTTCGCCGGACGGATGTGGACGGCACGCAGAAACCGGGGTGTACGCGTAGCACATGCCGCAACGGGCACCGGCCGCGCAGCCGTGTTGACAGCCGCTGTTGACGTCATGCGGATGATCCTGGGCCACGTTGTTCGAGGGCGGTGCACCACCACCCCAGAGAATCCGCTGGTTGCCTTGTTGAAAGCTGTGCACACCGACCATCCCGACAAGTCCTTGCCCGCCCACCGTCGCGGGACCTTACGCGGCATGGATGCCGCGTAAGAGCCTACAAGGACGTACTTGCAGCGTGTCCCGCGACGGTGGGCGGGCAAGGGCCGTGCAGCGAAGCCGCAGATCATCCGCTCTACAACTGATCCATCCGCGATGACCAATCACTTCGAGACAACCAAGTCACCGAGTTGCCGCGCCGTTTGGATGCAGGCAAATGCCTGGCTCGCCGAGTGCGCGGTGCCCTCACCGCTCGCGGGACACGCCGTACATCCGTCCGTGGAGGCTCGGTAGCGGCATGGATACCGTCAAAGCCTGTCGTCTGGAGCAAGGTCAGAACTTCCAGGAGAGCGTCAGCTCCACATCGCGCGGGTCGCCGTAGATCAACTGGCTCTGGTAGACGATGTTGGCGTAGTAGGTGCGGTCGAACAGGTTGCGCACGTTGAGCTGCGCCGACCATGCCTGATTGATGTCGTAGCGCGCCATTGCGTTGGCCAGCACCACGCTGCCCTGGCTCAGCCGCTGCGTGCCGCCCTGTGGCGCGGACATCAAGTCGTGGATGGCCGACTGCCAGCTCAGGCCACCGCCCACGCGCCACGGGCCGGTCTGCCAGCTGGTGAACAGGGTGGCCTCGCGACGCGGGCTGGTCGGATTGACATCGACGCCGCTGGCATCATTGGCATCGAACTGGGCGAAGCCGAATGCAATCCGCCATTGCGCGGACAGCTGCCCATCGAGCTGGAACTCCACGCCCTGGCTGACCGTGCCCTTCGCCGCGAGGAAGGCCTGAGTGGTGGTGCCCGGCACCAGTTGCCCGGGATCGTTCACCGCCAGGTTGTCCTGCTCGATCCGGAACAACGCCAGTGCCGCATTGAGCTGGCCGCCGAGGTATTCGCCCTTGGCACCGACCTCGTAGGTGTTGCCTTCCAGCGGGGCGAGATAGCGCCCGCCGCGATCGCGGTTGTTTTGCGGCTTGAAGATGCCGGTATAGCTGGCATAGAGCGAATGGTGGTCGTCCACGTCCAGGATCAGGCCGGCGTACGGCGTGGTGCGGCCACGGCGCTCGTAGGTGTTGGCCGGCACCAGTTGATCGGTGTTCTTCCAGTCGGTGACGCGCGCGCCGACGATGGCGGTGAGCGCGTCGGTCAGGCTGAAACGGCCGGCGGCGTAGGCGGCCACCTGGCGCACATCGCGTTCTTCGCCCTTCACCAGCGGCGTCCATTGCGGCTGCGCCATGCTGCCGGTCCAGGCGTAGACGCTTTCGGCCGTCAGTGACTGCGACGGCTCGGGCTCGTTGGACCAGCTGCGCACGTTGCGGTTCATCCAGGTGGCACCGGCGATCAGCTCGTGGTTGCGGCCCCACCAGGTCAGCGGCACGCTGAGGTAGGCATCCAGGCTGTTCTGCGCAGTGAGTGTGGGATAGCGCCCGCCAAAGTTGGTGGCAAGGCCCAGGCCGGTAGCGCGGTCCGGGTAATCGAAGTAGCCGAACAGCACCGACTTCCAATCGGCTTCGAAACGCTGATGCGAGTACTCCACGTGCAGCTGCGCACCGTTGTCGAAGCGATGGCTCAGGCCGGCGAAGGCATTGGTGGTGTCGGCCACGCCGCGCGCCCAGCGCGGCGTGAACGAATCCGAGCGTGCAAAGTCGGTGCGGCTGCCGTCGCTGAAGTACGCCGGCACGCCGCCCCAGGTGGTCCCGCGGCCGTCATTGCGCTGCTTGTTGACGCCGGCATAGCCGCGGGTGGCGTCGCTGAAATCGGCATCGACGATGCCGTAGAACAGCGACGATTGCTTGCTGTAGTAATCGCGGAACGACTGCTTGTCTTCATAGCTGGCCACCACCCGCCCACGCACGTTGCCGGCGGCGTTCAAGGGCGATTGCAGGTCGAGCGTGCCGCGATAGCGGTCCCAGCGCCCTGCCGACAGATCGACGCGGCCGGTGAGCACGTCGCTGTCGGCATGCTTGCGCACAAGGTCGATCGATGCCGCCGGGTTGCCCGCACCGGAGGTCAGGCCGTTGGCGCCGCGGACGATTTCCACCCGGTCGTAGATCGCCATGTTCTGCTGCACATCGCCGGTGTAGTCGGTGGGAATGCCGTCGATGCGGTAGTAGTCCACTTCAAAGCCGCGCGCGTTGATGTAGGTGCGCTCGGTGTCCCAGGTTGGCGAGTTGAAGCCGGCGACGGTGTCGGTGACGTCCTGCAGCGATTGCAGGTTGCGGTCGACGATCTGCTGGCGGGTCACCACCACCACCGACTGCGGCGTCTCGCGCAGCGAAAGCTCCAGCCGGGTCGAACTACGCGCGACATCGGCAGTGTAGGAATCGGTGCCTTCGGTCGCGGCACCGCGATGGGCCTGGATCTGCAGGCGGTCCAGATCGACCGGGTCGCGCGTGCTCGATTGCGCTGCAGCCGCCAACGGCCATGCGCAGGCCAGTGCCAGCAGGGAGGACGCCAGCGGGAGCTGCGGCGAAGGGAGATCTGCACGCACGGACGCGCGCGCAGAGACGATGCGATGGGACATGGGGTCAGCCTCAAGAGCGGATATGGCCGTCGATGACGGCTTGAGGCTGGCGTCGGCAGCGCCCTCGAAAGGCGCGCACCGTTTGCTGGCTGGGGGGCGCATGGTCGATCCACGTTAAATCGCTGTCAATACGTGCGTGGATCAGCGCCGGGCTTCGACGCCGCTGGCTCCGGGCGGCTCCGCCACTACAGACGATGCGCCATACCGGAGCAGGTCCGGCAGACACGGAAGATGGATCATCCCTGCGTGGGCCCGCGTCACCTCATCGCGACGCGGTCCGCAGGACCTCAGTCCGGACGCCGCCCGGCCAGGCCGCGCGCGTGCATCGCCTCCAGTACGCCGCGCAGGATGGTGAGGTTGTGTCCGTGCGCGGCGCCCTCGTGCAGCAGCACGATGGCGCCGGGGCGCAGGTCGCGCACGATGCGGGCCACGGTGGTCTCCGGCTCGCAACGCACCCCGTCGAAGCCGCGCGCGCTCCAGGCCACGCGGGTCAGCCCATGCGCCCGCAGCGGCGAGGCGACGAAGGGATTGGTCATGCCCACCACCGAGCGGTACAGCCGTGGCGCCTGCCCGGTGATGGTGGCCAGCACGCGCTGCGCCTGGCCGATTTCCTGCGCCATGCGATGCGGTCCCAGCGCCCAGAACCAGGCCTGCGGATGGGTATGGCTGTGGTTGCCGATGCCGTGCCCGCGACGCACGATCTCGCGCACCAGTTCAGGCCGCTGCTCGGCGCGGGCGCCGACCACGAAGAAGGTGGCCTTGGCATCGAAGGCGTCCAGCAGCTCCAGGATCGCCGGGGTGTCGTCGGAGGGGCCGTCGTCGATGGTCAGCCATACCTGCGGGGCGCGGCCCGGCAGGCGCGCCAGCACCGGCGCGTACAGACGCGCGCGCGGCAGGAACACCGGCACCACGAACGCCGCATGCGACAGCAGCAACGCCGGCACGCCCCAGACCCAGCCCAGATGCCACCACAGCAGCGCCACCGCTGCCTGCGAGAGGGCCAGCAGGCCGACCCAGCGGTAAGGGTGCGAGGGGATGCGATACAGCGTTTGAAGCGTGGTCATGCCGCATGATGCCATGCGGCGTAGAATGCCCGGACTCCACGATCTGACCGAAGTGCTGCCATGTCCCTCGATCCCGCCCTGCGTTCCCGCATCGATACGCTGCTGCAATCCAGCCGCGTGGTGCTCTTCATGAAAGGCCAGCCCGGCATGCCGCAGTGCGGTTTTTCGGCCAAGGCGGTCGGCGTGCTGGACGGCCTGGGCATCGACTATGCCCACGTCAACGTGCTGGCCGACCAGGAGATCCGCGAAGGCATCAAGGCCTATGGCGACTGGCCGACCATTCCGCAGCTGTATGTGGACGGCGAGTTGATCGGCGGCAGCGACATCATCCTGCAGATGGCCGACAGCGGCGAGTTGAGCAGCATGCTCGGCCTGCAGGCGCCAGACCGGACTCCGCCCAGGATCACCATCACCCCGGCCGCGGTCGAGATGCTCAAGGGCGCGCTGGCCGATGCGCCGGATGCCTCGCTGACGCTGGCCATCGATGCCAACTTCCAGCCCAACTTCCAGCTGGCGCCGACCAACCCGAACGCCATCGCTGCCGAGTCCAACGGCCTGCGCGTGCAGTTCGACCTGGCCAGCGCCCGCCGCGCCGACGGCATCACCATCGACTGGGTGGACGACATCCGTGGTCGTGGCCTGGCCATCGACAATCCCAATGCACCCAAGCCGGTGCAGGAGCTGTCGGTGCGCGATGCCGACGACCGCCTGAAGGCCGGTACGCTGACCCTGGTGGACGTGCGCCCGGCCGACGAACGCGCCCTGGCCACGGTTGCCGCGCCGTTCCGCACGCTGGATGCGCACGAGCGCGCCGCCATCGAGCAGTTGCCCAAGGACACCCCGCTGGCGTTCCTGTGCCACCGCGGCGGGCGCAGCCTGCAGGCGGCCGAGCACTTCCGTGGCCTGGGCTTCAGCAACGTCTACAACGTCACCGGCGGCATCGACGCATGGTCGGACGAAGTGGACAACGGTGTGGCCAAGTACTGAGGCCAGACGGCGAACCGTCATGAGGGCACGGCCGGTGCCTTTCAGCTGCATGCAGTCCGCAGGCACGATGGTCACCGCACGGCATCCACGCCCGACCGCAGCCGGCTGAAATCGCCCGCCAGTTTCTTAAGCCGCGTTTGCTACGTTGCATACCCCGAAACGGGCGCTCCACGGAGCGTCCGTTTTTGCATGGATCGCCACCCACAAGGACTTGCTGCAATGCACACCCGCCTGCCCGCTCTCGCACTGGCCGCGCTGTTGCCGCTGGCCGCACAGGCCGCCGAACCGGCGCGCGCGGTCATGCTGGTACAGACCTACGACAGCCAGCCGACCGAAGACCCGGTGGAATACGTTCCGGTGTGGCTGGGTCGCGGCGTCGCGAAGGAGTCCAGCATGCCCAGGTCGCTGCTGAGCCAGCCGCTGCAGGTCTTCGATGCGGGCGTGTCCACCGGCAGCGTGCAGCTTGCGTCGCTGACCGTCGATGACAACAGCATGTGCGGCGGCACCGCAAAACTGCGTTTGAAGGGCACCGCAACGCTGTCCAATTCGCCGTTGTTGTCGACGGTGGATCTGAATCCCGGCAAGCGCTTCGCGACCCGCAATGCCACCGCTGCCGAACAGACCGAACTGTTGCGCCAGGTCGGGGAGGCCGCGCAGCTGCGCAAGAGCGTCACGCCTGCGGCGCTGGCCCAGGCGTTGACGGCATTCACTGCCGATCGTGCGCAGGATCTGGCGGCGCTGCAGGTCTTTACCGACACCCGGCAGCCGCAGCGACGTGTGGCCGTGCTGACCTCCAATCACCCGACCAGAACCGGCAACCCGGACAACCCGACCGGCGTCCTCGTGGTGCTTGCGATCTTCGAACACGACGGCAGCCGCTGGCAGTTCCGCAAGGGCAGCGCGGCCAGCGGCTGCGACGATTGTGAAGACCTGCCACTGCGCACGCATCTGCTGCAGTTCGGCGATATCGACGGCAACGGCACGCTCGACTTCGTGCTGTCGGAAAGCGGCTACGAGAGCTATGGCTTCTATCTGCTGCTGGGCGAAGGCACCAACTGGCGTTCGGAAGGCCTGATGGGCGGCTGTTGATCAGCTGCAGCACGATGGCCGATGCCGGATCGGTATCTGCCATCGCGCTGCATGACCGGCGGGATCCACAAAAAACGCTGCTCGTCCTCGTGCAAGTCATCCGCGCATCGGCGGCGCCAAGCCATTGATGTCACGGCGTGATGCACGATGTCGATCGACGGCCGACATCGTGCGCAGGTGAGTCATCGATCGATCCGCATCGATCACTGCACCCGATCCGCCTGCCCAGACGCAACTGCGCAGTGCGGAAAGGCCGCAGCGGCGTGCAAGCGCGCAGGCCACAACCGCCGTCCCTCAGCCGGCAAATCCACCGTCGTCGAGAAACCGCTGCTCGTCGGCGGTGGTTTCACGCCCCAGCACCGCATTGCGATGCGGGAAGCGTCCGAAGCGCTGGATGATCTGCTGGTGCTCCACCGCCCAGCGCGTGGTTTCTGCATCGTCCAGCGCGGTGATCAGCTGCACCGAACGCGCCTGCGCCTGCAGGTCTTCGGCATGCTCGAACGGCAGATAGAAAAACAGCCGCAACTGCGCCGAGACCTGCTGATCGAAGCCGCTGGCGAGCGCCTGCCGCGCGCAGGACAGCGCCAGGCCGTCGGTGGCGTAGGCATGCGCGCTGCCGCGGAACGCGTTGCGCGGGAATTGGTCGAGCAGGATCAGCAAGGCCAATGCATCCTCCGCGCGTTCCATCCAGTGCGCATACTCGCCACGCGCCGCCGCAAAGTGCTGTTCGCTGAAATGCTGGCGGAAGTTGGCATCGAACGCATCGTTGTGGGTGAACCAGCGGGCCGAGCCGGCCAGCTCCCAGAAAGCCAGCACCACATCGGCCTGTTTGTTGCGTTCTGATTTGACGATCATCGACGTTTCCCCTGACGAATACGGCATAGCATGCCCATGCGCATGTGATGAGGCCGCCGCCACCGGCAATGCAGCACTTGGCAAGCACGCCTTCGGCCGCTAGGTTTGCGGCTGACGTTTTCGTTACACCGGGGAAATCCATGCGTTCCATCCTGTTCGCCGCCCTTGGCGCGGCGCTGCTGTGCGGGCCTGCGTCTGCGGCATCGCGTTTCGTGCAAGACCCCTATCCCAGCACCTACCACGCGCTCGCGTCCGGTCCGGTGCTGATCCAGCACGCCACGGTGCTCACCGGCACCGGCCAGCGGCTGGACGACGCCGACGTACTGCTGCGCGACGGCAAGGTGGCTGCGGTCGGGCGCGGGCTGGAGGCGCCGGCCGATGTGCACCGCATCGACGGCACCGGCAAGTGGGTCACCCCCGGCATCATCGACGTGCACTCGCATCTGGGCGTGTATCCCAGCCCCGGCGTCAGTGCGCATAGCGATGGCAACGAGATGACCGCACCGGTCACCCCGAACGTGTGGGCCGAGCATTCGATCTGGCCGCAGGATCCCGGCTTCGGCACCGCCCTGGCCGGCGGCGTCACCTCACTGCAGGTCCTGCCGGGCTCGGCCAACCTGATCGGCGGGCGCGGCGTCACCCTCAAGAACGTGGCCTCCACGACCTACCAGGGCATGAAGTTTCCCGGTGCGCCCTGGGGCCTGAAGATGGCCTGCGGCGAGAACCCCAAGCGCGTGTACGGCGAGAAGGGCGGCCCCGCCACCCGCATGGGCAACGTGGCCGGCTACCGCGCCGCCTTCATCGATGCGGCCGAGTATCTGCAGAAGAACGCACCGAAGAAGAAGGCCGAAAAGAAGCGCCACTGGTGGAGCCGCGGCGGCGACAACGACAGCAGCGGCGATGCCGGCGGCAAGCGCGATCTCAAGCTCGATACGCTGGCCGGCGCGATCAACGGCGACATCCGCGTGCATATCCACTGCTACCGCGCCGACGAGATGGCGACCATGCTGGACCTGTCCAAGGAATTCGGCTTCCACATCGCCGCCTTCCACCACGGCGTGGAAGCCTACAAGCTGGCCGACCGGCTGGCGCAGGACAACGTCTGCGGCGCGCTGTGGGCCGACTGGTGGGGCTTCAAGATGGAAGCCTTCGACGGCATCCAGGAAAACATCGCGCTGGTCGACCGCCCGGCCAACAGCTGCGCCATCGTGCATTCGGATTCGGAAGAAGGCATCCAGCGCCTGAACCAGGAAGCGGCCAAGGTGCTCGCCAACGCGCGCCGCAGCGGCATGGAGATCCCGCCCGAACGTGCGATCCGCTGGCTCACCAGCAACGCGGCCAAGGCGCTGGGCATCGAGCAGCAGACCGGCGCACTGGAGCCGGGCAAGATGGGCGATGTGGTGGTGTGGAACGGCAACCCCTTCAGCTCCTACGCGCTGGCCGAACAGGTCTATATCGACGGCGCGCAGGTCTACGACCGCCGCAACCGCGCACTGCAGCCGGTCTCGGACTTCATGCTCGGCCAGGAGGTGGCACGATGAGCCGCGCCAGCCTGGTTCGCCCGCGTCTGCGCGCGATCTCCGCAATGGTCCTGGCAGTGCTGGCACTGCCCGCATTCGGCCAGCAGGTGCTGATCCGTGGCGCCACCGTGCATACCGCCACCGCACAAGGCACGCTGCGCGATACCGATGTGCTGGTGCAGGGCGGGGTGATCCGCGCGATCGGCCGCAACCTGGCCGTGCCCACCGATGGCCGCGTGGTCGAGGCGAGGGGCCGCCCGCTGACGCCGGCCTTGTTCGGCGGTATCACCGAGATCGGCGTCGAGGAAGTCTCCGGCGAAGACAGCACCGTGGACAGCGGCGTCAAACTCAGCGACCAGCCGATGCGCCCGGAATTCGACGTCACCCTGGCCTACAACCCCGACTCGGTACTGGTTCCGGTGGCGCGCGTGGAAGGCATCGGCTTCACTGCATTGGGCGCGACCACCAGCGGTGCCTTCATCGCCGGGCAAGGCGGCGTGGTGCGGCTGGACGGCAGCCCGGACCCGGTCGGCCCGCATGCCTTGTTCATCCGCATCGGTGCGGCGGCATCCGATCTGACCGGCAGCTCGCGTGCCGCGCAATGGATGCTGCTCGACCAGCTGGTGGCCGAAGCGCGCGGACGCGTGCCGGCCGATTCGCCGCACGCGTTGCTGACCCCGGTCGGCCGCAGCGTGCTGGCCAAATACCTGGCCGGGCAGGGCCGCATCGTGGTGCAGGTGGAGCGCGCCGCCGACATCCGCCAGCTGCTGCGTTGGGCGCAGCGCGAAAAGGTACGCATCGCCATTGCCGGCGGCACCGAGGCCTGGAAGCTCGCACCGCAGCTGGCGCAGGCCAACGTCCCGGTGCTGGTGGACGCGCTGGCGGACCTGCCGTCCACCTTCGACCAGATCGGCGCGACGCTGGAAAACGCCGCACGTCTGCGCGCGGCCGGCGTGGAGGTCAGCTTTGCCCAGAGCGGCGATGCCTCGCACAACGCACGCAAACAGCGCCAGCTGGCCGGCAATGCGGTGGCCAACGGCTTGCCGTGGGAAGCGGGCCTGGCCGGCCTGACCCGGGTGCCGGCAGAAATCTTCGGCGTGGCCGATCGCATCGGCAGCATCGCGGTCGGCAAGCAGGCCGACCTGGTGCTGTGGGAAGGTGACCCGCTGGATGTCGCCCACTATGCCGAGCAGGTCTGGCTGGGCGGTCGCGACATGCCGATGCGTTCACGCCAGACCGAGCTGCGCGACCGTTACATGCAACCGGCCGGCGCGTTGCCGCGCGCCTATCTGAAGTGAGCGCAGGCGGCGCGCGTTTGCGCGCGCCGCCGGGGCGATACCGCCACATTGCGACAGCCGCCGTTGCCGCGCGGGCTGGCACACTGCATGCCCTCTCCGCCGGCAGCGTGCCGGCGGCATCGTCCGCATAAGGATTGCCCATGCGTGTGTGCTGCATCCTGATGTCATCGCTGACGCTGCTGCCACTCGCTGCCCTCGCCCAGCAGGGCCGGGTCGACTGGCAGGACCCGTCGGTTCCCGCCTCGCCCAGCCGCAGCACCGTGCAGGACGTGGGCGCCAGCCTCGCGGTGACCTCCGATGCGGACCGGGAGCAACACCGCAATCCGCCCGGCGACCGCGTGCCGCAGATCACGGCGGTCGATCATGTCGGCCCTGGCAATGCGCTGTTCGCACAATGACACGCATGGCACCGGGCGTGCGCTGGGTCTACCTGCTGATCGCACTCGCCGTGTTTGTCATCGAAGTGGCGATTGGCGCGGGCACACTTGGTGGGCCCTGGGTGCGCGGCAGCCTGGGCGATGTGCTGGCGGTGATCCTGGTGTATTGCGGGTTGCGCGGCGTGCTTGCGTTATCGCCCCGCTGGGCGAGCGTGCTGGCGGTCGCGATCGGGTGCCTGATCGAAGGGCTGCAGGCGATGCACCTGGCCGACCGGCTCGGGCTGCGCCCGGGCAGCGCGGCCTACATCGCGCTCGGCAACACCGCCACCGTGCACGATCTGTTGATGTATCTGGTCGGCGGCGGCGTGGCATACATTGGCGATGTGGCGTCATGCCGTGTCGCCGCGTCTTTCCGGCGGCAAATGCCGCATTGATGCACTCCTTCGGGCCTAGCGCATGTTTGTCTTCTCCTCATCGGCACTGATCGACAGCACCGGCGTCCTGTCTGTGCAGCGGCAGCAACGGCGTCGCTGTGCCGCCGCTGCGTCACAGTGACCTCGCTGTTTCAAGGCGGCGGCTTGCGCTCGATCGACCGCGTCGTGTTGCGCCAGGCGCCGGCCAATCTGCAACGCGGCCTGGAAGCCGTCGGCGGGCGGCTGATCCTGACCGCCGATGCGCTGCATTTCCAGCCGCACCCCTACAACATACAGACCCGATCGCTGACCGTGCACCTGACCCAGATCGCAACAATGCAACCACGCTGGACGCGCCTGTTCGGCCTGCTGCCGGTGGCACCGACATCGCTGGCGCTGCAGTTGCATGAGGGTAGCGAGCACCGTTTCGTGCTCGGCAAACGCGAGCAGTGGATGGCGGCCATCGCCTCGGCGCGCGACGCCCTGCGCTGACGCTGCGCCGACAACGGCAGTGCGCTGAACCACAGGAGTGCAGTGCCCGGCTGCCGCATCGCAATGCCCCGGCGTGTTCCCGCGTGCATCCGCATCGCAGACGGAGCGTGACCGGCACAGCCTTGCAGCGACACATGTTGTACGCGGTAGATATCAGACGGCGTGGCATTGGCAAGCTGCGGATACAGCGCAGTGCCGTGGCGGCCATTGAGCGCCCGGCGCAGACGCATTGCCGGCACCCCGGCGCATCGCGTCCAGCTGCGGATTGCCCTTGCCGATGTCGTTGCAGAACAACAGAGCGCAGGCGAAATCATGCGAACCGGTCACCATGGCCTCACCCGGAGCGCGACGCATACTGCATGCGCCGCGCACCTTGCCAGCTGGTTGGTTCTCACGCGGCCGGCTTCTTCGATGAATGCCAGGCCGGCGCACGCGATGCGGGAACCGGCGCGTGGTGTGCTGCACGCCGTGATCAAACCAGCTGCGCGCCCTCAGCCATGCGGCCGAAGTGGGCCATGCTTACTGTGCATCCAGCGTCGCGCTGACCTTGGCCCAGCCGTTGCCGCGGACTACTTCGAAACCAGCTTCGACTGCGTGCAGGTACATGCTGTTGTTGTAGCGCCCATCCTTGGACCGGTTGGTCTGCAACCAGTTGAGGAAGGGCTTGGCGTCCACGTTGAGACTGCCGCTGGTCTTGAGCGTGGCCTGCCCGGCGGTGCCGGTCGGGATGAAGGTGTAGACGTAATAGCCGGCACCGGAGTTGAAGCCCTCCCACAGGTCGAACGTGCGCCCGCCCGCGGTGATCACATTGCTGGCAGTCAGGGTGCCGATCGGCCAGGAGTTGTGGTCGCCCCAGATCATCACTTCCAGCTGCGGGTTGCCCTTGGCGGTATCCCAGCGGAAGAAGATGTCGTAGGCAAAGTCGCCCGCAAGATTGGTGCCGCCCGCGCTGTAGGTGAACTTGAGCGGGATCTTGCTCAATGAGGAAATCTGCCGCGGAAACAGCGTGTCGCTGGTCGGGTTCCAGTCGTAATGCCAACCACGCACGATCGCCGGGTAGCCGTAGAGGTTGTAGTCGGCGAAGTTGAAGGTGACGGTCAGCTCCGGCGTACTGCCGGTGCCGAACGTGCCCTGGATGATGTTGTTGGGATCATTGAAATTGTTGACCCACGCGTAGTGGTTGCCAAAGATCTTGTAGGGACCGGCCAGCGCCGCTGGCGCCAGGGCCACCAGACCTACGGCGAGCGCAGCCTTCCACCAGCGCGATGCGCGCCGCCGTGTGGTCGGCGCCTTTGTGACGGTCTGCGTAGGGATGCTGGATTGGCTGTTTTGCATGTCGACTCTCTCCGTGTGGGTTCAGCGCGGCGATGCCGGTGCGGCAGCGTCGAGAAGCCGCCTTGCAGCGGTTGCGTTGGACCCTAGCAGCGGGGTTGTGACGGGAGCTATAGCAATTGCGGCAGGCCTCGCTCGTCATCTGCGATAGCGGGCGCTAGCTGACAGGCGAAGCGTGCGCCGATCCGCAGTTCGCAGTGCAAATGGCAGCGTCACCACATGTATCGGTCATCTGCATGACGGCGCAGTGCACGCGAATGGTGCAGAGCCACATGAGGCGTGGTCCATCTTCTGGCCGCCCCGCGGCTGCTTGCTCCAGGCCCGTCGTACGCGTCGAGCTTGCCTGTCGGCAGTCAGGCTTCCACCACGCGGCCCTCGGCGTACCGGCACCGAGCTGTCAGCCCTACTCGCCTCTCCTGTTTTGCGATAGCGTTCGCAAGCACAGATAACGCAACAGCCGGAGAGGGCGACGATGCGCATCGGAATCGTGGTGGACAGTGCCTGCGATTTGCCGCAAGACTTTATTCAACGCAACAGCGTCATCGTGTTGCCGATCAGCGTACGCATCGGCGAAGCGGTGCTGGCCGACCACCGCGATGAGGAAGCGACGCTGAGCTTTCTGCAGGCGCATGTGGCCGAGCGCGGACACGAGGCGGAAACCACGCCATTTTCGGTCAATCAGATTCGCGACCTGTTCCTGCAACGGCTGGTCATCGACTACGACCATGTGTTCTGCCTGACCATCTCCAAGCTGCGCAGCCAGATCTTCGACAACGCGATGCAGGCAAGCTTCGCGATCCTCAACGATTACAAGCCGATCCGGCAGGCCGCCGGCCACACCTCGCCATTCGCGCTGCGCGTGATCGATACTTTCAACCTGTTCGCCGGCCAGGGCATCACGGCAGTGGAAGCGGTGCGCCTGCGCGAACAGGGTCAGGGCGTGGCGGCAATCCGCAGCCGGCTCGAACAACTGGCCGAGCATACCTATGGCTACATGATTCCGCGCGATCTCTACTACCTGCGCGCGCGTGCGCGCAGCAAGGGCGATCGCAGCGTGGGCCTGATCGGTGCCGCGCTCGGCAGCGCGCTGGATATCAAGCCGGTGCTGCGCGCCTACCGCGGCATCACCGAGCCGGTGGCCAAGCTGAAGGGCTTCGAGCCGTCGGCAGAGAAGCTGTTCGGCTTTGCCGTGCGCAGGATCCGCGCGGGCTTGATGACGCCGACCGTGTGCGTGGGCTACGGCGGCGAACTGGCCGAGTTGCACGCGCTTCCCGGTTACGCCGCCTTGCAGAACGCCTGCCAGACGCACAACGTGGACCTATTCGAAAGCGTGATGAGCCTGACCGGCATGGTCAACGTCGGCAAGGGCGCACTGGCAGTGGCATTCGCGGCCGAAGCGCATACATTCTCGGCTTGACCGCATGCATTCGTGGCCATAAAGAACATGGTCGAGGGTGGCGCCCTCACTGCTCGCGGGATACGCCGTGGACCGACACAAACGCAACTGACAGCTTGAGTCGCGGCATCACTTCTTAGATGCAATCAAAAGACCTGGTGCGTCGAGTGCGCGGTGCCCTCACCGCTTGCGGGACACGCCGTGAACCCGTCCCTGGGGGCTCGGTGGCGGCATCCATGCCGCCACACGGTCCTGCAACCGGCGAGGACACCGCACCAGACAGTTGGTCGGCGCTCATCTGAAAGCTGTCTCTCGTGCGGTGTGCATCAGACGTGGAGCCGATGCTTCACGATTGAACAAGGCGCACCCAGCACTGCTCTTACTTTGCGTATCGACCATCTCGACTGGTCCTTGCCCGCTCACCGTCGCGGGACCCTGAGCGGCATGGATGCCGCGCCGGAGCCTACATGGACGTACTTGCGGCGTGTCCTGCGATGGTGGGCGGGCAAGGACCCTGCAGCAAACTCGCAGCGTCGAAGGCGCGGCGCCCTCACCGCTTGCGGGACACGCCGTAAACCCGTCCATGGGGGCCCGGTGGCGGCATCCATGCCGCCACACGGTCCCGCAACCGGCAAGGACACCGCACCAGACAGTGGGTCGGCGCTCATCTGAAAGCTGCCTGTAATGCGGCGGTGTGCAGATGCTTCACGATCGAACAAGGCGCATCCGGCACTGCTCTTAACTTTGCGTACCGACCATCCCGCCTGGTCCTTGCCCGCCCACCGTCGCGGGACCTTACGCGGCATGGATGCCGCGTAAGAGCCTACAAGGACGTACTTGCGGCGTGTCCTGCGATGGTGGGCGGGCAAGGGCCCTGCAGCCAAGCGCCAGATCGACTGCTCTACCGCTGATCCCTGCAGCCAGGCAACCGCCCTGACGCTCTGCAACACTGCCGGCGCCGGAAAGGACATCCCGCCGATCAGGTCGGTCGTGTCCGGGTGGGTTGCCGTTACGCATTCAATAAAGGGCGATTGATCCACGCGTACACCTGATCGGGTGTATGCGGCCGACAACTCACCGCGCCATTAGCTCGGCGCAGCGTTACCGCAGCGGCACATTCAATACCGAAGGCGTTGCCACCGGCGAGGTAAACGTCACTGTGCCGCCACCATCGCTGGCATCGGTATAACGTGCGTCGTGCGTGTCGATCACCAGCACCAGGCGCTGCCCTGCCGGAATCTCCGCAGCAGCCGCCTGCAGCGGCCAATCCAGCGTCACTGCGCGGCCCGGCGTGGCCCCGCGCAGCGAATACGGCGCATGCGTGACCAATTGCGCCATGCCCACTGCATCCATGCGGTACAGATACGCGAACAGGCTCACCTTCGACTGACTGGGCACCACGGTCACTCGCAGCGAGGGACTGCCGGCCAGCCGGCGTACCGTGCTTGACGGCGCACCCACCCACACTGCCGCGCCGATGCGATTGACCAACGGAATCGACGTGGTGATCGGCACGCCGATGCCTTGCAACAGACCGCTGACCAGCACCACGCCCGAGTCGGCCAAGGTCGGCACATCGGTGGCGATGCGCGATTGCCATCCGCTGGCGGTACCGCCGATCAAGCCGCCGGTGGGGCTGAGCAACCCGGCCGGTGCGGATAGCCCCAGGCGCGTGGTGCCCTGCTGCACCGACGCCCAATCCGGGTACTCCAGCCACTGTCCTGCGCGCGGCGACAGCCGCACCGGCGCTTCTGCATCCACCCCGTTACGCACCTGCTTGAGATGACGATCGAACCAGCGCGTGGCCGCCGTGTAGACCTCGTTGGGCAGGCCCAGCGCGCCCGGCAGTTCCGCCGTGGCGTGATCGCCCTGGCTGAGCAGCAATTGCTTGGGCCCGCGCAGCTGGTTGAAGAACGCGATGGTCTGATTCGGCGGAAACAGGCCATCGTTGAAGGCATTGCCCAGCAGCACCGCGGTGCCCCGCGCATTGAGCGCAGCCACCTCGCTCGCCGGGCTGCGCGACGCGGCCTGCGGCAGGAAGCCCTGCACTGCGCCGTCGTAATCGCCAACGGCAACCCGTGTGCTGATCTGCGCCAGATCCGGGCCGGGCCGTCCGGTCAGCGCGCCGGCACCGACCAGGAGTCCAACGCCTTGCTGGCTGACGGTGCGATTGGAATACAGCGACGCTTCCAGATCCGCCCAGCCGCTGAGCGCAGCCACGGCCTTGATGCGCGGATCGCGCCCGGCCGCCAACAGGCTGATGCCGGCTCCGTAGGAAATACCCGATGCACCGATCGCATTCGGGTTGGCCGGCGTATGCGCCAGCGCCCAGTCGATCACCGCGCTGACGTCTTCCACCGTGTCGGCGCCGGCGATGTCGATCTGCCCGGCCGAATCCCAGAACCCGCGCGAGGTATAGCTGACGACCACGTAGCCATCGCTGGCCAGTTGGGTCGCACGGCCAAGGTATTCCAGGTTCGGCAACGACCAGCTGGCCGGCATCACGACCAGCGGAAACGGCCCGCTGCCCTGCCCCTGCGGCACCAGGACCAGCGCGCCCATCGGCGCGCCATCCCAGCCGGGAATGCGTTCATAGGTCTTGCTGAAAGCGCCCGCCATTGCCGACGCCGATGCCACCAGCAACGCCAGTGCGGCGATGCCTCCGATCCAAGGCTTGTTCATGGTTCTCTCCCACGCAAGGCCGGGCCGGGATGGCCCAGCGGCAGCTGCCATGCATCCGTGGTTCGGGGGAGAACGTCGCGAACGTACCAGACGGTACGGTATGGCTCAAGGGCCGGGAATCGGGAATCGGGAATCGGGAATCGGGAATCGGGAGGCGGGAATCGGGAATCGGGAGGCGGGAGGCGGGAGGCGGAGCGTAGGCGCCGCAATCGTGACACGTGCTGAAGTGCAAGCCGGCCGGCGCCATCGTATGCCGATCCCGACCCGCAGAGGTTGGCTGCAATGCAGCAGGCCCGCGCAACGCCTCCCGCGCGAACCGCTCAGCCCACGAAGTGCTGATACCCGCGCTGCGGCGGCTGCCATGGCTTGCCGTCGGCGTCGTGGACCACCACGCCCGGCGTGGCGACGACCCGGCCGATGCGTGTCACCGCGACTGCGGCGAAGTCCATCGCCTGCAGCACCGCCTCGCGGTGTTGCACGGCGGCGGTGAAGCACAGCTCGTAGTCGTCGCCGCCGCCGAGTTGCCAGCCGATGCACTGCAGCGCGCTGATCCCGGCGCTGCGCGGCATCGCCGGCAACGCCGTCAGCGCCAGCTGCGCGCCCACGCCGCTGCGTTCGCACAGATGCCCCAGATCGGCCAGCAACCCATCGGAGACATCCACACAGGCATGCGCAAGCCCACGCAGGCGCAGCCCGGCCTGCACGCGCGGCTGCGGGCGCAGCAGGCGGCCGCGCCACTGCTCGTGCACCGGATCGGCCGCCGCGCAGGTCACGTCCAGCTGGCCGGCCTGCCACAGCAACAAGGCCGCGGCCGCCTCGCCCGGCGCACCGGTCACCCACACATCGTCGCCCACACGCGCCCCATCGCGACGCAACGCCGCACCCGGCGGCAGGCTGCCGATCGCAGTCACCGCACACGACAACGGCCCGCGTGTGGTGTCGCCACCGACCAGCGCAATGTCGTGCGCGTCGGCCAGTGCAAAGAAGCCATCGGCGAACGCATCGACCCAGTCGGCATCGTCGTGCGGCAACGACAGCGACAAGGTGCACCAGCGCGGCTGCGCACCCATCGCGGCCAGATCGGACAGATTGACCGCCAGCGTCTTCCAGCCCAGATCCTCGGCGCGCGTCTCGTGCGGAAAATGCACGCCCGCATTGAGCGTATCGGCGGTGATCGCCAGCTGCTCGCCCGGCGGCGGCTGCAGCAGCGCCGCATCGTCGCCAATGCCCAACGGCACATCCGCACGCGCCACAATGCGCGCGCGCAAGCGGGCAATTAGATCGAATTCGGGCATGGGGACGGGAATCGGGAGAAGGGAATCGGGAATCGCAAAAGCGCGTCAGGAGATATCGGAAACGGTGCTCTTACGATTCCCCATTCCCGACTCCCCATTCCCGCGGCGCCTCAGGCGCTGCTGGCGCCGCCAGTGCCCGACTCCACCTTGCGCCACTCCACCGAGGCGCGATCCAGCACGCCGTTGACGTAGGTGTGGCCGTGCTCGGAGCCGAAGCGCTTGGCGGTTTCGATCGCTTCGTTGATGACCACGCGGTACGGCACGTCCTGGCGATACAGCAGTTCATAGGCCGCCAGGCGCAGCACCGCACGTTCGATCGCGTCGACCTCTTCCACGCCGCGATCCAGATACGGGGTCAGCGCGGTATCCAGCTCGGCGCGGTTGGTCAGCACGCCTTCGACCAGGTTTTCGAAATAGGCCAGATCGGCCACTTCGTGCGCCTGCTCGTGCGCAAACTGGGAGATCACCTGCTTGGCGAACCCGCCGGAAATCTGCCAGGCATACACCGCCTGCAAGGCGCGCCGGCGCGCGCGCGAACGCAGCACCGGATCGATGCCGTCGCGACGGACGTGGCGGGCATGTCCACCGGACTTGCTCATGGCAACAACTCCATCAAATTGACCAGTTCCAATGCCGCAAGCGCGCATTCCTCGCCCTTGTTGCCATGGCTGCCGCCGGCACGCGCCTCGGCATCTTCCACGCGCTCGACCGCCAGCACGCCGTTGAGCACCGGCACGCCGGTCTGCAACTGCACGCTCATCAGGCCTTCGGCGCACAGGTCGGCGACGTGTTCGTAGTGGCGGGTGTCGCCGCGGATCACGCAGCCCAGCGCGATGATCGCCGCATGCTGGCCGGATTGTCCCAGGCGGTTGGCCGCGATCGGAATTTCCCAGGCGCCCGGCACGCGGACCACGTCGATGGCGTCCTCGCCGATGCCGTTGCCGGCCAGGCTCTGGCGCGCACCGGTGACCAGCGCGTCGGTGATGCGGGCATTCCAGCGGCTGGCGATGATCGCAAAGCGCGCGGTAGTGGGGCGGAGATCGCCTTCGTAGTGGGTCATGCGGGTCGGCAACTCGAGGGGGCGGCAAGTTTAACAGCTGCCGGGGCCCGGCCCGGCCGATGGGTGCCGGCCGGGGCGCCGAAGCAGGCCCGGCCATGTCTGCAGCAGGCGGTGTGCGGGCGCGCAGCACCGGCTGGCGCAACCGCAGGCCAGCGTGGTCGTTGCGCAACCACCGCAGGAACCGCTCGACCGACACGGTTCCAGCGGCGCGTGTGGCAACGACCGGAGCGCCGACTCCAGGCCGCCGGCCCTGCGTCAGGGCAGCGCGGCGACCGGCACCGCACGCACGCCTTCGCCGGGATGGCATTCCAGGTACTCCACCACCTCCAGCCCGAACCCGGCCAGGCCCACCTGACGGCGCGGCGTGCCCAGCACGCGCAGCTTGCCCAGGCCCAGCTCGGCCAGGATCTGCGCGCCTGCGCCATTACGCCGCCACTGGCTGACGTCCTTGGCGTTGGTGGCCGCTTCCGGTTGCTGGCGCAGCCGCGCCAGCAGGGATTCGCTGTCGCGCGGCGCCGACAGCACCACCATCACGCCCTGCCCTTCGGCGGCGATCGCACGCAGCGCATCGGTGGCCGCCACGCCGAAGTCATCGCGCTGCCAGTGCAGCAGATCGGCCAGCGGGTTTTCCACCTGCACGCGCACCAGCGTCGGGGTGGCCGGATCGGGCGTGCCGCGCACCAGCGCAAAATGCAGGTCGTGCGCGATGCGGTCGCGGTAGGTCACCAGCGTGAACGGGCCGAATTCGGTGCTGATCTCGCGCGCGTCCACACGCTCGACGGTGTGCTCGTTGGCCAGGCGATAGGCGATCAGATCGGCGATCGAACCCATCTTCAGCCCGTGCTCGCGCGCGAACACTTCCAGCTGCGGGCGCCGCGCCATGCTGCCGTCCGGGTTGAGCACTTCCACCAGCACGCCGGCCGGTTCCAGCCCGGCCAGCATCGGCAGGTCGCTGGCCGCTTCGGTGTGGCCGGCGCGGGTCAGCACCCCGCCGGGCTGGGAGATCAGCGGGAAGATATGCCCCGGCTGGCTCAGGTCCTGCGGCCTGGCATCCGGCCGCACCGCGGTGCGTACCGTGTGCGCACGGTCGTAGGCGGAGATGCCGGTGGTCACGCCCTCGGCCGCCTCGATGCTGACGGTGAAGTTGGTCTGGAACTGCGCGGTGTTGTTGCGCACCATCGGCGCCAGGCCCAGCTGCGCGCAGCGCTCGCGGGTCAGCGACAGGCACACCAGCCCGCGCGCGTGGGTCACCATGAAATTGATGTCCGACGGCTTGACCAGCTCGGCGGCCATGATCAGGTCGCCTTCGTTCTCGCGGTCTTCGTCATCGACGATCACCACCATGCGGCCTGCGCGCAGTTCCTCGATCAGTTCCGGAACGGGTGCGAAATTCATGCCGCACCCCGCGTGCCGAGCAGGCGTTCGACGTAGCGCGCCACCAGATCGATCTCCAGATTCACTGCCGCGCCGACCGCCGTCCGCGCAAACGCGGTGTTGGCCACCGTGTGCGGAATCAACGCGACCTCGAAGCCGTCCTCGTCCACCTCGTTGACGGTCAGGCTGACTCCGTCCACGCAGATCGAGCCCTTTTTGGCGACATAGCGCAATACCGACGACGGGGCGGCAAACCGCCAGCGCTGCGCCCGTGCATCGCCATGCACCGACTGCACCTGGCCCAGGCCATCGACATGGCCGCTGACCAGATGCCCGCCGAGGCGGTCGGTCGGGCGCATCGCACGCTCCAGATTCAGCAGCGCGCCTTCCGGCAAGCTGCCCAACGTGGTCAGCGACAGGGTTTCGGTAGAGGCGTCGGCCTGGAAGCTGCCGGCATCGAACGCAATCACGGTCAGGCACACGCCGTTGACCGCGATGCTCTCGCCCAGTTGCACCGCGTCGAATGGCAGGTTGCCGGTGGCGAAGGTGAAACGCACATCGCCGCCTTGCGGCTGGCGCGCTGCCAGATGGCCGACGCCTTCAATGATTCCGGTAAACATCAGCATGCCCCCGTCGTTGACGACAACGGAGCGCACGCAGTGCGGTGGAAGATCGCGACGCAGCGCGACGGGTGAGGCAGGGACATAGTCGTTTCTCGCAGGAGTTGAGCGAAAAACGCCACAAGGCAAACAGGCGCGCGCACAGCCGCAAGGCTGCGCGTTGGCCGTCTTCTTTCATCCGGACTATACCGTCGGCCCCGGCATCGCACCGGATCTGCTGACCTTGCGCAGCGGGTTTCGCGTGGATCCGCTCAACTCCGATGCGCAAGCGCTCGCGGGCTCGCATGCTTGCGCATGCCTACCGCCGGTGGGGAATCGCACCCCGCCCTGAAGACGTTCGTGAGTACCGGCGAACCGGTGCGCAAAGTCTAACAGGGCCCATCGGTGCGATGGCTGAGCATCAGCGACGGCTGGCAGGACACTGCGTCATGTGAGGAAATCCCCCATAGCCAGGATTGTGAAGGATCTGTTAATTTACCCACCGCGACGGGAGACGTCGCTTTTTCCCTCCCGCAACGGGACGGAGACACGGACATCAATTCGGAGAGAGACATCCAATGCGTAACACCCTGATCCTGGCTGCCGTGCTGGCCGCCGCACCGTTTGCCGCATCGGCCGAAGGCCTGAGCTATTCCTACGTCGAAGGCGGCTGGAACCGGACCGAAATCAACGTCAACGACGCGTCCGACGATATCGACGGTGGCTACATCCGCGGTTCCTGGCAGATTGCCCAGCCGGCCTACCTGCTGGCCAGCTACGAACGTGCCACCAAGGATTACAACCTCGGCAGCGGCTTCGTGATCGACGGCACCCTGCAGCAGGCCACGCTGGGGATCGGCTACCGCCAGGAAATGACCGAGCGCGTCGAGTTCACCGCCGACATCAGCGTGCTGCGCACCAAGGTCGAATCCGACCTGCGCCTGCGCGGTCGCTCGATCGACAACGCGTCCGACTCGACCACCCTGGGCTTTGCCAACCTGGGCCTGCGCGGCAAGCCCTCGCCGCGCACCGAAGCCTGGATCAAGGCCGGCTACATCGACGGCAGCGACGTGGACGAAGGCGAGTTCGTCGGCACCCTGGGTGGCCAGGTCAACTTCACCCGCACCTGGGGCCTGGTTGCCGAAGCGCAGTTCGTCGACAACGCCAACCAGTACAAGGTGGGCGTGCGCGCAAGCTTCTGATCGGCGCGTCACAGATGCACGAAGGCCCCGCATGCGGGGCCTTTTTCATGCGCGCAACCACACGCCCGCGCGGCATCGGGCAAGCGGTGCAGTGCTCATCCGGCAACAACCGGCGCATAACGCAGACGCAGATCCTGCCCCAGCTGGCGCACATCCAGCAGCTGCAACGCAGCGCGCTGTGCCATCGTCTCGATGTCTAGCCCGGCCAGCAGCGGCCTGGCGGTATCGCCCAGCAGTACCGGCGCCACGTAGACCAGCAATTCGTCGACCAGCCCGGCTTGCAGCAGCGCACCGCTCACTGTTGCGCCGGCTTCCACATGCACCTCGTTGATGCCGCGCTCGGCAAGCAGGGCCAACACGGCACCCAGCTCGAAACGGCCGGCATGCAACGGCATCGCAATGAACTGCGCATCGTCCAGCGACGGCGCGGCCACATCCTCGCCATGCAGATACAACGTGGGCGCCTCGCCCTGACGAATGGTGTTGCATGCCAACGTCCGCAACCCGGCGTCGAGCACCACGCGCAGCGGCGGTACGAACGGCGTGTCATCGCCCAACCGCACCGTCATCGATGGGTCGTCGGCCAGCACCGTTCCGGCGCCGGTGAGGATCGCACCCGCACGCGCGCGCCAGCGCTGCACATCCGCGCGTGCATCGGCGCCGGTGATCCACTTGGATTCACCGCTGGCCAGCGCAGTCCGTCCATCCAGGCTGGCGCCGAGCTTGACCCGCAGCCACGGCCGCCCGCGCTCCACCCGCGACAGGAAGCCCCGGTTGAGCGCGCGCGCCTGTGCCTGCAGGACCCCGCTGAGCACCTCGATCCCGGCCTCGCGCAGCAACGCGAACCCGCCACCGTTGACCTGCGGAAACGGGTCGGCCATCGCCGCGACCACACGCGCCACTCCGGCATCGATCAAGGCCAGGGCACAGGGCGGCGTGCGTCCGTAGTGCGCGCACGGTTCCAGCGTGACGTACGCGGTGGCGCCCCGCGCCAGCGCGCCGGCTGCGCGCAGCGCGAACACTTCCGCATGCGGGCCGCCGGCACGTTGATGAAAACCTTCGCCCACGCACACGCCATCGCGCACGATCACGCAGCCAACCATTGGATTGGGGCGCGTGGTGTAGGCACCGCGCTCGGCCAGACGCAATGCCTGGGCCATCCAGCGGTGATCGTCGGCTGTCACGCGCACTGCAGCACCGGCGCGATCTGCATCACCACGATCTGCATCGGCCCCAGCAGCAATTCTGCATGCGTATGCCAGCCCAGCCGCTGGTAGTAAGGCGACAGTGCTGGCTGGCAATACAGATATAAGGCCGGCACGCCCATGCGCGCGGCGGCCTGCACGCAGTGCGTCACCAGCGCCTCGCCGATGCCCTGCCCGCGCGCCTGCGGCTGCACGTACAGCGACGCCAGCCAGGGCGACCACTGGCGGATACGCGCATCGTCGTTTTCCAGCAGGCTGACCGACCCGAGCCACTGTGCCTGATCGAGCGCAACCCAGGTGGTTGGGATCACGCCGTCGCGGCTGTGGCTGCGCAACTCGCGCAAGGCCTCATCGAAATTCCAGTCCGGCAACAGGCTGCCGAAGGCCTGCAGATGCGCCTGCGCGAGGGCGGGCAACAGCTCCGGCGTGTCGGCCACGCAGGCGATGCGCATCGCGCTCACCGCTTGCCGGGCTTGCCGGCGCGTTCCAGCGCCGCTTCCAGCAGCGGCAGTTGCTCGATGCCGACCGGCAGCTCGCGCTCGAGCTTTTCGATTTCCTCGCGAAAATCGGCAACGTCCTGGAAGCTGCGGTACACCGAGGCAAAGCGTACATAGCCCACATGATCGAGCTTGCGCAGCTCGACCATCACGTACTCGCCCACCCGCAACGAACCGACCTCGCGCTCGCCGGACATGCGCAACTGATGCACCACCGCGCGCACCGCCGCTTCGATCTGTTCTTCGGACACCGGGCGCTTTTGCAGCGCGCGGTCGAAACTGGTGCGCAGCTTGCGCGCATCGAACGCCTCGCGCCCGCCATCACTCTTGACCACGGTCGGCAGCTTGAGTTCGATCGTTTCCAGGGTGCTGAAACGCTCGCCGCACGCCTCGCACTCACGGCGCCGACGAATCGTCGTGCCGTCTTCGGACACGCGCGAATCGATCACGCGGGTGTCGTTGTGCTGGCAAAAGGGGCAGTGCATCAGGCGTCCGGGAATAGGGAGAGGGGAATAGGGAATTGGAACGGCACAGCTATCGCAGCGTTGCTTTTACCATTCTCGTCTCCCTATTCCCCATTCCCATCTCAGCCATACACCGGATACTTCTTGCACTGCGCCGTCACCGCGTCGCGGACCTTGGCCAGCACCGCTTCGTCGCTGGGGGCGTCGAGCACGTCGGCGATCCAGTTGGCCAGGTCGATGCTGTCCTGCTCCTTGTAGCCGCGGGTGGTGATCGCCGGGGTGCCCAGGCGCAGGCCGGAGGTGACGAACGGCGAGCGCGGGTCGTTGGGCACCGAGTTCTTGTTGACGGTGATGTGCGCCTTGCCAAGCGCGGCCTCTGCATCCTTGCCGGAAACATCGCGGCCGATCATGTCCACCAGCATCAGGTGATTCTCGGTGCCGCCGGACACGATCTTGTAGCCGCGCGCGATCAGCGTGTTGGCCATCGCCTGCGCGTTCTTGACCACCTGCTGCTGGTAGGTCTTGAAGTCCGGCTCCAGCGCCTCCTTGAACGCCACCGCCTTGGCCGCGATCACGTGCATCAGCGGACCGCCCTGGATGCCGGGGAACACGATCGACTGCAGCTTTTTCTGCAGCTCCTCACTCGCGCCCTTGGCCACGATGATGCCGCCACGCGGGCCGCGCAGGGTCTTGTGGGTGGTCGAGGTGACCACGTGCGCATGCTCCAGCGGGCTCGGATACACACCGGCGGCGACCAGGCCGGCCACGTGCGCCATGTCCACGAACAGATACGCACCGACGCTGTCGGCGATGGCGCGGAAGCGCGCCCAGTCGATCTTCTGCGAATACGCCGAGAAGCCGGCCACGACCATCTTCGGCGTGTGCTCGGTGGCCAGGCGCTGGACCTCGTCGTAATCGATCAGGCCCTGCTCGTTGACACCGTACTGCACCGCGTTGAACAGCTTGCCGGAGACGTTGACCTTGGCGCCGTGGGTCAGGTGACCGCCGTGGGCCAGGCTCATGCCCAGGATGGTGTCGCCCGGCTGCAGCAACGCCAGATACACCGCCTGGTTGGCCTGCGAGCCGCTGTGCGGCTGCACGTTCGCATAGTCGGCGCCGAACACCTGCTTGATGCGCTCGATCGCCAGCTGCTCGGCAATGTCGACGAACTCGCAACCGCCGTAGTAGCGCTTGCCCGGATAGCCTTCGGCGTACTTGTTGGTCAACTGGCTGCCCTGGGCTTCCATCACCAGCGGGCTGCAGTAGTTTTCGCTGGCGATCAGCTCGACGTGATCCTCCTGGCGGCCGGCTTCGGCAGCGATGGCCTGGGCCAGTTCGGGGTCGTAGGTTTCCAGTCGGACGTCGCGCGAGAACATGCAGAGCTCCGGGGCAGCTGTTGCCAGTAGGGGCGCCGATTGTAAGCCCCCGCGTGGACAGGTGACCAATTGCGGCGCCGGCGCGGGCCACGCGGGCCTTGGCGCGCCCGGCCCTTGAACGACGAGGGCGCACCGGAGTGCGCCCTCGTGTAAGGCCCTGCCCGCTTGCCAGGTCAGGCCGGCCAGGCCACTGCTGAACTTAGTTGTTGAGCACCAGGTCGGCAATCACACCGGTTGCAATGGCCACAAGCAGCAGATTGCCGGTGTTGTCGCGCTGCCAACGGTAGCCATACGGCGGGCGGCGCAGGTTATAGCGGTCGTAGTCGTTGATCACGTAGACCGGGCCGTGGTAGCGCTGACCGCGGGCCCAGTACGGGCGCGGCGGCGGACCGGCGCGGTAGTAGTTGGGGCGATCGTAGACATAGACCCGATTGCGGTCGTAGCGACGGTCCTGATAGCGCGCGTCGCGATAGCCCTCGCGGTAGCCGTTGCTGTAGTAACGGCGGTCCTGGCGCCACTCGCGGCGGTCTGCGCGACGGTCATCACGCCATTCGCGGCGGTCATCCCGGCGGTCATTGCGCCAGTCGCCGCGATGATCGCGGTGGCCGTGGTCATGCCCACGGCGGTCGTCGCGGTCCCAATCCCCGGCAAATGCGGCCGGTGCGGCGAAGCCCAGCGCCAAGATGGAGGAAAGCACAACAGTCACGATGCGTTTGCGGTTCATGGGATTGCTCCTGTCTGCGATGTCGCAATTTCATTAAGGCGCCAACCGCCTTAACGCATTCTTGCTGGAATCGATTACGAAAACGCCCATTCAGGTGACAGGTAAGCTGCCGTTTAGCTGCCGCATCGCCGCCGCGAGCCAGGCCGCTTGCCCGTATAATCGGCGCAATCCCTTTTCCGCTGCCTCCGGCCCCGGCCGGTGGGCTGCCTGCGTCCACGGAGCACCCATGTCGCAATACATCTACACCATGAACCGCGTCAGCAAGGTGGTCCCGCCCAAGCGGCAGATCATCAAGGACATCTCGCTGAGCTTTTTCCCGGGCGCCAAGATCGGCCTGCTGGGCCTGAACGGCGCCGGCAAGTCCACGGTGCTGAAGATCATGGCCGGCGTGGATACCGATTTCGAGGGCGAAGCCCGTCCGCAGGCCGGCATCAAGGTCGGCTACCTGGCGCAGGAGCCGCAGCTCAACCCCGAGCACACCGTGCGCGAAGCGGTCGAGGAAGGCGTGGGCGACGTGCTGCAGGCACAGGCCGCGCTGGATGCGGTGTACCTGGCCTATGCCGAAGAAGGCGCCGATTTCGACGCGCTGGCCAAGGAACAGGAACGCCTGGAGGCGATCCTGGCCGCCGGTGACGCGCACACCCTGGAGAACCAGCTGGACGTGGCCGCCGATGCGCTGCGCCTGCCGCCGTGGGACGCCATCGTCGGCAAGCTGTCCGGTGGTGAAAAGCGCCGCGTGGCGCTGTGCCGCCTGCTGCTGCAGAAGCCGGACATGCTGCTGCTGGACGAACCGACCAACCACCTGGACGCCGAGTCGGTGGAGTGGCTGGAACAGTTCCTGGCGCGCTACACCGGCACCGTGGTGGCGGTCACGCATGATCGCTACTTCCTCGACAACGCCGCCGAGTGGATCCTGGAGCTGGACCGCGGCCGCGGCATTCCGTGGAAGGGCAATTACACCGACTGGCTGACCCAGAAGGACGAGCGCCTCAAGCAGGAAGACAACCAGGAAAAGTCACGCCAGAAGGCGATCCAGAAGGAACTGGAATGGTCGCGCCAGAATGCCAAGGGCGGGCGCACCAAGGGCAAGGCGCGTCTGGCCCGCCTGGAAGAGCTGCAGTCGGTGGATTACCAGCGCCGCAACGAAACCAATGAAATCTTCATCCCGCCGGGCGAGCGCCTGGGCAACTCGGTGATGGAGTTCAAGAACGTGTCCAAGAAGTTCGGCGACCGCCTGCTGATCGACAACCTGTCGATGATCGTGCCGCCCGGCGCCATCGTCGGCATCATCGGCCCCAACGGTGCCGGTAAGTCGACCCTGTTCAAGATGATCACCGGCCAGGAAAAACCCGATTCGGGCGAGATCGTGATGGGCCCGACCGTGCAGCTGTCGTACGTGGACCAGAGCCGCGATGCGCTGGAGGGCAACCACAACGTGTTCCAGGAAATCGCAGGCGGCCTGGACATCCTCAACATCAACGGCGTGGAGATCCAGTCGCGCGCCTACATCGGCCGCTTCAACTTCAAGGGCCAGGACCAGCAGAAGATGGTCGGCTCGCTCTCCGGTGGTGAGCGCGGTCGTCTGCACATGGCCAAGACGCTGCTGCAGGGCGGCAACGTGCTGCTGCTCGACGAACCGTCCAACGACCTGGACATCGAAACGCTGCGTGCGCTGGAAGATGCATTGCTGGAGTTCCCGGGCAATACCTTCGTGATCTCGCATGATCGCTGGTTCCTGGATCGCATCGCCACGCACATCCTGTCGTTCGAAGGCGAGTCGCACGTGGAGTTCTTCCAGGGCAACTACCGCGAGTACGAAGAAGACAAGCGCCGCCGCATGGGCGATGACGCCGGTCCCAAGCGTCTGCGCTTCAAGGCGCTCAAGTAAGCACGACAAGGGCGCCGCAAGGCGCCCTTGTCACATGCGATGCCGCGGTGCGATCACAGGTCGTAGGACAGCACGTCCTCGAAACCGAAGGTGGCGAAGTTCTCGATCCGCGAGGGGTACAGGCGGCCGACCAGATGGTCGTATTCGTGCTGCACAACGCGGGCGTGGAAGCCTTCGGCCTCGCGTTCGATCGGGCTGCCGTCCGGCGCGAAGCCGCGGTAGCGAATGACGCGATAGCGCGGAATGACGGCACGCAGGCCGGGAATGGACAGGCATCCCTCCCAGCCGTTTTCCATCTCCTCCGACAGCGGTTCGATCTGTGCATCGGCCAATGCGGTGCGCGGCACTGCCGGCGCCTCGGGATAGCGATCGCTGGCTTCGAAGCCGAACACCATCTACTGCAGATCCACGGCGATCTGCGGTGCGGCCAGGCCGACGCCGCGCGCATCGTCCATGGTCTCGAACATGTCGGCCACCAGCGTGCGCAGCTCGGCGCTGCCCAGGTTGGTCACCGGTGGCGCCACGCGCAGCAGGCGTTTGTCGCCCATGCGGATAATCTCGCGAATCATCTGGCTGCTCCGGGGAAACGTTGTGGCGATTCTAGGACCTGTGCGGTAGGGGCAGGTGAGGTTGGGGAATGGGGATTGGGG
>NZ_QEZI01000009.1:0-401 GCF_003993525.1 Xanthomonas sp. BRIP62411
GGGTCGGGTCGATGCCGGGGCCGTCGTCGTCGATCCACAACACGCCGTCCTCGCCATCGCGCTGCAGTTGCAGACGGGCGCGCTTGCCGTACTTCAACGCGTTTTCGAGCAGATTCATGACCGCGCGGCGCAACGCCAGCGGGTCGCCGTCCAGGGTGATATCCGGGCCGGGCAGCAGCTCGGCGTCGGCGCCGATATCGGTGGCGTTGTCCACCACGCTCTCCACCAGCAAGCGCAGATCCAGCGGCGCGCGCTCGCCGCGATGACGATCGTTCTGGATGAAGTCCAGCGCTGCGGAAATCATCGCCTTCATTTCGTTGATATCGGCCAGCGCCTTGTCGCGCAGCGGTGGCTGCAGGCCATCCAGACGAAACGACAGCCGCGCCAGCGGCGTGCGCAGG